>JBIIXU010000022.1:0-28963 GCA_044347145.1 Flavobacterium sp.
AGATACATGTCCATTGTCATGGTTCATCAAGATATATAGAAGACAACAGTAAGTCACCTTTAGCATTAAATAAAATATTTTCAGTTTATGCCGAGAAAGTTTCCATAGAATTAACCAATTATTTAAGGTTTCCTACGTCTTTTCTATATAAAAGCTATTTATTGTTTGATTATCAAATCAATTCAAACATAAAATATATTAAACGATATTCTTTTTTCTATCCAAATTTTACTAAAATAAAATACCAAAATATCGACTGCCTAATTTTTTTTGGTAAACGAAGTGCAATGAAAGGTTTTGTTGAATTTACTGGTGCAATAAAATTGTTAATGAATAAAGATTTTTTTGGAAAACAAATAAAAAAAATCATTTTATTAGGACCTAATAGTGGTTACGAAAATGAAAATAATTTCTTTAAGGAGCTTTCAAAATTTATTCCTGTAGAAGAATTTTCGTTACCCAGACAAGAAGCATTATCATTTATAAGAAATCATGCTAACCATGCTTTATGTGTATTGCCCTACCTAGGCGACAATCATCCTGTTTCGGTTTTAGAAGTAGTTTCTTGCCAATGTGCAATTATTGCAGCAAACGCAGGAGGAATTCCAGAATTAATACCAAACGAATTTCATCAATCTTTACTTTTTGAACCAAATTCTATTAGTTTGGCAAACAAAATGGAAGAGTTTTTGCTTTACCCAACTTTAAAAGTTGAAAAATTGGTTTCAGAATTGTTTGAAAAAATGCGGAATGAACAAATAAATATTAACGAGCAACAATTAGATTTTCCTCAATTCAATAACAACAGCGATAATAATTTAGGTTTAGTAGTAAATACTTATTTAATAAAACAAGAAGAAGCAACTAGTTTAAGTGAATTTAAAAATATAATATCCAATTTAAATTGTGATTTTATTGTTCTTTCAAAATTAACATTATCTGATATTTTTATAAATCAAATTACTGAATATATTAATCATAATCAAAGTCTAATATCTGGTATAATTGCTTCAAATTTTTTAACTAATAAAGTGGAGCATCCTTTTTTAGCTGATGGTATTCCTGCTTTATTTTTAAATCAAAATTACTTAGTTTCTAAAGTTATATATATAAATAAATCAAAATTAATTCAATTATTGTTTCAACTTGAACCAAATACAAAAATTGACAGTTATTTTATTTTTAAAATAATTATGCTATTAAAAAAGGAAAATTTATTAATGGGTTTGGTATATTTAAACTTATCTGAATCTTTATTAATGGATAATATATTATATAATAAACATTATAAGTTGTTGTCGCTTTGTAATGAAATTGGTTTGAATAAATTTGATGCGGACAGAGTATTCAAATTGCTTTTAGGTTTACAGTCAAATTTACAATATCTAAAGAACTCTAGTACGGAAAAAAGAAAAACTAATTTATTTAATAAATTAAAACAGAAATGTAAGAAACTTTGGTTGGAATTTTAATAATTTATTTTTATCAACAAAATAATGTCATAATGCAAAACCTTATCTCCATCATCGTTCCCTGCTACAACCAAGCCCAATACTTGGACGAGTGTTTGCAATCGGTATTAAAGCAAACCTATATCCATTGGGAGTGTATTATTGTAAACGATGGCAGTCCTGACAGTACTGAACAAATAGCAAAACAATGGGTTGCAAAGGATGAAAGATTCAAATATGTATATAAAAAAAATGGTGGCTTGAGTAGTGCAAGAAATGCAGGGGTTAATATGGCTAAAGGTGATTACATTCAATTTTTAGATGCTGACGATATTCTTCTAGAAACAAAATTTGCAGATTCTGTAAATTTAATCCAAGGGGACGCAGTTGTTATTACAAATTATTTGTCCTTTTTTGATAATTCTACCGCCACACTTCCGCCTTTTTATAAATTAATGTCAAGTCAATTTAATTTTGAATTTATATTAAACGAATGGGACATCACTTTTGCTATTCCCATTCATTGCGGTTTTTTCCCAAGCTTTTTAGTGAAAAAAAACCCATTTAATGAAACGTTAAAAGCAAAAGAAGATTGGTTATTTTGGATTCAAATCGCACAATCAAATATCGTTTTTATTTTTCTTGATAAACCTTTAGCATTATATAGAAAACACCCAAACAGCATGATTAAAAACGGCAAATTACTTCTTGACAACACATTCCAATTTTATAATATTCTTGACCAATATATTTCTAAAGACGAATACAAGTCCTTTTTAATAGGTCGTTTAAAAGATAAATTCAATAATATAAATGCCATAGAAATTCAAAAGTCTAATTTAAAGCGTTCAAATACCTATCAATTTGGTTTATTTTGTAAAAAAATAGGTTCAAAATTCTATTTTTTGCCTCTGGCGCGTAAAATTTTTGGCTTGATATTAAAATTTAAAGCCAAATAATATACTAGCCATCATTATCCCTTATTATAGATACACCTATTTTGAAGAATTTCAGTCTTTGGCAGAAACATTTTTGTTTATAAACGCTTGGAATGAATGGGCAGAGGGAAATCATTTAAAGCCATGCCAAAAGTGGGGAACTCAATATTTAGAAATGACCAAAGAGATATTGAAACATTGATAAGCAGACAGCAAGATGTTAGAAATAAAGTTTAAAAATTAACTTTAAACCTTGAACTCTGAAACTAAATTTATTTATATTTGTGGTAACATTTAATAAAAGGTTTTTTCGAACGCATTATTTTTAAATAAATGAATTGGTTAAACTTTATCAAACAAGGGGAAGGCTTAAACATTGAGTTTAAAACTAATTTCAATGCAGAAGTTATTGAAACCTTAGTTGCTTTTGCCAATGCTAAAGGAGGATATGTTTTTATAGGAGTGGCTGATGATGGCACTATAAAAGGTGTTGAAACAAACCAAGAAAGTATTCAAAATTGGGTAAATGAAATTAAACAAAAAACTGCTCCAACTTTGATTCCTGATATAGATGTGTTTGAAATGGAATTTCGAAAAGTGGTAATTTTTAGCATGCAAGAATACCCCATAAAACCAGTTGCATATAGAGGCAGATACTACAAGCGTTTGCAAAATGCTAATCATTTATTGGCAATTGAAGAGGTCGTGAATATGCACTTAAAAACCATTAATTCAAGTTGGGATTTTCATACTAATAATGATTATAAAATTGATACTATTTCTTTAGAAAAAGTTCAAATAGCTATTGACGCTATAAATCAAAACGGCACTAATATCAAAGAAGACCCTATAAACTTTTTGTTTAAGAAAGACCTTATAAAAAACGAAAAAATCACCAATGCTGCTTTTCTACTTTTTAATAAGCAAGACAACGTTATTACTACTGTTGAGCTAGGACGATTTCAAACCCCTATAATTATTAAGGACAATGACCGCACGCAATCCGATTTAATTAGTCAAGCAAGCCAAATTATGAGTTTTGTTGAAAAACACATCAATAAAGCTATTATTATTACAGATAAAGCACATCATAAACAAGAATGGCAATATCCTATGGAAGCTATTCGAGAAATTGTTATGAATATGATTGTTCATAGAGACTATCGTGATGCAGCAGATGCCATTGTTAAAATTTTTGATAATCATATCGAATTTTTCAATCCAGGCAGACTTCCTGATAGCATTAGTGAAAATGATTTATTAGAAAACAACTACATGTCAACACCCCGAAACAAGCTTGTAGCAGGGATTTTTAAAAGTATGGGTCTAATCGAAAAGTATGGTTCAGGTATCAGACGAATAATTGAATATTTTGAATCAGCGGGCTTACCAAAACCTACTTTTAAAAATAAGAGCAATGGTTTTTTAGTAACCATTTATTCAAAAGTTTCACAAATTGATAATGACCCTTTAAATGACCCTTTAAATGACCCTTTAAATGACCCTTTAAATGATAGGCAAATAAATATAATATCCTTTATAAAAAAAGATATATATATAACAAAAGAAGAATTAGCTAATAAATGTTTCGTTAGTTTAGAAACGATTAAAAGAGACATTTATAAAATGCAAAAAATGAATATTATAGAAAGAAAAGGCAGTAGAAAAACTGGCTATTGGCAAATCATTACCAATACAGAATAATGTTCATAAAAAATTAAATTATATTAAAAATTTGATAGCTCAATAAAATGCTCGCCATCGTTATCCCTTATTATAGATACACCTTTTTTGAAGAAACCTTACAATCGTTAGCCAATCAAACAGATAAGCGCTTTCATGTGTATATTGGTGATGATGCCAGTGCGCAACCGCCTACAGCGTTACTACAAAAATACGACAGTCAGTTTTCTTATTCCTATCACCGTTTTCCTACCAACTTAGGTGGGCAATCACTCGTGCAACAATGGAATAGGTGTTTGGCGTTAACCAAAAATGAAAAATGGGTCATGATTTTAGCCGACGATGACGTGTTAGGTGAAGAGGTTATTGCAACTTTTTATGCACATTTAAAAACCATTAGCGAACAAAAGGTGGCTGTTGTGAGATTAGCCTCGCAGGTCATTGATAAAAATAGTCAACCAATATCTGCCATCTACCAACATCCTACTTTAGAAACGGGAACCGACTTTTTAATGCGAAAGCTTCAAGGCGGCACCAGAAGTTCTTTAAGTGAATACATTTTTAACTTTGAAAGCTTAAAAAAAGTAGGTATTAAAGATTTTCCCTTGGCGTGGTCTAGCGATCTTTTGGCAGTGGTAGAATGTGCCATGCATCGGCCAATTTTAAGTCTAAATGAGGTGGTCATGTTTTTTAGAAACAGTGGTGAAAACATAACTAGTCAGCCAGATTCCGTTGAAAAGAACCAAGGCTGGTTCATGTTTTATAGCTACCTCATCAACAAATACGGCAAAAATTATCCTAAACAATTACTAGCATCACTTTTTGACGGCCTAGAAAAAACACAACTCAATAACAAAAAAACACCCAAGAGATGGTTGACGATTTTTTTTCTATATTTGAAGTTTTCAAAATGGAACAGATTTGCCAATATTTTTTCTAAAGCCATTAAATCAATCAAATGAAATTTTTAATTATAGTGCAAGATTTACGTGTGAGCGGCACGAGTCAAGGGATTATTGAGCGGTCTTTCTTGTTTAAATTAAAAAAATTATACCCATCAGCGCAAATAGATGTATTATATACCTGTCATCATCACGGAGATGATCACCTTGCTATTTTGCCAGTCAATATAGAAAAAAAGGTCATTTCTAATAAGATTCCATGGCAAATTAAATGGTATAATAGGTTTTATCGGCGAATAAGAGGGAGATCATTTGTTGAAAAGTTGAGTATTAATCAATATGCGAGAGCATTTGAGGACTATATACGGACACGAGATTTAAAAAGTTATGATTTAATAATGGTTAGAAGTTCTGGATTAAACCATGAAAATATTCGGGCACTGAAAGCAGTGTCTTTTCTTAACCAAGTTGTTATAAATTTTCATGATCCCTATCCTTTTGCTTGGTATGTGCGAGACGGAGAGAAAACAACACCCAATGAATTTTATCGTTTAAAGGATATGATAACTATTGTTAATCAAGCGAAAGCATGTTGTTCATCAGCCCATTATATGTCGCAAGATTTGAAATTTTTATATGCTTATCCGAAACCATTTCATACGATAGCTCACCAGTTTGTGCCGGAGGCTTTTGATTTTTCTGACACGAGTCAGGTGCGCGCAAAACAAAGAAAATTACAAATATCTTACCATGGGGCATTGATGTTTGGCAGAAATTTAATGGTTCTGATTGAAGCCTTTATGGCACTTGGTGAGCAACATGATTGGATCAAACAAGACGTTGAACTCATACTCCGAATCAAAGGCGATGGCGTTAACAACATAAAAGATATGGTAAAATCTATTGACAATATCTTAGTTTTAGATTGTTTAGATTTTTCCAATTCATCGATGGAACAAATCAATGAAAGTGATGTTTTGGTTCTTTTGGAAAATGGGCCAGACTATTGTAATATTTTGCCGGGAAAAGCCCCATTTTTATTTAGCCTGAAAAAGAAGGTGTTAATTTCTTCTCCAGAACGAAGTGAGATGCGTAAAATTTCAAACAATTCTTATAAATATATTTATGAAATGAATGACCTTGAAGACGCAAAAGTAAAAATCTTCGATTTACTGACCACTACAGAAATTAATAATGAAGTTTTCGAAAATTATTTTTCTGATGCAAATTTTAAAAAACAAATGGAGATGATATTAAACGTAAAAACTAATGATAAATTTTTTAAAGGAATATATTAGAGCAAAAATTTATAAAAGGTATAACATCAGTTTTTCAAAATCTGGTGAAGATATCCAATTGAAACAACTCCTGAAAGTCAACAGAAAAGGCGTCTATGTTGATATCGGTTGTTGGGATCCGGTAAAAGCATCTAACTCCTATTATTTTCATTTACGAGGTTGGAAGGGCATTTGTATTGATCCGAATCCTAAAATGAAAGAACTATTTGAAAAAAAGCGCAAAACCGACATTTTTGTTAATAAAGCAATTGGCACTAATGATGAAATTTTAACCTATTACCTGTTAGAAGACCAGTATTCTTCCATGAACACTTTAGATTATAGCTTCATTCAGCAACATCATTTAGAAGACAAAATTGTAGAAAAAAAAGAGGTACAAACTATCAGTTTAAAATCAGTCCTTGAGCAACACATTAGTCCTGGAGAACGTATAGATTTTTTAGACATAGATGTTGAAGGTTTTGATTTAATGGTCTTGGCTTCTAATGATTGGGAAAAATTTAGACCAAAAGTGATTTTAATTGAAACAGACCAGTCGCTATCAAATGACATTAGCAGTGAAATTACACTATTTTTGAGTAATCATCAATATGCGCTAATAGGAAAATCTGTTATAAATGGAAATTTAGGCAATTTATTTTATATAGATAAAAACTTGTAAATGCGTCAAGGCCTAAACCCACAAAAAGACCAACCAATTACTACTGTAGATTTTCTACATCAAGTGGTGATGCCTGTTTATATACCACACTTAAATGGCTATTATCAAAAAAGTTTTGAGGTTTTTCAATTATGCATCAACTCTCTTTTGAAAACGAGTCACAGTAAAACACATATAACCATTGTCAACAATGGTTCCTGCAGTGAGGTGGTCAATTATCTTAATTCGCTTATTAATCAGCGTTTAATTCATGAAGTGGTTCACACCACCAATATTGGCAAAGTTAATGCCATCATCAAAGGATTAGTAGGTCATCCTATTGAACTAGTTACCATTACAGATGCCGATGTTTTGTTTTTGCCGCATTGGCAAGAGGAGACTGTTCATGTTTTTGAAAAAATACCGCAAGCAGGCGCAGTTGGTTTAGTGCCACAATTTGGCAGTTTTAAAAATAAAGCAGAAAATGTCGTTTGGAGCAATTTATTTAATGCAGAAATAAGATTTTTACCTGTTAGTGATCCAGAGGCAATGGTGCAATTTTACGATAGTATCGGTTGGGAAAGAGATTATAATCCTGATTATTTAAAATACACCCTAGGCATAGAAAAAGCAGATGGCTTCAAAGCAATTATTGGCGCAGGTCATGTTGTGACTACTTATAAACGGTCCGTTTTTGATGAAATCATAGCCTTTATGCCTTTCAAATTGGGCGGACCTAGCGAGGGCTATTTAGATGCCTTACCTTTAAAAAAAGATTATTGGCGATTAACCACCTATAACAATTATGCTTACCATATGGGCAATATGCCAGAACAATGGATGACGGATGTAATTAATCAAATGAGGCAGCATGAAGTAGCCGAATGCAGGCAAGATTTTTTTAAGGCTAATAGCCATAAGTCTTTAACTAAATATTATCTCATAAGAAATAAACTTTTCAATAGGTTGTTCAAATTAAATTTATTTCGTCATTTTTTGTATTCAAAATGGGGTTTGCCTAAGGCTAGCATAAAAAAGTATTAGATGCGTAAAATTTTTTCCATTCTCATCACCACCAAAAACCGTTTGGGCGACTTAAAAACGACGCTCAATCATTTGTCGGCTTTATTACAAGATTCACGCGTGGAATTTTTGGTCTATGATGATGCGTCAACTGATGGTACTTTTGACTATGTTAAAGAGAATTATCCTTTCATCCAGTTGTTTAGAAATAACCAATCAAAAGGATATATTCATAACAGGAATGTCTTACTAAATCAGTGTACAGGCGACTATGCCATTTCATTAGATGATGATGCACACTTTTTATCTGAGGCGGTTTTGGATACCATAGCGTTATATTTTGAGAATCACCTGCATTGTGCCGTTATCGCTTGCCGTATTTTTTGGGGTTTAGAACCGCCTATAAGTAGAGCAACAAATGAGCCATCCATGCGCGTCAAGGGCTTTGTAGGTTGTGGTCATGTGTGGCGCATGGATGCTTGGCGGGCTATACCCAATTATCCTGCTTGGTTTATCTTTTATGGAGAAGAAGCATTTGCTGGCTACCATTTGTTTAAAAAAGGTTGGGAAGTGCATTATGTGCCTCAGCTTTTGGTGCATCATCGCGTGGCGGTGAAGTCAAGAAAAAATGCGCCAGATTATAGCACGCGCACGCGTAGAGCTTTACGATCAGCCTGGTATATGTATTTCATGTTTTATCCCATCAGTCAAATCCCTAGAAAAATAGGCTATTCCATCTATGCACAAATAAAATTGAAAACAATCAAAGGCGATTATCTGGCAACATTAGGCTTAGTGCGGGCTATGGTGGATGTTTTGGTCAATTGTCCTAAAATTTATAAAAACAGTAAGCGTTTCTCTAAACAAGAGATGAACAACTATCAAAAATTACCTGAAACCAAGATATATTGGAAACCTGATTAAGGCTATGCCAATTAAAATTTAAGTAAAACTAACATTTTTACAAAAAAAAAACATGGGGGTGTAATTTAGAAAGTTTTAAATATTGAATTCTTTAAATTTAAAAAGAAAAGCCTGTAAATCTTTAATAGAATTTAAAATATATTGTAAATTAGCACCACTAAACATATTTTACGAACGGAAGCTTTATTTATGAACAACAATTTTTAATAGATGACAAAAACCATTGCCGTCATTCCCGCACGAGGCGGCTCAAAGCGCTTGCCTCATAAAAACATCAAGTTGCTAGGTGAATTACCTTTGCTGGCTCATAGTATATTATATGCTAAAAAGCATGTTTTTATAGATGAAGTATATGTGTCAACCGATGATGAGGCGATAAAAGAGGTTGCACTTCAATTTGGCGCGAAGGTAGTAAATAGGCCAGCTGAATTGTCTGGCGATCATGAACCAACGGTAAGTGCATTAAAACATGTCTTGGAAACACGCAATACATCCGCTGAAAATGTCATTTTATTGCAACCGACCAACCCTTTAAGACCAGAAAACTTGTTGCATGAAGCTTTCGCTCTTTTTCAAAATAGAGGCTTGGACAGCTTGTTTACCGTTTCGCGCCATAATCAAAAATTGGGAAAAATTGTTAACAGCCAATTTGTGCCCTTCAATTATAAAATTGGACAACGTAGTCAAAATTTGGAACCATTGTATGCCGAAAACGGCTTATTATACATCGTTAAATCATCGGTTATATTAAATAATGAAATCATCACCAATGCGGCTTATCCATATGAAGTTGACCATGTGTTTGCCCATGTGGATATTGATACACAAGAGGATTTTGATTATGCAAACTATCTATTAAATAAAACCAAACACTAAAATTCATGCAAATTGAAAATCATATTTTCAATTTGCATGAATGGCAAGATTTTTTGGTAAAATATATGTTTTATTATTGCACCAACCCCGAGCCATTGTGACTTTAAAATAGATATAGCCGTGATTAGATTAAGTTAATTTAAACTAGAAGTAAAAAAATATGAAACCAACTTTTAATATCGCAGGCAGAAAAATAGGTCAAGATTTTCCGCCATTAGTCATCGCAGAAATTGGTATCAATCATGAAGGCTCACTTGAGGTTGCCAAAGAAATGGTAGATGCTGCACACCGAGCAGGTGTTGAGGTAGTTAAACACCAAACACACATTGTTGAAGATGAAATGAGTGGTGCTGCAAAAAAAGTGATACCAGGTAATGCAGATGTTTCAATATATGAAATTATGAAACGTTGTGCTTTAAATGAAGCTGATGAATTAGAACTTAAAAACTATGTGGAGAGCAAAGGCATGATTTTTATCTCAACACCCTTTTCTCGTGCCGCAGCTGAGCGTTTGAAAAAATTTGATATTCCAGCATACAAGATTGGTTCGGGTGAATGTAACAATTATCCTTTATTGGAACATATTGCCTCTTTTGGAAAACCAGTTATTTTGAGCACAGGCATGAACACCATAGAAAGTATTACAAAGGCAGTAGCTATTTTTGATAAACAACAAGTGCCAGTGGCTTTACTACATACCACTAATTTATATCCAACACCAATTCATTTGGTGCGTTTTGGTGCCATGATGCAAATAAACGAAGCCTTTCCCGATAAGGTTTTTGGGTTGTCTGACCATACACTAAACAATAATGCTTGTTTGGGCGCTGTCGCTTTAGGCGCTTCAATATTAGAACGTCATTTTACAGACCATATGCAACGTACGGGACCTGATATTGTTTGTAGCATGGACGAACAAACTTGTCAAGCATTAATACAAAATAGTGCGGAGATTGCTTTAATGAGAGGAGGGATTAAAGAACCAGCTAAGGAGGAACAAGTCACTATTGATTTTGCTTTTGCTACGGTTTGCAGTATTGCGCCTATCAAAAAAGGAGAGGTTTTAACCAAAGCTAATATTTGGGTTAAACGCCCTGGTACTGGAAAGATTTTAGCCGAGCATTTTAATGCCATTTTAGGTAAAAAAGCGTTGCGACATATAGCCAATGATGAGCAGTTGGATTTTATAGATTTTGAATAGGGATTGTTTTTAAAAAAGGGGATAAGGTTTGGGTCTCGACTCCGTTAGGGTCTCGATTCCGCTCGGGTCTCGACTCCGCTCGGGTCTCGACTCCGCTCGGGTCTCGACTCCGCTCGGGTCTCGACTCCGCTCGGGTCTCGACTCCGCTCGACCTGACAAAACGTTGTCACATCGAGCGGAGTCGAGATGCTAGATGTTTTGTTTAAAGGATGTTTTTAAAGTTAACGGGTCTCTACTCCGCTCGACCTGACAGAGAACAGTTGTCACATAGAGTTTGTCACATCGAGCGGAGTCGAGATGCGAGATGCATGCTGAGCTTTGCACATCGCGTCTGTCACTTTACGGTTGTCACATTACAGTTGTCACATCGAGCGGAGTCGAGATGCGAGATGCTAAATGCGAGATATTTTATTTTTATAATTTTTTTGAAGTTAACGGGTCTCGACTCCGCTCGACCTGACAAGCGTGCTCGACCTGACAATAGCACTCGACCTGCCAGTGAACAGTTGTCACATCGAGCTTGTCACATCGAGCGGAGTCGAGATGCGAGATACCAAACACAAAATTAAAAACTATTTAGTACTTTTGCTTTATACAGTTTCAGATGAAGTTATATTATGTTTACTTGTTAAAATGTAAAGATTCTGCTTATTATGTTGGAATTACGTCAGATTTAGAAAGAAGATTGATGGAACATAATATGGGAAAATATCCCAACGCCTTTACTTACTCCAGAAGACTAGTTGAATTGGTTTGGTTTCAGGATTTCGTTGAACCTCACCAAGCCATTGCATTTGAGAAAAGAATAAAAAAATGGAGTAGAGCAAAAAAGGAGGCAGTGATCAGTGGTAATTGGGATGTTTTAACTGAATTAGCAGCATGTAAAAATTTGACCCATTATAAATTTAACCCAGATTTATTGGAATCATAATTAGTTTGCGAGTCTGTAAGGGTCTCGACTCCACTTGGGTCTCGACTCCGCTCAACCTGACAGTGAACAGTTGTCACATCGAGCGGAGTCGAGATGCGAGATGCGAGATAAAAGATATCTTTTGAATTTAACGGGTCTCGACTCCGCTCGACCTGACAATAGCAGTCGACCTGATAAGCGTGCTAGAGTTTGGACTCTGTTAGGGTCTCGACTCCGCTCGACCTGACAATACCACTCGACCTGATAAGCGTGCTAGAGTTTGGACTCTGTTAGGGTCTTGACTCCGCTCGACCTGACAAAACGTTGTCACATCGAGCTTGTCACATCGAGCGGAGTCGAGATGCGAGATGCGAGATATTTTGTTTAAAGGATGTTTTTAAAGTTAACGGGTCTCGACTCCGCTCGACCTGACAAGCGTGCTCGACCTGACAGTGAACAGTTGTCACATCGAGCGGAGTCGAGATGCGAAATAAAAGATGTTTTTTGAAGTTAGCGGGTTTCGACTCCGCTCGACCAGACAAGCGTGCTAGAGTTTGGACTCTGTTTGGGTCTCGACTCCGCTCGACCTGACAATAGCAGTCGACCTGATAAGCGTGCTAGAGTTTGGACTCTGTTAGGGTCTTGACTCCGCTCGACCTGACAAAACGTTGTCACATCGAGCTTGTCACATCCAGCGGAGTCGAGATGCGAGATGAATTATATAAGGTGCGGTTTTCAATGCATTTACTTGCAATTTGCATTTATATTTTTAAATTTGCTTAATTTTAAAAAATGAAGAAAATCCTTTTTCTAACTGGAACGCGTGCCGATTTTGGAAAGATTAAATCTTTAATCCTAGCTTTAGAAAAACATCCTGACTTTACACCTATTGTCTTTGTGACAGGTATGCATTTGCAAAAACTGTATGGTTATACTTTATTAGAAATAGAAAAATGTGGTTTTTCTCACATTCATACTTTTGAAAATCATACCCACGAAACCACCATGGATTTAACTTTAGCAAAGACCATATCTGGATTATCTGAATTTGTTAAAGTGGCCCAACCAGATATGATGGTGATTCATGGTGATCGGGTTGAAGCCCTTGCCGGTGCAATTGTGGGAAGTTTGAACAACATTTTAGTTGCACACATAGAAGGTGGCGAAGTGTCTGGTACCATTGATGAATTGATGAGGCACGCCACAAGCAAAATGAGCCATATCCATTTTGTTTCAAATGCATCAGCAAAAAAGCGATTAATCCAGATGGGGGAGCTATCTGAATCAATTGCCGTGATAGGTTCGCCAGATGTAGACATTATGTTCTCCAATAGTTTACCAAACCTTGACGAAGCTAAACAATATTATGAAATTAATTTTGAGCAATATGCCATAGCTATGTTTCATCCTGTGACCACCGAAGCAAATTTTATGGCAATTTATGCTAACAATTTCGTTGAGGCTTTGCTTAATGATAAACATAATTATGTGGTGGTTTTCCCCAATAATGATTTGGGTAGTCAGGCTATTCTCAAAGCCTACGATAAGTTAAAAGGACAGCCTCGTTTTCGAATTTTTCCTTCGTTACGCTTTGAATACTTTTTAACACTTCTCAAAAAATCACAATTTATTGTTGGCAATAGTAGCGCTGGGATTAGAGAAGCGCCTTACTACGGCTTACCTATTATCAATATCGGTACACGTCAACAAAACCGTGCGCTTAACGCAGATATTATCAATGTAGATTACGCAACCACAAGTATTTCTAATGCCTTAAATCAAATAGATGCCCACCAAGTCAAGCCTGCCATGCATAACTTTGGACATGGTAATAGTGCAGAATTATTTTTGAAATCATTAGAAAATGCCGACATTTGGCAACTCAATCATCAAAAACAATTTAGAGATATTTAATGAAAAAGTTAGGGATCGTAATAACTGACGGTGTAGGCTATCGGAATTTCATTTTAAGCGATTTTATGAAAGAAGCGCAAGCGTATTTTAAGCAAGTGGTTTTGTTGTCATGCTTACCCAAAGAAGCCTACGATGATTTAGAAATAGGCTGCGAACTTATTGAATTAGATGTTTTTGAAGAATCTTTTACCACTTGGTTTTTTAGAAAAATGAAAGAGGTTGCCCATTTACAATTCCATCGGAAAGGAAATTTTGGCATAACCGATAATTTTAAAGCTAACTTTTCCAAAGCTAAAACACCAAGAGGACTCGCTACACGTTTCATTTATCAGGTTACAAATTGGTTAAATAATGAAGCTTGGATTTTGCGCTTTAACCGTTGGCAACAACTCTCCTTTAAAAATAAACCTATAACCAAAAGCTATAAACAATTATTGCTGGACTTGCAATTGGATCAATTGTTTTTTACCCATCAGCGACCACCCTATATTGCCCCTTTGGTCTTGGCAGCCGAAGCCTTACAAATAAAAACGACTGCTTTTATTTTTAGTTGGGACAATTTGGCTTCTAAAGGGAGAATGGCAGCTAATTTTGATTATTATTTGGTATGGAGTCCATTGATGAAAGAAGATTTATTAAATTTCTATCCCTCTATAAAAGCCAATCAAATGGCCATTGTTGGAACACCTCAATTTGAACCTTATGTTTTAACGCGGTATGGCTATGATTTAAAGACTTTTCATGAAAAATTTGACTTAGACCCTGCCAAACCTACACTTTTATTCAGTTGTGGTGATGTCTCAACCAGTCCAAATGATCCTTTATATATTGAAACCATTGCAAAGATGATCGAAAGTCGCTTATTAGTTCAGGCGGCTAATTTATTAGTACGAACATCGCCTGCGGAGGAACCTAAGCGTTTTGAGTATTTGGCTGAAAAGTATCCTTTTATCCGATGGAATTTTCCACTATGGGTACAAGCGCGCTCTAACCATCAAGAGGCTTGGTCGCAACGCATACCTACGGTGGCAGATGTCCATGATTTAAAATCGGTATTAAAGTATTCGGCTATTAATATTAATATGTTGTCAACCATGAGTTTAGATTTTATGCAGTTTAAAAAACCAGTCATTAATACGGTATTTGGTAATTTAAGCAATGGCTTGCCCAATGATCAAAGGTTTTTACAATACGCCCATATCGTGCAAGTAGTTGATTCTGAAGCAACTTATATAGCCAAAAATGAAAAGGAACTATTGCAAGCCATCAATCAAGCGCTAGCCTTTCCAGAATCAAAAGCAATTGAACAACAAAAATTACTAGATTTGCAGATAGGTGCACCACTTGAGGGCACCAGTAAACGGATAGCAGAAGTTTTGGCACAATGGACCTAAAAAAGACAATAGCCGTCCTTTGCAATTACCGCCTCATGCCTGAGCGCGTAGGGGGTATGGATCGTTTCTTTTGGTTATTTGACAAGGCCTGTAAGCAGCAAGGCCATGAGGTGGTTTGGTTTTTTCCTAATGTTGCTACCCATGGTCACTATGCGCAATTGCAAATTGTGGCTCATGACCATGGCCGGGTGGAGCAAAGTTTTTTGGAACACAATCAACCTTTTGACATCGTTTTTACGCATTTTGTTGAAATTTGCACCCCCTTTTATCAAGCAGTCAAACATAGATATAAAGACACGAAAATGATTGCTGTTGACCATAATCCGAGACCTTTTGGGGGCTATCCTTTATCTAAAAAAATCAAGAAGCGACTGAAAGGCTTTTTTTATAGCCGTTATGTTGATCAATTTGTTGGCGTATCTGAATATACCGTACAAGAATTATTCAAAGATTTTGGTGCGTCCATTCAATCAAAAACGCAGGTGATTTATAATGGCATTGAAACCACGCTTTACAAAAAAAGATTAACTAGGGCAGAGGCTAAGCCCACTTTTATGGTGGCCAGTCATTTAAGATTTTCAAAAGGTATTCAAGACCTGATTGAAGCGGTTTTTTTATTGCCACCAACCATTAAAGATGATTTAAAAATTGACCTCTATGGCGAGGGGCCTTATGAAATGACCCTGAAAACCTTAATCAAATCAGCTAATCTCGAGCAGCAATTTATTTTTAAAGGCAGTGTCGCCAATTTGTATGACATATATGCTGAATATGATTACCTTATACACACTTCTCACGAAGAGACGTTTTGTTTTTCAGTTGTAGAAAGTATGATTTGTAATGTAGCTGCGTTAACAACCGAATATCCAGGCGGAAATGTTTTGCGCTTAATAACAGACAACCACAATGGTCTCTTATTTCCTATTAAAGATTGTCAAAAGCTTTCGAAAATAATAGAAAATTTATACCTTGGCCAATTCAGAATTGAGGGTGATGTGAGTATAGCCATCATAGAAAAATTTACCATCGAAAATATGGTGAAACAGTATTTAAATTTAATCTAATGACCATAGCCTTTTTAACCCCCGAATACCCACACCCGACAACGGGCAACTCAGGTGGTTTGGGTACCAGTATAAAAAATTTGGCGGAAAGTTTGGTGGCATTGGGTCATGGGGTACGCCTATTGGTATATGCACAACCGCAAGATGCAGTGTTCGAAGATCAAGGCATCATCATCCAACAAATTAAAAACATCAAATTTAAAGGGTTATCCTTATTTTTAACGCAATACAAAATAAAAAAAATAATAGATCAACTGCACCAAAACAAACAAATTGATTTGGTTGAAGCAACAGATTGGACAGGTTTCACGGCATTTATACAGCCCAAAAAATGTCCAATGATAATTAGACTTAATGGCTCAGACACTTATTTTTGTGATTTGGACCAAAGACCGGTTAAAAAATGGAATTATTTTCTAGAAAGAAGAGCACTGCAACAAGCCCAAGCACATTTGTCTGTCAGTGCCTTTACAGCCCTTAAAACCAACGAACTTTTTGGATTAACTATTGATTTTAAAATTATTCCCAATGGGGTAAATCTTCAAAAATTTGAAAATTCTCAACAGGCATTATTAGGCAAGAAAGTGCTCTATTTTGGGACTTTAATTAGAAAAAAAGGGGCCATGGAAATCCCTTATATATTCAATATCCTGCAAAACCTAGACAAAGACACAGCATTGATTTTAGTTGGCAAAGATAGTGGTGATATTAAAACGGGTTCTTCTTCAACCTGGGCATTGATGAAACCACTTTTTGATGAGGAAGCTTTCCGAAAAGTACAGTACTTAGGTCCCGTGGCCTATCATGACATAAAAAAACACATCGCAGAAGCTGATGTTTGTATTTTTCCTACCTTCGCAGAGGCTTTACCTGTTTCATGGTTGGAAGCCATGGCGATGAAAAAAGCGATTGTGGCTTCAAACATAGGGTGGGCAACTGAAGTCATTACAAACGAACAGGAGGGTTTTTTGGTGCATCCGCAGGCGCATCAAGCCTATGCCGAAGCCATTCTTAAACTGCTCAATGATAAAGCCTTAAACCAAGTTTTTGGTGAAAATGCTCGACATAAAATTGAAAAAGTTTTTTCTAATCAGGTGGTTGCACAAAAAAATGTGGAATTTTACCAAAACTATATTTAAGCAGATGCTCATCATTTATCATAACAATTCTCAAATGACTGCTTGTGAAGGTTTTGATGGTCATCAATACCTGCAAAAAAATTTAGCATCTTTGATCTATTTATTAGCTTTAAAACATGCAGATACATTTATCGTTTGGTGCCACGAAGATTTGAAAGATTATTGTGATTTAGATTATATCAAAAAGAATGGTAAGGAAAGAGAAATGTGGTCCTATCAAATAGCGGATTCCTATTTAACGGCAGATATTGGTTATGTTGATGAATCTGTTTTTATTGCAGTCAATAAAAAAGTAAAATATCCCACTTGGCTTATGTCTGGTCAAATAGGTGTTTTATCAACTAATATCATTAAACAAACCAATGAAAAATTGTGGTTGCAAACGGAATCATTAGATTATGTCTTGCTTTCAGTGGCTAAAATCTACCAACCAAAGGGTTTGTTTTGTTATTCTAATCCTTTTTTGCTCAAAACATTCCCTACTAAAACGAAGATAAATCAAGTAAGTATTTTTGGATTATACAATTTTGTAAAATCTAACTACAAATGGGTTTGGGTATTTTTGCTTTTTATTAATAGGTTACTTGACCAAAAGACATTTGATATATTTCCCCTTCTTTGGTGTCTTGGACGCAGACAAACCAATATAGCGCTCGGCAATGATTTAAATTTCAAAGAAACCTCATCAAATATGTATTGTGGTACTGAAAAAATAGATGTCGTTATTCCCACCATAGGAAGAAAAAAGTATTTATTGGATGTTTTAAACGATATCAATGCGCAAACACATTTGCCCGCTAATGTCATTATTGTGGAGCAAAACCCAGATTTAAATAGTACTTCTGAATTAGATTATTTATCCACTGAAAAATGGCGTTTTAACATCAAACATTTTTTTACGCATCAAACGGGTGCTTGCCAAGCCAGGAATTTGGCTTTGAAACAAATAGAAAGTGAATGGGTTTTTCTAGCAGATGACGATATTCGGTTTAGTAATAATCTTTTTTCAAGTACCTTATCACAGTTAATAAAAATGAAAATTACCGCAGCCACGATGAGCTGTTTAAGGACTGGCGATAAGAAAATTTTCAGGCATATTTTTCAATGGGGTTCCTTCGGTTCAGGCTGTAGTTTTTTAAAAAGTTCAGTTCTTGGACCTGTTTTTTTTGATGAGGCTTACGAATTTGGATTCGGAGAAGATTCAGATTTTGGGATGTTAATCAGAAATTTAGGCCATGATATTATTTATTTGCCAGAACCTGAGATTTTACATTTGAAAGCCCCGATGGGTGGTTTTAGAACTAAACCAAGCTTGGCTTGGCTGGATGAGCCTATTCAGCCCAAACCTTCGCCAACCGTTATGCTTTTTCAATTAAGTCATAAAACTAAACCACAGCTGCAAGGATTTAAATTGATTTTGTTTTTAAAAAATTATAAATTGCAGCCAATTAAAAATCCATTAACCTATTTTTTTAAGTTTCAAAAGCAATGGGAAGTAAGTATAAAATGGGCGCAACATTTAAGAAAAAAAAATGACGTTTAGCCTCATCATTTGCACCTATAAACGTGCCCAACCGCTTTTAGCCTTGCTGCAGACCATTGCAGAGCAATCGCTTGGTCCCCATGAAATTTTGATTATTGATGGCTCGCCCGATGAAGAAACGAAAATCATGTGCCATGAACATACGTTCAAAAATTTAAAGTACTTTCAAGTGCAACCGCACCAAAAAGGCTTAACCAAACAACGAAACTTTGGTTTAGAACAGGTCATGGCAACGAGTGAAATCATTTGTTTTTTAGACGATGACACTTTGTTAATGCCCAATTATTTTGAAGAAATCATCAAAACCTATCTACTTTATCCAGAGGCTTTAGGGGTTGGTGGCTATATCAATAATGATGACCCGTGGTTTGCCTATGAACAAGGCTACATAGCAGACAAGCATCATTTTTGTTTTGATGGGTACTATAAATCAGACGGCAGCAGATTTGTCTTAAGAAAAAAATTTAACCTTGATAGCGACAAACCACCAGGATTTTTACCCGAATTTTCGCATGGCAGAAGCATTAGTTTTTTACCACCTTCAGGTAAAATTTATGAAGTTGAACAATTCATGGGTGGGGTGTCTTCTTTCAGAAAAGAAATTTTTAAAAACCTCCAATTCTCCACTTATTTTGAAGGTTATGGCTTGTATGAAGATGCAGATTTTACCCTAAGATTGTCTAAATTAGGAAAATTGTACGTCAATACAGCCGCACAACTCGAACACCATCACGATCCGTCTGGGCGACCAAATATGTTTAAGTATGGTAAAATGGTCGTTCGCAACGGCTGGTATGTGTGGCGCGTAAAATGGCCAAATCCTTCCATCAAAGCTCAATTTAAATGGCATAGCATCACTTTATTGTTGGCTTTCATCAGATTAATCAATGTTTTTACAACTGATAAAAAATTAAATGCTGCGCAGGAATTTTGTGGTAGATTTGCCGGTTGGGTGACTTTAATTTTTAATAAACCTCAAATGAACTAATTATGTGCGGTATAGCTGGTTTTATTAATTTGGAAAAACAAATGATCGCAGAAAAACATCTCGATCAAATGCTGCAGTTGCAATATCATAGAGGGCCTGATTTTCAAGGGAAAAGTTATTGTGGGCAGGTTGGTTTTGCGCATAACCGCTTGAGTTTATTAGATTTGTCAAGCGCGGGTCATCAACCCTTTGCAGATGAAAACCACATTTTAGTTTTTAATGGCGAAATCTATAATTTTCAAGAACTTAGAAAGGAATTAACGCCAAAAACTTATGCTTCTAGTTCAGATACGGCGGTCTTGTTTCAAGCCTTAAAGGAATGGGGTGTAGCACACACTTTGAAAAAAATTAAGGGCATGTTTGCTTTTTCGTGGTACAATAAGCAAACGGATGAATTCTATTTGGTCAGAGACAGATTAGGCATCAAACCTTTGTTTTATGGCGTAGATCAAAACCAGACGCTTTGGTTTGCCTCCGAAGTAAAAGCTTTACTTGATGTTATGCCAGCGCAAGCTAATGCCTATAAAGTACTTTTTTCTAGTTTGGGTGTTTTGGAACGCTCGCGAACGCATACAGCCTGGGAAAACATTAAGCAACTTGAACCAGGAACCTTTTTGAAAGTCGTCGGTAAACAGTTGGAAATAAAGACGTATTATCATGTTTTTGATACCGTGAATGAAAAGGATTATCAAAGACTAAATAATTCGTCGCTCCATGAGGTGGTAGCAGAATTCGGTCATATTTTTCAAAAGAGTGTCCAAGCCATGTGCGTGACCGATGCACCTTTGGGCTCATATGTTAGTGGTGGTTTAGATTCAAGCATCATCACTTGGCAAGCATGTCACGAAGTTGACCAAATGAAGCTATTTACGGCTAATATATTAGGTAAACACTCTGAATTTAAAGACGCTAAGTCATTTGCACAAAGTATCAACCAACCACTTTTCGATTACCCCTTTGAAAAACAAATGGCCTTAAGAGATTGGGCAAAAACGACCTGGCATTATGAATCACCTATCGTTGTTCATTTTAATGCGATTCCTTTTGCGCAAGTTTCGAAGTTGGCCCATGAGCACCAAATAAAAGCCGTTTTAACGGGCGAGGGTTCCGATCAACTATTCCTAGGTTACGCGAATCTTTTAACTAAACGTTATCAACCTTTACTAAAAGCCCCTTATATAATATTTGATAAAATCTATCATAAAATACCAAAACTAAAAGGTTTTTTAACCGATACTGGCGGCTCGCAAGATTTAATGGGTTTGTTTAGAAAAGGAGCGCAAAATTACACGAATGAAATATTTGCGCAGCAAGGACAAAAAGTTTATGATTTTGTCAATAAAGATAAACGCGCAGAACATTTGGAAACGGCCATCATGTTAAACGAACATCTCTTGTCCTTATTGTGGCGGAATGATCGCATGGGCATGATGCATGCCATTGAATCGCGTTTTCCTTTTCTTGATGAAGACATGCTCGCCTTTGCCATGAATTTGCCAACAAAATTTAAAATTGGTCCATCTGCTAAATTTTATAGCTACAAGCATCCTTTTTTAATTGATAAATATATTGTGAGGAAGTATGCTGAAGACAAATTGCCAAAAGCTTTGGTTTACAAAAACAAAAATGGCTTTCCAATGGTTGGTTTAAGACATATTCATGTGAATCCAGCATTTTTTAAAGGTGGTACCATCATGCATTTAATGCAAATGAGTTTTGATCAATTTAAATTCATGGCGGCATCAAATGACAATTATTTAACGAGCCTTTTGGCTTCGGTAGAAATTTGGGCCAAGTTGTTTATAGAAAGACAAAGCGTTGAACAAGTCATTGAACAAATTCAACAACATATGATTATTAAATAAATTTATAACAACCAGTGTTAGTCATTTAACAATATATTTATCTGCTTAATAAACCTAAGCATATTACAGATTTTATTACCCAATCTTTCAACATGACCTTTTGCATCATTTCACATGTCGATCATATTCAAATTAATAACCAATGGTTGGCTTATGCACCTTATGTACGTGAAATGAATCTTTGGTTGAAATATGTGGATCAACTGATTATTGTGGCGCCAAATCAAAAAACAGAACAAACGGCCATTGATTTAGCTTATGATCACAAAGATATTATATTTTATCAAGTACCAACTTTTGACATAAAAACCTTCAGGTCAAAGATTAAAACGATAGGTCGACTGCCCTTTATTTTTTGGCAAGTTTTTCGCGCTATGCAACAAGCAGACCACATCCATTTGCGATGCCCAGGTGATATAGGTTTGATAGGTGCGCTTATACAAGTAGTATTTCCAAAAAAGAAAAAAACTGCGAAATATGCTGGTAATTGGGACCCTAAAGCCAATCAACCATGGAGTTATCGTCTCCAGAAATGGGTGTTGGCCAACACTTTTTTGACGCACAATATGCAAGTTTTGGTCTATGGTGAGTGGCCCAACCAAACCAAAAATATTAAGCCCTTTTTTACAGCGACTTATTACGAATCTGAAAAAGACTTTGGTGGTAAAGGAGCGGAGAATGGCATCTCGACTCCGCTCGATGTGACAACGCCCTCCCTCGATTTGACAACGTTCTGTCAGGTCGAGCGGATTCGAGACCCTAGCACACTTGTCAGGTCGAGCGGAGTCGAGACCCAAGTGCCATCAGAATCCAAAGTACCGTCAAGTCAAACAACTTTATTAAAAAACCGTATTAAATTTTTATTTGTTGGCACCCTATCGGCAGGGAAAAGACCACTTTACGCCATGCAACTGGTTGAAAAACTCAAGCAAAAAGGACTAGCTGTTCAATTAGATTTGTTAGGCGAAGGCAGTGAAAGGCAACGATTGGCAAGTTATATTGAAGAGCATCATCTACAAGATAATATTTATTTAAAAGGCAATCAAGACAAAGCGGCCACGAAACAAGCCTATCAAAATAGTCAGTTGATGATTTTGCCTTCAAAAAGTGAAGGTTGGCCTAAGGCGGTTGCAGAAGCTATGTTTTGGGGTTGCGTGCCTGTGGTTACTGCTGTGTCCTGCGTGCCTTACATGATTGATCATGGCAAAAGAGGGTTGACTTTGACCTTAGATATTGAACAAGATGCGCAAAACATATTAAATCTGATAAATGACCAAGCCACCTATGAAAACATGCGCCATAAAGCACAAAAATGGTCGCAGCAGTACACCTTAGATAAATTTGAGGCAGAAATTGTAAAATTGCTTAAAGAAAGCTAACTTTACCCTCACATTTTTTTAATTTTGATGAATTGTTTGTACTGTATTAAAAAGTCTTCGTTTTATAGGTTTACAGGGTCAAAAATACAAGGCAACAATTTATCAAATGATTTTGCATAGTACATGGAATTAAAAATATTAAAACCTTATCTGCTCCACATCATCATCGGCATGATAGCGGTTTCTTTTCCAAATGCCATTTTTTTGTTGACTATTGGTATTCCCATTATTGGGGTTTATCACATCATCAAAACCCATAATACCAACAATGAAGCGCTCATGGTTTGCTGTTATGTGGCTGGCGTAGAGATCCTTTTGCGCATGACCAATACCATGTTTTTTTATGAATATGCCAAATACAGCATCATGATTTATTTATTGATTGGCATGTATTTTAGCTCTTTTTCAAATTATGCCTTCATCTATGTGTTTATCGCCTTTCTCTACTTTATAGGGGTGTTTTATGGGGCGTTTAATTTAGATTTTAATAGAGATATTCGCAAAGCCATTGCTTTTAATATTTCTGGGCCTATGACCTTGGTGGTCACCGCTATTTATTGCTACAAAAGAGAGGTAAGCTTAGATCACATCAAGCAAATGCTGTATATTTTATCATTGCCTGTTTTGTCTATCGTCACTTTAATCATTATCAAAGCGCCAGTGGTAAGAGATTTTATTACGGGTACCCAATCAAATTTTGAAACTTCAGGTGGCTTTGGGCCGAATCAAGTAGCAACCATTTTAGGTTTAGGTGCCTTTTGCACCTTCGCTTTATTTGTGGTGTTTTCAAAAAACATCAAACAGTCTATTATATTTTTAGCCCTAACCGCCGTTTTTACCTATCGCGGCATCGTTACTTTTTCCAGAGGCGGTATGATGACAAGCTTGGTGATGGCTGTTTTGCTGTTGGTTACCCTTTTTTTTTATGCGAGTAAGGAAAACAAAAGTAAATTATTGCTAATCGCAGGTATGTCTGTTGTGGCGATTGTAGCCATCTGGCTTTATTCTTCAAGTCAAACAGATGGCATGATCGAAAAACGTTACAGAAACCAAGATGGTTTAGGCAGAGAAAAAAAGGAGACTTTGGGTGGTAGAGAAGAGCTTGCCAAACACGAATTGCAAATGTTTTATGATAATACTATTTTTGGGGTAGGTGTCGGCAGAAATGAAGATTTTAGATTCAAAATGACAGGGCAAAGAGCTTCAACGCATAATGAAATTACAAGACTATTGGCAGAACATGGCTCGGTTGGTATTTTTGCTTTAATCATGATTATTATTTTACCCTTTGTTAATCGGGCCAATAATCCCTATCATTTTTTCTTTTTCCCTTTTCTTATTTTTTGGTTTTTAACCATTCAACATTCCGCCATGCGAACCGCCATGCCTGGCTTTATTTACG
Organism: Flavobacterium sp.; assembly: GCA_044347145.1. Taxonomy (GTDB): domain Bacteria; phylum Bacteroidota; class Bacteroidia; order Flavobacteriales; family Flavobacteriaceae; genus Flavobacterium. The sequence goes on from JBIIXU010000022.1 coordinate 24,535, forward strand.
GTTTAACCTTACTTAAAGTTATCCCTTATTTTTCCAAAAATGATGAAAATGTAGAGACCTAGCTGGCGTTAGTATAACTTTCAATAGCAATGGCAATAACAATGGCAATGGCAAAATTCAATGGCAATGACAATGGCAATGGCAAATTCAATAACAATAAAAATGACAATAGCAAATTCAATAACAATGGCAATGGCAATAACAATGGCAATAGCAATGGCAATAACAATGGCAATGGCAAATTCAATGGCAATGACAATAACAATGGCAATGGCAAAATTCAATAACAATAAAAATGACAATAGCAAAATCAATAACAATTTACTAAATTACAATATACATCTTTACAATATACAGATTTAAAATATACTACTTTACAATTTACAATAATACAATATACAATATACAATATACAATACACAATAATACAATATACAATAAAAAATGCGGATTGTCCAACTCATAGATACTTTAGAAACTGGTGGTGCTGAGCGCATGGCGGTGAATTATGCCAATGCCTTGTCTGAAGTTATGGGATATACTGCTTTAGTGGCTACACGAAGAGGTGGTGCTTTAGCCAATCAAATTAATGAAAAAGTTAAATGGACGGTTTTAAATAAAAAAAGCACCTTTGATTTAAAAGCGATTTATAAATTTTACAAATTTTGTAAAAGCAACCAAATCGATTGGATTCATGCGCATAGTTCTTCCTTTTTTTTGGCAGTGATTATAAAACTTTTTCTGCCCAAGATTAAAATTTTATGGCATGATCATTATGGCACCAAAGAAGAATTAAAAAACCATCAACTGTTCATTTTAAAACTTTGTCAGTCTTTTCTTAATTTAATTGTGGTTGTCAACCAAAATTTAAAAACTTGGAACGAACAAAATCTCAAACATAAAAAGGTCTATTATTTGCCAAATTTTTCACCTGTGGTTATTGATTTGAAAAAATCTACCATTTTTAATGGCGAGGGCAGTAAGCGCATTTTATGTTTAGCCAATTTAAGACATCAAAAAAATCATGATTTATTGTTAAAGGTGGCAAAGGAAATCCAGCAGCTACATGATAAATGGTCCTTTCATTTGGTGGGTACCGATTATCAAGATGATTATTCAAAACACTTAAAAAATCAAATTGAAAAATTAGAATTAACCCAACAGGTATTTATTTATGGCGCAAAAGAAGATACGAATGCCATTATTTCGGCAGTTGACATCTGTGTTTTAACGTCAAAGATAGAAGGCTTGCCCGTATCACTTATCGAATATGGCAAACATAAAAAAGCTGTGGTTTGCACCGCGGTTGGCGAAATCCCAAATATTTTGACTGGCGATAATGGTTTACTTGTGCCAGCTAATGATGTTGCGGCATTTACAACCGCGCTAACCAAACTTATTGAAAATCCTGAACGCAGAAAAAAAATGGGAGAAAATCTTTATGAGACTGTTCAAAATCAATTTTCAGAAGAGAAAGTTATTGCGCACTATTTAAAATTACTCATGGCTTTTGACAAACCTAAAACTTAACGGCTAACACTTCTCGTTTTAATTGATGGTCTATATAATATTCAATCGTTAATTGATCGCCTACTAAATAACCAATCCCATGAACAGTAGATTTTTGGACAATAAAAGTTTTTGGTTGTGACGTATTGAAAATTTTACAAATAATCTCTGGTTTTTCATTAATCAATTGATAACCATTGGCAATTGGCTGCGCATATAGAAGGATTCCTTTGTCTTGGGTAGCAGTATTTATGTCCTGCGAGACGGTCGTCTGCGCTTGTGAAGGGTTCACTTCTATAGCTTGCTTTTGATCAAAATTAACAACTAAGGATTTCTCAGCCTCTCTAAAAGCTAATTGGTAAGCCTTTTTAAACTCTTTTTCTTTTGAACTCCCAAATTCGGAGGCGCTAATTATTTTTTTCTGACAATCGGCAACGGTAATTTTTAGTCGGGTTGACATCATCCTGTTTTCTTCAACCACATCTGCATAAATAAAGTCGCAGGGTTTGTTCAATTCCTCTTTTGATAAGTCACTTTCAAAAGTTGTTTTAAATCCTCTCTTTTCTAGTGCTAATTTTAAAAAAGTTCTTAACTGATAGTCGTCTGCATTGCGCTGCGCGCTTAATTGGTTTGGCACAATAATCGTTTGAGAACAAACCATCAAACTGTTCAAACATAGTGCAATAAAAAATATTTTTTTCATGGGAAAAGGATAAAAAAGTCTGAAGTATTAAACCGTATCAATAAAACTTTTTTCAGTTTTATGAAATAATAACAGACCAATGATTAATAGAAAAATTGTTATACCTACTGTATACAGCATACCATTCCAAGAAAAATCACCTTCATTTAGCAACACAAATCGGGTCGTTTCAATGATATAGGCCAAGGGGTTATATTCTACTAACCAGGCATAATTAGGCATTTTTTCTTTAATTAATGCAAAGGGATAAATCACCGCTGAGCCATACATAACTAATTGCACGCCAAAGCCTATCAAAAACTTTAAATCGCGATATTTCGTAACCATTGAAGAAATGATCATACCTAATGCCAAGCCTAAAAGCCCCATATTGATAACTAATAGGGGAAAGAAAAATACTTTATGATCCATCACATGACTCATCCCATCAAAAATGAAAAACACATAAAAGAAAATAAATAATAAAAATTGAATACCCATCTTAACCAAGTTGGTAATGACAACAGAAACAGGGGTAATCAAGCGTGGAAAATATACTTTGCCAAATATAGCCGCATTAGCTTTAAAGGTATCAGACGTTTCTGTTAAACAGGCAGTAAAATAGTTCCAAATCGTAATACCCGCCAAATTAAAAAGCATGGGTGGAATGGTACCAGTTTTTATCCCTGCAATATTGTTAAAAATAAGCGTGAAAGTGATGGCTGTAAACAAAGGTTGAATAAAAAACCATACGGGACCTAGGATGGTTTGCTTATAAGTTGTGATTAAATTGCGATGAACAAAAAGAAAAAGAAGGTCTCTATAACGCCATATTTCGCGCCAATCAATTTCAAACCAGCGCTTCTTGCTGCCAATCTCAAATAACCAAGTGTCGTTTTGATGCATGTTTTTATTATTAATTTGCAAATATAATTTTTTTTATAGACCAAAGTTGCTAATTTCAATTTCAATTTCAAAATTCAATAGCAATAGCAATAGCAATAACAATAGCAAGTCTCAATATTAAATCTCAAATTTTCTAACTTCTAATTTCTAACTTCTAATTTCTAATTTCTAACTTCTTTTCTAGGCCTTATCCTGCTTTTCACTTCAACTCCGCAGCAAAAAACCAAATTTTGTAAGGCAAAAAATGAGCTTCTGAGGTCGCTATTTTTTGCCAACAAAATTTTTGTTTTTTATGCTTTGCGGGGTTTCCGCTTCAATCAGGGGCAGGGTAAAAGGATATAGAGGAAGCATAATCCAATATTTTATTATAAATTTGTACCAAATACACCTCCATGAAAATATTACTTGGCATTTTGATAAGTTTAACATGGGCAATTAACGCCCAAGACCTCCAAAACTATCAATTATTTGATAAAAATGGTAAAAAAACCACCTATAAAAAATTAGTAAAGGCTAGTGAAAAAAGCCAAATTATATTATTTGGAGAGGTTCATAATATACCTATTTGTCATTGGATGCAGCTCAAATTGGCGCAAGATTTAAAGCAAAAACGAGACTTGGTTTTAGGTGCAGAAATGTTAGAGGCAGATAATCAAACGCCGCTCAATCAGTATTTAAATGGCGAAATTGACCAAAAGGCTTTTGATACCCTCGCCAGATTGTGGATTAATTATAAAACAGATTATAAACCATTGGTTGATTTTGCAAAAGATAACAAATTGAAATTTATAGCAACAAACATTCCTAGGCGTTACGCGAGTATGGTTTTTAAAAAAGATTTTGATGGCTTAAAGGAATTGACCAAGCAAGAATTATCTTGGATAGCGCCTTTACCCATGCCCTTTGATATCAATTTGCCCGGTTATAAAAACATGTTGAGCATGATGGGTGGGCACGCTGGTGAAAAAATGCCCAAAGCCCAAGCCATAAAAGATGCCACTATGGCGCATTTTATTTTAAAAAATTATGAACCCAATCAGGTCTTTTTACACTTTAATGGCACTTATCACTCAGATAATTATGAAGGGATTTCATGGTATCTCAACCATTATCAAAAAGGCCTCAGTATTTTAACCATTGCCACGGTGGAACAAAAAGATGTCAAAAAATTAGATAAAGAACACTACAATAAGGCAGATTTTATCCTAGTGGTTGATGAACAAATGACAAAAACTTATTAATGAAAGTTTATAGGTTTTTGCTAATTAATGGCCATTAAAAAATAAACTATACATTTTTACTTCATCTTTTTTCCTTTCTCTACGTTAAAAT
>JBIIXU010000008.1:0-100001 GCA_044347145.1 Flavobacterium sp.
TGCAACAAAAAAGAAAATCGAAAAAGGTAACATCATAGATACCAATGTGCCAATACCTGTAGATTTCACATATTTTTGACAATACACAACAACTAAAGGAAAATAGGGCATGAGTGGCGTAATGATATTGGTTGTAGAATCACCCACACGGTATGCTGCTTGCGTTAAATCTGGTGAAATACCCAATTGCATCAGCATAGGCACAAAGATAGGCGACAACAAAGCCCATTTGGCTGATGCTGAACCTATGAAAAGATTAACAAGTGCAGTTAGCCCAATGATACCAAAAACGGTTATACCTGATGGCAGTGCCATAGATTGCAATAAGTTAGCGCCTTTTAGCGCCAATAAAGCACCAAGGTTAGATTTTGAAAAGGCATCAATAAACAAAGCACAGAAAAAGGCCATGACAATGTAGTAACTCATGCCATTCATAGATTTCGTCATGCCAGCAACCATATCTTTAGAGGCTTTATAAACGCCAGAGATATAACCGTAGATAACCCCTGGTATTAGAAATACGATAAAAATAATGGGTACAATAGATTTCATCAATGGGGCAGAAAGCGCAGTGAGGTCACCATTTTCTGCTCGCAAGGCAGAATCTGCAGGGTAAGCCCAAAAAAATAGTCCAACTAATAAAATGAGCATGGACAAAGTCGCCATCCAAAAGGCTTTGCGTTCAGTTGAAGTCAAGTTTTCCATACTTGACGGTACATCAATGTCTGCATCTAATTTTACATGTTTTAAACGAGGCTCAATGACTTTGTCAGTTAAAAACCAGCCTAAAAGCATAATTAATAGCGTAGATGCGGAAGTGAAAAACCAGTTGTTAAGTGGGTTCAATTGAATGGCTGGGTCAATAATTTGCGCAGCTGATTGTGTAAATCCTTGTAGTAAAGGGTCGATACCCGAAGGTACAAAATTGGCACTGAAACCACCAGATACGCCAGCAAAAGCTGCCGCGATACCAGCTAACGGATGTCTGCCAGCAGCATAAAATATTACACCGCCTATCGGAATAACCAAAACATAACCTGCATCAGTGGCAGTATGTGATACGATAGCAACCAAAATTAACATAGGCGTCAACAATGCTTTTGGCGTAAAACTTAACATGGTTTTTAAACCCGCGTTGATATAGCCTGAATGTTCGGCTACACCAACACCAAGCATAGCAACAAGTACAATACCTAAAGGGGCAAAACCAGTAAAAGTTGTGATCATGTTTGATAAAAAGGTGGCCAATGATGAGCCTGAAAGCAAATTCACTATGGTAATTGCTTCGCCACTTCTTGGATCAATCTCTGTGAAAGTAAAATTTGAAAATATAGCGGAAAGTACCCATATTAAAAGCATTAGCGAAAGAAATAAAATAGCGGGGTCTGGCAATTTATTTCCCTTTTTTTCAATAAAATCTAGGGCTTTGTTTAAAAAACTGGCTTTTGGTTTTTCGAGGTTTTCCATTTTAAATTTAGGTTTTAGTTTATGAGGGTAAATATAGAATTATTTTTGTTGGTTTTTAATTTTTACTCAAAAAAATCATATAGAAGTAGAAGAGTTTACCCACTTAGCCTCGATTGTAGCGATACCGCCGCCAAGACCAAGTCATTGTTTTGCAAGCGTTTGACAGCGACTTTATGAAGCTGGAAAAAGGCTTAGCAAAACTTGATTTGGTCTTGGGGGAGTAAAGCGAAAAGCGAGCATCCAAACTTCTAAAAATGCACAAAGCTGACTGCTCCTATAAAAAAATTAATCTTCAAAATAGGCGCGATCTAAAAACTCATTAAGGGGTTTTAAAAGCGACAGCTGATCAATCGCTTGGTCAATAAAGTTTGGTTTTAAGGCCTCTTCCGCTTTGAAATGATGTGTAGTCGTGAAACTTTTTAGACGCAAAAAATCTATTGCAGGATGTGTGCTTTCGTAACCTTTTGGCGAAGTTTTCAACATATTGTTATTATCCCTATCAAAATCATTAAACGTTGCTTTATAACGTTTATCAGATAAAATGACATTTAAATCCTCATAATAAAAGGCTATTTCTTTACGAATCATTTTCAGGGCATTGGCATCTGGACAATAGACGCCACCAGCCAAAAAGCTTTCTTTTAAATCGAGATGAAAATAGTAGCCAGACGCAAATGGATTTTTACGATCTCTGCTCAGCCAAATGCCCATATTGGTTTTATAAGGACTTTTGTCAAGACTAAAACGAATATCGCGATTGATGCGGAATATGCACTTTTTAGCTTCTAGGTATTCGAGTTTAGGGTCATGTTTTTTTAGGCCTTGCAGCAAATAATCTGCGGTTTCAAGATAATTGTCCTTGTAGTTTTGGTAAGCTTTTTTATGGTCGTGAAACCATTCCTTGTTATTGTTTAGGGTTAAATTTTTCAAAAAATCTAAAGCACTATGATTAATCATAATTTAAAGATTTTATGGGTTTGGTTGGTCTGCTTGATGATCATTTCTGTCCGTTCTGCATGTGTGTCGGTAATAAAAATTTGGCCAAAAGTATCATCATTAACCATTTGAATGATTTTTTGAACCCGATATTCGTCAAGTTTGTCAAAAATATCATCAAAAAGTAAGATGGGTTTTTTTTGACTTTGTTGATTTAAAAAACTAAACTGCGCTAATTTTAAGGCAATTAAAAATGATTTTTGCTGCCCTTGTGAGCCAAATTTTTTCACAGGATGACCATCAATTTCAAACAGCAAATCATCTTTATGAATACCTTTTGAGGTGTATTGTAGAATTTTGTCTTTGTTTAGATTAATTTTTAACAAGTTGATTAATAGTTCTTCATCCAAATCACTAGCATATTTGATGTTGACTTGCTCATGACCACTTGAAATCACTTGATAATATTTCTGAAAGATGGGCAAAAATTCTGCCATGAAACTTTTTCTCAATTCAAATAGATTTTGTCCCAAATCATGTAATTGTTCGTTATAAACTTCAAGCGTTGTGCCATCAAAAGTACGATTAAGTGCAAAGTATTTAAGCAAGGCATTTCTTTGTGCAACTATTTGATGATATTTGATGAGCTGGTTTAAATAAGGTTTGTTGTTGTTTGAAATAATACCATCTACAAATTTTCGCCGAATATCACTGCCTTCAGAAATCAAATCACTATCTGCTGGCGAAATAATCACTAAGGGAATAAGGCCCACATGATCAGAAAGTTTATCATAGATTTTACCATTTCGCTTCAAAACTTTTTTTTGATGACGTTTGAGGCTGCAAACGATTTGTTCTGCATTTTCATCAATTTCAAATCGCCCATCAATCATAAAAAAATCTTCATTGTGGGTGATATTTTGGTTTGAAATAGGATTGAAATAACTTTTGCCATGCGCCAAATGATAGATGGCATCGAGCACATTGGTTTTTCCAATACCATTTTGACCAACAAATCCATTGATTTTTTGATCAAATTCAAAGCTAGTGTCTATAATGTTTTTATAAAAAAGGAGTTGAAGTTGTTTGAGATACAAATTATTTAATGTTATAAAATATTGATTATTAGTTATTTGTGTATTTTAATACGCTAAAAAAAAATCATTTTACTGCGTTTGAATAAAATTCGCTGCAAATTATTCATTTTTTTAAAAAAAGACCGCTAATATTTCATTAAAATTTTTAATTTTGCGGGCTTAATATTATAAACAACATTTAAATGGCAACATATAACAAAAGAGGTCACAAATCTCCAAAAGAAAAAGTATCAGGTTCAGAATTTGAAGAAGTATTAAATGTAAATGAGAAAGATTCAGCAACTGCATCTGCTGTTAACACTTTAGATGATTATGCCAATAAGACAGAAAATTGGTTTGAGAAAAATCAAAAAGTTGTTACTGCTGTGATCGGTGGTATTTTAATTCTAGCCGTAGCCTATCTGTTATATGACAGATTTATCGCTGAACCAAAAGAGGAAGATGCTGCCACTGAATCATTAACTGCTCAGATCAATTTTGGCAAAGCACTAGATACTGAAGATAAAAAAGCGAAAGATAGCTTGTTCAAATTAGCACTAAATGGTTCTGAAGGTAAATTTGGTTATTTGAAAATAGCTGACAAATATTCTGGTACTGATGCTGCAAACTTAGCTAATTATTCTGCTGGTATCGCTTATTTAAACTTAGGTGAAAATAAAAAAGCCATCGAGTATTTAGAGAATTTTTCAGGAAAGGACATGATGTTAAGCGCCTTAGCTAAGGGAGCTATAGGTGATGCGTTTGCGCAATTAAATCAGCCAAAAGAAGCCTTAGATTATTATGAAAAAGCCGCTAAATTGAACGAAAATGCGACGACTTCGCCGAGATTTTTATATAAAGCTGGTCAAACCGCTTATTCTTTGGGTGACAAGGCAACGGCGCATAAATATTTTTCTGAAATAAAAGAAAAATATGAATCTAGCGCAGAAGGTCGTAACATTGATGGATTAATAGAAATGACGAGACCATAATATGGCTACAGAGAATAAAAATTTATCTCACTATAACAAATCAACACTCCCAAATGTTTCCCAAAAGACATTTGGGATTGTTGTTTCTGAGTGGAACGACAACATCACAGAAAACCTATTTAAAGGCGCTTATGACACGCTTTTAGATTGTGGTGTTAATGCTAATGATATCATTAGATATAACGTGCCAGGCAGTTTTGAATTGATATATGGTGCTTCAAAAATGATGCAGGATTATCCGCATCTTGATGGCATAATTACTATTGGCTGCGTGATTGAAGGTGAAACCAAACATTTTGATTTTGTATGTGAAGGTGTTACGCAAGGCATTAAAGATTTGAATCTATTGGCGAAAATACCAGTTATTTTTTGTGTATTGACTGATAAAACTTTGCAACAATCAATCGATAGAAGTGGTGGCAAGCATGGCAATAAAGGCATCGAAGCCGCTATAGCCGCCATTAAAATGACCGCACTATAAGGTGATTTTCTATTGGTCAAATGTTTGTTTCATTTTTTAAAAACTAATCACGACTTTGTTTTTTAACAATAAATCTATTTTAAGGCCACCCCAACGGATGGTTTGCTTGGTACCGTCTTTAACTGAGCTTTTGGTTGACCTTGGCAAAAGTAAAGAACTTGTTGGCATAACTAAGTTTTGTGTGCATCCAAAGTCAATAAGAAAAGAAAAAGTAATAATCGGCGGGACCAAAAACCCCAATATTGAAAAAATAAAAGCCTTGCAGCCAGATTTTATATTGGCTAATGAAGAAGAAAACAATTTGCAAGATGTAGAATTATTAGCAGAATTTTGCCCAGTATATGTCACGTCTATAAAAAATATTTCGGATAATAACGAAACTATTTTAGCCTTAGGGAAGCTTTTAAATGCTGATAAGCAAGCCGAGCTTATTGTTGAAAAAATTGAAATTGAAAGATTAAATTTTCAAAAAATTTTCCATAATCGACCTTTTCGGAAAGGGCTTTATTTGATATGGAAAAAACCATTTATGAGTGTTGGTCGTGATACCTTTATTCATGCGATGCTTGAAGAAATGAAGATAGAAAACATTTTTGGAAACCAAAGCAGATATCCCATTTTTGAATTAGAAGCGATAACGACAACCCCCGATTTTATATTGTTATCCTCAGAGCCATATCCATTTAAGGCTAGCGATGTAGACTATTTTCAAAAGATTTGGCCACACACAAAAGTCCTTTTGGTTGATGGAGAATATTTTTCTTGGTATGGCAGCAGGGTAGTAGGGGCTTTTAAATATTTTGAAAGCGTTTTTGACCAATAAAAAAAGCTGACCCCTTTGAAAGTCAGCTTTTTTGGTAGAAGATATAATTCACATCAATATTTGTCCGATGGTCACTAATTAAAAAAATATTATTTGGTATGATAAGTAATCAAGCCATCTATTGGTCGTCTTAAAATATTGCCAGCAGTAATACCATATCTAGTTAGCATTTTTATTAAATCATCTTTTAAATAAAAAGCGATTGAGCCAACAAAATGAATAGGCACTTCTTGATAGTTTTCATATTGCATGATATAATTCTCTATGAAGTCTTTCATTTCCTTTTTAATAACCTTTTTAAAGTATTTGTGGTCTTTGTTTTTAATGACAAATTTAGCAAATTTGGCCATATAGGCATTAGGATTAGGTTCCTTGTATAGATTTTGCTTAACAGTGTCTACATTCATATCAAAATCTGAATCTAGTTCTGCTTTAAATTCTGCAGGGATTTTATTGAAGAAATAGCCTCTTAGCAAATCTCTTCCCAATCTGTTACCACTGCAATCATCCATGGCTATATAGCCTAAAGATTGTACTTTTTGATGCAAGATTTTCCCATCAAAATAGCTACAATTTGAACCTGTTCCCAAAATACACACTATCGCTTTTTCATTTTTTGGTGTTGTAGCAAAAACTGCGGCGTAGGTATCTTCTCTAACATCTATGGTGGCATTAGGAAAATAATTCTTAAACAAAGTCTTCAAAAAGTCGATCATGCGTTCCGTGCCACAACCGGCCCCATAAAAATGTAGGGCTTTAGCTTCCTTCCTATTATGCTCAATATCAAACTTATCATCTAACCGTTCAATGATTTCTTCTTTGTTCAGCACTTCAGGATTTAGGCCTAGGGTTTGCGTGGTAAATATGATTTTTCCATGTTCATCTATCGCTATCCAATCGGCTTTGGTAGAGCCACTATCAACTATTAATTTCATCTTTAAAAAATTTAATAAACAAAAATAATAAAAAAGAGATGTCAAAACTAGACATCTCTTTTTTTATTATAAAAAATATTACAAACGACCTATGTGTGTCGCTAAATCAACTAATTTTGAAGAGTAACCATATTCATTGTCATACCAAGAAACTAATTTGAAGAAAGTTGAATTAAGACCAATTCCTGCATCAGCATCAACAATAGAAGTTCTTCTATCACCGATGAAATCTTGTGAAACCACTAAGTCTTCAGTGAAGCCTAAAATCCCTTTCATAGACGTTTCAGAAGCGTTTTTCAAAACAGCCATGATTTCTGCATAAGATGTTTCTTTAGCTAATTTTACGGTTAAATCCACAGCAGAAACGTTAGCGGTAGGCACGCGGAATGACATACCAGTTAATTTACCATTCAAGGCTGGAATTACTTTTCCAACAGCTTTAGCAGCACCAGTTGATGATGGAATGATATTTAGCAAGGCCGCTCTGCCACCTCTAAAGTCTTTTTTGGAAGGACCGTCAACGGTTAATTGCGTCGCGGTAGTTGCATGAACAGTAGTCATTAAACCTTCAACGATGCCAAAATTATCATTGATGACCTTAGCTAAAGGTGCCAAACAGTTAGTCGTACAAGAGGCATTAGAAACAATGGCGTCTGTAGCTTTTGCTTCCATATGGTTTACACCCATTACAAACATAGGTGCATCAGCAGAAGGTGCAGAAATAATAACTTTTTTTGCACCGCCGTCAATATGAAATTGTGCAGTTTCTAAAGTGGTAAAAATACCAGTACATTCAGCAACAACATCCACACCAACCGCGTCCCATTTTAAATTTTTTGGATCTTTTTCGGCAGTGATTCTTATTTCTTTGCCATTAACAAATAATCTATTGTCTTTTACTTCGACATCGCCTTTGAATTGTCCGTGAACTGAATCATATTTTAATAGATAAGCCAAATGATTGACTTCTAATAAATCATTGATAGCTACAACTTCAACATTGTCTCTTAAAAAAGATTCTCTAAATACTAGACGACCTATGCGTCCGAAACCGTTAATACCTAACTTTAATGTTCCCATGTTTTTATAATTAATTTAAATGATAAATTTTTAATATATTAATGTCTAATTTTAGATTGAGACGATATCCGATACTTTAATGAGTTCGTCATCAATAGGGTAGTGACCCTTAATGGCTTTATCTAGTGGTGTTAATTCAATTTTGTCGCAAAGCATGCCAACCATATAGCAAGATTTGCCCTCCAGTAAACTTTCAACAGCTTTTACACCTAATCTTGAAGCAAATACGCGATCAAAGCACGATGGTGCACCACCTCTTTGCATGTGTCCTAAAACGGATACGCGAACATCATAATCTGGAAAATTGGCTTCAACATATTCCTTTAGTTCAAAAACACTTTTTCCTATTTTGTCACCTTCTGCAACCACAACTATACTTGAAGTTTTGCCAGATTTTCTACTTTTTTCTAAGGATTCTAACAATCTTTCAAGTCCTAAGTTTTCTTCTGGAATCAATATTTCTTCTGCTCCAGCGCCAATACCAGTGTTTAGGGCTATATGACCAGCATCACGTCCCATAACTTCTACAAAAAATAATCGATTATGTGAACTAGCCGTGTCTCTAATTTTGTCAATGACTTCTACTACCGTATTTAAGGCAGTATCATAACCTAAAGTGTGGCTTGTGCCAAAAATATCATTATCTATCGTGCCAGGAATACCGATAATTGGCACACCAAATTCTTCATAAAATTTTAAAGCACCTGTAAAAGTCCCATCACCACCAATGGCCACAATAGCGTCTATTCCTGCTTCTTGAATATGTTTAAAAGCTTTTTGACGACCTTCCGCTGTCATGAATTCTTTAGAACGTGCAGACTTTAAAATGGTACCACCTTTATTGATGATATTGTTTACAGAACGAGGTCCCATCTCAACAAAATCGCCTTCAATCATACCCTGATAACCACGATAAATACCAAAACATTTTACCTCATAATAAGTACAAGCACGAACAACCGCGCGGATAGCAGCATTCATGCCAGGTGAATCACCACCGGAAGTAAAAACACCTATCGATTTTATTTTTGATTGCATAATTTACTATTATTATACAACAAAGATAATGCATTTTTAACAATAGTTTAGAAACCGAGGTCAATTATTAACATTAATTCAAAAGTTCAATCGTTTTCGTTAAAAAAAAGCTTTCATTAATTTTAATCTTTAAATTTACAACTTTTAAATTTATTAATCTTTATCTTGTAACATAACATGCATTGTAGAGTCAAATAAGCAAACTTATAGATTATGGAACACGTTTTAAGTGTCAATCAATTGACCAAAAAATTTAAGCATATTGCTGTAAACAATATTTCATTTCAAGTAGAAAAAGGTAATGTTTATGGTTTATTAGGCCCTAATGGGAGTGGAAAATCTACAACTTTAGGCATGCTTTTAACGACTATTAATCCTACTGCTGGCCATTGGAAGTGGTTTGATCATGAGTCAACGACACCTGAAACCTTAAAAAAAATAGGTGCTATCATTGAGCAACCTAATTTTTATCCTTATTTGACTGCTGTTCAAAATTTAAAAATAGTTTGTACGATTAAAGAAATATCTCAAAATAGAATAGACGAAGTTTTGGCGCTCGTAGGTTTGCTGGAAAGAAAAAACGATAAATTTAGCCAATATTCCTTAGGCATGAAACAACGTTTGTCTATTGCTTCAGCCTTGCTTAATGAACCAGAGGTTTTGATTTTAGACGAACCTACCAACGGTTTAGACCCAGAAGGTATAATTCAAATTAGGGAGCTCATCATGAAAATTGCCCAATCAGGTACCACTATTTTGGTGGCTAGTCATATGCTGGATGAGATAGAAAAAATATGTTCTCATGTGATTATTCTCAAAAACGGCAAATCCTTATATGTTGGTGCGGTCGATGAAATGACGGCTAGCAAAGGCTTTTTTGAATTAGAAGCCGATGACATGCATGCTTTGTCTGAAGCCCTTGAATCTTGGGGAAAATTTAAAAAAGTAGCACTTAAAGGCCATAAAATTAAAGCTTATATTGACCATGATGTGACTGCTGCAGAACTCAACAAATATTTGGTTTCAAAAAGTATTTATTTAACGCATTTGGTGAAATCAAAAGAAAGTTTAGAAAATCAATTTTTAGATTTAGTTAAACAAAACTAGTTTATTGTTGAAATAAAAATATTTAATTTTTTAAAAATAAAATCATGATTAGATTATTAAAAATAGAAGCTTTAAAAAATTTTTCATACAGACCTTTTAAAATTTTCTCCATTTTGTATTTTGCCATTTTGGGCTTATTGCTTTTTATTGGCTTGGTAGATATCAATATTGGTGGATTTGATCTCAATTTGAAAGATCAAGGCATTTATGATTTTCCTGAATTGTGGCACTTTACCACGTGGTTGGTTGCGCTTTTCAAAATATTTTTGGGATGTATTATCGTTTTCTCCATTACGCAAGAATTTACCAACCGCATGTTTAAACAAAACATCATTGATGGTTTGAGCAAAAAAGAATTTTTATTATCAAAAGTGCTGACCATTGTCACCTATTCGTTGGTTTCTACAGTTGTTGTAGCCATTATTTCATATGGTCTTGGCATGGCATATTCTGAAGAAACAAGTTCAACCGTTGTGTTTAAAGAAATTTATTTTATTGGCAATTACTTTTTAAAGCTAGTTACTTTTTTTAGCTTTTTCATGTTCTTATCTATTTTATTTAGAAATGCCATTTTTGTTTTTTTGAGCTTTTTTGTTTGGTGGGTGATAGAAAGTGTTTTGAAAGGCATCGAGTTTTTTATGTTAATTAAAAATGTAAAACCAGAAGAACAGCAATTAGTGGCAGCAAAGTCATTTTTCATCACCGATTATTTGCCACTTGCTGCTATGGATAAATTGATTCCAAATCCAGCCATGCGAACCACATTAGCCAAAATGACTGGCAGTCAATTCAAATATGATTATCCTTTTGATATTTTATTAACTTGTATTATCTATACTTTACTTTTTATTGGCTTAAGCTATTTGATTTTGAAGAAAAGAGATTGGTAGATTTTCCTTTTTTAGCATTATTATAAAATGCCTTTTTGCATGAGCAGGAGGGCATTTTTTTTTTGACCTTCCATATAAAAAATAAAAAGTGCAAAAAACAAAACATATTTAATGCCCCTTTTTCAATTTTACATTATACAGCAATACACTATACAACAATCTAAAACCATCTTCTTGTAAACAAAGAAGTTAAGCGATTAAGATTGAGGGAAGCAACAAATCTAATGCGTTCGCTATAGTTGCCATCAAGTTGAAAACCATTGCTATTATAGATGGGAAAGTAAACTTCAAAATAGTCTGGCACTAAGTTGACACGCAAACCTGAGTCATAAATAAATTTAGCGTCTTGGTCTCTATTTTTGAATAGTCCCGCATCCGCATAGACTTCAAACCAGCGCCAAATAGCATAACTGGCATTAACACTCGTTAGCCATTGGTTAACAAATTGTTCATCAAAAAAAGATTTAAAACCAGCATCGGCCATAACAAATTGTTGGGATAGAAGGCCTGTAGTTTCTGAGTTGGCAAGCAAATTAAAATCAAAAAGGTAATTGGTTGGTCTACTGATACCATAACTAAAAAAATCGTCGACCGTTTGATTATATAAAAAGGCACCCGCAAATACTCTAAAACTCAATAGCCGTTGATCTGTAAACATATGTCGGAATTCGTATTCAACATTTAGCTTGCCAAATTCTTTGGAAAACTGCAAATCATATCGCCAATGTTTACGGCTGGTTAACTCCGTTTTTGAATCAATATATCTTAGATTTAAAACATTATAGGCCCTATTTTCATCGCTTAAATCTTCAAAACTAGAGTTTTCTCGTTCCAAAATGAGCACCCGAGCGAGAAAGGACTTGCGATGGTTTTCTCTAAAATTTTTTGGGCGCCAAGTTGTTGTGAATGAAGGTGATAGTCTAAAAAATTTAGCATCAAAGGTATAGTTTCTCATGCTAGCACTTAGGCCAAAGCGTCTATAAAACCATTGACTATTTCGTCGATAATGATTATATTCCAAGCTTATTGCACCATTCAAATCTCGCGAAGTTGTGCCATATTCTGGCTGAATTTCAAAATGAAAAGGGCGGTCAAGCATGGTTTGGTTGTCAAAGGAAGCTCCTAGCAGCACACCATTGTATAAATTGTAATTGAACTGTGGGTTCACCATCAGCTGGTTGTATTGAGGGTCTTCTAAATCTTTAATTAAATTAACCTTTAAACCTCTGCTTTTGAATAGCCCTTTTTTTGAAGCTACATAATTGTTTTTAAGATTGAATTCTGGCACAATATTTTTATGGTTAATCGCCAATTTATCAAATTCAAAAAATGCCATTTTTATGATAGAATCTGATTTTATTGGGTTTAGCCATATTTCCCTAATGATTTTTTTGTCTTTAATAAAATAGATAGGAATGGGAACGGTGGCCTCGCCAATATTTTCAATTTTAAATTCAATTGTATCTTCAATTTTCTGATAGGCTGATATTTTATAGTCAATAATTTTTCTTGAATTGATCACATCCTCATAAAACCAATTGATGTCTTTTGGTGTTTGACTTTTCAGAATATTTATAAAATCTTTTGAGTCACAATTTTTTTGTTGCGCTTGCGAAATAAATTTAGCCATGGAAGTTTCAAGCGCTTGATGACCAATATATTCTCCTAAATACATAAGTGCCAAACCTGCACGATATTTATTCGCCAATTGGAAATTAAACTTAATCAATTCATCTCTTGGCGTTTGCAACGATTGATCGAGATTTCTTCTTGCCATTAATAAATAGAAATAGCTCAATTGTTCATTAAAAGTCGTTTTAGAAACTTTGTATCCTCTGATCAGAAAAAAACGGGAAATTTTTCCTAACATTTTTTCTTTAGGATAATAGGTGTCAACATACGTCATTAATACATACATTTGAATGCCATCAATAAGCCAATAATCTTCTCTTTGATTAATTTTCAGATGTGTTTTTAAATAATTTTCCACATAGTTTTTGAGAAAATTAATTTCAAACATGAAATCATCTTTGAAAGGACTGAGAAAATTAGGTAATTGATTGAGACCTATAAAAGGGTGTTTTTGAAAATCTTGTTGAGATAAAACAATTGGCTTTCTTTTACTGATACCAAACAAACTATCAGCAAATTTAGTGATTTGATTAGTCAATATCGCTTTTTGAATTGGATTAATTTTTTTGTCAATTTTACCATTTTCAACCACATTGTTTTCCGTATCATGATGACGTGTAAAAGTATTTTGTTGCTCCAAATAGAGTTGAATATCATTGACTAATGCTTGATTGACAATAATTTGGCGTTGTTCAAAATTTTCTTTTTTTTCAGCTATAGGTAGATTTGTTGTTAAGAAATGAGTCCAAGGATAGGTAAAATCAAAATTTAACAAATAGGGACTATTCACATTATCATCTAAATTTAATTGTGGTTCGTAGGTAAATTGACCATTAGACAAATAGGCGGGTGATAGAAGCCAATTTTTAAGCGCATAATCACCTTTTTTACTGAAGCCATATCTGGTATATTTATCATTTGGCAATTTAATGCTATAGGCCAACCTGATAATGATGGTTTCGCCAGGCAAAATGGCTTTTGGTAAGGTAATTTCAACAATATCTTCTTTGTCTATTGGCCTAACCCAAGCCAGTGGAACGTCATTGGCTTTGATAAAATTAATGGTAGTTGAACCTTTGTCTGAACTTTTTGAAAAATGAAAATTGAAACGATATTCATCTGAAAATCTTCTGGCCAATTGCGTTTCAACATCTGAAAAAGCATGATTCCAATCGTTTAAAACTAGTGTGCGCATCGGATTTTCCTGGTTATTGGTCCAATTAATGGTCTGATCCACCAAAATGGTATGATTGGCGGGATTTAATTTGGCTTTAACCTCTAAAGCGAACTGCGCCCAAGACAATTGAATACAACAAAAAGACAAAAAAATATATAGATGAAATCGCAAATGAACGAAAATATTAGAAGTTTGGACTCAAATTATATTTGTTATAGAAATTATTTAAATGTTCTAATACCTCATCGGCAGTGTCAACTATTCTAAATAAATTTAAGTCCTCAGGACTCACTTTTTGATATTTTTCTAATAAAACCGATTTCACCCAGTCAATCAAACCAGACCAAAACTCAGTACCAATCAATATGATTGGAAAACGACCAATTTTTTTCGTTTGAATGAGTGTAATTGCTTCAAAAAGTTCGTCTAATGTGCCAAAACCGCCTGGCATGACAACAAATCCTTGTGAATATTTGACAAACATCACTTTGCGGACAAAAAAGTAGTCAAATTCCAAATTTTTATCGGCGTCTATATAAGGGTTAAAATGTTGTTCAAAAGGTAATTCAATGTTTAATCCTACCGAAATACCACCGCCTTTATGAGCGCCTTTGTTTCCAGCTTCCATAATACCAGGTCCACCACCAGTAATGACGCCATAACCTGCTTGTGAAATTTTATAAGCAATTTCTTCAGCTAATAAATAATATTCGGTACCAGGCTTAGTTCTAGCAGAACCAAATATAGACACGCAAGGTCCAATTTTACTCATCCGTTCAAACCCATTAACAAACTCAGACATAATTTTGAAAATTGCCCATGAGTCATTGCTTCTTACTTCATTCCATGTTTTTTGTTTAAATTTTTCGGTGATGCGTTGATCGTCGTTTTGATAGTCTTGTAATGCCATAGTACATTAGTATTTTAATTTTTCAAATGTAGGATTTTTTTTTTAAGTTTGAAGAATTTTTAACCAGATTTTAAATTTTTCAAATGTCTTTAGAAACTCTTCTTTTTGAACAAAAGCAAGTCAAAGTAATTGATGCTTCAATTGATTATCATCACTATGTTTTTGTCGATTTATCAGCAGAAAACACAACGGCATTAAAAATTAATTTAACAGATGCTAGGCTGTTTGAAAATTATATTGAAGATTATTTGAAATTTAACCTTTCTAAAGTGGCTTTTGGCGGTTATTTGGAAAAGCGAAATTTATACAAAAGAAGTGAGGTGTTTAATTTAAGTCATCTGCCAGAACGTAATATTCATCTGGGTTTAGATCTGTGGATTAAAGCAGACACCAATGTTTTAGCGGCACTAGATGGCACCATTCATAGTTTTCAAGATAATAGCGCTTTAGGCGATTATGGCCCTACTATTATTCTTGAGCATCAATTGTTTGGCTATAAATTTTATACTTTATATGGTCATTTAAGTTTAGAAAGTCTCAATGACTTGACTATTGGTCAAGCTTTTAAAGGCGGTGAGACTTTAGCGCAGCTTGGGGCTGCACCAATTAATGGCGATTATGCGCCACACTTACATTTTCAAATTATTAAAGATTTACAAGGAAAGCAAGGAGATTATCCCGGTGTTTGTGCGGCCGCTGATTTAGATTTTTATAAACAGAACTGTCCTGACCCTAATTTGCTATTGAAAATAAAGTAGCATGCGCTCGACTATTAAAACAGTCAAAAAAAAAATTGAAGTATACTTTTGTCTAAATTAAGCAAAAAAATCTCCTTAAAGCTCTGCTTTCACCCATAACTTAAAAAAAGCAGACCAATAAGCCGGATTCTGTAAAACCTTGCGGTTTCCTTATCATTTATCTGGTCTCGCTATTACTAACGAGATCTATCTGCCTACCCTCCAACCTCGGGCGAGTAACCCTTATTGTGTTGCCACAAGCGTTGGTTTACATGGCATTGCATCGCATAGAGTTTACCTGGTTTCACTACAGCATCACCTGTACATACTTTCTGTTGCACTTGTCCTCATGCGCTTATTGCTAAACGCACGGATGGGCGTTACCCATTATGCTACTCTCTGATGTCCGGACTTTCCTCCATCTTATCATTACTGACTAGACAGCGATAAGGTAGTCTGCGCGGCAAAGATATGAAATTAGAAGTTAGAAGTTAGAAGTTAGAAATTAGAAATTAGAAGTTAGAGGAGGAAATAGCAGGTATTAGGTATTGCGACTAAGGACTAAAAAAGATAAAACTATAAGTCAGAATATAAAAAAATCTTATTTTTACACCCTTGAAAAACTAATAATGAAAAAATTCTTAATTGTTGGTCTTGGTAATATTGGCTTGGATTATGCCTTAACTCGTCATAATATTGGCTTTATGGTACTTGATTATATGGCCAATGCTCTCGATTTTAAATTTGAAGACCTTCGCTATGGAGCCATTGCCAATTATAGCATCAAAGGACGGAAATTGATATGCCTCAAGCCGAATACCTACATGAATTTGAGTGGAAAGTCTGTTAAATATTGGATGGAAAAAGAAAATATACCTTTAGAAAATATTTTAATCATAACTGATGATTTAAATCTTAACTTTGGCACCATAAGAATTAAAAGCAAAGGGTCTGATGGTGGACATAATGGTTTGAAAAGTCTTCAAGCAGAGTTGCAAACGGTTAATTATGCGCGGTTGCGATTTGGTATTGGTGATGAATTTGCCAAAGGACGTCAGGTGGATTACGTGTTAGGTAATTGGGGAGAACAAGAAAGAGCACATTTGCCTGAACGCTTGCAGATTTGTAGTGAAGCTATTGAAAACTTTGTTTTGGCTGGACTTAATGACACAATGAATAAATTTAATGGTAAATAATTATGACTGAAGAACTTAAATTTTCTGTAATTGGTGGAGGTAGTTGGGCTACAGCTATCGTTAAAATGTTACTTGAAAACCAAAAGCATGTTTGTTGGTATATGCGCAACGAAAGCGCCATTGAACACATTAAAACCTTCGGACATAATCCAAATTATCTAAGTGCTGTTGAATTTGATATCCAACAATTGCAATTGACCAATGATATCAATGAAGCGGTTAATTATGGCACTTACTTAGTGTTTGTAGTGCCTTCAGCTTTTTTAAGCACAGAATTGAGTCAGCTAACCGTATCTTTAGACCAAAAGTATATTTTTTCTGCTATTAAGGGCATTGTTCCAGAAACCTTTTTGATTGTCGGCGAGCATTTTCACCAGCAATATAATATTCCTTATGAAAATATTGGCGTTATTACGGGGCCGTGTCATGCAGAAGAAGTAGCACTTGAACGTTTATCTTATTTGACAGTTGCTTGTAGTGATAAATCAAAAGCAAAATTTGTTGCCAAAAATTTAAATTGCAATTATATAAAAACAACCATTTCTGATGATATAGTTGGCACTGAATATGCGGCAGTGCTCAAAAATATTTATGCCATAGCCGCTGGTATTGCCCATGGTTTAGGTTATGGCGACAACTTTCAAGCGCTTTTAATGAGTAATGCCATTAGAGAAATGAAAAAGTTTATTAGAAAAGTGCACAAAATGAAGCGAAACATCAATGATTCGGCCTATTTGGGCGACTTGTTGGTGACGGGTTATTCTGTTTTTTCTAGAAACCGTATGTTTGGCAATATGATTGGCAAAGGCTATACCGTAAAAAGTGCCATGATGGAAATGAACATGGTGGCAGAAGGCTATTATGCCGTAAAAAGTGCCCATTTGCTAAACGAGAAACTAAGTGCCAAAACACCGATTATTGATGCAGTGTTTGATATTCTTTATGACAATAAACCACCAAAGAAAACCTTTAAAAAATTAACCGAGCTTTTAAACTAGATGACAGGTATTGTTTATAAATCTACAGGCAGTTGGTATCATGTAAAAGATGAGCAGGGCCAAATGCATACCTGCAAAATAAAAGGTAAATTTAAAATTCAAGGCATCAAAAGTACCAACCCATTGGCCGTGGGTGATGTGGTAGATTTTGAACTAGACCAAACTACCGACCAAGTGGTAGGGATGATTAACAAAATACACGACCGAAAAAATTACATTGTTCGGAAGTCGGTCAACTTGTCTAAGCAAACGCATATCATTGCTTCAAATATTGATGTGTTATTTTTAGTGGTTACCATTCATAATCCCATAACAACAACCTCTTTTATTGATCGGTTTTTAGTCACCGCCGAAGCCTATTCTATTCATGCGGTTTTGGTTTTCAACAAAATTGACACTTTTGACGAAGATGTTTATGCCTATTATGAAGACTTAAAATATATGTATGAAAATATTGGCTACTCTTGCTTAAGTGTTTCTGCGAAAACAGGCGAAGGCATTGATGACCTAAAAGCCATGATGACCAATCAAGTGTGCATGTTTTCTGGACATTCTGGCGTTGGTAAATCAACCTTGGTTAATGCCATTGATGTCAATTTAAATTTGAAAACTAAAGAAATCTCTAATCTGCATCAGCAAGGCCAGCATACCACAACCTTTGCGGAAATGTATGATTTACCCAATGATAGTAAAATTATAGACACACCAGGCATCAGAGGTTTTGGTTTATTTGATATGGAAAAAGAAGAAATTAGCGACTATTTTCCAGAGTTTTTTGCTTTGAAAAAATATTGTAAATTCAACAACTGTTTGCATGTAGATGAACCCCACTGTGCCATCAAAAAAGCCTTGGAAGCAAATGGCCTTTTCCCCAGCCGTTATGAAAGTTATCTCAAAATTTTAGCTGGTGATGAAGACCAGCACAGGCAAGATCATTTTGCACAAGAAAAAGAAGAAAGCAAAATGCGCAAAAAATAAGGATGAGAGTTTTAATACAACGCGTATCAGAAGCCACCGTAAAAGTTGACCACAAAGTTGTTGGTCAAATCGGCCATGGACTATTGCTTTTTGTGGGCATCGAGGCGCAAGACAACGCAACCGATATTGATTGGTTGACCACCAAAATAGCGCAAATGCGCATTTTTGCTGATAAACAAGGCGTGATGAATTTGAGTTTACAAGATATCAATGGTCAAGCCCTAGTGATTAGTCAATTTACCTTGCATGCCCAAACCAAAAGAGGTAACAGACCATCTTATATCAAGGCGGCTAAACCCGACATAGCCATACCTTTATATCAGCAATTCATGGACAGTTTACAACAAAAAATAGCGCAGCCGATACAACAAGGCGTCTTTGGCGCAGATATGAAAGTAGCCCTCATCAATGATGGGCCAGTAACCCTTTGGCTAGATAGCCAGCAGAAAGAATAGTTTCACAAATAAATTATCTTTAGTTTGGTTTCAATAAAAAGTGATATGAAATATTCACCATGAACTAATATAATTAGAAAAAAATATAAAAAGCAATTGAAAATAAAAAGTCCCACCAAAATGGCAGGACTTTCCACGTAATTAAATAGTTATTAGAAATAGAATTAATAATATTGATACCTTCTCACTTTTGAAATATATTTAGCTAAACGAATCACTTGGGGGCTATAATACCACAAACGTTGCAAAAAAATAAATTTATTGAAACATTTGGATTTTGTTATCTAATTAGCTAACTTTGTAGTCTTAAATTAAAACAAAGGTTTGCTTATGGAAGAAAACTTTTTAAGAGAAATATATTACTACGAGCATCACTACTTGGATTTTTTTGAAAAGTTACGACCAGAGGTAAAAAAGAAATTTAACTGGACTTTACAATTAATTGCAACGATTGACAGAGTTCCAAAAAAATATTTTGACTATATGACCAACTCGACAGGAATTTTTGAATTACGTGTGGAAGTTGGTTCAGATATTTTTAGAGTTTTTAGTTTTTTTGACAAAGGCAATCTAGTTGTATTGATAAACGGATTTCAAAAAAAGACACAGAAAACACCTAAAATAGAATTAGAATTAGCAGAAAAACTTAAAAAACAATATTTCGATGAGCAACAAAATATTAAATAAAAAATTGACTTCCTTTTCCGCACACTTAGACGAACAATACGGTAAAAAGGGAACTACATTAAGAGCGCAATACGAAGAAGAATTTGAAGCCTTTAAATTAGGGGTAATGATTCAAGACCTTCGTAGGGAGCAAGGTTTGACACAAGAGCAACTTGCTGAAAAATGTGGCACGACAAAAACCTACATTTCAAGAATAGAAAATAATGCAAGCGACATCAGGCTATCTACTTTAATGCGCATTATAAGACAAGGTCTTGGTGGAAATTTGAAACTAAATGTATCATATTAAAGAACTGCCTTCAGCACCACCTAAATGCAAGTGGGGGCTTGGTGGTTCTTTGAAAGTGCAGTGCTAATGTCAAGCTTTGTACTTTTTATGATGGTCAGTGCTAAAAATTCCCGCCTTCGCCAAGCATGAAACCGCCAAAGCTTCAAAAAAATATGATTGAAACTTTTATTAAAATAAAATCAAAAAAAGAACTAATTTTAACCACATGAGGCAATTGGTGATATTTTTCCTTATAAAAAGTCCCACCAAAATGGCAGGACTTTCCACGTAATTAAATAGTAATTAGAAATAGAATTAATAATATTGATACCTTCTCACTTTTGAAATATATTTAGCTAAACGAATCACTTGGTGACTGTAGCCAAATTCATTGTCATACCAAATGTATAGCACCACATTTTTTCCATCATTTGAAACAATAGTAGCATGACTATCATAAATAGCAGGCGCCGAAGTACCGACTATATCTGAAGACACTAATTCATTGCTCATTGAATACTTGATTTGTTCAACTAAGTCGCCTTCTAAAGCTGCTTTCTTCATGATCCTATTGAGTTCCTCAATACTTGTTTCTCGGCCAACTTCTAAGTTAAGAACCACCAATGAACCATTAGGCACAGGCACGCGAATGGCATTTGAAGTCAATTTACCTGCTAATGCGGGTAAAGCTTTGGCGACTGCACTGCCAGCTCCAGTTTCAGTAATAACCATATTTAGGCCTGCAGCTCGACCTCTTCGTGATTTTTTATGAAAATTATCCACCAAGTTTTGGTCGTTGGTGTAGGCATGAATAGTTTCCAAATGCCCTTTAACAACACCAAGTTCATCTTCAATGACCTTTAAAATAGGCGTGATGGCGTTAGTTGTGCAAGACGCTGCAGAATATATTTTTACTTCATCTGGTTTGTATTCTAAATGGTTAACGCCATGCACGATGTTTGGCATCCCTTTGCCAGGTGCGGTTAGTAACACGCGTTCTGCACCTTTTGAAGTCAAATGTCGTTGTAAAGCTTCCTCTGTAGTGAACGCACCTGTATTATCAATAATCAAGGCGTCTTCAATACCATATGCGGTATAATCTATATCCTCAGGCGCTGCAGCTGAAATAACATGAACGGTTGTTCCGTTTATTAAAAGCGCATTGTTTTCATGGTCTGCATGCACTGACCCTTGAAAGTCGCCATGTACAGAATCATAGCGCAATAAAGACGCTCTTTTTTCCAAAAGCGTTGGGTCATTTTTGTCTCTGGTTACAATAGCTCTTAAACGCAATTGATCACCTTTTCCTGTTTTTGACATCAATTCTCTAGCCAATATGCGGCCAATTCGTCCAAAACCATAGAGAACCACATCTTTTGGTTTAATACTTGAAAAATCTTTACTATCCTTTAATTTGGCTATAACGAAAGCTTTAGGGTTTTGATAGTGACTATCTTCCATGTGGTATTCGTAGGTCAATTTACCTAAATCAATTTTTGAAGGCGGTAAATCAATAGAAGTTAACTCTCTTGCAATTTCCACGGAATCAAAAATGGTAATGTGTTTGCCAACAAATTCGCCTGCATAACCATGAAGGTTTAAGATAGCCGAAACGTTGATGTCTAAAAGTTTGTTTCTAAAGATAACAAGCTCAATACTTTTGTCATACCAAAGGTCACTGATAATTTTAATGAGTTCAACAGCTGCTTTTCTCCTGTCAGCCTGAAAAGCCAATTCTTTTTCAAATAGTTGATTATTCTGCATGGTCAAAAAAGGTTTTTAAAAATTTGCCGCAAATATAGTCAAAAAATCAAACGTTTTCGTTAATATCTTTTAACTTTTTTTTAACATAGAAGGCTTTTTTGTTAGATATTAATTTTCAATATTTTAGTCTATTTAACTTTTAAAATTTTAGCTTTTCTTTATCGTACTTTTCGCGTTCGGGATGGACGCGGCAGCTTGGTGAAGACAAAGTATTTTTTTGTGGGCGACAGCTGGCGACCATAGAAGCCATCTGGCAACCTAACAAAAAATGACTTTGGCAAGCCAATCCCGAAAGTTTTCGGGACGAACAGCCCGTTAAAACGCCCAAGAATTTATGACCATTTACATTTCATCCTGAAAAAATTACATTTCGGTTGATTTAATTTTTCTTGAGGCCATAGTTGGCGCAAATTTGCCCCATCAAATGATATAATGATGAAAACCTATATTTTTTTAGCTTTATTTTTTAGTTACCAATTAGCAACAGCACAGACGGTTTTTGGGCAAGTGGTCAATCAAAAAAACGAACCAATTGTTGGTGCCAATTGTTACCTTGAAGGCACCTACGATGGCGGTATGACCAATGAAGCTGGTTTGTTTTCTTTTCAAACCACCAAAACGGATAACCTTTTATTAACGATTAGCTTTTTAGGCTATGAAACGCAATATCTCACCGTTTCATTGAAAGCCAGTCAAAACATAAAAATAAAATTAAAAGAATCTGAAAACACCTTAGATAGTGTGGTTATAACGGCGGGTACGATGAAAGCGGGCGACAATTCAAAAGCAAACGTGATAAGTTCTTTAGACATTGTGACCACCGCGGGGTCTATGGGTGATATTGTTAGTGCTTTAACGACTTTGCCTGGCGTAAACAGTGTAGGCGAAGACGGCAGGTTGTTTGTTAGAGGCGGTGAAGCCAATGAAACTGAAGTTTTTATAGATGGCATTCGTGTATCACAACCTTATGGCCCTCAAATTGCGGGTGTGCCGACAAGATTTAGGTTTTCACCTTTTTTATTTAAAGGGATTACCTTTTCCACAGGTGGCTATAGTGCTGAATTTGGCAACGCGATGAGTAGCGTTTTGTTGCTCAATACAACAGATGAACCTGCGCAAAATCAAACGGATATTTCCATAATGACAGTTGGTGTAGGCTTAGGTAAAACAAAGAAATGGGAAAAGAGTTCAGTTTCTGCCAATTTAAATTATATTAATTTGGCGCCATATCAAGGTCTTGTGCCGCAAAATTTAGAATGGAATAAAGCACCAGAAGCTTATGGTGGAGAAGCTGTTTACAGACAAAAAATAGGGCAGGGGTTACTTAAATGGTATACGGCTTTTGATGCGTCAAATTTAAATATCAAGCAAGAAAGTATTAATCAGCCAGAAAAGTTTGATTTTAAATTAAATAACACTAATTTCTATACCAATTTAGCCTTTCAAACACCGCTTGATGACCATTTGATTTTGCATACTGGTGCAAGTTTCGGACATAGTCGAACCAAAATTAACAGTTTGTTTTTTCTAAATAGTGAAGAAAATTCTGCCCATTTTAAAGTGAAACTAAGAAAAAGTTTTTCTAAGTTATTTAAGCTTAATGTCGGCACAGAATTATTCACTACAACTATTGATGAATCTTTTGCCGTAGAACAAAATCAGTGGATTCCTAGTTATTTTAACGAAAATAGATGGAACCTATTTGCAGAAGGGGAATTCTATTTTAGCTCTAAATTTGCAGCGCAGGTTGGTGTACGGTCAAATGCCACGGACAGAATAGATGCTTTTCAAGTGGAACCACGCGCAAGCTTAGCCTATAAGTTTACCAAAGCTGGGCAATTATCACTAGGTTATGGTATATTTAACCAAAACCCAAATATTGAATATCTAAAGTTTAATAATCAAATTGGTCACCAACAAGCGTCGCATTATATTCTAAATTATCTTTATTCCAAAAACTCACGGACTTTACGCGCAGAACTTTTTTATAAAGATTATAACCATCTGACAAAATTTGATACGGATTTTGCTAATCCCACCTCAAATTTCTCCTCAAATGGCCAAGGTTTTGCCAAAGGTTTTGATTTGTTTTTTAGAGATAGAAAGTCGATAAAAAACTT
The DNA here is from genome assembly GCA_044347145.1 of Flavobacterium sp. GTDB lineage: Bacteria > Bacteroidota > Bacteroidia > Flavobacteriales > Flavobacteriaceae > Flavobacterium. The sequence goes on from JBIIXU010000008.1 coordinate 23,748, forward strand.
AGATTATTGGGTGACCTATTCATTCATTGATTCCAAAAGAGATTTTCAAAACTTCCCAAAATTAGCCACGCCATCTTTTGTTGCCAATCATAACTTTTCTATTGTAACGAGATATTGGATTAATGATCTTAAATCTCAAGTGGGTTTGTCTTATCGATTAACGAGCGGCAGACCATATAATAATTTGAACGAATCAACTTTTATGAATGGAAAAACGCCAAATTTTAATGATTTAAGTTTAGGCTGGTCTTATTTATTATCACCACAAAAGATTCTTTATTTCTCTGTTTCCAATATCATGGGTTCAAATAATGTCTTTGGTTATGAATATGCCAACCGACCTGATGCAAATGGCATTTTTCAAAGAAGAGAAATCACACAGCCTGCTGATCGTTTATTTTTTATAGGTTTCTTTTGGACCATTAGCGATGATAAAAAGGGAAATAATTTGGATAATTTGTAGATTTTAAGATAAAAATTTTATCTATCTCGGACAAAGTCGCAAAAGACGCAACTGAAAGCTCAGCGCCATTGCGTCTTTGCGAGAAAATAATTTGCTACATGGCTCAATATACCTCTTTCGATAAACCCTAGCCAACCGCCGCTTTAAAAACGCTTAAACAACGCTCTCTAGCAAACTTATGTTCAACAATTGGTTGAACATAATGCAACTCATTGACTTCTGGCACCCATTTTTTGATATAAACCAAATCTTTATCAAACTTTTTAATTTGTTCTGTTGGATTAAAAATCCTAAAATAGGGCGCGGCATCAACCCCACTACCTGCGGCCCATTGCCAATTACCCACATTACTAGATAGTTCAAAATCAAAGAGTTTTTTGGCAAAGTAAGCTTCGCCCCAGCGCCAATCGATTAATAAGTGTTTGCACAAAAAACTTGCAACAACCATACGCACACGATTGTGCATATGCCCCGTGGCGTTTAGCTCTCGCATACCTGCATCAACCATCGGATAACCGGTTTGCCCATTGCACCAAGCAGTGAAATCACTTTCGTTATTAACCCATTTAATTTGATCGTATTTAGGTTTAAAACTTTCTTGAACCGTGTGTGGAAAATGCCACAATATTTGCATAAAAAATTCACGCCAAATGAGCTCTTTTAAAAAAGTGATATTTTGAAAAGTGATGGCATGTTTGACCAAATGTCTGATACTAAACGTGCCAAAGCGCAAAGCTACACCAAGTTTTGAAGTCCCATGATTGTTAGATGGAAAATTTCTATTGGCTTCATAATTGGCTATAAAATCATCATTATAAAAAATTTTAGGCATTAAAATATTTGACCGTTGCAAGCCCAAATCATCTAAAGAAAGGAAAGGATAATTATGTGTACAAATTTTCGTTAAATATTCTTCCGATGGATAAGTATGGCAATTAGTTTGCTTAAATTTTTCTAACCATTTTCTCGAATAGGGCGTATAAACCACATAGGGTTTACCGTCGTCTTTAACGATGTCACTTTTTTCAAAAATCACTTGATCTTTTAAACTTTTTAAGGCTATGTTGTACTTTTTAAATAATTCAAAAACAGCTAAATCTCGTTTTCTGGCATAAGGCTCATAATCATGGTTAATGTAAACAGACGTAATGACGTTTTCGCGTATAATCTTTTCCCAAACTGCCATGGGCTTTCCTTTAAAAACAGCAATCGATTTATCTATTTCAATAAGTTTTGCATTCATTTTTGAAAGCGCCTCATGAATATAAGCTAGCCTATGGTCATTGGTGGGCAACTCCGTGATAATATCCTCATCAAAAATAAAAATAGGTAATACGGCATCATTTTCAACCAACGCATGAAATAAGCCAGCATTATCAGCCAAACGTAAGTCTCTTCTAAACCAAAATATCGTCATTTTTTAAGTTTTATTTTATTTTTTAAAAGCTCATCCTGCTAGCCGCTATTAGTCCGCACAAAAAATACAGCTTTTATAGGTTGCTTTTCTGGCTTCTATCGTCGCCATCAAGCGCCCACAAAACCTTGCATTTTTTGTTTACGGGCTAACCGCTGCTATCTGGCCTAAAAGCAGACACTAATCATCAGCATCAGGGCTAGTCAAGAAAACGAGCAAATATAGAATTTATAATTTGACCATTAAAGTTTTATAGCAGACATGCCACCATCTACACCAAAGACTTGTCCAGTAATCCAACTGCTTTTGTCGCTTAATAAGAATGAAACCATGTTGGCCAAATCTTCTGGTTGACCAACTCTTCTCAAAGGATGACGCTCATTGGCTTTCTCCAATTTAAGGTCATTATTTAGAAATTTATCTGCCAAAGGTGTATTGGTTAAAGATGGCGCCACCACATTCATCCTGATTTTTGGCGCAAATTCTGCCGCAAATGATTTGGCAAAACCTTCTATGGCTGCTTTGCTGGCTGCTACACTTGTATGAAATGGCATGCCAACGGTTGCGGCAACACTACTAAATAAAACGATACTTGGTGTAGTTGACTGCAGTATTCTCGGTAGAATAAGTTGCAGAATCTCAACCATTTTCATAAAGTTGATTTGAAAATCAGCTTCAAAATCAGTTGTTTTTAAATTCTTAAAAGGTTTGAGGACAATTGAACCAGGCAGGTACACAAAACCATCAAGACTTTCCGGTAAGCTACTGACATCTAGCGTATCTGTCAATGCATCAAAAGAAAAATAGTTGATGTTGGCATCGTCTAAGTTTGTTCTGCAACCAACAAAAAGCTTGTTGTCATTTTTCAATTGCTTGATGAGGGCTTCGCCAATACCGTAGCTTCCGCCGATAATTAATATGTTTTTCATTGTATGTTTAATCTAAAAAAAAATAAAAAATAAAAAAATCTAAAAAATTGAAAAAATTGAAAAAATTGAAAAAATCTAAAAGAAATTAATGGACTAATTATCTAATTGGCATATTGTAATATTAACCAAAAAGTTCTTTCAATTTTTTTTCTCGATAATTAAATATTTCTTTCAATTTAGGTTTAACAATCAGACCGTGAAATAGATTACCAAACCAACCGAAAGGCAATTTGTAGTCAATAATGTCTTCCATCTCAACGCCACCTGCAACTGCTTTAATAAAATGCTTGTGATGCCATAAAGCATAAGGGCCAAAGCGTTGTTCATCAACAAAATATTGCCTTTCAACTACATGTGTGATTTCAGTGACCCATCTGGTTTTAATACCTAAAATAGGTGTCACGATATATTGGATAATTTGTCCAGGATACATGTCTCTATCTGCGCCACTTATGATATCAAAAGACATGTAGTCTGGCGTAATGGTTTTTAAGTTTTTTGGACTTGATAAAAATTCCCATGCTTGGTCTATTGTTATTGGTAAGGTTTGCTTTGTTCTTAATGTATGTACCATTGTTATATTTTTGTTTAGCAAAATTAATACTTTAGTTAAACATAAAAATAAAGATTATGTTTTTATTAACACTAAGAAACACATTGAATTTATAATTTTGAAGGTTATTAATTTTTAAATCATAAAATATGAGTCGTTTATTTATTTCATTTGCTTTTTTATTATTTTTAACTGCAAATGCACAAGTTAAAGTGCCTGCACCTAGTCCAGCTGCAAAAGTTTCACAAACAGTAGGATTAACAGAGGTTGAATTGCAGTACAATCGCCCTTCTGCGAAAGGCAGAAAGGTATTTGGAGATTTAGTGCCTTTTGGCAAAATGTGGCGCACAGGGGCAAATTTGAATTCAATGATCACTTTTAGTGATGATGTTGTTATTGATGGGAAAACCTTACCAAAAGGTAAATACTCAATATTTGCAACGCCAAAAGTTGATGTATGGGATATCTTCTTTTATAAAGATGTCGACAATTGGGGTATGCCAGAAAAGTGGTCAGATGAAAAAGTTGCTTTATCTACTGCGGTAAAACCACAAGCTATCACGCAAAATATCGAGAGTTTAACTTTTGCTATCAACCATTTAACCAATGATTCAGCACATTTAGAAATTTCATGGGAAAAGACAATGGTTGCGATCAAATTTGAAGTGCCAACGAAAAAGAATGCCATGGCAAGTATTGAAAAAATCATGAAAGGTCCAGGTTTTGCTGACTACTATTCTGCCGCTCAATATTATTTTCAGTCAGAAACTGAAATGGCAAAGGCACTTGAGTATGTTAACAAAGCCATTGAGTTAAGAGGTGGGGAAACGCCATTTTGGTATACGCGCATGAAATCTCAGATTCAAGCTAAACTTGGTGATAAAAAGGGTGCTATTGAAACAGCAAAGGCTTCTTTAGCTTCAGCAGAAAAAGCAGGTAATGCGGATTATGTGAAGATGAATAAAGATAGCATTGCTGAATGGAGTAAGTAAATGATTTGTATATTGTATTTTGTAAATTGTATACTAAATATTATTAAATTATGACATTCTATTTTTTCGATGAGCAAATTTACTTTTTACAATATACATTTTACAAGCTATAAAAAACTGGCACTTAATTTGTAACGTTGAAATCATAACTATAATTATTAAATTTTAAAATGGAAAAAACCTTACAAATTAACCAACAAACTAGTAAATCTAATACCAAGTCGAGAGATTTGATTTTAAGTATTTTATTTGATCTTGTTGGTATGGCTTCTTTTTTAGTACCAGCCTTTGCCGAAATCACTGACCTTGCATGGGCACCTTTAGCTGGTTTAATTTTATCGCGCATGTACAAAGGTTATGCTGGTAAAGTAGGTGGTATTATTGTTTTTATTGAAGAACTTTTACCAGGTTTTGATTTTATACCAACTTTTACTTTAACATGGCTTTATGTTTATGTGATAAAAGGTGGAAAACAAGAATAAATATTTTTTCCAATAATATTAAACCTCAAAGATTTTCTTTGAGGTTTTTTTATGCTTTATCAGTCGGTAGTTCATATTGTTTGTCAAATTCAACTTTTTCGGCTATAACTTTTTTAAAGAACTGATCATTTGATTTGAGCATATTGTTGTTTACAAATTTCACGAAGTTTCCTTGGGCATGAATACTTAAGGTGTCTGTTTTATATAAAAACAACTGATAATAAGGGATAACCCAAGTAAAATTTTGCAGCCCTTTATTAATAAAAACAAGAATTCCTTTTGGTCTCATTTCAATATTGGCGTAATTAACGTCCGATACGTCATTCATAAGGCTTCTTAAATTTGGACTTACAGATTGTATAATCATTCGTTTTGAGCCAATGCCACCTTTTTTTATCGATTGCCAAAAGGTTATTGGGTTACCAATAAGTGCAGCAATTTTTTTTGGATGTTCTTTGTCGACATGTGTAGTGTTGAGAATCATATTTTTATCATTTAAGAATTAAAGCGATTTGATAGGGTGTGTTTTTTTAGCACACGATAAGCTTCTTTTTTTACGTCATCATTTTTTTGCATGCCCCAGAGTATATCTGAAGCATACTTTCTTGTTTGGTCTAAATTAATAATGGGTAAAGGGTAATTTTCTCCTAATTCAAAACCACTAAACACTTGGTCTATCGGCGTCATAGTCCATGGTTCATGTATAAAATTAACTGGAAGTTTTGCTAATTCAGGCACCCATTTTTTTATAAAGCGTGCTTCTTCATCATGTGTAAGACTATTTTTTATAGGGTTATAAATTCTCAAAGTATTAATACCTGTTTCCCCTGCTTGCATTTGCAATTGAGAGTAATGTATGCCTGGCTCAAAATCAAGAAATTGTTGTGCCAAATGAGATGAAGCATTTTGCCAAGGTTGCCACAAATTATGTGTAAAAAATGAAACCAACATGGCACGCATCCGAAAATTTACCCAACCTGTTTCATTTAGGCACCTCATCGCAGCGTCGATTAAAGGAAATCCTGTTTGTCCCAACTGCCAAGCTTGTTGAAATTTTTCGTTTATAGGTTTTTTTAAAGTTAAAAAGCCTCTATTGATGCTTTCAAACTCCATACGACTTTCCATTTCAAACTTCTGAATAAAATGGGCCTGCCATCTTAATCTAGATAAAAAAGCATTCAAATGTCGGTCTTTTTTCTTTCCTTTTATAAAAATTCCTTGTTGATAGATTTGTCTGATACTTAAATTACCCCATGCGATATAGGGCGATAATCTACTGCAACTGGTTCTCGCCTCTAATGGCTTTGAAATATGAAACATGTAATTTTTAAAGCGAGCGTCAAAAAATGAATTGGCATATCTTTGACCATAGGATGAACCGCCTGGTTGAAAGATATTTTGTTTTTTTAATATTAAATAATCAACTTCAAAGTTTTTTTCTAGAGAAATGATTTCATTAATACCCAGAAATTGATTTGTTTGCGGTTGAAAAGGCAAAACAGGTTGATAGACAAATTCCTCCCAATTTTCGACCCAATTTTTTCTATTTTTTAAGCCCCTAAAAACGCCATTATTGATATTTTCTACCCATTTTATGCCATGCCTTTCCGTGTATTTTTTAAAAGCTTTATCCCTATCAAAAGTAATTTTTAAACCAGTTTCCTGATGCGAGTAAACAGCATGGATATTGTAAAATTCTCTCAGTACTTCAAAACATTTTTCTATTTCACCTTTAATAACTAAAACTTTGGTTTGATAGTTTTCTAATCTCAGATTTAAATCTAGTAATGATTCTTTAATAAATTGCCAATGTCTTTGGCTATAATGGGAATCATTAATTAAAGCATTTTCAAAAAGATAGATAAAAAGTATTTGTTTATCACTTTTTAATGCATTAAATATGGCCTCGTTGTCATCAATTCTTAAATCTCTCTTAAACCAAACAATTGCTATGTCTTTTTTATCCATGATCTAATTTTTCTAAAAAATGATGGGCATTTGTTAAATGTAATTCTTTTTTTTCAGGTGTCATTTTATCAAAACTATTGACCAACATATTTAATCGCGGATTTGTTTTAAAAAAGGCTCGTTGTTTATCCATAAAGTGCCAAAATAGACCATCCCAAGTTGTTTGCCAATCGCCTTTCTTATAGTCGCTCATTTTTAAGATGTAGTTGCTGCCACTGATATAGGGTTTGGTTGACATGAGTCCACCATCTGCAAATTGACTCATGCCATAAACATTTGGCACCATGACCCAATCATAGGCATCTATATAAAATTCCATAAACCAACGGTAAACCTCATCAGGGTCAAATTCGCATAAAAGCATGAAATTACCCAAAATCATTAACCTTTCTATGTGGTGGTTATAAGCGTTTTTCAATACTTTTTTTATGCAATCATCCACTGGTGCAATACCTGTTGTTCCATCATAAAAACTCTTTGGAATTTTTCTTTTAAATTGCCAAAAATTTCTGGTTCTTTCAAAACGCCCATTTGATACGTAAACCCCTCTAATAAATTCTCGCCATCCAATGACTTGTCTAACAAAACCTTCAATTGAGTTTAAAGGTATATTTTCTTTTTTTGAATAAGCTATTGTTTTTTCGATAACATATTTTGGGGTTAACAAACCAACATTTAGTAATGGAGATAATACACTATGATTTAAAATAACTTCATTTTTGACAATTGCATCTTCATAAATCCCAAACTCATTAAATCGATAGATTAAAAAATCTTCAAACCAAATTTTAGCTGTTTTAAAGGTTGTAGGATATTTTGGCTCAAGATTCAAAAGCCCAAAATTATCAGCATAATTTTTCTTAACATAATCTATAGCTTCATCGTGTAGGTTATTAGTCACAGGATAAAAATAGGGTGGTGGGGTTTTTTGTACTGGATATTTTTTTCTGTTTTCATCATCAAAAGTCCATTTACCACCAAATGGCAACTCCTTATGGTCAATTAAAATATTTAATCGTTTTCTTTCATTAATATAGAATGAGGTTTGATAAAACTTTTTCTTTTTATCATTAAAAAAAAATTCTAAATCTTTATTGTTGTTGAAAAATGAAGGACTTTCAAATTTTACAATATTAATGTTTAAATCTATTGATGTTTCTTGAATGCGGTTTTCTAACCAATTGTCAACAGTATCAATGTATTCAATTTTTGAAAAATTAGCTTTTTTCAAAGATTTAATCAATTGTCTTATGTCAGAATCTTCAGAAGTTGAAACTACGTAGTTAACATTTATACCTATACTTTTTAAGTAACTTTCATAAAACTTCATGCTGGCGCGATGAAAAGCTATTTTTTGCTTGTGAAATTTGTATTGCTTAAAAAATAAATATTCTTCAATTAAATAGGCAGTTTGACTATCAAAATGCAATGGCGAATTTTCGAATAATTGGTGTGGAAATATTAAAGAGGCAGTTTTCATAAATCAGTAAGCCATAAATTTTGGTAAGTGTAGTTGGGGTCATAATTTTTGGCCTGTAATGAAATATTAAATTGTCTATCACGCGGGTCATTACCAACGCCTGCTAAATATTGCCAATTGCCATAGTTGCTATGCACATCATAATCAATCAGCATGGATTCAAAATAGGCGGCACCAATGCGCCAATCAAGTTTCAAATTTTTTGAAAAGAATGAAGCTACATTTTGTCTTCCTCTGTTGCTCATCCAACCAGTTTGTTGTAATTCAATCATATTGGCATTCACAAAGGGTTCATTTGTTTGACCATTTATCCATTGTTGTATTTTTCTTAAATTAGTAGACCAATCATAATGGCGATGGGTAATGCCACTCTGTTTAAATAAATCATTTTGATGTTTTAATGAGATATACTTGAAGTAATCACGCCAAAGTAATTCAAAAATTACCCAATATGTTGATTCATTTGCACCATTTGTTTTTTCATATGCTTTAATTTGCCAATATATATATTTTGCAGATAGGCTTCCGTTGGCTAACCACGGTGAAAATTTAGTACTATAATCTAAACCAATAAGGCCATTTCTGGTCAGCTTATAGTTTGAAACGTGCTGTGATTGAAAAAGGTAATAATTAAGTCGCTCTAAGCCTTGGTTTTCGCCACCTAAAAATGGATATGCTGTATGCAAATGTGTTGTAAATTTTTTAAAACCAAAATCCTTTAAATCAAAAGTAGTTTCTGATTCGTTTAAAATATTTTCTCGGGGTAGATTTTTCGGTGGTAGACTACATGGTAACACTTTTTCTTGATTTTCTATATATTTTCTAAAAGCGGTAAACACTTTTGGTGTGTCTTTTGGGTCTAAATTTATATCATCTGGAGAATATAAAAATTGATTATAAAAGCTTTTAAATGTAATCGTTGAAATTTTTGATTTTAGATTGTTTTCTATAGTTTCTTCCTCATCAGTCCATTCTTTTTGATAGTAAATTTGATTAATTTGATAGGTTTCACAAACATCTGGAATTATAGCTTCTGGTTTTTGGTATTTAACCAATAAAGAGATGTTTAAATCAAAGAGATTTTCTTTGAGTTCATTGATTGTTTCAATTAAGAATTTAGCTCTAAATTTTTCTGTTTTTTTAAAACCAAAGGTGTTTTTTTCAAATTGTCTTGGGTCATAACAATAAATAGCAATAACTCGCTTTGCATTTAAACAGGCGTTATATAAAACTAGATTATCTATTGTCCTGAGGTCGTTTCTAAACCAAACAAGGATGTTTTCTGTTTGCATTTTTATTTTTTTATTGAAAATTATTTAGCAATAGCTTTTATCATACCATTAAAAACAAACCAATGAAATGGGGTAACCGCCCACCAATAAAGTCTGCCAGCTAAACCTCTCGGTCTAAAAGTTGCGGTTTGGGTTAAAACGTTATTTTTTATTTCAAACGACAACCAAGCCTCACCAGGCAACTTCATTTCAGCATAGAGCAGTAATTTTTGATTTTTTTTATCGGCGTAAATCACGCGCCAAAAATCTAAGGCATCACCATTTATTAGTTCAGTAGGATGTCTTCTCCCACGTCTTATGCCAATACCGCCAAAAACTTTGTCTAAAAACCCTCTTACTTTCCATAGTATGTTGCCATAGTACCAGCCATTTTCGCCACCAATCTTCCAAATGTTTAAAAGTGTATTTGAACTATCTTTAACTTCTCTTTTTTTGATGTCTTTAAAGCAGCCAAAATTAGGAACATTAACAAAATCATGCTCATGGTTTTTTAAATATCCGCTGCTGATGTAGGAATCTTTCCAACTAGATACCACGCCGTTCTGTTCTATTTTATCGAACGCCAACTTAACAGCATCTTTGTACGACATCGGCTTAATGTCCAAATTTTTTTTCGCTTGATGAGGCTTACCTAGAATTTCAACGCCCATGCTGTCTACCAAAGATGAGGCGAGTTCATAGGATGTTGATGTAATAAAATATAACCAATAGGAGGATAATTTTGGCGTCATGACAGGTACGGTAAGAATCCATCTTTTCAAGCCACGTACTTCTGCAAATTGCATCAGCATTTGTTTATATGTTAAAACCTCTGGCCCATAAATATCAAAAGATTGATTATATAATTCTTTTTTTCCTAAAGCTTGCGTCAAATAATTAAGAACATCGCGTACGGCTATAGGTTGCGATTTTGTATTTAACCACTTTGGTGCCACCATAACGGGTAATTTTTCCACCAAGTCTCTGATAATTTCAAAGGAAGCGCTACCTGAACCTACAATAATTCCCGCTTTTAAAACCGTTAACGCATATTGATCAGTGGCTAATTGGCTTTCAACATTTTTCCTTGATAATAAATGTTTAGATAAATTCTCATCATTAGTGATGCCACTCAAGTAAATTACTTGTTTAATTTGCGTTTTTAAAGCATAGTTTTTAAAATTTTCAGCGCATTTTTGTTCAAGTTGATAAAAATCTTCACCTGTATTGCTCATTGAATGCAGTAAATAGTAAGCAAAGTCAATTTCTAAAGGTAAATTGGACAAACTAGATGAATTGGAAAAATCTGCTTCAAAAAAATAAATGTTTTTATAGTTTTTATAAAGTGCTTTTAGCCTATTAACATCTCTTACAGCACAATAAACCTTGTGTCCTGCATCTAATAGCAGAGGAATTAATCTTTTGCCAATATAGCCTGTTGCACCTGATACTAAAATGTTCATGATATTTTTTTTATTGGTTTATCCCTTTGTTCAAAACCAGCTTGAGGTCTTTGATAGCCTAACCTTTGATTTTCCGTAGGAATACTATAGGCATCTAAGCCATTTATTGTTGCAACGCCAACTTTCGAAAGATCATAGTAGCCATCAACACTTAAAGCACTTTCGTCTAAATAAATCGTTTGAATTTTACCGATTATCAATTTTGTTTGATTGGATGCAATTTCCAATGCAGAATCGAAGGTCATTGCTAATTGGACAGGTGAACCTTCAACAAATGGGGCATGAAAATTATTTTTATAAACAGGTTTTAAACCTGTTACCTCAAATTCAGAAACTTCTTTGGCATATTTGGCAGAAGTATGGTGCGCCTGTGATACAATATCTTTAAAAACATGATTTACAGTGTAAACACCTGTTTCCATAATGTTTTCATACGTATGTCTAGGCACATTATCTGGTCTTAAAATAAAACCAATTAGCGGCGGATTGGATCCTAAATGCATGACAGAGCTGAAAACAGCCAAATTTGTTTGTCCATCTTTTGATTGTGTACCAATCAAATTGGCTGATTTATAACCAGAACAACTATTAATGAGATTAATACGATACAAATGATGTAAGTTTTCTATATCTTTTTGATCAAATATCTTCATAGTTACGTTATTTACTATGCAAAGGTAATATTTGTTTAATTGAAAACAACATTTAGTTAAACAAAATAACAAAATTTTATTATAATTTAATAACTAAGGACAAAGCCAATTTGAGTTTAAAAATCTATTTCCAATTGAGGTAAAGCATTTTCCAATTGAAGTAACTTCCTTTTTACAGCTACATTTCCCGCATAGCCAACCAATTGACCACTAATGCCTATGATTCTATGACAAGGAATAATAATAGAAATCGCATTAGCACCATTAGCACTTGCAATAGCTCTTATGGCTAATTCATTGGTCATCTTTTGTGCTAATTTTAAATAACTCAACGTTTCACCAAATGGTATGTCTAATAAATTCTCCCAGACTTTTTTTTGAAAATCTGTGCCTACAAGTTTGAGTGGTAGGCTAAAATTTTTTCTTTTTTGAATAAAATATTCCTCAAGCTCGAAAATGGTTTGCCGATGTAAATCTGTTTGTTCTTCTTGATAAACTGCATTTAGTCCTAGCTTAATCCGATGGTCAATTTGATCACGCATTTTTCTGTAGTTCCAATCTGCTAGCACCAGCTCATTTTTGTAGTCTCCTAAAAGAATTTCTCCAAAAGGCGATTGGTAGGTATGCGTATAAATAGTGTTCATCATTCACTCAATATATTTCACCATTAATAAATACTTTTTCAATTAAATGGTCACCAAAGAAATATGGGATATCATTGAAACTATCTAAAGGTTTAGTCAGGATGAGATTGGCTTTTTTTCCTGTAGTAATTGAGCCCACTTCTTGATGAACTTCCATGGCATAAGCGGCGTTTAAAGTAGCGGCGTTAATGGCTTCTTCCGGGGTCATTTTCATTTGTATACACGCCAAGGCCACCACAAAATGCATATTGCCACTTGGTGTTGTACCAGGGTTAAAATCTGAAGCTAGCGCCAATGGCAATCCATAATTAATTAATTCTCGCGCAGGTGTATAAGGAATTTGAATAAAAAATGAGCAGGAGGGAAGCGCCACTGGAATCGTGTTGCTCTTTTTTAGGATTTCAATATCATCTGGCGACACGACTTCTAGGTGATCTACAGTTAAGGCTTGGTGATCAACTGCGGTTTTGATGCCACCAATAGCTGTAAATTGATTAACGTGAATTTTTGCTTTTAAGCCATATTTTTGTGCCGCTTGAAGTATTTTGGCTGTTTGTTCATTATTAAAATAATTGGTTTCAAGAAAAACATCTACATAGTCTACTAATTTTTCTTCGGTAATGGCTGGTAGCATAACCTCTATAATTTCCTTGATATAACCTTCTTGATTTTGCCTAAATTCAATAGGAAACGCATGCGCACCTAAAAACGTGGCTTTGATGGGTATATCAAAAGCTTGTTTTAAACGCTTTATCACGCGAAGCATTTTGCGTTCGCCAGCTAACGTTAAGCCGTAGCCCGACTTAATTTCAATGGCACCAGTGCCTTGTTTGATGAGATTTTCTAAACGTTGTTTAGCGTCTTCAAATAATTGATCTACTGAAATTTCATTAAGTTTTTTGGCAGAATTAAGGATGCCACCACCTTTATTGGCAATTTCTTCATAGCTTAAACCTTTAATACGATCAACAAATTCGTCCGCGCGGTTTTTGGCAAATACCAGATGGGTGTGGCTATCAACCCAAGTTGGTAGAACCAATTTACCCTTGGCATCAATAACTTCATCAAAAATTTCTTCTTTGGGACAATTAGACATGTCACCATAACTGGTGATGATACCTTGGTCAAATGTAAGAAAAGCATTTTCGATAACAGGCAGTACAGCCATGTCTTTACCCTTTAGCAAGAGATGATTTTGCGGTCGAACTTGAATGAGTTGTTTGATATTTTTTATTAGTGTATTTGGCATTATGAATTTAGAATTTAGAATTTAGAAATTAGAAGTTAGAAATTAGAAGTTATAAATTATAAGTTAGAAGAATATGATTTGGCATTATGAATTTAGAATTAAGAAGTTAGAAATTAGAAGGATATGATTTGGCTTAAGCATTAGAATGTTCTTAATGGATCTAAAATACAATATACATTATACAATTTTACAAAAATACAAACAGTTAAGGTCGTGCCATAAACGTACCAAGATTTTGCTTGTTAACTTGTTGAAAATAAACTAAATAATTAAATAGCATATAATTAACTTCATAGCCATAGTTTATATTATGTTGATAATCTATTTGCATAATATAAAGTGAAGTACCAAATCGCAATGGTTGCATGACGCGTTGGTTATATTCAATGACCCATGGTCGATTGCGGCCTTCGAGATAACTTTGTGAATAATAACCGCGCGGTTGTGCATTGCCATAAAACCAACTATTAAAGGCCGCATCGATGATTGTGATTTCATATTCTAATTCTTCATTGACGATTTTTATGGTATCACCTATAATAGCAGTTTGATTATCTTTTGTAGCTGAGTTGTTCTTCGGACTCGCGCAATTGATCAGCAACGCCAACACAGAAATGAAAAAGAGCAATTTTTTCATGGTCTTCAATTTGCACAAATATAAAAAAAAACCATTTGATTGCTCAAATGATTTTTATATTTTTTAGGGTGAAGCTTATATTATTTTCCGCCAAAAAGCTTTCCTTATATACCGCCAAGGCCGCCAGCACCTTTATTTGCTGTTACTTTTCCATTGCCAGATAAGGCAGATAGCGCATCTTGAAGATCTAATTTACCATCGCCATTTTGGTCTAAAAGCATCGCGCCAATTTTGCGCGCCATGCCTGCATTACCACCTTTATCAACGCCCATTAATGTGCCTATAATGTCTGACACTTCAAAACTTTTTACATTTGGGTCTTTTGCGTTACCAATTAATGAACCCAATACTTTTGGAATCATTTCACTTGCCACGCCAGAAGCTGCGCCATTATCCAAGCCAACTTTGTTCATTAAATTCCCTGTCACTTGCTTAGTGATCATGTCCACAATTGGGTTCGATGAATTACCGGCGTTTTCACCTTTAAATAAACCTGTCAAAGCATCAGCGTTGCCGCCTGCTACTAAACCCCTTCAAAGCATCAAAAATGCCATTTTGTGTTTCTCCTAAAACTTTTTCATTTAATTCACTAGGAACCGCTGGGTTATTTACGACAGCTTATCCGCCGAATTGTTTAACAAGTTGGGTTAATTGTTCAATCATTTTGATTTAGATTTTTAGTGTTAATGTTACAATTTATATATAATATTTAATCAATAAATTAAAAGTAGAAAAAATACTAATTTTTTAATGATAGAAAATAATTCGCGATGCCATTTGCAACCTCTAAATCAATTTTTTCTTGATTGTCATTTGACTTGCTGGCAATATTTGGCGATAAAGAAATTTTAGGATGCATTAATATTTGCATCTCTGGATTTGGTTGATTTTCAAAAGCATCTAATCCAGCAAAAGAAACTGTGTCATCATTTAATGCATCAAGTAAAGCGACCTCATCTATAATTTTTCCCTGTTGAATGTTTATTAGGCCAACACCTTTTTTCATATATGGGAAATCATTTTCATTAATAATATAACCATGATCACTTTGTTGATGAATACTTATGAAATCTGCATTTTCTAAAAGTCTTTTTTTATCGACAATAGGCAGATTGAAAGTTAATTTTTGACTATCAAAAAAAGCAATTTCTAATTCAACAGAATTGATTTTTGACGCATGAACCATAACTTGCATACCTAAACCAATAGCCAACTTGGCAACCTTTTCGGCGACAGCATCAAAACCAATTAAACCTAAGGTTTTTCCTTTGATTTCGCTGCCATTACAGAAATGTTTACTCAGTCGTCTAAAGTTTACATCACCTTCAAGAGGCATTTCTCTATTGGTTTGATGCAGGTTTCTTGCGCTAGACAATAAGTGTGCCTTGACTAATTCAGCTTGTGCTTGCGTTGTTGCACTTTTTGCAAAAAATATTGGAATATTTAATTCGTGAGCAATTTTTAAATCAATATCATATACATTATCAGCTAGTTTACCTATTGCTTTTAAAGTATTAGTTGACCTTAATAAAATTTCGTCAACTCGGGTTGCTTGGTTAACGATTAAGATATTTATTTGATTTTTATTGAGATAGTTTGCCACTTGCTCCTGCGCGACTTTGGTTGTGAAAACTTCAAAGCCGTTTTCAGATAAATACCTAATAGCAGATTCATGCAAACCATCATTGGCTAAAATTTTCATCTTTAACTAGGCTTTTTGTTCTAATAATTGCATGCAGTCTACAAGCACTTGAACGCTTTCAATAGGCAATGCGTTATACATACTGGCACGATAGCCACCAACCGATCGATGCCCATGAAGACCTGAAATACCATGGTCTTGCCAAATTTTATCAAATAAAGCCTGATTACTTTCAGTTTTTAATACAAAAGTAGCATTCATATGGCTGCGGTCTTCTTTTACTGTTGTCCCTTCAAATAGTGGGTTGCGGTCAACTTCTGCATAAAGTAATTGGGCTTTTGCCTCATTAATTTTTTCAATAACAGGTATACCGCCCAAGTCCTTTAACCATCTTAAAGTTAAAAGCGACACATAAACCGCATAAACAGATGGCGTGTTGTACATACTTTCTTTGGCAATCATCAGTTGATAATTCAATATATTTGGAATGATGCGGTTGGTTTTACCCAAAATAGATTTTTTGACAACCACGAGAGTTGCACCAGCTGGTCCCATGTTTTTTTGCGCACCAGCATAAATCAGATCAAATTTTGAAAAATCTTGTTGCTTAGAAAAGATATCCGAACTCATGTCGCAAATTAATGGGACATCAACGGCAGGAAAAATTTTCATTTGCGTCCCAAAAATAGTATTGTTTGAAGTGCAATGAAAATAAGCCACATCATTTGGTACGATGAAATTTTTAGGAATATAATTGTAATTTTTATCTTTAGATGACGCAACGACTTTAACTTCTGCAAATTTTTGTGCCTCTTTGATGGCGCCGTTTGCCCAGGTGCCAGTATCGAGGTAAGCCACTTTGTCTTGTGTGTTGGTCAAATTATAAACGGTCATCAGAAATTGCATGGATGCACCACCTTGCAGAAATAGGGCTTCATAGCCTTGATTTTGCAACCCCATAAGTGCCAAAACCAAAGATCTAGCCTCTTCAATCACCTCAACAAAGGACTGACTGCGATGCGAAATTTCTAGTAAAGATAAACCAGAATTGTTAAAATTTAATATGGCTTCGGCAGCTTGTTTTAAAACACTTTGTGGCAAAATACATGGACCTGCACTATAATTGTGAATTTTCATTTATCATGGATTGAATATTTTGCAAAAATCGATATTTTTTTGGTATATCATATTAATTTTCTAAACTTTTAAAATTGTATTTAACTTTTTAAATATCTAATATAATACATTAAAAATATTTTAAAAATATATTTAATTGAAAATGAATATACTTTAAATGTTGTTGATGTGTTTGAGAATGTGAGTAAGTTGTTTCAAAAACTTAAATGAAAAATTAAATTATACTAAGTCATTATCAGCTTATTCTTTATCTTTGTCAACTAAAATTTTTTACAATTGCAAAAATTTGTTGATGTCATATTGCCATTAAATCTCAAAAACACCTTCACTTATGAAGTTGAGGCTATTGATTTTGAAACTTTAAAGGCTGGCATGCGGGTTTTTGTTCCATTTGGCAAATCAAAGATTTATACAGCAATTGTATTTAAAACACACCTCATCAAACCAGAATTTTATGAGCCAAAGTTTATTTTAAACATTATTGACCAAGAGCCTTTAGTAACAGCAAATCAACTCAAATTGTGGTCTTGGATTTCAAGCTATTTCATGTGTAACATGGGCGATGTGATGCGCGCTTCTTTGCCAAGTCCTTTTTTATTGGAGACGGAAACTAAGGTTAAAAAAGCTGATTTGGCGCAGGATTTTATACTTCCATACTTATCAGATAATGAATATTTGGTCTATGAAGCGCTTCAAACACAAAATTATTTGAAATTAGGAGAAATTTCCCAAATTTTAGACAAGAAAAATATCATGAATGAGGTCAAATCATTATTGGATAAAAACCTTATCACAGTTGAAGAAGAAGTAATAGAAAAATATAAACCTAAGCAAATTAGATACATTCGTTTGCATTCGCAATTTGAACAAGCGGATACTTTACAGCATTTGATTGAAAGTTTGCAAAAAACACCTAAACAATTGGCAGTTGTCATGACTTTTTTTCAATTAAAAAGTACAACAAAAGCACCAATTTTGCCAATACAGCTTTATGAAGCAGCTGATACTAATGCAGCGACTATTAAAAAATTGATTGACAAAGGTATTTTTGAAGACTATTTTTTGAGTGTTGATAGGCTTGTTCAATCAGAAGCCATTAAGTCAGTAGTTAATCTATCTGAAAATCAAGAAAAAGCATTTCAAGATATTAAATTTGGCTTTGAAAGCAAAGCTGTTTGCTTGCTCAAGGGTGTCACATCATCTGGGAAAACTGAAATTTACATCAAACTTATTCAGGAGTTTGTTCGTAAAGGGCAACAAGTTTTGTATTTGGTGCCTGAAATTGCGCTGACTACCCAGTTGGTCATTAGGTTAAAAGAATATTTTGGTGAGCAATTATTGGTTTATCATTCCAAATATTCGGTGCAGGAAAAAGTTGAAGTTTTTCAAAAAGTGAAAGAAAATAGCCCACAAGCCAGAGTAATTATCGGTGTGCGTTCGGCTATTTTTTTGCCTTTTCAAGCGCTTGGCCTTATCGTTATAGATGAGGAGCATGAATCAAATTTTAAGCAAGCCGATCCATCGCCACGCTATCATGCAAGGGATACCGCTATTTTCATGACGACCCTTTTACCGATCAAAGTTTTACTCGGTTCTGCTACGCCAAGTGTAGAAACTTATCAAAATGCTTTGTCGGGAAAATATGCATTAGTGAGGCTCAACGAACGTTTTGGTCAAGCCGTTTTACCAAAAATTCATTTGGTTGATTTAAAAGATGCACATTTTAGAAAACGCATGGTCGGTCATTTTAGCAATATTTTGGTTGAAAAAATTCAAGAAACTTTAAATAAAGGTAAACAAATTATTATATTTCAAAATCGCAGAGGATATTCCTCTTTTTTGTCTTGCAATAGTTGTGGTCATGTACCATTTTGTCCCAATTGTGATGTGAGTTTAACTTATCATAAATATAAAGGTCAGTTAAGATGCCATTATTGTGGATATCACATGGCCAAACCCAATCATTGTCATAGTTGTCATAGCAAAGATATAGAAGAAAAGGGTTTTGGTACGGAGCAAATTGAACTTGAAGTTTTAGAGATGTTTCCTAAAGCACGGGTCCAACGTATGGATCAGGATACAACAAGGGGTAAGTATAACTTTGATAAAATAATTCACAGTTTTCAACAGCATGAGATAGATATTTTGGTTGGTACGCAGATGGTTGCCAAAGGTTTAGATTTTAAAAATGTGACATTGGTTGGCGTACTTAATGCAGATAATCTATTGTTTCAAGCTGATTTTAGAGCATATGAAAAAACCTATCAAATGCTAACGCAAGTGGCTGGCAGAACAGGGCGTTCAGACGAAATAGGTGAGGTTTTTATTCAAACTTATAATCCGTTGAATGAGATTTTTCAGCATGTGATCAATCAATCTTTTGATTTGTTTTTTAATCAACAAATGGCCGAAAGACAGCAGTTTTTATATCCGCCTTTTCACAAGATCATTCGCTTGCTTTTTAAACACAAAAATTTTGAAAACACAAAACAAGGGGCAGACTTTTTTGTGAATGTTTTAAAAAGTTATACCAAAGCCAATGTTCTTGGGCCAGAAGAACCAACGGTTTCTCGTATTAAAAACCAGTACATCAGGCAAGTCTTGATTAAAATTAGTCCAGAACTAAAATTATCTGAAGTGAAATGGCAAATTGCGCAAACAAAAGATCATTTTGAGCAAGTGTCGGCTTATCGATCAATAAAATTGGAAATTAATGTGGATTTTTGACGCTTTTGGTTTTCAAATTAAAATCTTAAAAATAGTCTTATATTTGCACAACTTTTAAACTATGTTTTTTAAACAACCACAAATTCTTTGGTTTTTATTGGCTTTGGCGATACCAATTATCGTTCATTTATTTCAATTAAGAAGATTTAAGCCTGAATTTTTTACCAATGTGAGGTTTTTAAAAAATTTACTGTCACAAACTAGAAAAAGTTCACAACTCAAAAAATATTTGCTGTTAGCAACCAGATTGGCTTTAATATTGGCCATCGTCATGTTGTTCGCACAGCCATTTTTAAAAGCGAAAGACAGTCAATTTGCGCAAAATGAATTGGTTTTTGTGGTCGACAATTCTTTGAGTATGCAGGCTAAAGGCGAGGCTGGCGAGTTGTTTAAACGAACATTAGAAGATATTTTAACACAAGTACCAGAAGATGTCACGTTCTCTTTGTACACCAATGACGAGGCATTGCATGACTTATCAACGAAGACCTCTCAACGAGAAATACAAGACCTACCATACAGTAGTCAACCATTTTCCCTAGATAAAATTTTCTTAAGATTATCTGGCCATAATAAGCAAAATGCCAAAGACGTGATTGTGTTTACGGACAATAAAAATCTCAAGTGGCCAAAATTAAACACCGATAATTCAAACCTTAAGTTTTTCTCTAAAATTTTAAAAAGTCAAGACAATCAAAATTGTAGCATTGATTCAGTTTATATGACAAAAGTTTCTGATAATTTTTATGATTTAACTATCAAGTTATCAAAATTTGGTGATTTTAATCAAAAACTACCTGTCAGTCTTTATAATAACAATAAATTGATTGCCAAATCTTTAGTGGATTTAAACAAAGTAAAGGAAATTAATTTCACCATTCAAAAGGAACAATTTAACGGCTATGTGGCGATTGATGATAAAAGCTTAGCATTTGACAATAAATATTTCTTTTCAATCAAAAATTTTCAAAAAAGTAAAGTTCTAAGTATAGGAAATTCTGCTAATCAAGCTTTTTTGAATCGTATTTATAATCCGAGTGAGTTTGATTTTATAACCACTGAAAATATAAATATTGAGGCTCAAACCCTTGAGCAAAGTTCATTTATCGTCCTTAATGAATTGCAGCAATTGCCGCCGCAAATGATTGAGAATGTTAAAAATTATATTGAAAATGGTGGTAGTTTGGTTTTTATTCCATCACTGAACGCCGCAGTAGACAGTTATAATAAATTGTTTGAACCATTTGGTTTGCGATATGCCGTCTATGAAACTGGTGAGTTAAAAATTACTAAAATTGCACAGCAGCACCCCTTATTTAAAGGTGTTTTTGAAAAGCAAATTTCAAATTTTCAATACCCTAGCGTGACTGGGCATTATGCCATTAATAGTAGTTTTCCAACAATTTTTCATTTAGAAAATGGCGCACCTTTTTTATCTGCCATTCCTACAAAATCTGGACAAATTTATGTTTTTTCAACACCTTTAAGCAGAAAAAATAGTAGTTTTATTGAAACACCACTTATTGTACCTACTTTTTACAATATGGCAAAAATGAACAATAATTCAGATTTGACTGCTCTAATTTTGGGTGATATGCAAAGTTTTATAGTTGAGGCTAAAAATGAAATTAATCAAGTGCTAACTGTGAAAAATGAAACGGAAACTTTTATCCCGCTGCAGCAAATACTGAGTAATAAGGTCAAATTAAATTTCATTGATCATCCAACAAAAGCCGGAAATTTTGAAATAATTAGTAATAATAAAATTGTACAGCCAATAAGCTTCAATTACAATCGCTCCGAAAGCAATGTGACCGTTGCATCAAGCAATTTGCCTGATGATGTAACAGCCATTGATAGCATTGCAGAACTGTTGGACAATTTTAATAGCGATCGAACCACTAGCGATTTGTGGAGATGGTTTTTGCTCTTGGCCATTTTATTAATATTGGCTGAGATTTTAATTCAAAAGTACGTGAAATAATAAGATAAACCTTAAATAAAAAATGGAATCAATTTTGATAAATATTACTAATTAAAAACTGTAGCTGATCATATGAAAACATTAATAAAAAGAGCAAAAGTTTATTGTAAATCAAGTGAATATGATCAAAAAATTGTTGATATGTTCATTGTTGATGGCGTCATTGAAAAAATTTCTGAACAAGACCTTCATATGGCTGCAGATGAGGTCATAACTGCTAATGATTTAGCCGTTTCTCTCGGCTGGATTGATGCTTCTGTTTGTTTCGGTGAACCTGGTCTAGAAGACAGAGAAACAATAGCTCATGGGCTTCAGGTTGCCGAAAAAAGCGGTTTTACAGCAATTTGTTTAAATCCAAATAGTCAACCTGTGATCAGTAGCCAAGAAGGTGTTAATTTTTTAATTCAAAAATCTAAAAATAGCCTAGTAGATTTATATCCAATAGGTGCTTTAACCTTAAAAAGTGAAGGCGAATATTTAGCTGAGTTGTTTGACATGCATTCGGCAGGTGCTGTAGCTTTTACCGACTATAAGAAAAACTTGTCACATACCAATTTGATGAAAATTGCCTTGCAGTACACCAAAGATTTTGATGGCTTTGTGATGGCTTTTTGTCAAGACCAGCAATTAGCAGGAACTGGTTTGGTTCATGAAGGCTTGATGTCTACTAAATTAGGTTTAAAAGGCATTCCGCCGTTGGCAGAATCTATTATGGTAGCAAGAAATATCGAACTATTAAAATACACCAATCATCGTTTGCATATTTCAACGATTAGCACAAAAGAATCATTAGATTTAATTGAAAAAGCTAAAAACGAAGGTCTAAACATCAGTTGTAGCGTAGCCGCACATCACCTAGTTTTGACTGATGAAAATTTAGTTGAATTTGATGCAAATTATAAAATCTTACCACCTTTAAGAGATTTAGAAACAGTGAAAGCCTTGAGAAATGGCTTGATAGATGGCATTATTGATAGCATTGTCTCAGATCATCAACCATTGACAATTGAATCTAAAAGGTTAGAATTTGAGTTGGCTAAATTTGGCACCATTGGTTTAGAAAGTTGTTTTGGGTCATTGAACAACGTTTTACCAACGGAAGTTGTCATTGAAAAGTTAACTTCAGCTAGAAAATGGTTAAAACTGCCTGAACCACAATTTGCAGTTGGCCAGAAAGCCAATTTGACGCTTTTTGAAACACATACGGCATGGACTTTTTCTAGTGAAAATATTTTGAGCACCAATAAAAATAGTGCATTTATTGGTCAGAAGATGAAGGGTAACCCCATTAAAATTATAAATTAATGATTTACTATCTCATCAAAAGTATTATTCAAAAAAACAAAAAATCTACCCATAGTTTATATGATTTGCTTTGCTTTAAGCATGTTGTGAAGTTCAGTTATATCGATATTTATAAACATATCAACAACGCTAAATATCTTCGAATATACGAAAAAGCGCGCTGGGATTTTGGCATTAAAACGGGTATGACTAAAATAATGATTGAAAAAAAATATCTTTTCTTAATCATGAGTGCTGAAATCACCTATATCAA
Source organism: Flavobacterium sp. (assembly GCA_044347145.1). Lineage (GTDB taxonomy): Bacteria > Bacteroidota > Bacteroidia > Flavobacteriales > Flavobacteriaceae > Flavobacterium. Next base: position 46,994 of record JBIIXU010000008.1, read on the forward strand.
AGAATTGAATTTAGGTCAAAAGTTTGAAGTCTACACCAAAATTATTGCCACTGATGAAAAATACTATTATTTTGAACAGCAAATGAAAAGGGGAGAGGTTGTTCATAACCATGCTATTTTTAAGGTTTTAATTGCAGGTAGAAAGAAAATTAGGCCAGAAGAAATTCATAAAATGTTGTATGAAACACCCTTCCAACCCTTATCACATCCCATCGTTGACCAATGGAAAATATTGAACGAATTAAAGAAAGGTTAAAATTTATTTCAAATAATAAATTTTAAATAATTTCGTTCTTTTATGATATCTTAATTTTTTATTTATGAGAAAGTGCACACTTTTATTTTTGTTTTTGGGCTACCTTGTTGTGGCTCAAGGTGTAGATTTGAAAAAAACTATTCCAAATGATGCTTCAGTTAAAACGGGTGTTTTAAAAAATGGCTTAACTTATTACATTAAATATAACAAAAAACCTGAAAAAAAGGTTGATTTGCGTTTGGTTGTTAAAGTTGGTTCAATTTTAGAAGAAGATAGTGAACAAGGTCTGGCTCACTTTACAGAGCACATGGCTTTTAATGGGACTAAAAAATTTCCAAAGAATGAATTAGTGAGCCATTTAGAGAAAATGGGCGTTAAATTTGGCGCTGATTTAAATGCGTATACGTCATTTGATGAAACGGTTTATTTTTTGCCAATTCCAGCAGATGATATGTCTAAAGTGCAAACTGGCCTAGATATATTAGAAGATTGGGCCTTTAACATGACCATGGCTGGTGAAGAAATTGATAAAGAGCGTGGCGTTATTACGGAGGAATATAAAACACGTTTAGGAGCAGAAAAAAGAATGCAAAGGGAGTATTTACCTAAGTTGTTATATAAATCTAAATATGCTGATCGTTTACCAATTGGTACTTTGGAGGTTATTCAAAATCACAAACATCAATTGATGCGTGATTTTTATAAAAACTGGTATCGACCAAATTTGATGGCCTTAATTGTTGTTGGCGACATTGATGTGGCCGAAATGGAAAAAAGAATTGTAGCTCAATTTGGCAAATATGAAAATCCAAAGAAGCAATTAGAGCGCAAACAGTTTGATATTCCAAATCATAAAGAATCATTGGTAAGTATTGTTGATGATGAAGAACAAATGTTTACAAATATTGAGGTGCTATACAAAGATTATGGCACTCCTAAGAAAACCAAAACTGTTGAAGATTTCAGAAACGCCTTATTAAAAGGTATGTTTAGCCAAATGATTAATAATCGTTTGAGTGAAAAACAAAATCTACCAAATCCACCTTTTAATTTTGGTTATACTTTTCATGGCGGTACCTATTCGCCGAACAAAGATGCGTTTCAAAGTTTTGCCATGACGAGTCCAGATAAAGCTTTATTGAGTTTAACTACCTTGATTGAAGAAAATTTACGCGTAAAAAAATATGGTTTTTCAAATAACGAACTTGAAAGAGCCAAAACAGATTTTTTAACCAGACTTGAAAAGCAAGTGAAAGAAAAGGATAAATCTGAATCTGAAAATTTTGTTTGGCAAATTCAAGAACATTATATAGGAGAAGGTGCTATGCCAGATATTGAATGGACTTTCAATACCGCTAAAGCTTTATTGCCAACCCTAAAGATGGATGAAATTAATGAGTTAATTAAAGAATATTTAAAGGAGGATAACCGTGTGGTTATTTTTAAATTACCTAAAAAAGAAGGAGTTGTTAAACCTACTGAAGAGCAAGTGATGGCCATTATGAATATGGACGAAAGCAAAATTACTCCTTACGAGGAAGTTAAAGCAGCTGAAACGCTAATTAGAAATCCGTTAAAAAAAGGTACTATTGCTAGCCGTTCTAAAAATGACAAAACGGATGAAACAACCTTAACACTGTCTAATGGTTTAAAAGTAACTTATAAACTTACGGATTTCAAAAATGATGAAATATTGATTGAAGGCATGAGTTTTGGCGGTACAAATTTGATGAATGATGCAGATTACAAAAAAATGCATTTAGCATTTAGAGGCATGACTGAAGCTGGTGTTGCAGGCATGAATAAAAATGAATTGGATAAATTTATGACTGGTAAAATTGCAAGAGTTACACCTATGGTTTCTAATATTACTGAAGGTATTTCTGGCAGTTGTGCACCAAAAGATTTGGAGACCCTGATGCAATTTATTGTTGCCAATATGACTGATTTAAATAAAAATGAAGAATCTTACCAAGGTTATGTATCAAAACAAAAAGCAATGATGGGTAATTTCTTGAACAATCCTAATTTTTATTTCTCTAATGAATTATATGGCTATTTAAGTGCAGATAATCCAAGGTTTTTTGGATTGGTACCATCAAACGAACTATGGGATCAAACAGATTATAATGCTGCCTTTGAAGCTTTTAAGCAACGTTTTGCGAATGCCGCTGATTTCCATTTTTATTTTATTGGAAATATTGATGTAAAAACTTTTGAAGACTATTGTCAAACTTATTTGGCTGCATTGCCATCTTCAACTCAAAAAGAACAAGCTGTTGATATCAAATATCGCATGAAAAAAGGAGATATTAAAAAAGTGGTTAATAAAGGTAAAGATCCAAAAAGTAATGTCTCTATTATGTATTATGGCGATACCACTTATGATGCAAACGAAGCTTTGGCCATGCGCGCTTTAGGCGATGTATTACAAATTAAGTTAACTGAGGAAATAAGAGAAAAAGAAAGCGGTGTCTACAGTATTGGCGCAAGAGCTGGGATGTCAAAAATGCCAAGCGGTAGTTATAATATGAATATAAACTTCCCTTGTAGTCCAGAAAATGTTGATAAACTGACCGACATTTGTTTAGCTGAAATCAAGAAAATCATTGATAACGGACCAACACAGGTTGATTTAGACAAATTCAAGGAAAACCAACGTATTAAAGATCGTGAAGATTTAAAGAAAAATGACCATTGGACTAATAATTTCAAATCTAGCTACAACAACGGTAGACCTTCTGAGTGGATTTTAAGTTATGTTGCTGATATTGAAAAATTGACGCCAAAAGATTTGCAAAATGTTGCAAAAAAATATCTAAGCAATGACAAAACTATAGGTATTTTGATGCCAGAGTAATTATAGTAAATGTAATATTATAAAAGAGGCTATCTTAAAAGGGTAGCCTCTATTTTTTTATTAACAAATACAATATTTATAACACGCAATCACATTTTTTAACGCATGGCGCGGGAAGCAACATCGTCACTGCTATTTTCTCGAAATATGATTAAGGCATGTTGAAGAACAATATTATCCCGAATTTTTTCCAATTCAGTAATTTTAGCTTCAAGTTCTTCAACGGTCGCATTCGCATATTTGTTTAGGTCTTCGTTCATTGTTTCGTAGGCTAAATCAATATCCTTATTGAGCTCATTTTCAATTTTATTTGCCTTAACATCAGTATTTTCAGTAGTGTTTACTTTAGTTTTTACTGAAGATAGACTGGCGATTGTTTGATGGTTTTTATTGAGCTTTTCGTTTAATAATAGTTCTTTTTTTAATTTTGCCTCTCTAACTTTTTCTCTTAGCATTTCCTGATTGGAAACCATTTGACTGTGCGCGTCATTTTTTTTATTTTGAATTTCAGTCCTCGTTGATAAAATTCTTTTTTGTTTGTTTTCAATTGTTTCAACTTTTAATTTAGCATTTTCTTGAAAAAAATCAGACCTTTGATTTTTAGGAACTTCCTCTACGAGCAACATTCTATATTGCAATATTTCATTGTTTAATCTCAGTTTATCACGCATGACAATTAAATCTTCAACAATATTAGCAAGTTGTTCTAAGCTATATTCCTCATTCTTTAATTCAACCAAATGGTCAAAGGTATATTCGATATTGTATAAGATATCCCCTTGATTTTTTGATTTTTCTTTGATGTTGAAATTTGAAATCCTTTGCATTTTAAACATTAAATCTCTTTTTTCCTTATAGTCTAACTCTTCATTTTTTAACTCCCGATCCACTATAGTGGTCAAATTTTCAAGAATTGAGGACTTAATATCTTTTAAATATTCTATATAATTCAACTTGTCATAATCAGTGAATTCGATTGTTCTTAAATGTGGATTTAAACTTAAATTTTTTTGAATTCTTTTTTCATTTGCTGCAATTGCTTTTGAATTAGCTTTCAAAATTTTACTTTTAAAATAGTTTTCTTTTTTTGCGTTTTTAGTAGATTTTATACTATCTCTGTCTATTTGTTTTAAAATTTGCTTTTGAGGCGCAGCATTATTTTGAGCAAGTAAAAGTGAGCTACTAAAAAAAATTGGAAATAGGAATTTAAAAAACATATGCTTACAAAATATAATTACAAAAATAAAGGATTAGTTGATTTTTATTTTTTTTCAATTTAATACATACCAACAAGTTTATTAACATTTATTAAACAATAGTTTGAAAATATCGGCATACATTTGCACAAATTTTTATAAATGAAACCTATACTTTTTTTATCCTTTTTTTTATGTTTTTCTGCGTCCTATGCGCAACAAAAATTCACCATCAGTGGAATTATTAATGACTTAAAAACTAACGAAACGCTTTTTGGTGTTAGCGTTTATGTGGAAGAGACAAAAACAGGTGGTTTGTCTAATGAATATGGTTTTTATTCTATAACGCTACCTGAAGGTGAATACATTTTAAGAGTAAGTTATTTGGGCTTTGAAGCGCAAGAAAGAAAAATTAGTTTGACTAGCAATCAAAAGATTAATTTTTCTCTTGCCGAATCTGACAATCAGCTAGAAGAGGTTACTATAAAAAGTGAAAAAAATTATTCTGAAATTAAAAAACCTGAAATGAGTACCAATAGGCTTAGCATGACTGAAATTAAGAGAATTCCGGTTATCTTAGGAGAAGTTGATGTCATTAAATCCTTATTGCTTTTGCCAGGGGTTACTAATGCTGGGGAGGCGGCTTCTGGGTTTAATGTGAGAGGGGGAAGTGCCGATCAAAACCTTATTCTACTTGATGAAGCTATAATTTATAATTCTTCGCATTTATTTGGGTTCTTTTCAGTATTTAATCCTGATGCGATAAAAGATTTAAAGTTGTATAAAGGTGGAATACCTGCACGCTTTGGTGGCAGATTATCTTCAGTTTTAGAGATTTATCAAAAAGAAGGTAATAGTAAAAACTTTGAACTTAACGGCGGTATTGGTTTGTTAGCCAGTCGATTAATGGCTGAAGGACCAATAGTAAAAGACAAAACTTCTTTTCTAGTGGCAGGACGGGCTTCTTATGCGCATTTATTTTTAAAATTTACTGACAATAAAAATTCAGCTTATTTTTATGATTTAAACACAAAAATTAGTCATAAGTTTAATGACAAAAACAGGTTATATTTTTCTGGATATTTTGGAAGAGATGTGTTTGCTATTTCGCAAAGTTTTCAAAATGTTTATGGTAACTCTGTTTTTAACTTACGTTGGAATCATCTTTTTAATGATAAACTTTTTGCTAACACTTCACTTATTTATAGTGATTATTACTATGGTTTGACGCTTGATTTTGTAGGATTCAATTGGAATAGTGGCATCAAAAATTACAATCTTAAGTATGATCTAAGACATTATGTTTCTGATAAAACCAAATTGCAATATGGTTTAAATTCTATCTACTATCAATTTAATCCTGGCGAAATATCACCAATTGATGAATCATCGACCATTAATTTTAGACGACTTGATCAGAAATACGCCTTTGAAAACGCTCTTTATTTTGATATTGAACAGCAATTAACCAGTAAGCTTAATGTTTCAGCTGGTCTTCGTTACAGCACTTTTCATCGTTTAGGCTTTCAAAATGTTAATCTTTATAATAATAATCAAGCAGTTGTTTTTAACCAAGATTTGGGTATTTATGAAAAAGCTGTGCCAATTGGTCAAAAGACATTTAATAGTGGCGAAGCAATCAATAGTTATAACAATTTTGAACCTCGAGCGGCTTTAGCCTATAGTATTAATGATGACAAAAGTATAAAAGCCAGCTATAATCGCATGTCGCAGTATTTACATCTGATATCAAATACAGCTTCGCCAGCACCCTTAGATATATGGTCTCCAAGTGGTGATTTTTTTGCACCGATGTTGAGTGATCAAATTGCTGTGGGATATTTCACAAATCTTAAAGATAAAAAATATTCTTTAGAAATAGAAACGTACTATAAAACTATCAAAAACAAAATAGATTTTATTGATGGTGCTGAACTAATTGCCAATAATGCCCTTGAACAAGTGGTCTTAAATGGTGAGGGCCGCGCATATGGTTTAGAGCTTTATCTCAAAAAGAATGAAGGCAGATTACAAGGCTGGATTTCCTATACATTATCTCGCTCCGAACAACGCATTCCTGGTAGAAATGCTTCAGAACCTGGTATAAATAATGGTAATTGGTATGTTACAGGTTATGACAAACTTCATAATTTAAGCACAACTGCCACTTACAAATTAAGCGATAAATGGACGTTCGGTGGTGTTTTTACCTTCCAATCTGGACAACCAATCACTTATCCTGTTGGACAATTTAGTTATCAAGGCCTTAATGTGCCAGTTTTTGGTGAACGAAATGCTTTCAGAAGACCTAGTTTTCACCACCTAGATCTTTCTGCTACTTTAACCCCAAGACGTAATGCCAATAGAAAATGGAAAGGCGAGTGGGTATTTAGTATCTATAACATCTACAACCGACAAAATGCCGCAAACATTACCTTTAGGCAAAACGATGAAACGCTTAGAAATGAAGCAGTAAGATTATCCATTTTTGGTGCCATACCAAGTGTGACTTACAATTTCAAATTTTAAATAAAACCTTCTAACTCAAAACGCATAGTTCATATGAAAAAAATAATCTTTCTTTTGCTCATTGTTATCACTTTTTCTTGCGAAGAAGTTGTTGATATCCCGCTTGATACTGCACCACCACGTTTAGTTGTGGAAGCTGATATTCTTTGGAGAAAAAATACCACTGGTCAAGCACAACAAATTAAACTAACACTCACTACTGGCTTTTATGATGCAGTTGTGCCGCCTGCAACTGGAGCCAATGTGCAAATAGTTAATGGTAATAATCAAGTTTTTACTTTTGTAGAAGAAGTAGGAACAGGAATTTATAAATGTGACAACTTTGTGCCTGCAATTAACCAAGATTATACCTTGCAGATTGTTTATAATGGTCAATCATATAGCGCAACAGAAAAACTATTGGCTTCACCAGCAGTTGGAAATGTGTTGCAAGAAACGGTTGGTGGATTTAGTGGTGATGTTTTTCAGTTGACTTTTTTCTATCCTGATAATGTTAATGAAACTAATTATTACTTGCACAAATTTACTTCATCCAATAAGCCCTTGCCAAGATTATTTGCAAATAGAGATGAATTTTTTAATGGTAACATGATGTTTGGTATTTATAGAGATCCAGACCTAGAAATTGGTCAGGCTGTTAAATTTTCATTAATTAGCATCACCGCAAAAGATTATGCTTTTATGAGGCAATTCATTTCATTATCTGCAACTGCTGGGGGAAATCCTTTTAATCCACCTGCCGGTATTTTGAAAGGAAATGTCAAGAATACAACCGTTGAGGCCAATTTTCCATTGGGCTATTTCAGATTGTCTGAATGGGATGAAAAGGTTCACGTGGTGCAATAGTAAAAGTTTTTAAGCGATTATGCTTGCTATTTTTTATAGGGATTTTTTAAGGCGTAAAAATGATATTTCTTAGTTATAAACATCAGATAAAATGCTCGCTAAGATTCTTTTCTTTCGCTTTTTATGAATTTGGCACATCTTTTGCAAATTTTAACATAATAGGGCTATCTATTTAAAATTAATTATTTAGTTTTACCCTAAATTTTTGAGAGATGAAAAATTTTTTAATATTATTGCTTTTACTGCTGATTAATACAACTTTTGCCCAAACAGGTGCAAAAATTGAATTTAAAGATAAAGACAATACCCTAGATTTTGGTAAAGTAAAAGTCAGTGATTCTGGCTTAAGAGACATATCTTTCACAAACACAGGTGATGCACCTTTGATTGTTTTAAATGTTCATTCTACTTGTGGTTGTTTAGTGATAGAAAAACCTAAATCGCCAATACTTCCCGGAAAAACGGGCATTATTTCATTAAAATATGATATGCATGCGGGTCCCATAAGAAGGAGTCTTACCATCGAAACCAATGCAGTTAATGCTGATGGTGGTCGCATATTGTTTAAACTGAGAGGTGAAGTTACCGAATAGAGCCTCTCTTTCTAAAACCATATTTTAAATGAAAATATTCCTAACCTTTTTCATATTTTCCTCCTGCTTTTTATTTTCTCAAGAACAGTTTTCTATCTATTTTGAAACAAATAAATTTGCGTTAACAACTGTGGAAAAACAACGATTAAATGATTGGATAAAAGTTAATCCTAAAATAAAGATTGTTGGTATTAATGGTTACACAGATGAAGATGGGTCAATTGGCTTAAATGATACGTTGTCTCAACGCCGTGTGCAAACTGTCTTTGATGTAGTAAAAAACCAATTGGCCATAAGAAGTGATTTCAAAACCAGAAGTTTTGGTAAGCTCCACCAACAAGATGCTGATAAATCAAAAAATCGAAAGGCAACTATTTTTTATCTGCTAGAAAAAGATTTGGCTCGCGAAGATGAAATATTAGGGATAAATAAATCAGTTTTAAAAGTAGAAAAGCCTAAAGCTAAACTACCATCTTATTTAGATTTTAAGTTACCAAATGGCGAAAGTGAACGCATGCAATTGGATACGGTATTTATGGCTAACCTGAGTAACGCCAAAGCAGGGGAGTACGTTACCATGAAGAATCTGAATTTTCATTTGAATACCTTTGGCGTTGTTAAATCTTCAATACCTAGACTTTATGATTTGTTGTATGTGATGCAACAAAACCCTAGTTTAATCATTCAAGTGCATGGGCATATATGTTGCAACGCAAAAGACCATCGCGATTTATCAACACAAAGAGCTAAAGCCGTCAAACTGTTTTTGATTGGCAAAGGCATTGATGCCAGTCGCGTGTCTTTTAAAGGTTTCGGTGGAACCTTACCAAAGTTTCCAATACCTGAAAAAAATGAAGCTGAAGCCGCTGAAAATCGCAGAGTAGAAATTTTTGTTGTTAGTAATTAAATTTTTGTTAATTTCTAAAATTTAAAAAGTGGTTTCCCTTAGTTTTGTTTTTTATTAATTTTAATTTTTTTTACATGAAATCTATTTTAACACTTTTATTCGTTTCTATTATTGGTTTTGCTCAAGCGCAAACAAAATCTATTGAAGTTTCTTCTAGCACCATTGGCTGGAAAGGGTCAAAAATTACCAGTGCGCATTATGGCAATATTAATTTTAAATCAGGTTTAATTATTTTTAAAAACAATAAAGTTGTCGGCGGTTCTTTTGAAGTTGATATGACTTCTTTAGTTTGTACAGACCTTGAGCCAGGTAAAGGCAAAGAAAAGCTAGAAAAACATTTAAAAAATGCAGACTTTTTTGATGTTGAAAAATTTCCTACTGCGAAATTGGTTTTCAAAAAAATTAAAGGCTTAGATAAGAATTTATACGAAATCACTGCAGATTTAACGATCAAAGGCATTACACAACCAGTAACATTTTCTTTAAACGTTGCTGATACAAAAGGTGGTGGCCAATTGGTTTTTGACCGCACAAAGTTTGATATCAAATATGGTTCTGGTAGTTTTTTTGATAATTTAGGTGATAAAGCTATTTCAAATGATATTGAGTTAAATGTTATGTTTGCTTTGAAATAATAATCAATTTTATTTAAATATGATAATAAATTGCTCAATTATTTTGAGCAATTTTTTTATTTTATAGTTTATTATACTTGTGAGGTTCTGTATTAAAAGTAATTTAGTAAAACTTATGAATTATTTGTTTCTTAATAATCTAAGCAAAGAGGAAAAACTGAACGCCTTATCACATGGCATCGGTATAGTAGTTGGACTATTAGCTTTGCCTATACTATTGATAAAAAAACAATATCAAGACCCATTAAGCATTTTTAGTATTTGGCTTTATATGTTAAGCTTTATTATGCTTTATCTTTCCTCTACCATCTATCATATCATAACTAATCCTGCTAAAAAAAAGCTAGCTAGAAAATTTGACCATATCAGTATTTTCTTTTTAATTGCTGGAACCTACACACCAGTTTGCCTTATTACATTAGTAAATGATTCTGGCTGGCGTCTGTTTAGTATCATTTGGAGCCTAGCATTTGCTGGACTTTTTTTAAAAATATTTTTTACTGGTAAACTAGAACTTATTTCGGTTTTGTTATATCTAGTAATGGGTTGGTTTGTCATCTTTGAATTGAAAACGCTTTATCATCTTTTTGATTTTATAAGTTTCTTTTTTCTCACTTTAGGAGGTATATCTTATTCCATTGGTATCCTTTTTTACACCTCAAAAAAAATAAAATACGCACATTTTATTTGGCATTTGTTTGTTTTAGCTGGAAGCATTTCTCATTTGGTAATGATTTATTGCATCTTTTAAGTTTGACAAAGTAGTTTATTTTATTCATCTATATTTTGTAAAAATACGGCATATGCCGTATTTTTTTTATGACAATGTTGGCTATATTTTTGCCGCGTAATTATTATACAACCAAATACTATGAAAATATTTTTTAAATTTTTTATGCTAGTTAATTTCGTTTTGATTGTAAGTTGCTCAAATGACGATGACTCAGCAAACAATGCAGATCCTATTGTGGGTAAATGGCGACAAATTTCTGAAACTGATAATGGTGTACCTGAAGTATTAAAAGCCTGTGATTTAATGGAAGTGGATGAAATATCAGCCAACGGCGATATGATTGGTCAAGATTATGAATTGGATGGTGGCACTTGTGTTCTAAAGCCAAATGGTGGTTTACCAGCTGGGACAACTTCCAAATGGGCAAAGGTTTCAGAAGGTAATTATAAATTTATCATTATTGTGCCAAGTATGCCAACACCTGTTGAATTAAATTTTACGGCAGTTTTTTCAAATAATAATAATACCATGACAACAACCTATATTGAAGATGCTGGTACGCCAGACCAAAATATTCAAGTGTCAGTAAGTGAAAGAGTGAATTAAAAGTAGTAGTTAAGTTTTAAATAGTGAGAGCCATTACATGAAAATGTAATGGTTTTTTTGCATGAAATGAAAAACTACAAAAACAAAATTTCAAAAAAAAAACACCTCACAAAATCCATTGAGAGGTGTTCTTTTTTTTAAAAAGTTTCTTAATTTTCAGATTCTTGCATCAATTGAAAATTACGTTTAACAAAATTAGTTAAATCTTCTCCTTTGAGTAAACCTTGTGCTATACGCGCTAAATCAAGCGCTTGTTTAATTTTAGATTCTCTCAACGTTGCATCAGAAACATTCAAAATGCTTGTGGCTAGGGGTGAATTGGTATTTACAGTTAAGTGATACATTTCAGGGAAATTACCCATGCCAAACATCCCGCCACCAGTTTGACTCATTTCTTTCATGCGACGCATAAATTCTGGTTGCGTTAGATAGAAAGGTGCTTCTTCGCTGCCAAGAGCTTCCAATTGAATAACATATTTTTCTTTTGAAATATTTTCCTCAATAATTGTTTTTAATTTGTCTTTTTCTTCATCAGACAGTTTAGAAATTTGAGCATCATCTTTAGCAATCAATTTGTCAATATGATCCGCATCTACTCGGGCAAAAGTCATTTTATCGTTATCTTGTTCTAATTTTTGAATTAAATGAGAAACGATAGGGGAGTCTAGCAATACCACTTGGTAACCTTTTTCTTTTGCAATTTCGATATAGCTGTGTTGTGCATCTTTGTTTGAGGCATAAAGCAAAACCAATTTACCATCTTTATCCGTTTGATTGTCTTTAATCGTTTCTTTCAATTCGTCTAAAGTGTAATATTTGTCATCAACCGTCGGATATAGCACAAACTCACCAGCTTTTTCATAAAATTTTGGTTCAGAAAGCATACCATACTCTAAAACTATTTTTATATCATGCCATTTTTTCTCAAAATCTTCACGGTTTTCTTTAAACAGTGATTTTAATTTGTCAGATACTTTTTTAGTGATATAATTCGAAATTTTCTTCACATTGCCATCCGCTTGAAGATATGAACGTGAAACATTTAAAGGAATATCTGGTGAATCAATCACCCCACGCAACATGCCTAAAAATTCTGGAACAATACCATCTACATTATCGGTCACAAACACTTGGTTTTGATACAATTGGATTTTATCTTTTTGAACTTGCAAATCTTGTGAAAGCTTTGGAAAGTATAAAATACCTGTCAAATTAAAAGGATAATCTACATTTAAATGAATGTTAAACAATGGATCTTCAAATTGCATCGGATACAATTCGCGATAGAAACTTTTGTAATCTTCATCCTTTAATTCTGTTGGTTGTTTTGTCCAAGCTGGGTTTGGATTATTGATGATGTTGTCAACCTCAATATATTCTGTTTTATAATCTTCTGGCGCATCTTCTGGTTTTGGTAATGCTTCTTGCTTGGTGCCGAATTTAATAGAAATTGGCATGAATTTGTTGTATTTAGTCAACAACTCACGAATTTTGAATTCTTCCAAAAATTCTTCCGAATCTTCAGCTATGTGTAGGATAATTTCTGTGCCACGATCTTGCTTATCATTTGCAGTCAGAGAAAACTCTGGGCTACCATCACAAATCCAATGAGCTGCGGGTTCGTCTTTATATGACTTGGTGATAATCTCCACTTTTTGGGCAACCATAAAAGCAGAATAAAAACCTAAACCAAAATGACCGATTATGCCTGAATCTTTGGCTGAATCTTTATATTTATCCAAAAATTCTTCAGCACCTGAAAAGGCAATCTGGTTAATGTATTTTTCAACTTCTTCTGCTGTCATGCCTAAACCTTGGTCAATGATGTGAAGTTTTTTATTGTCTTTATCTATTTTTACTTCAATCAAAGGATTGCCATATTCCACTTTGGCTTCACCAATGCTGGCCAGATGTTTGAGTTTTAAAGTCGCATCCGTTGCATTTGAAATAAGTTCGCGAAGAAAAATTTCATGGTCACTGTAAAGAAATTTTTTAATGAGCGGAAAGATGTTTTCTACTGAAACATTTATTTTACCTGTATTCATAAATTAGTATAATTTTAAAATTAATTACTGTTACATAGTCAAAACAAATACCAAACTAAAAAAACTGACAAAATGTCAAAATTGGCCTGTCTCTATTTTTATTTTAGTCATATTGATCAATCTCGAAAAAACGATTTTAAAAGAGAACTATTTGCCTATCTCAAAGAAAAAAACATCGCTTGCATAGTAGCTACGCATGATATGGCGGATGTTTTACCTTTTTCTGACCAAATAATGGCCATGCAAAACAGTCAAGTTATGCAATATGGAGAGACAAAAGCGGTTTACCAAAAGCCAATAAACATAAACGTTGCCAAACTTTTTGGTGATGCAAATGAAGTGACGGAAAGTCTAATTAAAGCCCTAGATTTAACCCGAGAAAAAAAAGTATTATATTCTTCTGAGTTAAAAATTTCAGTAGAAAATGGTATCAAAGTAGTTATTATTAGTAAGTATTTTCACGGATCACAGTATCTATATCTAGTAAAATATAAGGCTGTTGAGATTACATTTGAAACTGAAACAGATCTACCCATCGGAAGTTTTGTTTGGTTAAACTATAAAAACTAAGCCGAAAATAATATTTTTAAATCTATATCTTTTTATTACTCAAAGGCTTCAGTGCCTTTTTCATCCGTTCCACTTGCTTTCTTTCACTTTGCTTTAGCTGAAACAATGGTTTGATGGCTTTTTGATAAGCATTTGGAACATCTTCAGCAATAACTCCTTCATACGCCTGCGCCTGACGAACAAAACCATCTAAAAGCAACGGTTTACCTAAAGCGACTAAGTCTGCCTTGCCATTGAGGATAATAGTATTAATTTGATCAATATCTGTAATTTGTCCAGATGTAATTGTCGCAATTTTTGCTTCATTTCTGACGGCATCAGAAAAAGGTACTTGATACATCCGACCTAGTTTCGGTTGTTCATCACTTACCGTATTACCTGTTGAAACACTAATAATATCAACACCTGCAGCTTTAAATGCTTTTGAAATTTCAATACTTTCGGCTAAAGTTATGCCGCCCTCAGCCCAATCAGTAGCTGAAATTCTTACACCTATTGGTTTTTCTTTTGGAAAAACTTCTCGCATGGCTTTGAAGACCTCTAATGGAAATCTCAAGCGGTTTTCAATAATCCCTCCAAACTGGTCTTGACGTTTATTTGTTAAAGGCGATAAAAAAGTTGCTAATAGAAAGCCATGATGCGCCTGCAATTCTATCATATCAAAACCTGCTAAATGAGCATTAATAGTCGCTTGCTTGAATTGCGCAATAACCATCGACATGTCGTTTTCTGTCATAGCAATTGGGGTTTGGGAATTTTCATCAAAACGAATTGCAGAGGCAGCATAAATTTTGTCATCAAAAAATCTCTCAGCTGCCCAAGGTTTTTTAATGCTCTTTCTACCAGGATGTCCCAATTGAATAGCTATTTTTGTTTCACTATTTTCATGTACAAAATCTGTGATTTTTTTCCAAGCATCAATCTGCTCTTCACTATAAATGCCCGCTCTGCCCGCTTCGGTTTGTATAGATTGAGCTACCAAAGTCATTTCAGTGATAATTAGTCCAACACCTTGTGTAGCTCTACTGCCATAATGAACCAAATGCCAAGGTGTTACGCAACCATTTATCGCTTCATATTGCATCATTGGTGCCATCAATAGGCGATTTTTAATGGCCATTTTACCAATTTTAAAAGGTGTAAATGCAGGAGAAATGCAATTTTCTATTTGACCTAAATTAAATTCTTCTAATACTTTATCTGTAAAGCTTGCATCTCTTAATCGCAAATTTTCAAAAGTTACTTTCTTAGAGCGGGTCATGCAACCAAAAGCAAATTGATAAAAAGATTGTTGGTTATATCTATCCATATTCTCAAACCAATCCAAAGAAACTAATGCCGCATGTTGAATCATTTCAACAGTTTGTCGGCGTTTTGTGTCATAAAGCGCAAAAGCTTTTTGCAAATCGTCAGGATGAGCAATAACTGCATCAGATAGGCCAATGGCACTATCCATGGCGAGTTTTGTACCAGAACCAATTGAATAATGGGCAGTAGCTTTGGCATCACCTAATAAAACGATGTTTTGATGTGACCAATTTTTGTTGGTAACATGGGGGAATTGTCGCCAATATGATTTATTCGTAATTAATCCATGACCATCAAGCTCATCTTTGAAAATCTCCTCAATTTTTGCAACGGTATCTTTTTCATTGTCTATCTCAAACTGCCATTTTTGCCAAGTGTCGTCGCTACATTCAAAAATCCATGTACTCATGCCAGGCTCATATTGATAGGTGTGTGCCACAATTAAACCATGTGGTGTATTTCTAAAAAAATAGGTAAAGGCTGCCAAGGGTTTAGTTGAGCCCATCCAAACAAAACGATTAGATTTTAGTTGAATCTCTGTGCCAAATGCACTTTGATACTTTGTTCTAATTTGACTGCCTATGCCATCTGAAGCTAAAATCAAATCAACATCGCTTAAAGTTGAAAAATCATCTATAGCGGTTTCAAAGTGTAAATTCACACCTTCTTCTCTGCACCTTTGATGTAACAATTGAAGTAGCGTTTTTCTTGAACAACCACAAAAGCCATTGCCTGCTATACTGACTTGTTGACCATCTCTGGCAATAATAATGTCGTCCCAATAAGCAAAATTTGAACGTATAAGTTCATAAGATGCCATGTCTCTTTTTAGAAATTCACCTAACGTTTCATCCGAAAAAACAACGCCAAACCCAAATGAATCATCCGGTTTGTTGCGCTCATAAACATTGATTTCTGCGTATGGCATGGCTTTTTTTGTTAATATAGAAAAGTATAATCCACCAGGTCCGCCGCCGATAACTGCTATTTTAAGCCCCCTAACCCCCAAAGGGGGAATTGTTTCATTCATATTTATTATGTTTTAAAACTCCTAAAGCGTTTGAAACACTGTAGGAATGGTATAGTTGTTTTTTTAAAGTTCGACTGATTTTTCATCATACATTTTTTGAAATAATTTAAAGAAGCCTATTTAGTTCCCTTTGTAAAGCCCCTCCTTTGGAGGGGTTAGGGGGCTTTTCGTTTAATTGAAAAAATTTCACCCATTTTACTATAATTACTACCAGCCAAACGGGCAACAGGACGATATTTTTCTAAGTTAATTTTATAATTGTCAAGTAAAATCTCTTCATCAATATGCATGACCAATACCTTGCCGATAATCACACAGGCACCACCATTTTGGTGACCTTCAGTAAAATAGTGATGCACACATTCACATTCAAAATGGGCTTGCGCTTCCTGCACACGCGAGGGTTTTACCACTTCGCTGGAAATTGGCGTTAATCCAGCCAACGCAAATTCGTCTACATTCGAAGGTACACTTTCAGAAGTTATATTCATTTGTTCAACCAAGTGTTCCGAAAAAAAGTTAACCACAAACTGCTTGTTTGACAAAATGTTGTTGAGCGTATCTTTATTATGATGATTTGGGCGCACCATTGAAAACATCACATGGGGTGGGTCTTCGCTCACGGCATTGAAAAAAGAAAAAGGAGCCAAATTATTGATGTCATCGTCAGAAATTGTTGAAATCCAGCCTATTGGTCTAGGAATAATCAAGCCGCTCAAAAGTTTGTATAAAGTAGAACCATCGGTTTGATTCGTATGTAATATCATCAATATAGGTTTTAGGTCGCTCAAAGATAAGTTTTTTTTATTTTTTGAAGCAAAACATTTCTGCTTTTTTAGATAATAAGTCCCGCCATTCGCTAAACTCCCCCAACCAAAATCTAAGTTTTGTTATGCCTTTTTCCAGCTTCTAAGGTCGCTGTCAAAGTCAAACAAAACTAAAGCTTTTGTTTGGCGGCGGTACCGCTACTGTCGGGGCTAGGCAAGAAAGTTCTTACATTTTTAGAAAATTTTAGAATAGATAAAAAGAAATTCATATTTTTATACGCCCATAAACTTATAATTTTACATCATGTCTAACCACATCGATTTATTTACTTTTCAAAGTTTACCACCTGAAAGTGAGCAGCCTTATTATTCTTATTTAGAGGATAAAGCATTTTTTCAAGGAAATGAACTTAATTGCGTGAACCGATTGTTAGATGATAAAATTAAATTAGGAAACGGCGAAAATGTTTGCATGCAGACTTTCACTGAAAAATGGACTTATCAAAATCTATACGATAAAGCCAATCAAATAGCCCATGTTTTGGTAGAAGATTTTGGCTTGCAATCAGGCAATCGCGTTTTATTGCGTTCCGCCAATAATCCCCTGATGGTGGCTTGTTGGTTTGCCATTCTCAAGGCTGGAGGTGTAGTAGTTGCCACCATGCCTTTATTGCGAAGTAAAGAATTAACCACTATTGTAGATTGCGCAGAAATTTCTCATGTTATTTGTGATAGTGAATTGTTGGCCGATTTGGAACTGGTCGAATCCACATTTTTAAAACATAAAATTTATTATAAAAATGGTCAGTTAGAGCAATTAATGTCTACCAAATCAACCACTTTTATCAATTTTCAAACCAAAGCAACGGATGTGGCGCTTATTGGCTTTACCTCTGGCACGACCGGTTTACCAAAAATGACTGCACATTTTCATCGTGATCTTTTGAATATTTGCGAAGCTTTTCCAAAATATGCTTTACAACCAACAGCAAATGATATTTTTACTGGGAGTCCACCTTTAGGTTTTACTTTTGGTCTTGGTGGTTTGGTCTTATTTCCTTTTTATTATGGCGCTTCTACTTTTTTAATTGAAAAGCCTAGTCCAGATGTCTTATTAAAAGCCATTCAAGATTTTAAAATCACCATTTGTTTTACAGCCCCAACTGCTTGGCGGGCTTTGACAGCAAAGGTTAATGATTTTGATATATCGAGCTTACGGAAATGTGTGTCGGCCGGAGAAACTTTACCCAAGAAGGTATGGGATGATTGGTATGAAGCCACAGGTTTAAAACTCATTGATGGCATTGGTGCTACCGAAATGTTACACATCTTTATTTCATCAAATGATGACGATTTAAAACCAGGCGCTACAGGAAAAGTCGTTACAGGTTTTGAAGCTAAAATAATAGACGATAACGGCCATGAAAAACCACGAAATGAACCTGGCAAATTAGCGGTTCGAGGCATCACAGGTTGTAAATATTTAAACCGACCAGATAAGCAAGCCGCTTATGTGCAAAAAGGATGGAATGTTACAGGCGATATTTTTTACCAAGATGAAGATGATTTTTTTCACTATGTGTCACGTGCAGATGATATGATTATTTCGTCGGGTTATAATATTGCGGCAATTGAGGTAGAATCTGTCTTGTTGCAGCATGAAAATGTATTGGAAGTTGCGGTTATTGGCCTAGCAGACGACGAGCGAGGGATGATTGTTTGTGCTTTTATTGTTCTTAAAAATCAGGACTTAGCCCATGATTTATATCAAGTAGAAATACAAGATTGGTTTAAAAGTGTTGCTGCACCCTATAAATATCCAAGAATGATTAACTTTGTAGAGCATTTGCCTAAAACAGAAACAGGGAAGATTCAGAGGTTTAAGCTAGCCCCCTCTCGTCTTTAAGCCGAGACACGGCAACCCCCGAAGGGGGAGCAGCATTATTCTAAATGTAAAATAAATTTTCAAAACTAAAATGTAAAAGATAATTTTAAAACTTTAATACGATGAATAAATTTAAAATTGAACTAAAATGGGCTTTGATTTTTGTAATCATGTCACTTTTGTGGATGGTTTTAGAAAAAGTAACTGGACTGCACGATCAATACATTGATTACCATTTGTATCTAACTAATCTTTTTGCTATTCCTGCTATTTTGGTCATGGTCTTAGCGTTGAAAGATGTTAAGAAAAGTTTTTATAGTGGACAAATGACCTATAGACAAGGGTTGATTTCTGGTGTAATTATATCACTAATTATTGCACTAATTAGCCCTTTAACGCAATGGATTATCAGTTATGTCATCACACCAGAATATTTTCCAAATGTGATCAAGCGTTCAGTAGAATTAGGCTATTTTAAGACAACAGCGGAAGCTGAAGCCAATTTTAATTACCCAAATTATGCCAAACAAAGTGCGATTGGGGCTTTAATCATGGGTATTGTTACAACTGCTATAGCGATGATATTTATAAAGTCTAAAAATAGAACTTGAAATCAAACAAAAATGAATAAATTCAGCAAACCACAAAAAATAAAATTCAAGCATATTGATTATGCTGGTATAGTTTTCTATCCGCGTTTTTTAGAAATGCTTAACGACTTGGTTGAAGATTGGTTTGAAGAAGCCTTAGACCGTCCCTTTTCAAAAATGCACGAAACACATGGCATACCAACAGTTGATCTAAAAGTGCAATTTAAACAAGCGGCAAGAATAGGAGAGATACTCGCAAAAAACCTTTGGGTCAAAGAACTTAAATCTTCTTCAATGGTTTGTGGTTTTGAATTTATTAATCAAAATGAGCAAACGGTTTTAACAGGTGAAGTCACTTTGGTCAATGTAAAGATTCAAGCTGATAGACAAAATATAAAAGCTGAGACTTTTGATGACGTGATTAAAGAAAAAATCATTAAATATATAAATTAACTAAACTCCGAAAGAGTTCAAAACTCTTTCGGAGTTAAACACAACACCATGACATTCAAAAAATTCAAAGCAGCAACCGTTCAAACTTCGCCAGTTTTTCTCAATATAGAAAAAACGATTGACAAAGCTATTTCGTTTATCAAAGAAGCTAGCGAAAATGGCGCAAAACTTATTGCTTTTCCAGAGGTTTTTGTCGCTGGCTATCCCTATTGGAATTGGGTAATGACACCCCTTCAAGGCAGTAAATGGTATGAGAAACTATATAAAAACGCAGTCGCCATAACAGATGAAAGTTTAAAGCCTTTGTTTCAAGCAGCTATTGATTTTGACATGCATATCGTGATTGGAATTAACGAACGAGGCGATAGCTTTGGCGAAATTTATAACACCAATTTAATCATTAATAATCTTGGTGATTTGATTGGTAAGCATCGAAAGTTAGTCCCAACATGGGCTGAGAAATTAACTTGGACATCTGGCGATGGGTCTTCTTTAAAAGTTTATGACACGACTGTTGGTCCGCTTGGTACTTTAGCTTGCGGTGAAAACACCAATACTTTGGCACGTTTTACCTTATTGGCTCAAGGCGAATTGGTGCATATAGCCAATTATATTTCATTACCCACTGCACCACCGGACTATGACATGGCTGAAGCGATTAAAATTAGAGCAGCGGCGCATTCTTTTGAAGGCAAGCTGTTTACGATTGTTTCGTGTTCTACAATTTCACAAGAAATGGTTGATTTACTCAAAACTGAAGCGCCACAAATAGAAGATTTATTCAGTAGAAAAAGTTGTGCTTTTTCGGGTTTTATTGGGCCAAATGGTGCACTAATGGGTGAGCCTTTAATTGATGATGAAGGCATGATTTATGCTGAGATAGATTTAGAAAAATGTATTCAACCTAAACAAATGCATGATATTTTGGGACACTATAATCGCTTCGATATTTTTGATTTAAGGGTTAACGTCACCCCAACAAAGAGGATTACATTTGTTGATGATGCTATAACTCCTAAAGAGTTTTAAACTCTTTAGGAGTTTTTTAGAATAAAGTAATAAAACATGAACATTTACAAACCACAACCATTAGAAAAAGGATCTTATTACCATATATTTAATCGTGGAAATAATGGTAACGATATCTTTTTTGAAAATGAAAACTACCTTTATTTCTTGAAATTATATCATAAATATATTTCTCCAATTGTAGATACAATGGCTTGGTGCCTTTTGAAAAACCATTATCATTTTTTAATTTATACAAGAACAAGTAAGGATATAGATTATTCAAAATTAGAATATTCTACTGTTGAAATGCTTAAAAAATTAGATCCTTCCGCACAATTTGGTCATTTATTTAACGCTTACACACAAGCTATAAATAGACGGTTCAACAGAACAGGTAGCTTGTTTGAAACACCCTTTGAAAGAAAAATGGTAACTTCGCAAGAATATTTAAAATATTTAATTTATTATATTCATCATAATCCTTTTCACCATGGTTTAGTTGATACTTTTGCAGATTATAAATGGTCTTCATATCAATCTATTTTATCAGATAAGCCAACAAATTTGAATAGAAATGATGTTTTAGATTTTTTTGGAAATTATCAAAATTTTATTGATTTTCATCAGGTTAAACATGACCTGTATAATATTAAAGAACTAATTATCGAATGATGTAACTCCTAAAGAGTTTAAAACTCTTTAGGAGTTGCCCAAGAAAAACCAAACATTATGCAAGAAAACAACCAATCAGACGACCAATATGGCAGAGCACGTGTGCAAGATTCAGACGAGTTAATTGCCTATTATGCGCAACTAGAAAAACTAGGTGCTGGCGCTTTATGGACTGTTGCCAATGACATTGAACCTTGGGAACCAAAAGCCAGTTCAGTGCCGATGCTATGGAAATATGATGATTTGAGAGATTTAGTTCTCAAATCATCAGAATTAGTTACGCCAGAAGCCGCAGGCAGAAGAGTCGTTTATCTCATTAATGAAAAACGCAAAGAAGTGGCTGCAGCAGTTGGCTGGCTTTATACAGGCATTCAAGTGACTAGGCCAGGTGAATTCACATCAGCGCATCGTCATCGGGCATCTGCCTTAAGATTTATTATGGAAGGGGAGAAGGGCTACACCGTTGTTGATGGTAATAAAATCATGCTTGAAGTGAATGATTTTGTCATTACACCCAATTCCACTTGGCATGAACATGGTGTTGAAGCAGGTGGAAAAACCTGTATTTGGCAAGATGGTTTAGATATTCCATTGGTTAATGCCTTAGAGGCCAATGATTATGCCGTTTATGATGGTAAACAACCGCTGGTTAAACCATTAAATTATTCACCTATAACCTATGGTTGTGCGGGACTATTACCAGCTGATCAAACTTGGGATAAACCCTATTCGCCTTTATTTAAATACTCTTGGTCAAAAGTATATCCGGCTTTATTGGAAGCTCTACAAGTTAATGAAATCAATCCATTTGACGGCGTTTTTATGAAATACGCTAATCCGTTGACAGGTGGTCATGTGATGCAAACCATGGGTGCTGCGATGCAATTGTTACCAGCTGATTTCAAAGGAAAAGCACACAAGCATACAGGGTCTTTTGTTTATCAATGTGCCAAAGGCAAAGGCTTTTCTATCATTAATGGTCAACGTTTTGATTGGAAAGAAAGAGATATTTTTTGCGTACCATCGTGGGCATGGCATGAGCATCATAATTTGAGTGAAACAGAAGATGCTTGTTTGTTTCAATTCAATGATTTGCCAGTGATTGAAGGGTTGGGATTGTATCAAGAAAAAATTTTTGAAGAAAATAAAGGCCATCAAATCTTGACATAAAGACAGGGCATGTCATGTCTCTCCATAAAAACAATATAAAACGGTAAAGACATGGCATGCCATGTCTCTTCATAAAAACAACATAAAATATGAAACTACTCACTTACAAAACTCCAGACACAGAGTCTCGTCTAGGCTTTATTCACAACAATCAAATTATTGACATGGAAGATTTTGGCGAAATTTCTAATTTTCCTTTGCCTAGTTGCATGCTCGAACTCATTGATATGGGTTATGAAATCATTGCCGAAATATCAGAAATGATTGCCGAAACTGACCCTATTTTACTTACAGAAATGGCTTATGAAATGGATGAAGTAACTTTTTTAGCGCCAATTCAAAAACCCAGAAAAAATATTATTGGCATTGGCCTAAATTACACCGAACATGTGGCCGAAAGTGCACGGACTTTAGACACTTCAGGAAAACTACCAACCAAACCTATAATATTTTCAAAACCACCAACATCGGTCACGGCAACTGGTACTGAAATTATTAAAAACAATAAACTAACCTCACAATTAGATTGGGAATGCGAATTAGCTGTCATTATCTCAAAAAAAGGTAAATACGTACCTAAGCAGGACGCTTTAGATTATGTGTTTGGCTATACCATAATTAACGATATATCAGCAAGAGATTGCAGGAGAGAGGGGCAGTGGATTGTATCAAAAGGGCAAGATACTTTTGCACCAATGGGACCAATTTTGGTAACCAAAGACGAAATTGAAGATCCACACAACTTAAATTTATCGTTGAAAGTCAATGGCATTGAAAAACAAAACTCAAATACCAAATTCATGTTGTTTAATATCAATGATTTAATTGAAGATTTAAGCACGGTTTTCACTTTAGAGGCAGGCGATATCATAGCAACAGGTACACCTGCAGGCGTCGGCGCAGGCAGAAACCCGCAAGAATGGTTGCATGAAGGCGATGTGGTTGAAGCAACTGTGGAGAGAATTGGTACTATTGTGAATACTGTAAAAGAGATATAAGTCCCCTAACCCCCGAAGGGGGCACAACTAGGCTTCTTGGTAACAGTACAAACTTGAAACTTTTAAATGCAGACGATAAATGTATCAACAGGAACAAGCAAAGTTTCGTCTCGAATTGAAACTTTTAAACTTTTTAAACTTTAAACATGAAATATAAAATAGGCCAAATCGTTCCATCATCAAATATAACGATGGAAACTGAAATTCCTGCTATTTTTAGAGCAAGAGAAACCATTTTGCCAGAAAGATTTACTTTTCACAGCAGCAGAATGCGCATGAAAAAAGTAACCAAAGAAGAACTTGAGGCCATGGATGCCATGAGTTTAAAATGTGCACAAGAATTGTCTGATGCCCAGGTTGACGTGATGGGTTATGCTTGTCTGGTTGCTATTATGAGCATGGGCAGAGGCTATCACTGTGTATCGGAAGTAAATTTGCATCAGGAAACCGTAGCCAATAATTTTCCAACGCCAATTGTTACTTCTGCAGGAGCATTGATTAATGGTTTGAAGGTTTTGGGTGCTAAGCAAATCTCAATTATTACGCCTTATATGCGACCTTTAACGGATAAAGTAGTCGATTATATTGAACATCAAGGTATAAAAGTTAAAGAAAGTATAGCCCTTGAAATTCCAGATAATTTAGAAGTAGCTGCTCAAAACCCGATGAATTTGTTGGAAATCTATAAACAGTTAGACCTAACAGATGTAGATGTTTTGGTAGCTTCTGCTTGTGTGCAAATGCCTTCTTTGGAAGCCATAGATTTAATACAAGCAGAATGTGGCATTCCTGTTACTTCTGCGGCGGTTTGCACCACTTATGAGATGATGAAAAAACTTTCTATTCAAGCCAAATCAACTATTGGAGGGGAATTGCTTAGTGGAAATTATTAAAATTCAATAGGAATAACAATAACAATAGCAGAAATCAATAGGAATAACAAAAATCAATAGGAATAACAAAAATCAATAGCAATAGCAATAACAAAAATCAATAGGAATAACAAAAATCAATTGCAATAGCAATAGCAATAACAAAAATCAATAGGAATAACAAAAATCAATAGCAATAACAATAATCAATAGCAATAACAAAAAACAATATAAAAAATTAAAAAAAACTCAAGTCCTATGAAAAATATAATTGCATTAGTCGCGGCATTTTTTGCTGCTAAGAAAACAAAATTTGGCTGTTTTGGAACAGTTATTATCTTTATTATCGTTTACTACGTGGTGAAAAGCATTTTATAAATCTTTTGCTAAAAAAAATACGATAATAAATTTCTTAAGGGTCAACTGCCTTTAGTTGCACAAAACATGCGTGCGTGATGGTAGCGGCAGCCTAGTGCAGTGAAAGGCTATTTTTTGTTGGCAGGCGAGGGGCGACCTAAGAAGCCACGCGACAACAAACAAAAAAAGCCTTTGACAAACTAGCTATAGCGGACAGCGCGAAAACACGCCCGAAAACTAAAAATCTCTATTTGTGTCGAATTTTTCAAGGTACTCAGCCACTCGCTTAACAAAGCTTCCACCCAATGCACCATCAACTACGCGATGGTCGTAGCTATGAGATAAAAACATTTTGTGACGAATGCCTATAAAATCGCCTTCTGGTGTTTCAATAACGGCTGGTACTTTTCTAATGGCTCCAAGTGCTAAAATAGCAACCTGTGGCTGACTGATAATTGGTGTGCCAAATACTGAGCCAAATGTTCCAACATTCGTTACAGTATAAGTGCCGCCTTGAATATCATCTGGTTTAAGTTGGTTGTTACGTGCACGATTGGCCAAGTCATTAACTTGCTTGGTCATGCCAACTAAATTGAGTTGATCGGCATTTTTGATAACAGGTACAATAAGGTTACCATTGGCTAATGCTGCTGCCATACCTAAATTAATGTTTTTCTTTTTAATGATATAATCACCATCAACACTAATATTTATCATCGGGAAATCTTTGATGGCTTTTGCAACGGCCTCCATAAAAATAGGCGTAAAGGTCAATTTTTCACCTTCGCGTTTTTCGAAGGAAGCTTTTACTTTTTCGCGCCATTTCACAATATTTGTTACATCAACCTCTATAAATGATTGAACGTGGGCAGAAGTTTGTACCGATGCAACCATATGATGGGAAATCATCTTGCGCATACGGTCCATTTCTATAATTTCATCTTGTCCATTAACAGAAACTGGTGCAGATGACTTTGGTGTTTCTACAGCTTTTTGACTGGCGCTTACAGCTGGCACAGTTGGCTGAATATTTACAGGTTCAATATTTTGATTTGCAGTATTTTGAGACTTATTACTTAAATAATTCATAACATCATCTTTCGTCACCCGACCATCCTTGCCTGAGCCTATAATTGCGTCTAATTCTGCAGTTGAAATATTTTCTTTTTTCGCGATGTTTTTAATTAACGGCGAATAAAATTTGTCTGTATTTGAAAAATCAATGGCTGCGGCGGGCGTCATGGTTGAAACAGCCTCCGCAATAGATTTTTCAAGTACTTCTGCTGGTTCAACAATCTGTAAAACAGTAGCTTCTTGCGCATCTGAAACACCTGCTGTTTCTATAATTGCAATAGTTTGACCAACTTTAACTACATCGTTTACTTGAAATAAAATTTCAATCAAGGTCCCAGATACTTCAGAAGGCACTTCACTATCTACTTTATCTGTCGCAATTTCTAAAACTGTTTCGTCAGCTTCTATTTTATCACCTATATTTTTTAACCAATTTGTGATGGTTGCTTCTGCTACACTTTCGCCCATTTTAGGTAAAACCAGTTCAAACTTTGCCATATTGATAATTATTGCGTTGTTATTATAAAGTTGATTGCAAATTTAATAAATTATTTGATATATAAATGATTTATGTATAAAATTAAAAAAAAATCACTTCACCCTTATTATTTTTAGAATCGCTGCCAATCATAAAGTTTCTTCCTTTTGGTATAATCCTGTAGGTTAAACCTAAAGCGGTATTATTTACCATAAAATCTAGTATTTCTTTGAAAGACATGTTATTTTGATCAAAAATAAGACATGAACCATTTGTGAACACATGGCTATTTATATCAGTCAAAGATAGGATACTTTTATTTAATTTAGTTGAAACTTTAGTTTTAAGATTTTCATTTGCTGGATAAAGAAAAAAATGTTGCGGTGATTTTTTTAGTATCGGTTTTTCAAAAGATTTTTTTACGGTAAAGATATGAGTGAGAATTTTTGTTAAAATTGAAAACAAAATATTTTTCTTAAAGTGTTTATTATAAAAATATTGCATGGCTTCATTGAAACGTTTAATATAGATAGCATCTCGATTACTGCTTTCACCTTTATAATGTAAAACTTTTGGTGTGGACCAATAGATATTATTAAGGTTTAATAGTTTTGCTCTATAGCTCAAATCTATATCATCAGCATACATAAAGCAATTTTCATCAAATCCTTGCAGTGATTTATACAGAGAAGTCTTCATCCACATAAATGCGCCAACTAATATATCTATTTCGCCATCTTGATTTGGTTTCAGATGCATTGCATAATACTGATTAAACCACTTTGATTTTGGAAAAATTTTATAAAGCCCTATAATTTTGGTGAATGAAACCCAAGGCGTTGGTGTTTGCCTTTTTGATTCTGGTAAATAATTACCGCAACCATCAAATAGATAGCATCCTGCGATACCTTGATTATTCGTTTCTTCTTTTTTTAAAATGGATTCAATGAGATCTTCTGGTACTATAACGTCTGGATTTAAAATGAGTAAATAATCTCCTGTAACTTTTTCAAACCCTAAATTATTGCCTTTTGGATAACCAAAATTTTCCTTATTTTTAATCAAAATAACGTATTGATGATATTTCTCGATGATTTCAAGGCTATTATCTGAAGAGGCATTGTCAACAACAATAATTTCGTGGTTATAGTTTTTTAGGGCTTCGCTTACACTTATCAAACAAAGGTCCAAAAAGTTTGCCACATTGTAATTGAGAATAAGAACAGAAATCTTCATCAATTATAAAATATTAACTTCTGCTTCAATTTGAATACCAAATTTAGCATGTACAGTATTTTGAACATATTTTGACAATGTTAAAAGCTCAGAACCTGTTGCTTGTCCATAATTAACTAGAACTAGTGCCTGCTTTTCATGAACACCAGCATCTCCTTGTCGATAGCCTTTTAAACCCGCTTGTTCAATTAGCCAACCCGCTGGAATTTTGACTAAATTTTCATCAATAGGATAATTTGGCATGGTAGGATATTTATTTTGTAAATCTTTATATTGATGACTAGAAATAATCGGGTTTTTGAAAAAACTACCACAATTGCCAAGTATTTTCGGATCCGGTAATTTACTCTGACGAATGGCGATAACTGCTTGACTTACATCTTTAATTGTGGGTGTTGGAATGTGGTTTTTAGCTAATTCTTGACCTATTGCGCCATAAGTCGTTTTTAACTGATGTGGGGGTTTTGATAATTCAAAGGTTACGCTTAAAATGATATATTTATTTTTTAGTTCATTTTTAAAAATGCTATCCCTATAGCCAAAACGACAATCTGCATTTGTAAAAGATTTAATTTTTTGCGTGGAAATTTCCATAGCTTCACAATCTAGCATAACATCTTTTAATTCCACACCATATGCCCCGATGTTTTGGATGGGTGACGTACCCACATGACCAGGTATCAATGAAAGATTTTCAAGACCTCCATAGTTTTTATCTATCGTGTAATTAACAAAATCATGCCAATTTTCGCCAGCCATAACTTTAACTTGGCCATTTGTGTCGGTTTCTTTTAAGAGATAAATTCCTCGAATGTTAATATATATAACTCTGTAATCTAGATTCTTAGTCAAGAGCATATTGCTACCACCTCCAAGTAAGAATATGGGCCATTCACCTTGATTTTTTAGAGCTAATTGCAATTCTTCTATCGACTTTACTTCAATGAATTCCTTTGCATGAACATCAATTCCGAATGTATTATAGTTTTTTAAAGAATAATTTTTTAATATGACCATTAGCTTAAGGAATGAAGAATTGCAAATTTAAGAAATTAAAAAAGAAATTTAAATTAATTTTGATCTAATGTACCAATTAAAATATTCGCAATTTTATGTGGCGGTGCACATGGTTTTAAAGTTTTTAGGTTGATAAAAATAAGAAGGAATTCTGCAGTTGTTAACAATTGACCATTTTCATTGCGAATTTCGCAATCAAAATATACCTTAACACCTTCGAAAGATTTTAATGTGGTATTGATTGTTAACAAGTCGTCATATTTGGCTGATTTCTTATAACTTATATTTATATTGACGATAGGTAAACCAATGCCTTCATCTTCTAATTTTTTGTAAGAAAGTCCTTTTTTTCTAAGCCATTCAACTCTTCCTACTTCAAAATAATTGAGATAATTGGCGTGGTAAACAACCCCCATTTGATCAGTTTCGGCATATCTAACACGAAGTTGAAAACTATGATTTAGGTTCATATGAATAAAAAAATTAATAAACAATAGCTTGTTGTTTTTTTTTTAAAATAATTTATTCACAATTTTGCAACATGCTTAACCGCATAGATTGTACTATTTTAAAAACACAAATTTAACTACTTTTTTTTAATATGGCTAAGGATGCACAAACCGTCTGGGATAATTGTCTGAATTTTATAAAGGATAATATACAAGAACAAGCTTTCAAAACTTGGTTTGAGCCTATTAAGTCTGTAGAATTAAAGGAAAATGCCCTATACATTCAAGTACCAAGTAAGTTTTTTTACGAATGGCTTGAAGAACATTACGTCAAGCTCCTTAAAGTTGCCTTAACTAAAGAATTAGGAAAAAGCGCTAAGCTTTTATACAAAATTAAAATGGAGAATTCCTATGGCAATTCTAAACCATTTATAGAGCAAATACCAAGCTCTCAAAAATCTTCAGTCAAGACACAAGAAGTTGAAGCACCAATGATGGATTTTGGTCCTGAGATTAAGAATCCATTTATTATTCCTGGCATCAGAAATTTAAAAATAGAATCTCAATTAAATCCAAATTATAATTTTGAGAATTTTATTGAGGGTGATTCTAATAGATTAGCGCGTTCTGCAGGTATGGCTGTTGCAAATAAACCTGGCGGCACTTCTTTCAATCCATTATTAATTTTTGGTGGTGTAGGTTTAGGAAAGACACATTTGTCGCATGCCATAGGTGTTGAAATTAAAGAAAGATATCCAGAAAAAACCGTTTTATATATTTCTGCAGAAGCATTTACGCAACAATATATTGATTCTGTAAAAAAGAATACCAGAAATGATTTTATTCATTTTTATCAATTGATGGATGTTTTAATTATAGATGATGTCCAATTCTTTTCAGGTAAGACTGGGACACAAGATGTCTTTTTTCACATCTTCAACTACTTGCATCAAAATGGTAAGCAAGTTATCTTAACTTCTGATAAACCGCCAGTTGATATTCTTGATATAGAACAAAGACTTTTATCACGCTTTAAATGGGGACTATCTGCTGAGCTTTTTGAGCCAGACTTTGTAACTAGAATTGGCATTTTGAAAAAGATTTTATTTAGAGATGGTGTTGAACTGCCGGAAGATATTATTGAATTTGTTGCTAAAAAAATTAAGAACAATATTCGGGAATTAGAAGGTGCAATAATTACTTTAATCGCGCAAAGTTCATTCAACAAGAAAGAAATTAATCTTGACATGGCTAAGAATGTCGTAGAAAAGTTTGTTAAAAACACCAAGAAAGAAATTTCAATTGATTATATTCAAAAAACTATATCTGATTATTTTCAACTTGATTTAGCCACATTGCAATCTAAAACCAGAAAAAGGGAAATTGTTCAGGCTAGACAATTAGCGATGTATTTTTCTAAAAAATACACAAAAACCTCTTTAGCAAATATCGGATCAATGATTGGAAATAGAGATCACGCAACAGTATTGCATGCCTGTAAAACAGTTGAAAATTTATCTATGACTGATAAGCATTTTAGAAAATACGTAGAAGACTTAACAAAAAAGTTTAATCAGCAATAGATGATCATGAGTGGCAAAACCAAAATTTTGATGGTTTGCTTGGGCAATATTTGTCGCTCGCCACTGGCAGAAGGTATTTTAAAATCTAAATTGGATGCTCAAAAATATTTGGTTGATTCTGCTGGAACTGGTTCATGGCATATAGGCGCAAGGCCTGACCAAAGATCAATTGAAATAGCTAAAAAAAATAATATAGATATTTCTCTGCAACGAGGCAGGCAATTTCAAGTCAGTGACTTTGATATTTTTGATCATATTTATGTCATGGATAATTCAAATTATAAAGATGTACTAAACCTTGCACCGAATGATCAAGTTAAAAATAAAGTTGATTTGATTTTAAATGAAATGTTTCAGAATGAAAACGTAGATGTGCCAGATCCCTATTATGGTGGGATAAATGGTTTTGAGCAGGTTTATCAAATGCTAGATCAGGTTTGTGAAGTCATCAAAAATAAACTTGAAAAACTTGAAAAGTAAAGGCGCACTCTATTTGATTCCCAATACCCTAGGTGAATCAAATCCGTTAAATGTATTACCTCAATCTATTTTATCGCTTGTTACAGATTTAGACTATTTTATTGTTGAAAATGAAAAAGTAGCCAGAAAGTTTATCAAGTCAATTTGTCCCTCTAAAATTCAATCAACCTTAAACTTGTGTGTTTTAGACAAACATAATGCAGATAATTTAAATTATAAAAGCTATTTAAACTTATGTTTACAAGGCATTTCTGTGGGATTGATGAGTGATGCAGGTTGCCCTGGTATTGCAGACCCTGGTGCTTTCGCAGTTTTAGAAGCCCACCGACTTAAAATAAAGGTTGTGCCTATGGTTGGCCCGTCATCAATCTTTCTGGCCTTGATGTCCTCTGGATTAAATGGTCAAAATTTTGCCTTTTCTGGCTATTTGCCTATAGATAAAATAGATAAAATAAAAAAAATAAAATGGTTAGAGCTTCAGTCTTTGACTTTGGGCCAGTCACAGATATTTATGGAAACGCCCTATCGAAACAATAAATTCCTAGATGACTTGATTACTTGTCTCAATAGTAACACCTATTTAACGATAGCTTGTGATATAACTTTAGATACTGAATTCATCGAAACAAAGCCTATTTCAGAATGGAAAAAAAATAAGGTCGATTTGCATCATCGACCTTGTATATTTATTATCCAAAAAAATTAAATCAGTTGATTTTAATTTAAATCGTCAATAGCATTAGATTCTTTGGTGTCATCACGCTTAACTTGTTCAATTTCAACAGTATTTTGGTTGTCAAAAGATTTTGTTTCCACCGTGTTCGTTTCCAAATGACTTAGATTTACAGATCGCTTGGCAATGATGTTGGATGTATCATAATTAGCAAACATCTTTAAATAAGTCTTTACAGATGTGCCATTACCATCCCTAAATTCGTGCGAACCATTAGAATTTAAAAACTTTTGAATAGAGCCTGCACCTCCAAGATGAGCTGCAGCCAAAATACCAGATTCTGTAATCTTTACACCATTAATGGTTTGATTAACATACTTATTAATCTCATTTCTTAACATGTATTTATTAATTGATAATAGCGCTTCAAAACTTTTTTCTTGCAATTTAGGATTATGCAAAAAAGCTTCTGTGTCTTTAATACCAATCACACGTAAAGTGCTTTTACCAAACTGATATTTACCCATATAACCAAAACGGTTGATGACATTATATCTGCCTCTAGACTCTTTTTGACCTAATTTTTCTTTAAAAGAAATAAAAGATGGAGAGGTTTCTGGTATTTCGATAATTTTTAAATTATTTTCTTTTGAAATTTCAGCAAAGTTTGGTACTGTTGAATAATATATAGAATCTTGTTCTATATGAAAACCTTTAATATGTTTAAACTCATAACGCTTGAAACCTGAAGCAAAAAGTATCACTATACCTGCAAATGTTATGTAGAAAAATGTTTTTTTTATCATGTATTGTTTTTTCTCAAGAGCTGTCACCTCATTGAATTTCACGTGGCAAAAATACTCAATTTTATCTAACTATTGATAATCAATATGTTAAAGTTTTTAAAAACTATGATATTTGTAATTATTCAACCTAATTATAAGAATATGCTTAATGAATGGGCGGTTTTATTTTCAAATTCTTATCAAAAGCGTATATTTATTGAATTATTGCAGGAATTAATAGTGTTGTTAATGTATAAAGTGTTGATAATCATAAACTAAAAATAAATCCAATGCCATTTTACAACGTTATTTGTTGATAACTCCAGCGTTGGGAACGGTACTTTTATGACATTTAAAAGGCTGAATATTGTTTTTAACCACTGTTTATTTGTCGGAATTCGTTGCAAATCGATGTCAAAACTTAAATAAAATTGCCGATATCTTTGCTCAGTACCAAAGTTATTTTTTGTAGCCGTTAACATATTTTCTGCACCATATCCGATTGCGATATTCAAAAATGCAGGAATCTTATCTTGTTTTAAAAAGGATTTGAGGTTGAATGAAAGCCAATAAGTTTGGCCATTATAATCTTTAAGAAGTTGTTGAGACAGATTATTGCCTAATACATCGGGTCTATTTCTTGCGAATTCACTTTGCATGAATGAATACTTTGGAATAATTCGTTGCTCTTGCCAGATTAATTCTTGCGATACATATAAGCCTGTTCCCAATAAATTTGCACCAAAATCTGTTAAGGAAAACCCCCAGTTTTTTGAAAAAGCATCAAATATTTCTACAGTAGTCAAAAAGGTTTGGGCATAAAGTGCGCCATAAATAAGTTGCGTTTTTTTTGTTGTGCCACTCCACGCCATCAAATCGGCACTGAGCCTAGTTAGATGATAGGCGCTATGTAGATGCCCTGCCTTGTCCATTTGTAGCCAATGTTGACTGTCGTCTTTGAAATGAAAAGATGATTGTTCAAAATCTTTATACCACAAATCATATAGGCCAATCATGGCAGTTGCTGTTAAAATACCTTGCCCAATTAAAACGGTATTTCTTTTACAATAATTTATTGAATCATTAACTTGATTTTGTGCTGCTGAAATTATTGAAAACAGAAAAAAAAAGATAAATATTGTTTTTTTCATCTTCTGACGCCTTGTGCAGATATCCATGCACGATATTTTGCGGCATTAACTTCATGTTCACTATGATTTCTAGCAAATTCATGATAACCAAAATTAGTAACTGATGCACAAAAATAAATAAAATCATGATTTTCTGGGTTAATCACTGCTTCAATGGCATTGATGTCTGGCATAAAAATAGGACCAGGGGGCAGACTGCTATATTTATAAGTATTGTATGGAGAATCAATGGTTAAATCGGCATTAAGTACTCTTTTTATTTCTTGGGAGAAATTGTTATCCATTAATTTTTTGGCAAAAATCACAGTTGGATCAGCTTGCAAAAGCATGCCAGATTTTAATCTATTAAGGTAAACGCCTGCAATCTTTGGTCGCTCGTCTGCTTTAACGGTTTCTTTATGAACAATTGAGGCTAGCGTTGTTGCCTGAATAGGTGTTAGACCCTGCGCTTTTGCTTTGTTTATTCTATCTTGTGTCCAAAATTTACGATATTCTTTTAGCATGCGATCTCTAAACTGCTCTGCAGTGGTATTCCACTTAAATTCGTATGAATTAGGCAAATACATGGCAATGGCTTGTTGCGATTCAAAACCATTATCAGATAAAAAGCCCAAATCAGTCATTATATGAACTAGCGACGTACTATCAGCTTCAATTTGTTTAGCCACTCGGCCGGCTAAATTTTCAATGCGCTCTTGGTTATTAAATGTTAGATTAATCAAAACTGGATTTCTAAGTGCAGTAACGAGCTCGTTATTAGTCATATTTTTCTTCAAAACAACTTTTCCAAATTTGATATATTGTGGATATTTTTTTTGAGTAGCCAAGGTTTCAAAAGTATTGAAATCTTTAATTAGGGGTTTAATCATTAATTTCACATCATCATAGCTGCTATTTGTTGCGATATATAAATCAACTTTTTCTTCATTAAAGGTGGTATTTGGCACCAGCATAATAGCATAAACATTATAAGCTAAAAAGGCCATAACAGCTAGTCCAATAATAACTACTGGTAGAATTAATTTTTTCATATAGTGTAAAATAAAGTCGTCAAAATTAATTTTTTTTAAATTAAAATATGGAATTGAATCGAAGTTTTTTTCGATATAAAAATCATTTTCAGTAATGTCATAAAAAAAGACTATCTTTGCACCCAAATTTTTATAAGTATATATGACTAATTTTCAAGCTTTAGGTTTAGAAGAAAACCTATTAAAAGCTATTTCAGACTTGGGGTTTGAGACACCAAGTGACATTCAAGCAAAAGCTATTCCTGCCTTATTAGAAAGAGATACAGATTTAGTGGCTTTAGCTCAAACAGGTACAGGTAAAACCGCAGCTTTTGGTTTTCCGCTTATTCAAAAATTAAATGCAAAAGATAAAAATACACAAGCATTAATTTTATCGCCAACACGTGAACTTTGTTTACAAATTACAAATGAAATTCAAAACTACGCGAAATATGTAGATGGGCTATATGCCGTTGCTATCTATGGTGGTGCAAGCATCACAGACCAAGCTAAAAAAGTAAGCAAAGGTGCGCAAATCATTGTGGCCACACCTGGTCGGATGAAAGATATGATGAGCAGAGGTTTAGTAAACATCTCAAAAATCTCAATTTGTGTTTTAGATGAAGCAGATGAGATGCTTAACATGGGCTTTTATGAAGACATAAAAGAAATTTTATCTGATACGCCAGATGAAAAAAATACTTGGCTATTTTCTGCGACTATGCCGTTTGAAGTTAGCCAAATTGCAAAAAGATTCATGAAATCTCCAGTAGAGATTACAGTAGGTCAGAAGAATTCAGGTAGTTCAACTGTTTCGCATGAATATTATGTGGTTAACGCTAGAGATAGGTATGAAGCCTTAAAGCGTTTAGCAGATGCTAATCCAAATATTTTTTCTGTTGTTTTTTGTAGAACTAAACGTGATACGCAAGCGATTGCAGATAAACTAATTGAAGACGGCTATAACGCCGCTGCTTTGCATGGTGATTTATCTCAAGCACAGCGTGATACGGTTATGAAAGCCTTTAGAAATAAGCAAGTGCAAATGCTCGTGGCTACTGATGTGGCTGCTCGTGGCATTGATGTGGACGATATCACTCACGTTATAAATTACCAATTGCCTGATGAAATTGAAATTTACAATCATAGAAGTGGTAGAACAGGTAGAGCAGGTAAGTTAGGCACTTCTTTTGTTATTGCAACAAAAAGTGAAGTTAAGAAAATTAAACAAATTGAAAAAATCATTAAACAAACCTTTGAGGAAAAGAGTATTCCGTCTGGTATAGAAATATGTGAAGTTCAATTGTTTTCTTTAGCTAATAAGATAAAAGATGTAGAAATTGATCATGAAATAGATGCTTATTTACCAGCTATTTATGAATTATTTGAATCTTTGAGCAAAGAAGATTTAATTAAAAAAATGATTTCAGTTGAGTTTAATAGATTCTTCACTTATTATAAAAAGAAAAAAGACTTAGCGCAAGAAAAATCTGGTTATGATGCTAGTAACAATCAAGATGGAGATGCTGTTAGGTATTTCATCAATATTGGCTCAAGAGATGATTATAACTGGATGACCTTGAAAGATTTCTTAAAAGAAACACTTGAATTAGGAAGAGATGCAGTTTTCAAAGTTGATGTAAAAGAAGGTTTTTCATTTTTCAATACCGATGCTGAACATTCAGACAAAGTGCTGGATATTTTGAACGGCATGACATTGGAAGGTAGAAAAATTAACGTTGAAATATCTAAAAACACCACTTCTAATAATAGGAGTGAAGGTAGAAGAGACAGAGGCGGTGATAGAAGCGGTAGAGAACGAAAAAGCTTCGGCGGTTCAAGAGATGGCCAACGTGACGGAAAAAGTTTTGGCGGTTCAAGAGATGGCCAACGTGAAGGTAAAAGCTTTGGCGGTTTTGGCGGTGATAGTAGAAAGTCATTTAGAGACAAACCCAAAAGCGATGGTTTTAAAAAATCTTTTGAGAGTGCAAAAAAAAGCAGACGATCATAATGAAATAATTCAAACCTTTTCCATTTTAGCGAAAGGTATAAATCACTTCCATTACAAAGCAGGTATAAAAACCTGCTTTTTTTTTGTTAATTTTAAAATAAAATAAAAAAAAATTATTGTAAATTTTGTAATTTTACAACTTTAAAAGATACATGTATAAATTTATTTTTTTATTTGCCTTTTTTTCTTTTGTATTCGTTAATGCCCAAACGGCCGATAAACCAAACAGAGTAAAAGGAACAGTGAAAGACCAAACAAATTTATTGCCATTAGCCAATGTGCATATTTTAAACCTTAATTCTGTAAAAGGTGGTCTGACCAATGAAAAAGGAAAATTTGAAATTGATGTAAAAGTGAATGATACACTGTATATTTCATATTTAGGCTACCAATCCATTAAAGCTATCGTTACGAATGACTGGATAAAAAATGAAACTGCCGACATCAAATTAACGGCCAAGTCAATTGCATTAGAAGAAATTACTGTTTACAGGTATAATTTAACAGGCTATCTTCAAATTGATGCCAAACATATTCCTGTAAAGGACGATTTTCGTTATGATATTCAGGGTTTAAAGTATGGTTATGAAAGTGGTGGAAAGTCAACTAGTGGTGTTAATCGTGTTTTGGGTTCAATTTTTAATCCTGCGGATGCATTACACAGTTTATTTGGCAAGAAAGGAAAAGAACTAAGAAAATTGCGTGAAATGCGCAGTGATGATGCCACCCGATTGTTATTAGAATCTAAATTTGATAGAGAAATGATTGCGGTAATGCTTGGTGTTGATAAAAGTGAATTACCAGAAATTTTGCAACGTTGCAACTATTCAGAATCATTTATAAATTCGGCTAATGACCTTCAAATTCTTGATGCTGTCAATGATTGTTATGAAGAACATCGCATTTTGAAACGCAGAAACTAGTTTATTGAAATGGACAGGTCAAAGATAGTGTTCGCCACGCACAATGTCAATAAGTTAATAGAAATTCAAGCAAGTTTAGGTGATGCTTTTGAATTGATTTCTTTAGCTGATTTAAACTATTTTGACGATATTCCTGAAACAGCTAATACGTTTGAAGGCAATGCTTTAATCAAAGCTAGGACCATTTTTTCAACCTTTAATTTACCTTGTTTTGCAGATGATTCAGGTCTTCAAGTAGCAGCGCTTAATGGTGAACCTGGTATTTATTCAGCTAGATATGCAGGTGAACCCAAAGATGATCAGGCAAATTATCTTAAATTACTTCGAAACCTTCATGGTAAAGAAAATAGACAAGCTAATTTTAAAACCGTTATTGCTTTCGTTAGTTCTTTTGGTGAATTTACTTTTGAAGGGAAAATCAATGGAGAGATATTACATCTACCAATAGGAGATAACGGCTTTGGTTACGACCCAATTTTTCAGCCAGATGGTTATAATTTGTCATTTGCTCAAATGACCTTACTTGAGAAAAAAAGTATTAGTCACCGCGCTATAGCTTTCAAAAAATTCATTGAATTTCTTAAGGCACCTCAAAAATACTAAGTTTTATTAGTGTACAACCATACATTTTTTTTGTCGTTAAACCAATTAACATCAGAGATATATAAAAAGAAAGCCCAATTTTGAATGAATCAAAAAAGGGCTTATCAACCAAACTTAACCTAAACTTATTTTTATGAATTTATATATGAAACTTTAAAATTGAAAAAAGAAAAGAAAAGCCCAAAATTTTTGAGGTAATGGGCTTGTCAAACTTAACCTAAACTTATTTTATATGAGAACGTATTTATTTACAATTAGGATATTGCAATACGCGTGCCAAAAAAAAACAAACTAGTTAAGACAAAGTTAAATTTGTATGCTTTTATGTTAATTTCAGGTTAAACAAAGAATCGTACCTGCGTAGTTCAATTTGATTAATAGAAAATTTAATAATTTTACCAAAACTTTAATGTTTTAAATATACTAAACCATCAAATTATTAGTTTGATAACAAAAGCCACAAAAGATGAATGAAATAAATGTATTATGGGTTGATGATGAAATTGATTTATTAAAGCCGCATATTTTGTTTTTAAAGCAAAAAAATTACAATGTCACGCCATGCAATAATGGTTATGACGCATTAGATTTATTCAAGGAAAATAATTTTGATGCCGTTTTTTTAGATGAAAATATGCCTGGTATGGGGGGCTTAGAAGTGCTTTCAGAAATGAAAGAAATTAAAGCCAACGTGCCTATTATAATGATTACCAAAAGTGAAGAGGAGCATATTATGGAAGAAGCCATTGGTTCTAAAATTGCAGATTTTTTGATTAAGCCAGTCAATCCAAATCAGATTTTGTTATCACTTAAAAAAAATCTAGACCACACGCGCTTGGTTTCGGAAAAAACAACTTTAGATTATCAAAAAGAATTTAGAAAAATATCCATGGATTTGGGTATGGTGAAAAATTATGAAGGTTGGGTAGACATTTACAAAAGACTGGTTTTTTGGGATATGGAACTTGATCATATTGGTGACCATTCTTTAATCAGCATATTAGAGTCGCAAAAATTAGAAGCCAATTTGCAGTTTTTTAAATTTATAGAAAAAAACTACGAAGACTGGTTTAAGTATAAAGAGGATAAACCCATTTTGTCTCATGAAGTTTTTCGAGAGTATGTTGTACCAGAATTAGTAAAAAAAGACAAACCAGTTCTATTCGTTGTCATTGATAATTTGCGTTTTGATCAGTGGCGTGCTATAGAAGCCACCATATCAAATCATTTCAAAATTGAAAAGGAGCATATGTATTATGCTGCTTTGCCAACAGCAACACAATATGTTCGTAATTCTTTATTTTCAGGGTATACACCCCTTGAAATGGAAAAGCACCTGCCACAATATTGGAAAAATGATGTAGACGAAGGCGGAAAAAATCTTTTTGAAAAAGAATTAATGCTTCATCATTTGAATAGATTAGGTTTAAAAGTGAAAGCAGATTATTTTAAGATTACCAATTTAACTGCAGGAAAAAAGCTGTCACAATCTTTTAAACAACATAAGGATAATGATTTAATTGCTGTGGTCTATAATTTTGTTGACTCCTTGTCTCACGCCAAAACAGATACGGAAATCGTCAAAGAATTGGCTGAAACCGATAAATCATATCGGTCATTGACGCAAAGTTGGTTTAGGAATTCGCCCCTCTTAGAGATTATTCAACAAGCACAAAACATGGGCTTTAAATTGATTTTAACTACTGATCATGGCACAATAAACATAAAAAACCCATCAAAAGTAATAGGGGATAAGCAAACCAGTTTAAATTTACGTTACAAAACTGGTAGAAATCTTTCTTACGAAAACAAAGATGTTTATGCGGTTAAAAACCCAACCTTAATTGGATTGCCTTCAATAAATTTAACCAGTAGTTTTATTTTTGCCAAAACAGACATGTTTTTCGCCTACGTTAATAATTACAACCATTATGTCAATTATTATAAAGACACCTATCAACATGGTGGTGTTTCAATGGAAGAGATGTTAGTGCCATTAATAATAATGCAACCTAAATAGTATGGTATTTAAGTATGAATTAAATGATATTCAATCAGTAGCCTTTGAACTTTCAAAACAAATTAAACATCAGGTCATTTTGTTTAATGGTCAAATGGGTGCTGGGAAAACCACATTCATTCAGGCATTGCTTAAGATTAGAGGTTATGAAAAAGACGCTTCTAGTCCCACTTTTTCATTGATTAATGAATATCAGACACTAAACAGCACTATTTATCATTTTGATTTATACAGAATAAAAAACCTTGAGGAAGCTTTAGATATAGGATTTGAAGAATACTTAGACACAGGTCATTTGTGTTTAATTGAATGGCCAGAAAAAATTTTACCTTTATTAGACCATTACCACGTGATTAACATTGAAATCGTTGATGAAAAGACGAGAGAGATTAGTTTTTTTTGATCGTGTTTTTTGTAATTAAGTTGTTAACATTTCAAAAAAATGTTGATAAATTTTGTTTTTTGAAAAATCTTTATATATTTGCATCAGTTTAACAATAAAAACACCGATGCCTATAGCATAATTTTACTTATTAATTTCTTACAAAAATAGATTTTTGTGTGATTTAAAAGTCATAATTATGAATAGAGTGTACCTTACAGATTCGGAGTTGATTACCTCATATGGTAATGGTAGTGAGCATTGTTTGGCAATTTTGATAGAAAGACATCAATCAAAGATTTTTTCATTTATTTATTCAAAAACTTCAGATAGAGAATTGTCCAATGACATTTTTCAGGATACTTTTGTCAAAGTGATTCATAAATTGAAGTTAAAAGCCTACAATGACGAAGGAAAATTTACTTCTTGGGTGATGAGAATTGCGCATAATTTAATTATTGACCATTACAGAAATGAATCAAAGGTTAAAAAAATGCGTGATAATGATGATTTTAGCATATTGGAAACATTGACTGATGGATCACCCACGATAGAGAATTTTATGGTTACTGAGCAAATTAATCAAGATGTGGTTAAATTGATTGATTTTTTGCCATATGATCAGCAAGAGGTTTTAAAAATGAGGATTTATGATGACATGTCATTTCAAGAAATTGCAGATATAATTGACGTTAGCATCAATACAGCACTGGGCAGAATGCGTTATGCTGTAATCAATTTACGTAAACTTATTGAAAAGCATCAAATTATTGTCACCAACTAAGCAATATATTTAATTTTCTTGCGTTGTTAGTTTATAACATTTTAAATCAACTATATGCAAGAAAATTACTCTAAACAAAAACAAGCTTATTTAGACCCAAATCCTGAAACAATTAGCTTTTTGCTCAATTATTCAAAAGGTTTTAAAGTGTTTAAATCAAAATCTAAAACCTTTGAGGTTTTTATTAATTAATTTTTTAAAGTTTAACTATTAGTGATTAAAAGGTGCATTCATAAATGCACCTTTTATTTTTCCATTATTTTTTTTGTTATGACGTCTTTTTCCAAGTTCCATCCTCTGGCTGGAGAATATTCTCTGCCATACCAAATCATTTGTAAATGAAGATCATTCCAGCATGATTTTGGAAACAGTCGTTTGGCATCTTTTTCAGTTTGGGTGACACTTTTACCATTCGATAACGTCCAGCGATGCATTAACCGGTGGATGTGTGTATCAACTGGAAAAGCAGCTACACCAAAAGCTTGACTCATAACAACGCTTGCTGTTTTATGGCCAACACCCGGCATTGCCTCTAGGGCTTCAAAACTTTTTGGCACTTGGCCTTGATGCTTTTCAATAATTATTTGTGATAAACCGTGTATGCCTTTTGATTTCATTGGTGATAAACCACACGGTCTAATGATATCTTTAATTTCTTCAATACTCAATTTTACCATGTCAAATGGATTATCGGCCTTAGCAAATAGGAGAGGTGTAATTTGATTAACACGCACATCAGTGCATTGCGCAGAAAGCAATACGGCAACCAACAGCGTGTATGGATCTTTATGATCTAGAGGAATTGGAATGCTGGGATATAAATGATTGAGGGTTTCAATAATAAAATTGACCTTTTCAGCTTTACGCATTTTGATTAGCTTGCAATGATTTTTTTTCACTATTATTATAACCAAAAAGGCCTTGATCTTTGATCATTTCTGAGACACCTTTTGGCAAAGTGTCTTCCCAACCTTCTTGGTTTTCAATAATCTTTTTAAGTATTTCTCGTGAAAAGATTTTTAAATTTTCTACATTATAGTTTTCAATATCGACGACCTTACCATTAAATTTGAAGAATTTATAAAGTTCTTTCATTCGTGGATGCACCATTAAGTTTTCTGAATTCACAATTTTACCATTTTCATCTAGCATAGGATATAGAAAAACTTTCAAATCCCGGTAAAACAATTTTCCAAATGCCTCCAAGATTCCACCACTTAAATGGCGGTAATATTTTTCATCAAAAATAGGTACTAAATTATTGACGCCCATTGCCAGGCCCATGCGTTCCTTCGTATAATTTGAAAAATATTCCACTAAACGATAATACTCTTGAAAATTAGAAATCATAACCGTTTGACCTAGTGAACAAAGTAATCTGGCACGATCCATAAAATCTACCTCATCTATTTCTCCTTCATTTCTCAAATTTGAAAGCGTAATTTCAAAAATCACCATGGTTTTGCTTGGGTCAACTTTTCTTTGATTGAGAAACATTTCTAAAGAATTTTGATACATGTCCATGTTAACTTTAGTAACAGGTCTAAAACTTCCTCTAATGGCTAGCACATTTTTTTTATAAAGGACATTTGCTGGCAAAATATTATTGCCTTCTGGGTTAAACATAACCGCGTCGGTCATACCATTTTTCACCAATTGCAAACTCATCAGACGATTGTCAATATCTTTGAATCGCGGCCCTTCAAAATTAATCATATCTATTTCAATCTGATCTTTGTCTAAATGGTCATACAGATATTTTAATATTTTTTTGGGTTTATTATGTTTATAGAAAGCACCGTATATAAGATTTACGCCTAAAGTCCCTAAAGTTTCTTGTTGTAATTTGGCGTCGTTTTCTTTAAACCTGATATGTAAAATAATTTGATTATGCGCTTCA
Organism: Flavobacterium sp.; assembly: GCA_044347145.1. Classification (GTDB taxonomy): domain Bacteria; phylum Bacteroidota; class Bacteroidia; order Flavobacteriales; family Flavobacteriaceae; genus Flavobacterium. The sequence continues at coordinate 90,442 of JBIIXU010000008.1, forward strand.
TTGGGATCCAACTGATATTTTATTCCAACCCAGCCATGACCTTTGTAACGTTTTGAAAAATCAATCGTAGCAACAGTATTTGCATAGCTAAAAAACAATTTATCTGGATGCTTTTCTCTACTTAAACGCTCTTCAATGAGCTGCATTTCGTAGGATAGCATTTTTCGTAATCTAATTTCAGAAACATATCTGCCATCAGGCTCGTCGCCATAAATAGAATCGCTAAAATCTTTATCATATGCAGACATTGCTTTAGCAATTGTACCAGAAGAAGCACCTGCTCTAAAGAATTGTCTCACTGTTTCTTGACCTGCGCCTATTTCTGCAAAAGTACCGTAAATATTTTCATTCAAATTAATTCTTAGTGCTTTATCTCTTATAGAAGGAATTTGGTGGATTATTTTATCTCCCTTTAATTCAATTGAAAATGAAGTTGCTTCCATTTATGTCATATTTATATCCGCAAAGATATTGAAATTATATGCTATTTCCTTTTAAAATTTTATTAATTTTGTCAAAAATATTCTAATGACTTTAACTTTTTTGGGTACTGGTACTTCACAAGGTATTCCTGTTATAGGCAGTAATCATCCTGTTTGCTTAAGTACGGATTCTAAAGATAAACGGTTGCGTGTTTCAGTCTGGATTAAAACAGCAAAAAATTCTATTGTTATTGATTGCACGCCGGATTTTCGCTATCAAATGTTAAGAAGTCATTGCGAAAAAATTGATGCCTTATTATTTACACATCACCATGCAGACCACACAGCAGGTCTTGACGATATTCGCCCGTTTTGTTTTAAGCAGGGCGCTTTACCTATTTTTGCATCTTTAGACACTGCGATTAATTTGAAAAGACGCTTTGATTATGTTTTTGAAACCAGTAACCGTTACCCGGGTGCACCTGACGTCAGTTTAAATGTGGTGTCTTCAAATGCTACGTTTTTGGTTAATGGTGAGGAAATTGTGCCTATTGAGATTATGCATGGTGATTTGCCGGTTTTAGGTTTTAGAATCGGGAATTTAGCCTATTTAACTGACATGAAAACCATTGCACCTGCTGAACAAGAGAAGCTAATAGGTTTAGAAGTGTTGATCGTTAATGCTTTGAGAAATGAACCACATCATTCGCATTTAACACTTGATGAAGCTTTGTTTTTTATAGAGCAGGTAAAGCCTAAAAAGGCATACTTTACACATATTAGCCATCGTTTAGGTTTTCATGAAGAGGTTAGTAAAAAATTGCCAAAAAATGTATTTTTGGCCTATGACAATTTAACAATTAATTTTTAATTACAATGAGAAGACAACTTTTGATTTATTTGGTGATTTTTTTGATTTTAACAAATGCCTTTACCTACATGTTTTTTAAAAAAAACAGTGTCATTTTAGCTAAAACGGAGGTTTCAAAAACTCATAAACAGAAAATTGATTCACTTGAGCAATTAGTTTTTGATTATAGCTTGTTTTCCATAGCATCCAATCAAAAATCATTAGACTATTTTGAAAACAAAAAAACTGGCGACTATTTAAGCCCTGATCAAATTCAATCAATGGTTCGCGAATCCTTATACAAAATAAATGAAAAACCGCAAGATAATAAGCTCATAGACGTGGCTCAATTATCGGGTAAGCCATATCTTTTTGATGGCTTTCGCGTAATTAATCATCGTTGGGTTATTGCTGCATTTTCTGATGGTAAGTATACAGGTGAGGTTTTTTTAAAGTATTTTATTGAAGATGACAAGTCGGTTTCATTTGAACCCATTCAAGCGATTATTTTTAATTAGTAATCCGTTTTATCTTGTTTTGCATCCCAAAATTCAAACGCAGAAAGGGCTTCGTGTCTGCCAATTTGTTCAAAAGGAATTTGGCGATCTTTTAAAGGCAATTCTAATTCTTTATATATAAAGTCATCATCAAAGCCAATGTTTGCCGCATCAACTTTGGAATTACCATAAAAAACCTTTTGTGGTCTCGCCCAATAAATGGCTCCTAAACACATCGGGCAGGGTTCGCAAGATGTATAGATAATGCATCCATCTAATTGAAAGCTGTTTAGGGTTTTGCATGCGTCTCTAATGGCAACGACTTCTGCATGCGCGGTAGGATCATTAGTTGAAGTCACTTTATTGTTGCCTCGGCCAATGATTTGCCCATTTTTCACAACGATAGCACCAAAAGGTCCGCCTTCATTGTTTTTCATGCCAGCAATAGATTGTTTGATGGCTTCTTTCATGAATTGTAGATGTGAGTCCATGTTTAATTTTTTATCAAATTCATTACTACATGTTCAGCGGCATGCAAACCAAATAGGCATGGCATCCAACTATTTGTGCCATAAAATGATTTTTTATAATTTTTACCATCTGTTGTCTTTATACTGGACTCATCAGGTTTTTCATAAGAATAAACCACTTTTATACCTTTGTCTATTCCATCTTTTTTTAAGCGTTTCCTGATGGTTTTTGCTAATGGACAATAGTCAGTTTTGCTAATATCTTTGATCATGACTTTGGAAGCATGAAATTTGCCTCCTGCGCCCATATTGCTAATTATTTTTACTTTTTTTCGTTTGGCTGCTTTTATTAGGTTGATTTTAGGCGTTATGCTATCAATACAATCTAGGACATAGTCGTATTCACCTGTAACCAATTCATAGGCTCTTTCTGGTGAAAGAAATTCATTAATTTTGGTCAATTGGATGTCTGGATTGATGTCTCTAAGTCGCTGCTCCATCAAATCAACCTTATGTAAACCAATGGTTGAATGAAGTGCTTGTAATTGTCTGTTAATGTTTGTAATATCAACTACATCTCCATCAACAATGGTCATACTTCCGACGCCCGCTCTAGCTAAAAATTCAGCAGCAAATGAACCAACACCACCAAGACCTACTACCAATACATTGGCATTTGATAATTTTTCAATACCTGATGCTTTAAAAAGTAATTCTGCACGTTCTTGCCATTTTTTCATGATTCATAAACTTTATTTTGCAAAAATACTTTTTCAAAATTAGATTTGAAAATGATTTCTAATTCGGGTATCGTTTTTTTTGTCAAATCCGATGTTTTTTTATAAATATCTTCAATGGTAAAACTAGTGTTGTCTGTTTCTAAAAAGCACTGATTTAAAGGGATATGATTTAAAACTTCTCCTAAATTTTCGTTTAAAATGAGATATTTTCCAAAAGATAAATAGCAATCATTTTTTAATAATAAATTAGCCAATTCTAAACTTTTAGAAAAACCATGAATGATAAATGGTACAGATATTTGTAACTCCTTTTTAATTTTTATTACTTCTTGATAGGCATTAACGCAGTGAATGATAACTGGTTTTTGGTGTGTTTGTGCTAGCAGTAGCTGTTCTTTGAAAACAGTAATTTGTAGGTCAAAGGGTATATCTATTCTCTTATCAAGACCACATTCGCCTATAGCTAATACTTTTGGATTTGCGAGCTGGTTTTCAATGGTGATTAAATCTGTTTTTAATCTATCCTGATCAATATACCAAGGATGAATACCTATTGAAAAATAATGGCCATTATTATGTAATTCCCAAGGGTACAAATTGATTAGTTCTGTTTGATGAGGTTCTTTAGAAGCATGCGTATGTATATTAACCATTTGGTGATTTTTTATGTACAACAAGTTATCATTTTTAGTGTTTTAATTCTTATGACAAACATCAAAAGATGAATACATTAGACCTGTAGAACACCCATGTTAAAGCGTTTTTTGATTGGCGAATGGTTTGCAGCTTCTATTCCAAGGCTTAACCATTTTCGGGTATCAATGGGATCAATGATGGCATCGGTCCATAAACGAGCTGCTGCATAATAAGGCGAAACTTGCGCATCATATCTTGCTTTGATTTTATCGAATAGGTCTTGTTCTACTTTTTCATTAACGGTTTCGCCTTTAGCTTTTAATGAAGAAGCTTCAATTTGAGCTAAAACTTTAGCTGCTTGTGTGCCGCCCATAACAGCAAGCTCGGCGCTAGGCCAAGCAAAAATTAATCTTGGATCATAGGCCTTACCGCACATGGCATAATTACCAGCACCATAACTATTGCCAATAATGATGGTGAATTTAGGAACCACTGAATTGGCCACGGCATTAACCATTTTGGCACCATCTTTAATAATGCCGCCATGTTCAGATTTACTACCAACCATAAAACCTGTTACATCATGCATAAAAACCAAAGGTATTTTCTTTTGGTTACAGTTAGCAATAAATCTCGTGGCTTTGTCTGCACTATCAGAGTAGATAACGCCTCCAAATTGTAGTTCACCTTTTCTGTTCTTGGTCACCATGCGCTGATTGGCAATTATGCCAACCGCCCAGCCATCAATTCGCGCATAACATGTGATAATTGATTGACCATAATCTGGTTTGTAATCATCTACTGAATTGGCATCTACAATTCGGTTAATAATTTCATACATGTCATACTGTTCCGTTCTTGATTTTGGCAAAACACCATAAAGTTCTGCGGAATCTTTTTCGGGTAATAATGGTTCAATTCTATTAAAACCAGCTTTGTCAAAATCACCTATTTTACCAACAATATTTTTGATTCTATCTAAAGCGTCTTTATCATCTTTGGCTTTGTAATCTGTAACGCCAGATATTTCGCAATGTGTTGTGGCACCGCCTAATGTTTCATTGTCTATGTTTTCGCCAATAGCTGCCTTTACTAAATAACTACCCGCCAGAAATATGCTGCCAGTTTTGTCTACAATCATGGCTTCATCGCTCATTATGGGCAGATAGGCGCCACCAGCCACACAACTTCCCATAACTGCTGCGATTTGTGTAATACCCATACTGCTCATGACGGCATTGTTTCTAAATATCCTGCCGAAATGTTCTTTATCAGGGAAAATCTCATCTTGCATCGGTAAATAGACCCCAGCACTGTCAACCAAATAAATTATTGGGATGTTGTTTTCAATCGAAATTTCTTGTGCTCTCAGATTTTTCTTTGCAGTTATTGGAAACCAAGCACCTGCTTTTACAGTGGCATCATTGGCCACTACGATACATTGTTTATTGCTGATATAACCAATCTTGACAACAACACCCGCAGAAGGACAACCTCCGTGCTCTTTATACATGCCATCGCCTGCAAATGCACCTATTTCTATTGAAGGTTTATTTTTGTCTAACAAATATTCAATACGTTCTCTTGCAGTCATTTTACCCTGTTCATGAAGTTTTTCAATCCGCTTTTCTCCACCACCAAGTTTTACTTTTGCTAGTCTTTGACGCAATTCAGAAACTAATAATTTATTATGATCTTCGTTTTGATTAAATTTTATGTTCATATGTTTATAATATCAAGCCCAAATGTATAGAAAATATTTGATTTTAAAAACTTTTAATCATATTTAAGATGACTTTTTTCAGGCAATTTTCTTGATTAAAATTTATAGTTTTCTTTAAAATTATAAATATCATTATCCCAAAAATAAACCTCATTTTTTAAAATTATTTAATATATTTGTAAGTTGAAAGCGAATATGATGATTAAAAATTCTGAACTTATACTCAACCCGGATGGCAGTGTCTATCATCTCAATCTCAAACCTGGGCAAATTGCCAATGATATAATTTTTGTTGGTGATCAGGATAGGGTAGAACGTATTACAAAACTTTTTGATAAAATAGAATTTACGATTCAAAAGCGTGAATTTAAGACACAAACGGGATTTTATAGAGGCAAAAGGCTGACAGTGATGTCAACTGGAATTGGTCCAGATAATATTGATATTGTTATGAATGAACTAGATGCGCTGGTAAATATTGATTTGTCATCTAGACAACCGAAAACAAATTTAACTTCTTTAAATATTATTCGTATTGGGACATCTGGTGCTTTGCAATCTGATATACCAGTTGATAGTTTTGTAATGAGTAAATTTGGTCTTGGCTTGGATAATATGCTACGATCATATTTAATTGATGCAGTGACAGAAAAAGCAATAGAGGAGGCTTTTATTCAACATACAAATTGGGATGTAAAAAAAGGAAAACCTTATATCATCACAGGGAGTCAAGTTTTAGAAGAAAAATTAACTTCTGATCATATTTTCAAAGGATTCACCGCAACTGCCGGTGGTTTTTATGGTCCACAAGGACGTGTCTTGCGACTTGATATTCAAGATCCTTCATTAAATAGCAAAATGGATAGCTTTAATTTTGAAGGTATCAAAATTACAAATTTGGAAATGGAAACTAGCGCCATTTATGGCTTAGGAAAGTTGTTGGGTCATGAATGTTTATCCCTAAATGCGATTATTGCCAATCGGGCAAATGGCGATTTTAGCAGTAATCCTTATGAAGCTGTAGATCATTTAATAAATTTCGTTTTAAATAAATTAACTAATTAAAATTAAAAAGATGAATAAAATTTTTAAATTATTTTTTTGTTTTTTTGCCATGGCTTTATTTGGGCAAGATAATGGTAAACACGAAATTAAATTTGATGCCTTAAATCTAGTTGCCTTTAGTCATATTCAATTTACTTATGAATTTCATCTTAATCAGAATTATTCCTTAGGTCTTAGTTATAAAAAGCACAACAACAAGAATGATAATAGTGACTTTGACAATGGATTTTTATCAAACAAAATAGATTATCAAATTATTCCTTATTTTAGATACAATTTTGATTCCAATAAACCACGCTATTATTTTATTGAGGCGTTTGCTTCTTACAACGTTGGTCAAAATAAGACGCTGCAACGTTTAGTTGAAAATAATGTTGGTTATTATCAGGCTGTTGATAGTAATTATAGCGATGTAGCAATAGGTGCAGCCGTTGGATATAAATTTTATATAAAAAAGGTGGTGCTGGTTGAAGCCTTTGCTGGCATGGGTAAAAATTTGCTAAAAGGCGATGATAGCCCAGAGGCAATAAGTCGTTTTGGACTAAATATCGGTTATCGCTTTTAATTTTAAAAAACTATCAAATGAGAAAATTATTTTTAAGTTTTGTTTTTTTACTCCTCTTTTCTTGCGAAGAAAGAGAATTTTATAACAGTGTTTATTTGACGGTAAATAATCCGATAATTAAGGTAGAAGCTAGTCTTATTGACTACCGTGTCGGTGATGTTTTGTTCATGAACACAGATAGTTTTTCAAGTGTTTTGAATGAACCTAATCAAGCCACTCCAATAGATGTTTTCCGAACATCTGGTTCAAATTTTATGCGTTATTTCTTTACCCTAGAAAAAAACGTTAGTGGGCAGTGGATTAGGGTTGCTCTGAGCACAAGTGATATTGTGGTTGATAGAGGTATAGTCAACGTGACAGAATCGATAAATGTAGGCGCAAGATATAACGGTAACAACAAAAAATATGAATCTAGAGTTGGTGTTAGATTAAATGCAGTTGGACAATATCGCTTATTGCTAGGCGAAAGTTTAGAAAACCCTAGTCTAGTGCAGTTTTCATCTGATCAGGTCAATGGTTTTACCACTGTAGTAGTGGCAAGTCCCTTAGAATTTGGCAACGGTTTTTCCTATAACTTCACAGTTTTGTAAATTTGATCGCATGAAATATTCCTTATTTGTACTTATTTTTTTTCAATTTTTTTCATTTGCGCAAGAGGATGAATTAGATAAAATTATCGACAATGAAAGGCAAATGAGTGAAAAAGTTCTAAATTTTCGAATCAACCCAAACACATTGAATTATGATGTTTTAACTCACGACTTACGCTTGAAGGTTGATCCAGCTTTTTATTATGTTGAAGGTGATGTAACAACTACATTTAAAGCCTTATCTAACATGTCAACGGTAACTTTTGATTTAGCCAATGCTTTAATTGTTTCATCCGTTTCACAAAATAATCAAAACTTAACTTTTGTTCAAAATACCAATAATGAATTGGTCATTACTTTAAACCAACCCTTGTTGGCCAATGAAATAACATCAGTTAAAATAATTTATGAGGGCGAACCACCAATTAGCGGATTTCAAGCATTTGCAACTAGCCAACATGCTGGTGTTCCTGTCATGTGGACCTTGTCTGAACCATTTGGTGCAAAAGATTGGTGGCCATGCAAACAAGATTTGAATGATAAAATAGAATCGATTAATATTTATGTGACTGCACCCAGTCAATATGTTGTGGCTACAAATGGAGTTGAACAATCGCAAACGATCAATGGTAATTTAAAAACAACGCATTCATTTCATAACTATCCTATTCCGGCGTATTTGGTGGCTTTTGCCATCACAAATTATCAAATATTTATTCAACAAGGTGGCATTGCACCAAACGATTTTCCGATTGTTAATTATTTTTACCCTGAAAATGCTACACAATCTACTTTAGATGTTGCGGTCACTTTACCAATTATGGAATTTTTTGAATCTTATTTTGAACCATACCCTTTTCACTTAGAAAAATATGGTCATGCCCAGTTTGGTTGGGGTGGAGGTATGGAACACACAACTATTTCTTTTATGGGGAATTTTGATAGAGGTTTGATTGCTCATGAATTGGCTCATCAGTGGTTTGGTAACAAAATTACTTGCGGCACTTGGAAAGATATTTGGCTAAACGAAGGTTTTGCTACTTATCTTTCAGCGATGGTTATCCAACAATTTGATGGCGAGGATGCCTTTACGCAGCACAAGGCAAGTTTAATTAATACGATTACCTCTCAACCAGGTGGAGCAGTTTATTTATCAGACCAGGAAGCAACTAATGTTTTTAGAATCTTTAATAGTAGGCTGTCCTATAGAAAAGCAGCAATGGTTTTACATATGTTACGGTGGAAAATTGGAGAAACAGCTTTTGTAACAGCCTGTCGAAATTTTTTAGCAGATAATCAACTAGCTTATGATTATGCAGTTACAGCTGATTTAATAGCACATTTTGAAGCAGTATACGGTAGTTCTTTGTCCGAATTTTTTAATGATTGGTTGTTTTTTGAGGGCTACCCAAGTTATCAAATAAGCTATGAAATTTTAAGTAATAATGAGGTTAAAATTATTGTAAACCAAACCACTTCGCATCCAAGTGTTAGTTTTTTTGAAATGCCACTTCAAATCCGTTTTCATGGTGCCAATACTTTCCAAGATTTAAGATTTGAGCATCAAACGAATGGTCAGCAGTTTATTGCCTCGTTACCTTTTCCGGTTCAAAGTATAACCTTTGACCCCCGTAAGCACATTATTTCTAATAATAATAGCGTAACTTTAAGGCAAAGCACTTTTGATCTAAATCAAAACGTCATACTGTTTCCTAATCCAACCAGTCATATGTTTGAAGTTCAAATGCCTTCATTTATTGGTTTAGAGAAAATTGAAGCACTTAATGCGCTAGGTCAAAAGCTGTTTGTATCCGACCAAAACAATATCGATATTCAACATTTGAGTGCTGGTGTCTATCATATTGGTATTTATACAACACATGGGTACGTTGTTAAAAAAATCATTAAAAATTAAATAGTTAAGACTTGATAAGTTGGCAGGATTTTGAAAAAGTTGATATGCGTGTTGGGACAGTTCTTTCAGCTATTGATTTAGAATTAG
>JBIIXU010000043.1:0-8392 GCA_044347145.1 Flavobacterium sp.
TATTTTAGGACGGGGCATGCTTTAGCATTGCACCTAACGTTTCGCAGCTTGGCGAAGTGGCGGACTTTGAAGTACTTGCTTTCAATTTAGAACTAAACTTCATTAGAAATCCGAATGTTCAATTTAGCACTAAACCCGCCATTTTGCCAAACTGCTGTTGGGCGATCGGCTTTTATACGTTACGCTAATTTTATAAATTGCTTTTCTATTTTCACATTAAAATTTATGTCAGCTTTTAAAGCTTTAAAAACTTTAATAATCGTGTCAATTGTTGCACTATTGGTACTGCTTTCTAATTTAGAAATTTGAGATTTTTGAACTCCAACAATTTCACCTAATTGCTCTTGAGTCAAATTACGCTCTTGTCGTGCTGTCTTAATCATTTTACCTAAAACGTCCATACTAAGTTCATATTCATATTCTTCTCGTTCTTTTGTTCCGACTTTGCCAATGTACTTGTCTTTCATTTCTGAAAGTGAGTATGATTTTATTTCGTTCTGTGTCATTTTACCTATTTTTAAGTTTATCATTAAAATATGTTTCTCTTATTTGTATTGCTCTTTCAATTTCTTTTGGTGGAACTTTGTCCACTTTCTTTATAAAGCCATGTGTTGCAAATACTAATGTTTCTTTGTTGTCTGATTTATCCCAGAAAGCAAGAAGTCTAATTTGAAGACCAGCATAAAAGGTCCTAAATTCCCAAATATCTTTATTCAGTTTTTTAAAAAGTCGTGGGTCATTTGTCTGTTCAGCTAAATCAATATTATAAAATAATTTTCTTGCTGTTTTAAAATCAAGTTCAGATATAAATTTATCGGCTTCTTCTAAAAATCGTGTTTCAAAATATTGCATTCATTTGGGTTTGTAAATATTTTACAAAGATAATAAAGTTTCCAAATATCGCAACTTATTTAAATTATTTTTTTTGTGCAGTTCTCCCACAAGCTGTTGCCCAACGGTTCTCATATTTGCGAAGGCGGGGATTTTTAGCACCGAACTTCATTAGAAGCACAAAATTTGAATTTAGTACTTCACTTTCATTGAAACACCAACCCCCCGCTTTTGCAAATATGATGTTACCTGCTGGCGTTCTATTCATTTCGGTTTGTATTGTTCTCAAGTTGGTTACTTCGTTTAATAGATATTGAACAAGAAATAATCCAAATAATAAATGTTCCTTCAATAATTCGCTGAAATAAACCTGCATAATTTGTCAGAGGGTCAGACAACAATAAACCGATAAACACAATGCAAATTAATCCGCAAATAATGGCAATTTTAGATAGTTCGCCATACTTCTTTGATTGTCGTAAACCGACACCAATAATTATAATACTGATTGGAACAAATATGTAGGTCAATAAACCTGTCAAATTATGAATTATTTGCGAAAAACTTGGGTCAACTAATTCTTTATTACAACCTTTGTCGCAAGGAAATAAACCAACAACTATTGTCGCAATTCCATAAAAAAACCCAAGTCCCCAAAATCCAATTTTAGTCAGATTAGATTTAGGAAACTTTTTAAGTCCTGCGAAGCTGAATATTGTCAATAGGATTCCACTTGGAATATACCCGAAAAATCTCAACACTTTTCCGTAAGGTGTGTCAACTGCCATTGTCTCACTTATGTATTGAGAAATAGGGCTATAGTTGTCAAATTGAAACCCGCCTAAAGAAGAAGCCACACCAAAAAATGTCACACCAAGTATTCCTGTCCAAAAAACTAATTTATTGCTCATAATTATTTCTCTTTTTTGCATTTGTCGTTTTGGCTGTGTGTCGCTCTACGCTTGCAGGTAACGGTTTGCAGCTATCCGAAGGGCGGGAGTTTGAAGACGAAAGTACTTTAAAAAATTGATGATTCTTTTACTTTTCAATATTCATGCGAAGACGAAAGCCCGCCTTTTGGGTAGGTGCTGTTGGCGGTAGTAATTATTCCAAGTTTAAAGCCTTTTTCATTTCTCTTAATAGTTTATCTTGGTAACCTTTGCCTGTTCCCATTGTGCCGTCATTAGTCCATTTTATTTGACCTTTGAGTTTTCCAATTATTTCTAAATAGCTTTTATAATCCTTTTCTGATTTTTTATAAATATCAGGAAACAGTCTTAAAATTGCTCCGAAACCATTTGTCTTCACAAGTTGGCTTTTCTTTTCTTTGAGCACTTTTATAGAATAATTTTCTAATTCATCATCATTTTCAAATGTTAATGGAACAGGCCAATCATCTGGAAATGTTTTCTGAAATGATTTAAAAAAGTAAAAAAGCTGGTCATATATGCTTTGAATATCACTTTGTTTAAGATCATCAATTCGATTAACATTTTCCATTGTATAGTCAATAAAGAAAGCCTGAGATATTGCACCACTGCCAACTCCTAACATTTTAATTTGCTTGTATAGAGGTGACGATTTTGATGTATAAAAAGATTCACAAATTGAATGATATTTAGAAATTTCATTTTGATATTCTCTACCAATAAGGTCTTGTAAATCATAAATTAATGACTTATTTACCGCCTTTTGTTTTCCATTTATGTCAGAAAATAGTTTTGCAGCTGTTGGTATAGAAACATTAAAAAGAAGAATTACTGTTAATTCCATTTTAGTTTGAAACTCGGAATCCATTAATGAGATTCCTGCTAAACGATGTTGTCCATCTATAATTGAAAACCTGATTGAATCTGGGAATTCAAAATATCCAATTTCTTCATTTTCGTATTTTAAATAATTATCAAAAAAGCTGTCATCTTCATCTAAATTCGCAGATAGCAAAAATGAATTTGGCAAGAAATTGGTTTCATCTGTATTTAAATATTCTGAAATGTTCTTAATCCTTTCATATTGCAATCTACGTTGAATTCCTTCTTCATTTGATTGAAGATTAATTCCCTGTCTTTTAATTTTTTCGATGTATTCAGCTGTTTTTGTTTGGTCATTAGAATCTTGAAACTTAGTATAAGGTTCACGATAATGAAAATCCGTGTAATTAAGCAGAACATCAGATCTGAATTTTGTCACAAAAAACACTTCGTTTCTTTGTCTAATCTTTATGTATGGAATTCGTATCATTATTCTGTTATTGGATCAACTGGTTTAACTGGCGTTTTAATATCTTTTTTTCCTTTGTTCTCAAAAAGATTTGAGAAATTTTTTATTATAACTGAAGGATATTTTGGCTTGAATATTTTTGGAACAAGTAGTTTTGTAATCAGCTCAATAACTACAAAACCTAATCCCAAAGACATTAATGCACTATATAATTCTTTAATATTGTTCGATGTTTTTTCTTTAGTAATTGGATCAATAATTTCTGATGGTGTTGTGAAATACATCACAATAAAGACACAAGAAATAATAATAAAGATTATGAGTTTAATCCATTCTCTGGTATCAAGATTGATTGTTAATGTATTATACTCTGCCTTTAAATAAAAAGTAGGACTAACTACATCGTTTTTATCTGCGTCAAATGGATAAATATTTACTTGAGTACCTTCAATAACCTTTACCAAAACATTTTTATTGAATATGAATTGTAGTTTTGAAAATGAACTTTTCAATATCAAGTTTATTTCTTTTTCAGAAATAGCAAAAGCTGTAATTGTTAGGTCATTAATAGAAACAACACCATTTGTAACTTTTTTGAATAGAAAAACCTGCACATTCTCAAATGTAAATGAGTATAGAAGATGTTTAGAGCTAAAAACAGAAACAAATTCTTGAAAAGGAAGATCATTCCAAGTTTTCTCTATTACTTCTCTATCAGTCAATTCAGCTTTATAGGCTTTAGAGATACAAGTTTTAATTGAGTCGAGGATCTCATCCTTGACCTTTTTTTCCCTTGTTAATTCGATATCAAAACTAATTATATTCAATTTCTTTCAATTTTTGAGTCTGCTGTAACATTGCCACCAACGTTTCGCATATTTGCGAAGGTGTGGGTTTTTATGTAATAAGTGAAAGCTAAAGACCTAACCTTATTCTTGAAACAAGCCTTTGGTTAAGCCTTAGCCACACTTTTGCAAATATGTTGTTGTATGATGCCTTATTGCACGATTACTTGATGACTTTCAACTTTATCGTCAAAATAAATCTTTAAAACATAAACACCTTTATTAAGATTTTGAACAGAAATATTAGCTTTATTGTTAATAATATTTGTTATTCCTTTTGACTGACCAAATAAATCAAACAATTCTCCTTTTACATTATTTTCTGCAATTGGTTTAAATTCGTTATTTCTTAAATCAACATTAATGTTATCATTTGATGGATTAGGATATATAGCATACACGGTTGATGATAGTCTGTTATTATTTGCGCATAAAGTAATTTCAAATGATGGAAAATCAACCCATTCACTCCAACCACAAGCATTTCGGACTCTAACTTTAAAACCACTGTTTCCTATTTCTAATGGACATACTGTTGTTCTATTACGGACACTATTTAACATTATAAGATTGTTATTTCGTTCCCATTGCCAGTTTGAGTTATTGTTGAGTTCGCTGATACTTAAACCACTAAATGAGGCATAAATTTCTGTTGATGGCAAACTTGGGGTTAAGCAATCTACTGGTGCGATACATACATTTTGTGACAATCCATTGCCAAAAGTAAATTCATTAAATTGTGGAAAACCAACCCAAATGGATTTATCTAAAAAGCCACAGTTTTGTAAATTACCGTTTGTGGTTGAAATTCCACTTAAAAATACTCTTATTGTAACGTTACCAAAACCATTTGATGGAATAGCTGTTAAAGTAGCATTTTGAGAAGTAGCATTTGACAAAATAACAAGATTATTACCACTTAAGACTTGCCATTGATAAGATGTTGCACCTGCTGGTGCAGAATAAACACCGGAATTACACAATGTTTCTAACCCAATAATTGGTTGTGAATTACACAAAAAGGAACAATTTGTAGTGTATGGTGTTGGAGTTGGATTTCCTAATTCAGCAGCCAACCAATCACCATTTCTAGCATTAAACTCTAAATGTTTTTCATTGTTATTATTTGGATTAGTTGGATTTTTATATGCTGTAGCAAAATTTATAAATGGTGAAACCAATTGCCCTCCTACATACGCAGTTTTGTATTGAGCATCCGTTGTAGCATTTATTGCTAATGCACTCGGTGTTGGCACCAAATTAAACTTATCTCTAATAGCGTAAGAATAACCAGAACTATAAATCCAAGGAATACTAGAGCTACCACTACCACCAGAATTACCTGTATAACCTGCAATATCTATAAAACCTCCTCCATAATTATCATAATGCAAATTTATACCGCTTGGCTGATGCAATTGTTTGTTTATGATGGAGGTAGTAACGGGGAAAATCCAAAGAATTTTTTTGGTATATGACAAAGAAAAATCGTGAATTTTGAATCCACCTACAGGATACAGCAGCCTGTCTTCTAAAAATGCATTAAATTTTGAATTTCCTGGCAATAACGATAATAAACCAACTTTGAAAAAATCAGGATCTACTAACATCCCAGAAATGACGCCAAAAACTGGAAGTATTCCTATGCTTAATATATCACTAATAAACCCTAATTTAGCTTGCGCATTAGCAGTAATTAAAACATCTCCTGCACTAATATTTTGTATAGTGCCACATTCACTACCATTACCTATAGCAACATTTCTAATTCCTCCTTGTTGTGGGAAACCTTTTGCTCGTAAATTATTATAAAAACTATTGTGTAAACTGTTTTCTAATACATAATTGGAAGTAATTCTATTTTTGAGCATTTGCCTTGTTGCCGGTTGATCTAACAAACTAAATAAATTTTCAATAGGTTGTATCGATGCAAAAATTGGAATTACAAAATTGTATAAATTTGCTTGAACTACTTGATTTCGTAAATTTCTATACAAATACTGAATAGATAAAGGCACATTTGCTCCCTCTTGTGGAGAATCTTGTGAAACAAACAAACGAACATTGTGCGTTAGATTTCTTTGCTCCATATCTCTTATGGCATATCTACTCACTACACCTCCCATACTCTGCCCCATTACTACTAGTTTTTCATTTCCTTCTTTTACCAAGTTTACCCATTTGATTACTTCCTCTACTACTAAAGCATTTCGCTCTATAAAATCTAAACCATTGTCCCAATTGACATAAATGATGTCGTATTGTTGGTCACCAAACGATGTCCACGAGTTACCAGAAATTAATCCACCAATATTACTATTAGAATCATATATAGATTTTGTAAATTTAATATAATCTTCAGTACTAAACTTTGATTCAGGAGATAATAAGGTTGTAAAATCAAAACCCTCCACTACAATAAGAGGTTTGGTTATTTTACAATCGTTACCAGCATCGTCTATAAAAATACGAGCTTTACCTTTTTGGCCGTTAAAAGTTCCTGCAGATTCAATATCCAAACGATAGACATCTGTTAATGCTGGATTGCAATTATTCCATGGCACACCTGCACCACTGCGATAATCGATATTATTACTATTGGTATTGGTTACACGTAACCCCTTTAATATTTTTATTTTGGATTGGGTAAGCAAAATTTGTCCGTTGTTAAGTGTTAATTTATATTTCCAAATTTTGTTTCCTTCTTGTGAGTAGTTTACATTAACTAACTGATTATAATATAATTGGCGATAACCTATACCATCTGCAAAGTCAACATCTATTCTAAGCACTTCATTTGCAAAGTTAGAATAGAAAATATTTTGCGGAAGCTTTACTTTGAGCTGTAGGCCACTATATACTTCTATTGGCGTTGTCATGGCAAAAGTTTGCATTTCTTGATACGGATTTTGCCAAACACCATTTACGAAGCGGTCGTAAAATTTACCTCCAGCATAAGTAAGTTTACCCGTTGTGGTTGCGTTATTGATAAAACGTGCATATTTGAAATAGATGCCCGAAAGTGCGATATGGTCTTCCGAACGCTGATTAAACCAATTATTTTCAAAGTCTTGAGGCGAAATCAAACCTGAAGTAACATTGCGAATACGCCCCATTAATAGGGTATGATAAATTTCTTTTAGTACTTTTGGGTTTACATAGGTACTATCAGAAAGTGTGCCATTAAAAGCGGGAACATTGGTAAATTCCATAGCAAAATCTAATAAAATACCGTGTGGCACTCTATTTTTGTCTAAAGGGCTAAACATATTGTTCATTTGTGTGGCAAAAGAAGTATTTACTTCTTGTTGAGCAATGGCATTAATAGCCAAAAATAAAAATAGAATTTTGAATAAATTTTTCATACTTTTGTAAAGTTTAAGTTAAACGAATGTGAGAGTTTGTAACTATTTGAACATGAAAGACTTTCTGCCTTGCAGAAGTCTTTCTTTTTTAAGAAGTATCTTTCATAATTATTATGTTAAGTTTTAAAATATTATCAAGGGCTATATTGCATATCAAATCTACCTTCGCGTATTTCAACCTTTACGCCATTACCATTTACAGCATCAAACCAAAATGTACCTGAAATAATGTTATTTACATGGTCTAATTTTGTTATTTTTAGTTGTCCAACATTATTATTATTTGTGGAATATTGTGGAATTGTAGATATTCCATAACTAGCATAACAACTATTATTACTTTGTAAAACAAGTGGATAGGTTTGTCCCTGTTGTAATTCAACTCCTTTTGATGCTATATTTATAGCTCTTAAATTTGTTTGCTGATTATTAGAATATCCAAGACTAAAATTCCAAGTATTATTTACATATTGGTAAAAACAAGTAATTAGCGGTGGTCCAAGTGGGTTACTTCCTTTAGGCAAAAAGACTTCCCCGTTTACTAAACAACCAACTTTGTTTGCCCCAACTTGTGTGGCTGGTGGCAATTGGTCAACTGGGTTTGATGGTGTGTCATCGTCTTTGCTGCAACAAATTATAGTAAATGATGCAAGCAAGGTTAAAATTAATTGTTTCATGTTAACATTGTTTAAAAGTTCATATTTTTGAAAATTAAATGATTCTGGTAAATTGTTTAATATACTTGTTAAAGACTAATCCTATTTAAGGAATGGTCTTTCTTTTAATGATGTTTCTGTAATATTTTAAAAATTAGAAATTAAGATGCAACAAAAATATAATAAAAAAATCTTAAAAACTTTGATTTAAATCAAAAAAGAAAATTATTTGAAAATTTCTTTTTTTAATCTTGAGCAGGTTTCTTGCTTAACACCCATATAACTAGCTAAAACAGCATTTGAAACTCTTTTGATTAATTCTTGTTCATGATTCCATAAATATTCCAATTTTTCTTTGGGTGTAAGCAAACTCAAAAATTCTAATTTTTCTAAATGAAAGTTATGATATTCAACAACTTCATAAGTGAAAAGTTTAAACAATTGAGGATGCTTGGAAATTAAATAGTAAAAATCT
>JBIIXU010000044.1:0-8050 GCA_044347145.1 Flavobacterium sp.
ATTTGTACTTCGTTCATAATGTGCCTGACCTTATTCCAGAATCTATTCCCATAGCCAATGGCTTATTTTGGGGCGGTGATTTTCAACAAACAAAAATCTTATTAAATGAAGGCAAACTTAACCATGATCAAATTAGGTTTTTTCTTGGTTATACCGGATGGGATGCTGAGCAATTAGAAAATGAAATTTCTAACGATTCATGGAATTTGGTGAAAAACGACTTTAATGAAAGAATTTTAGCGGTGGAAACCAAGACCATTTGGAAAAATAAAATGATAGCATTTGGTGGCGAATTTTCTTTATTTGCTAACGCGCCTGAAAATCCTGTTTTAAATTAAATGAATGCCGTTAGACTTCGCGCATTAGAACCTACAGACCTTGAATTTTTGATGGCTATTGAAAATAACCGTACTTTTTGGAAAGTAAGCGAAACCGTTATGCCCTATAGCGAGTATTTACTTTCTAAATATATTGAAGAGGCGCATTTAGATATTTATGCAACCAAACAATTTCGTTTTGTTATTGAAAATATAAGTACAAAAACAGCAGTAGGCCTGATTGACTTGTATGATTTTGATCCAAAAAATAGCCGCGCAGGTGTTGGCGTTGTCATTGATGAACACGCGCAGGGTATGGGTTTTGCGCGTGAAGCTATTCTCCAATTGATTTCGCATGCCAAGGAACATCTGTTGCTATTTCAATTGTATGCCAAAATACAACAAAGCAATGGGCGTAGTATTAGACTATTTCAAAATGCAGGGTTTCAACAAACAGGAAAGTTATCTCATTGGTATTTTAATGGCAAAAACTATGAAGATGAAATCGTTATGCAGTGCTTTATAAATTTTTAAAAAAGCTGGACGTTTCATTTTCAATGGTTGTCATTTCAATGAACGCTATTCTTACACTGCCGTCCGAATCAATTTTAGTTAAATTTACTTGGTGCAAAGTATTAACCAAATCTGGTTGCCAAGGCGCTTTTACTTTGACATAGTTTTCTGTAAAGCCGTGAATGTATCCTGCTTTGTTTTCCGCTTCAAAAAGCACCGTTTTTGTTTTCCCCAATTGTGATTCATAAAAAGCCCTTCTTTTCTTTACAGATAAGCCTCGTAGCATTTTACTGCGTTTATGTCTAATATTCATAGGCACCACTTCAGACATATGAAAGGCTTCGGTTTTTTCTCTTTCAGAATAGGTAAACACATGTAAATAGGCAATATCTAAAGTGTTTAGAAAATTGTAGGTGTCTAAAAAGTGATCATCAGTTTCGCCAGGGAATCCTACGATAACATCCACGCCAATGCATGCATCGGGCATCTGTAGTTTAATGGCTTCTACCCGGTCAACATAGAGTTCACGTAAATAGCGTCTTTTCATTTTTTTTAGCAAGTCATTACTCCCAGATTGTAGGGGTATATGAAAATGCGGCACAAAGGTTTTGCTTTGTGCTACAAATGAAATCGTTTCATTTTTAAGCAAATTAGGCTCTATGGATGAAATGCGTAATCTTTCAATATTTTCAACGTCATCAAGCGCTTTTACTAAGTCGAGAAAGGTATGTTCGTGTTTTTTGTTGCCAAATTCCCCTTTACCATAATCGCCAATATTGACGCCGGTAAGTACAATTTCCTTAATGCCTTTTTCACTGATTTCTCTGGCATTTTGTAAGACATTTTCTAAAGTATCGCTCCTAGAAATTCCCCTTGCTAAAGGAATAGTGCAATAGGTACATTTATAATCACAACCATCTTGTACTTTCAAAAAGGCACGGGTGCGGTCACCTATGGAATAACTACCAACATAAAAATTAGCCTCTTCAATTTCGCAAGAATGAACCTCGCCAAGATCTTTTTTAGTTAAATCATTGAGATAATCGGTTAACTTGAATTTTTCAGTAGCGCCTAGGACCAAATCTACACCATTAACGGCGGCTAAATCTTCGGGTTTGAGTTGCGCATAGCAGCCAACAGCTGCAATAAATGCTTGATCATTGGTTTTTAAGGCCTTTTTTACAATTTGCTTAAACTGTTTATCTGCGTTTTCTGTGACTGAACAAGTATTGATGACATACACATCTGCCTGCTCTTCAAAATCAACACGCTCGAAACCTTCATCTTGAAAGCTTCTGGCTATGGTGGAAGTTTCAGAAAAGTTTAATTTACAACCTAAGGTATAAAAAGCAACCTTTTTCAATTTATTTAAATATGGTTTGGGTTCTATCTGGTCCTACCGAAACAACTTGGATAGGTACTTGCAAATAATCTTCGATATAACTGATATAGTCTTTTAACTCAGCTGGTAATGCATCAAATGTTTTGCCTTTTGAAATATCTTGTGCCCAACCTTTAAAAGATTTATAGAGAGGTTTAACATTTTCTTCTTCAATATTAAATGGTAAATGCGAAATTTCTTGACCTTTATAATCATAAGCCACGCACACTTTCAGTTCACTAAAACCTGACAATACATCGCCTTTCATCATGAATAATTGTGTAACACCGTTTACTTCCACAGCATATTTAAGGGCAACCAAATCAAGCCAGCCACATCTGCGCGCGCGTCCAGTTACCGATCCAAATTCATGACCAATTTTTGCCATTTTTGCACCAACTTCATCAAACAATTCTGTTGGAAATGGTCCACTGCCCACGCGGGTGGTATAGGCTTTAAAAATACCATAAACATCTTTTATTTTGTTTGGTGCAATCCCTAAACCTGTACAAGCACCAGCAGCTGTTGTATTTGATGAGGTCACATAAGGATAGGTACCAAAGTCAACATCTAACAAAGAACCCTGAGCTCCTTCTGCTAAAATGGATTTGTTATTTTTTAAAGATTCATTGAGGTAATGCTCACTATCAATAAATGTTAACGTTTTTAATTTTTCGATGGCATGAAAAAACTCTTGCTCCATTTCATGAAGGTCAAATTCCATTTTTACATCAAAAAATTTAATCATATCCAAATGTTTTTCAGCTAGAGCTTGGTATTTGTCCTTAAAGTTTGTCAATTCAAGGTCGCCCACTCTTAAGCCATTTCTACCGGTTTTGTCCATATAAGTTGGACCAATTCCTTTTAAGGTGGAACCAATTTTTGCTTTGCCTTTTGCTGTTTCAGAGGCGGCATCAAGCAGTCTATGTGTAGGCAAAATAAGATGTGCTTTTCTGGAGATGAATAATTTTGAAGTCAAGTTTAGATTAAATTTTTCTAAACCTTCCAATTCACTTTTAAAGACAACTGGGTCAATCACCACGCCATTGCCAATAATATTAATGGCATTTTGATGAAAAATCCCTGAAGGAATTGTTCTCAATACATGTTTAATGCCGTCAAATTCTAAGGTATGTCCAGCATTTGGCCCTCCTTGAAACCTGGCAATAATATCATATTTTGATGTTAAAACATCTACTATTTTTCCTTTTCCCTCATCTCCCCACTGAAGACCTAAAAGCAAATCTACCTGCATAATTTTTAATGTATATTGTAAATTGTATATTGTAAATTGTAAAAAGTAATTTGTATATTTTAACTATCAATTTAATCCTTCAGATCATCGTGTATAACCCATAACCCATCACTCATAACCCATAACTCACAACCCATAACTCACAACCCATAACTCACAACCCATAACTCACAACCCATAACTCATAACTCATAACCCATAACTCATAACCCATAACTCATAACTCATAACCCATAACCCATAACTCATAACCCATAACTCATAACTCATAACTCATAACCCATAACTCATAACCCATAACCCATAACCCATAACCCATAACCCATAACCCATCACACAAAACTCAAGCCTTTTTAGTTGCATAAAAATAGAGCGAATGATGAGAAATATTGATGTTAAAAATTTCTTCCATGGTTTTTTTGATATTCTCGATACGCGGATCACAAAATTCTACAACCTCACCCGTATCTGTCATGATGATGTGGTCATGTTGCTTGTCAAAATATGATTTTTCATAATGGGCTTGATTTTGCCCAAATTGATGTTTTCTAACCAGTCCACATTCCAATAATAGTTCAATGGTGTTATATAAGGTTGCTCTGCTTACCCTATAATTTTTGTTTTTCATATTGATATAAAGCGTTTCTATATCAAAATGTTCCAAATTATTATATATTTCTTGAAGAATAGCGTAGCGCTCGGGCGTTTTTCTATGCCCTTTTTCTTCCAAAAATTTGGTTAAAACATTTTTTACAATGTCCTGATTACTTTGGGTTTCAGTTGCCATTTATCCTATTGAGGTTGAATTGGCAAAGTTAATAAAAAGAAATGGGTTTTAAAAATCAAACTTATAATTTGCGCCAACTAATACTTGAATACCTTGCACAGGATACGCTAACCATCGTTCAAAACTTTGACCAAGTAAGTTATTTAGTTTTAAAAAACCTGATAAGCGATCGTTATGCAAATAAGTCACTTGCGCATTAGCATCAAAAAATCCTTTGAGTAAAAAAGTAGTTGTTGTTGAAAGTAATGGATTAGTCAAGTTCTGAACAACTAGTTGATCTTGGCGTTGACCTACATAAAATAAATTGAATTGAGATTGCCATTTATCTGTTATTTTTATATCTGCAAAAGCATGAATTTTAAAATCAGGCAAATTCCAAGCTGCTGCTTGTAGACTGGAGGTATAATTAAAATAGGAAGCGCTTAGTCCCAAAGCTGATTTAGCATTAAGATCGCCCTTAATTTCACCAGAAATCTCTAAGGTTTTGATATCATCATAGACCAAACCAAAGCTATTGGCTATTTCAAATGGTTTAAAATCTGTACTTAATTCATAGTTTTGATCTAATCGGTCATTTGATTTGAATAGGGCTTTATTGTTTTCAACGCTATACTTACCCTCCACATTGAAAGTAATACTTTGCGTAAACCTTCCTTTTAAACCCGCACCTATGTTTAATTGGTTATTGGTTGGTAAAAGCCAAATATTTGGTGAAACAAAAGGATTTTGATTAGCGGTTTCTCGATATGAATTTTGATTCAGACCACCAGTCGCATGGGCATGAAAAACCAAAAGTTTATCGATGATATTAAAATTGGCATAGGCTCTAGGAAAAATATAAATTTTACCAGCAGAACCAGAGGCAGTTGTATTGCCAACGGTTTGAAAAGTGGTATTAAGGCTGTTGTAGAAAACGCCCGCCCCGAGCTTAAAGTTCCACTGATCTTGCTTATAATCTATACTGGGCATACCGCCTATAATAAAAGAACTGCTTGCAAAGGGTTGACCAACATTAAACCTATTTCTTTCTGCAAAAGTCGTTGACAAATAATTTGCTTCTACAGTCAAGTTAACTTGCCAATCTTTAAAATTAAAATTGATTTTTGGTTTAACGTTAAACTGTGTTTCTTTGGCTTGGTAAGCATCTGAAAATTGATTGAATTGCACTTGTACTTGATCAAAAATAGATTTTTTTATTTCTAAAAAGCCGCCAAGATTAAAGTTTTGATAGGTTTGTTGTGCACTAAAACCATTTAAATAATTGTCGGAAAAAGGCACCAATTGCGGCACTAAGCCATACCAATTGGCTAATATATGTTGATAACCCGCATTAATTTGCCAATTTTTTTCTTGATCATTCACACCATAAAAAACATTGAATTTGGTGTTGAAATATTTATCATCCAAGCGGACACCATTGATGCCGCCTTGTGTGGAATGATGGCGCAGCATCAAACCAATATTTTGATTGTTATCGAAACGATGATTGAGATACAACTCGCCAATCAGGTTGAGATAATTGCCCCCGCCAAAAGTGGCATAATTTGAAAATAGCTTTTCTTTTTCTTTTTTGTCTAAATCTGCAACTTTCCCTTTGTTAGGCACAAAGGTTGAGGCGACAGGAAACGAAAAGATGTCATATTTAATGTTTTCTTTTTTGGCGTTATCCTGGTCATTTAAACTGGGCGCTTCTTTGATTTTAAAAGCGTCAGAGATGGTCGCTTCATAAGGCTTTATCACGTTCACTACTTGTGTACCAATATTATCTTCTTCTTTTTGTGCAAAAACTAAAAGCGTTGAGCTGAAGAAAAATAGACCGATATATGAAAAAAGTTTGTTCATTTTTTTAAATAAATTGTTTGATGAATTAATCGTTTTGTATAGATGAATTTCTCTTCGATTCTTCTGCTTTGATGCCATCAAGTGCAGTTTTTGCTTCGTCAACCACGTCTTTAAACGTGTCAAAATTCTTGATAACCGCTTCCAAAATAAAGGTGGCTTGGTAACTGTCTTTTAAGGCATAAAAGTTTTTAGCCATGACCACTAAGCCTTTGGCTCCCCAATATTTGAAACCGCTAAAGTCTTTCGATAATTTTTGAATAGAAGCGTTTGAAGCCTCATGTTTGCCTTCTTTGAACTTGAAATAAGCATCGTAAAACAACGCCTCAGCAGCCAATTCACCTTGTGCATTTTTCATAACCAAAGCATAATAGTCTTTGGCTTTGCTTTCTTGATTGGTTTTCATGGCTGATCTAGCAATCATGATTTGCGCATCATTTTTGATTCTGGCATCCATTTTGGCTTGACTCAAAACCTTTTCTGCATAAATAACCGTTTGTGCATAGTCATTGCTTTCATAACTCAACCGCATAAGGTTTGATTGCGCATACAAAACATTTTGTTGAAATTGGGCTTCAGCTTCCAATCTTTTTAAATAAACAAAGGCTTCATTGGTTTGTTTTTCTTTGATATATAACTCACAGAGACGCGCCAAGGCCTGTTCAGAAAACTCATTGAGTGGCCGATCAGCAACAACTTTATAATTGGCAATGGACGCTTTATAATTTTCTTCGGCATATTGTAATTGTGCCAAATAAAAATGTGCTTTTAAAGAATGAATGCCTTGCGCATATTTGGCCAAATAGCCCATAAATCCTGAAATTGCTGCTTTGCTGTTGTTTTGTAAATACTGCTTTTCAGCCGCTTCATAGGTGGTGTTGTCTAATTCTGCATCAGACACATCAATGAAGGTTAAGGTTTTTACCCAATCGGCATAATCATTCACGCGACCCATATCAATATAAATTTGTTTGGCTACGTTAACGGCTTCTAAAGATTCTGGCGAACCAGGAAAATCTGTCGCCACCCTTTTAAATTTAGTGATGGCTAATTCTGACTGGTTGCTGTTGAAATGAATAAGGCCTTGGCGCAAAATGGCTTTGGCTGTAAACGCCCCTTTGGGATAGTCTTTATGCAGTTGATCAAAGGTTTTAATGGCTAATTCATTTTTGTTGTCATTTGCATAGGTGGCGCCTAATTCATATAAAGCATCATCGCGATAGGATGAATTGGGAAAGTTTTTGATAAAAGCATTTAAGTCTGTTATTTTATTTTCTTTTCTGTTCACAAAACCATAACTCAGGGCTTTTTGATATGAGGCATAATCCAATTGATTGATTTTCATGTCAATCACTTTGTTGTAGGCTTCCATCGCTGGCCAATATTTTGCAGAAATGAAGAGGGCGTCGGCCGAGCGCAAATAACTATCGGACAATCTTTCTTTGTCTTTTGTATTGGCTAAAATCTGTTTTTGAAAAAAAGAACTGGCGGTTTCGTAGTCCTTCTTTTTAAAATGTGCATAGCCCAAATGATAATTATAATTGTTGAATTCTGCTGTATTTTTGGCTTCAGGATGATTTTCAAATTGGATAAAACTGTTGATGGCCGCCTGAAAATCATTCAGTTGATAATGCATATCACCTTGCCAAAAATAGGCTCTGGCTGCGATGCGCGGCTGATGATTTTCGGTTAAAGACGTTCTAAACATTTTTAAAGCTTGGTTGTAATCATCTGCATAATAAAATTCGAGCCCTCTAAAAAAAGTCACAATTTGATAGGCTTTTTTTCTCTCCAAACTGCTTTTGTCTTTTTCTAAAAGGGTTAAGGCTTGCTTGTAGTTCTTTGAACTGATATACGAATCAATCAAAAGGGTTTCCATTTCAGTTTTAAAGGCAGATTGCGGATATTTTTTCAAAAAATCTTGAATCACATCTGGCACAGCTTTGTACGGATTACCT
>JBIIXU010000024.1:0-26353 GCA_044347145.1 Flavobacterium sp.
TAATGATATCATCAACATGCTCTAAACCAGCTGATATGCGAACCAAGCCATCTGTTATACCAACGGCCAAACGTTCTTCTAGGTAAAGTTTACTATGCGTGGTCGATGCCGGATGGGTAACAATGGTTCTGGTATCGCCCAAATTGGCAGAAAGCGAGCACATGTTGATTTGATTTAAAAATTTTCTACCTGCTTCTAAACCTCCTTTTAATTCAAAAGCAATGATGTTGCCGCCCAATTTCATTTGTTTTTTGGCTATCTCATATTGCGGATGTGATTTCAAAAAAGGATATTTGACGCTATTTACAGCGGGATGTTTTTCTAAAAATTTCGCTATTTTCTTAGCATTTTTACAATGTTGCGTCACGCGCACGGCTAAAGTTTCAAGACTTTTTGACAGTATCCAAGCGCTAAAGGGCGACATGGCCGGGCCGGTATTTCTTGCAAATAGATAGATTTCCCTTATCAGGTCTGCTCTTCCAATAGTAACTCCACCCAAAACCCGGCCTTGACCATCAATGAGTTTCGTTGCGGAATGAATAATTAAATCTGCGCCAAATTTAATCGGGTTTTGGATATATGGTGTCGCAAAACAATTGTCAATGATTAAAAGTAAATGGTGCTTTTTCGCTACTTTTGATAAATAATCAAGGTCTAAAATATCAACACTAGGATTGGTCGGGGTTTCGGCATACAAAATCTTCGTGTTTGGTTTGATTAATGACTCAACTTCAGTTGGATTGTCAACACTAAAATAAGAGGTTTCAATTTGCCATTTGGGAAAATATTTGGTAAACAAAGTGTGCGTTGACCCAAAAACACTACTTGCAGAAATAACATGGTCACCGCTATTGAGCAAGGCAGCAAAAGTTGAATAAATGGCTGACATACCGGTGGCAAAAGCATGACCAGCTTCGGCGCCCTCAAGCAAACACATTTTTTCTACAAATTCTGATGTGTTGGGATTGGTAAACCTACTGTAAATATTTTTTGGTTTTTCTTCGGCAAAAGAGGCACGCATGTCTTCCGCATCTTCAAAAACAAAACTTGAAGTTAAAAACAAAGGCGTTGAATGTTCGTCAAAAGACGTTCGTTCAAGTTGAGTGCGAATCGCAAGCGTTTCAAAATGATTGTCCATTTTATGAATTAATAAATACTTGATATTTTATTTTGGCCGTTGGTTCTAAAGTTTTGCTTACTGAACAATATTTTTCAAAAGACAGTTTTGCAGCTTTTTGGGCTTTGGTTGGGTCAATGTCACCTGTTAAAAATACATGAACAGATATGGTTTTAAAAGGTTTAGCCTCTTCAATGGCCACGCGTTCACCTATGACTTCGGCGCGATAATCAATGATTTGTTGCCTTTGTTTATTCAAGATGGAAATGATGTCAATGGCGGAGCAACCCGCAACACCCATGAGTAAAAATTCCATAGGGCTTGGCGCCAAATCATGGCCGCCATATTCCGCCCGATTATCTAGTTGCACTTTATGACCACGTTCGTTTTCTAATTCAAAGTGGTAATCTTCGTTTAGGCGTTTAAGTGTTATTTTCATTTGTGTTTATAGTTTGGATACAAATATATTTACTTTTATACCCACATTTTTAATTTAAAACTTTTTATTACTCAACCTTAATATATCTCCAAAAACACCTCTAGCCGTAACTCCAGCGCCAGCGCCCGCACCTTGAATGATAATGGGCTGGTTACCATAAGATTCGGTATAAATTTCAAAAATAGAATCGCTTCCTTGCAAAGCGCCAATTGCAGAATTAGCAGGGACTGATATTAACTTGACGGATAATTCACCTTTGTTTTGTTGCAAATCGCCAGATAATTCTCCCACATATCTTAACACATGATTTTCTAATTGTTCAGCTTTTTTGGTATGATAAATCTGATTAAATGCGTCTAATTGATTCAAAAAATTGCCGACCCCGACTTCTCGTAAAGGTTTGGGAATTAAGTTTTCAATTACAATGTCTGCAAATTCATTTTCTAGGTCTAATTCTCGAGCTAGGATAAGTAATTTTCTGCCTACATCATTGCCATTGAGGTCTTCGCGAGGGTCGGGTTCAGTGTAGCCTCTGGCAATTGCTTCATTTAAAACATCGCTAAACGGCAGGTTTTTCCCCGAAAATGTATTGAACAAGTAGCTCAAAGTACCAGAAAACACACCTTTGATTTTGGTTATATTTTCGCCAGATAGATGCAGCCATTTGATGGTGTCAATTAACGGTAAGCCTGCGCCAACATTAGTTTCATAGAGATATTCTTTTTGATTTTTGGATAAAGTTTTTCTCAACGCTTTATAAAATCCTAGATCAATGGTATTTGCCATTTTGTTAGATGAAATTAAATCAAATCCACTATTTACTAATTGGCTATAATTTGCTATGAAGGTAGAACTTGCGGTATTGTCAATGGCTATTAAATTTTCCAAATGATGATCTTTGGCAAATTGAATAAGTGTGCTTACGTTTGAAGAAATATTTGATAATTCTATTAAGTCTTTCCAATTTTCATCAATACCTTTTTTGTCCAACAAAACTTTTTTAGAATTAGCTATAGCAAAAATATTTAGCTTTATACCTTTTTTTTCTTCGATACTTTTTGCAGATTTTAAAATTTGATTTATTAAAGTACTGCCAACATTGCCATGACCAAAAACAGCCAAATTAATCACCTTAGGGCGATGGTCTATAGACTTTGTTGTTTGAAGATTTATAGCTGCAGGTTTTCTTTTATTTTTAGGTTTTATTATCATTAGGCTATTTGTTTATTTAATTTGTAAATTGTTGTTTTGGATTGTACTTTTTTTGTAAAAACTGGTTTTAAAAATGTTTGAATTTGTTCAAATTCCATTAAAAAGGCATCGTGACCATGAATAGATTTCACCTCATAATAATTAGTTTTTACGCCAATACCAGCGAGTTGTCCGTGGGCTATTTTAATTTCACTTGCTGTGAAAAAATAGTCGGTGTCAACACTAATAAGATAAAAATTTGTTTTGGCATTTTTAAATAAGTCTACAAAAGAATGTTGGTCAAAAATATTAGTGCTTTTCAGCAAATGATTCATCAATTTGTAAGCCTTTAAAGAAAATCGGCTATCCAATTGATGGCCATGAAATTGCAACCAATTTTCTATTAAAAATTGACCAGCATTATTTTTTTGGTTATTAAATCTTTGATTGAGAGATTCTGGCGTGCGATAGAGCAACATCGCGTGTGCTCGGGCATCTTGTATTGGGTAAGTAGAGTGATTAAGAATATTATCTTGCACCAGCACATTACCAATAAGCCAATCTGAAGAAGTCCATGAAGTGGCAATGGGAATCAGATTATCAATTTGATTGGGGCGTTGGGCGAACATTTCCCATGCGATTGCACCTCCCAGACTGCCGCCAATAATAGCAAAAAGTTCAGTGACTTCCAGTTCATCTAAACCTTGCCAGAATATTTTAGCGATGTCAAAATTCGTAAAATCTTGATAGTTGTCAATGATGTTGTTTTCATCTTGATAACCGTTCCCAGGAGTGTTAAAAGCTATGACTGTATAATGATTAGTATCTATTACTTTTTGTGGACCAATAAGGGCATTCCACCAGCCATTTTCGCCGGTTACTTGTGAGTTGCCAGTAAGGGCATGATTAACCAAAACTACTGGTGCAAGTCCTAGGGTTGGGCCAAAGATTTGGTAGCTCAAGATTATTTCAGCTTGTACTTTGCCATTTTTTAATTGAACATTTGTTAGCTTTCTTTTTTGCATGGATTTAACTTTTTAAAAGATTTTTAGATTGGAAACCAGAGTACTAGCCTTTATCTCGTTATAAATCCCGAGACAAGTGGTCGCGGATAGCCTGCAAAACAAAACTTGCCTTTTGGCTGCGGACCATGAGCGAACAGTAGAGGCGATGAATGCCTATATGCAGACATTTATCGTCTGCACAGGAAATAGCTTCTCATACAGTCACTAAACTGTTTTGAAAAACTGTTTTGAGGTCGGCTTTTAAGTCTTCAATATCTTCTAAACCAACAGACAAACGGATGAGCTCTTTAGTTACTCCTGTTGCTGCTTGTTGTTCGGTATTAAGTTGTTGATGCGTTGTACTTGCTGGATGAATAATCAAAGATTTGGTGTCGCCTATGTTGGCTAATAAAGAGAAAAACTTGGTATCATTGGCTACTTTTTTAGCCGCTTCATAACCGCCCTTTAATCCAAAAGTAACAATACCACTTTGACCTTCAGGTAGATATTTTTGACTTAAAGTATAATAGGCATTATCTAGTAGACCAGGATAATTGACCCATGCCACTTCGTCTTGTTGCTCTAACCATTTTGCTAAGATTAAGGCGTTTTCGCTATGTTTTTTGATACGAATAGACAACGTTTCTAAACCTTGAATAATTTGAAAGGCGTTGAACGGACTCAATGCCGCGCCAAGATCTCTTAACCCTTCTATGCGAACCTTGGCTATAAAGGACGCTGCACCAAGAACGTCATAATATTTTAGGCCGTGATAACCTGCGGAGGGTTCGGTAAACTCTGGAAATTTGCCGTTGCTCCAGTCAAATTTTCCGGCGTCTATAATCACACCTCCTAATGAGGTACCGTTGCCACCAATATATTTGGTTAACGAATGAATAACGATATCTGCGCCATATTTAATAGGGTTTAACAAATAGGGTGTAGCCACCGTATTATCAACAATGAATGGCACTTTGAATTCTTTAGCCGCCTTAGAAATAGCTTCTAAATCAAGGACATCTAA
This sequence comes from Flavobacterium sp., assembly GCA_044347145.1. Taxonomy (GTDB): domain Bacteria; phylum Bacteroidota; class Bacteroidia; order Flavobacteriales; family Flavobacteriaceae; genus Flavobacterium. The sequence goes on from JBIIXU010000024.1 coordinate 4,776, forward strand.
TTTTGGATTACCAAGACTTTCTGCAAAAAATACACGGGTGTTTTCTTGAGCAGCTTTGGTGAAGTTTTCAGGGCTTGAAGGATCAACAAAAGTGGTGGTAATACCTAACCGAGGCAGCGTTACACTTAAAAGATTATAAGTGCCGCCATACAAACTGTTTGATGCCACGATGTGATCGCCTGCTCGAAGCAAGGTGAGCAAAGTAGTTGCAATAGCTGCTGTCCCAGATGCTGTAACAACGGCGCCTATGCCATCTTCTAGCGCAGCTAATCGTTGTTCTAAAATGTCGTTCGTCGGGTTATTGAGTCTGGTGTAAATGTAGCCTGCTTCAGATAGGTTGAACAAATTGGCCGCATGGTCTGAATCTTTAAACACATAAGATGTGGTTTGATAAATGGGTACCGCTCGTGTACCTCCATGTTGTTGTGGATTGTGGCCTGTGTGTAAGGCTTGCGTTGAAAATTTTGTTGATTGACTCATGATGTTGGAATTTTAAATGTTTATATGATAAATGTTAAATTAATTTTAGATTAATAGCATAAAAAAACCTCTGCTGTTGGCAGAGGTTATATTGTGAAATGCTTTTCAAATTTATACAATAGTTGTCCTCTGCGGTTTTACCGGCATCATCATACACATTTGGCAACAGTTGTTATTAAAAATCATTTGTTTGTTCTTTTAAATCTGGGGCAAATATAGAATGATTTTCTAAAAATAAAAATTATTTAGATGTTTTTTCTAAAATTTGCTATTATAATTTATAAATGTAGAATATTTTTTGTAATATCCATAGTTTTATCAATTTTTTTTCTTTGTATTCTTAATAAAATAGATTAGTTATTTTAAAGGAATGGCTGGCTTAATATTAGCCAGCCATTTACTTTTTATATTTGGTATTATTACAGTAATGATTTAAAAACTATTTGGTTTTTGTTACCAACTTTCCATTCCCAGAACTTGAAGAATTTGCGGAAAATTTGGCTGTGCCAATATTTGTAATGTAGCCATTTCCTGAGGCGGTGGCTTCAAGTTTTTCTATAACATTTACTATGACGCCACCATTTCCTTTACATTTTACTTCTGCTTCTTTCGCTATAGTTTCTTTTAGATTAGATTGACCATTACCTGTATTGACGACATCTAATTTATCGATAGTTCCTCAAACGATGGAACGACCATTTGATCTATTTTCCAATCTAAAATAGCGCCCAACTATACCAGAAACTATCAATTCGCTATTGCCATCATGTTTGATAACCGAAGATTCGGGCATCGTAATTTTGATTTCAATGTTGGTATCTTCAATATATTTTTTATTGTTTTGATTGCCTTTAAAAAATATTTTCAATAAAAATTCATTTTTATCTTCTTCAAATGTAAGTAATGGCAAAAGATTATCATCAATGGTAACTTCGACATGCCAAGTTTTTCCTATTTCAACTAAAATTGTCCCGTCTAAATCTTGAAAATTTAACTTGTCAAAGTTTTGATAATCATAAGTTTTGGTAATGGTCTTTCCTGATCCCCTCAATTGGGCATTGGTGATTGATGCTACTAGCGTCAAAATTAATGTGATTATTAATTTTATCATTTTATTTATTTTTTATTGTTGTAACCCATTCCTAAGTTTAAATCGCCCTTTACTTTTAAGGCAACATTGGTTACCACATCACCAGTATTTTCAATGACTAATGCGGTATTTCTATCCACTTTTACGGTTGTAGACTCTGTCGGCTGAAGAAATAGTGGCGAATGTGTGCCACCATCTATTGGCGCATGATATACTTTTAAAATAGTTGTTCCTTCGTTTTTCACAAAGGACTTAAAAGCATTATGCTTGTTGTCTCCTAGAACAAATTTGTCCTTTGGAGCAATGCTTGTATTTGATGTTAAAGAATCAAATACACCACATGAAATAGCACTTATTAAAAGCACACTTAAAATTAAAAGTTTTTTCATCTTTTTGAAAATTTATGAAACGGCAAGGCGTTTCTGATTAATACTGGTGCAAAGATGAAGCAGTAAATTATAGCAAAAGTTGCATATTATAATTTGAGACAAATTAATTTAAAATTATTTTTTTTTGATACTTTTTCGAACAAACATTATGATTTGATACCTTTTAAATCACTTCTGTAATAAATCGATAAATTCTTTTGGTGTATACCCAGTATTTTTTTTGAAAGCTCGGTTAAAAGTCGCTTTGGAATTGAAGCCAGCATTGTAAGCAATACCAATGATGGTAGATTGATTAAGTGCACCAGTTTCAAAAGATTTTTTCACGGCTTCAATGCGATAATTATTGCTAAAACCATTAAAATTCATATTAAATCCTTGATTAATAGCTTTTGAAATGACGTTAACATTGGTGTTTAATTTTCTTGAAATTTCAGTTAAGTTTAACTCTGGGTTTTCATATAATTTTTCTTTCTCAATAAGTGTAACAATTTGTGACTTCCAAACCTCAAGATCGGCAAGATTTTTTACATGTAAAGATTCACTGTTAATATTTATAGTTTCAGATTCAATATGATTTTTATGAATCAAATGGAATTCCTCTTTATTTGATGGTGAAACTTCAAAACCTATTTTTGAAATTGACGAATTAGCATAACCATTTATACAGATGTAAAACAAAATAATTGAAAAAAACAAATAAGACCACCAAGTTCCAATATAATTGGCATGTTCTGGAAAAAAAGAGAAATAAACTTCAAAGAACAATTTCAATAAAAGCATGGCTAAAAAAGCAAACAAATATTTTTTGACCCAAATAAACAATAATGCATCGGCATTACTGGTTAATTGAACAATCAATAGGCGGTATTTTTTATAAAATTTTATACTAAGTAGAAGATAAATAAACATAGAGAAAAAACCAAGAGATTGATACCAAGAATCAAAATCTTTGTCTGCCCCATCTGCGTAATAATAGTATTCACCTAGAATAATTTGATCATAGGCAAAAATCCATCCGTTATATAATAGGTATAAAATACCAGGTATAAAATGAAAAAACAACTTTGAGTTTAACTTAAAAACTGGATTTAAAAGACTTTGAACATAAAAATACAAAACGGGACCTAAAAAAAACAAATGCTGAAATGACATGTAGAACATAAAATCTCTATATGGCTGATTGTCATACCAACCTGCAAAACCAAGCATCCATGGTGCAATATATAAACTACATAGAAAGAGGAATAGACTCAACCAATAATTAGACTTATAATCATCAACTATTGCTTTTTTAAACAACAAAGTAGCATAAAAAATGCCTTGTGAAAAAGGGATTAGTAATAAGGAGCTATAAAAATTAAAATCAAAACGCATAGCTTTTTTAAAAATTCAGATGGTGTAATTTTTTTAAAACAAAAATCGATTAAAAGATTACTTAGAAAAAAAATATTTAGTAAAATTATGTCAAATAGTACTACATGTTTTAATAGGGATATAATTTGTAAATATAGTTGTATTTTTTGACAAACAAATAAGTACAATATTTTTTTAAATTCTTCAATATAGCTAGTTGCAAAATAATGGTCATGCAAATAAAAAAGCATTATTTTAAAAACTAAAAATTAGGATTAAAACATGAGTTTTACGTAAATTTGACCCATGCAAAAATATCATGTGGTTTATTTATCTCTTGGGAGCAATTTGGGTGATAAATTGGCGTTTTTAAATGAGGCAATAAATGAAATTCAGCTACAAATAGGCTTAATTAAAGAGGTGTCATCGGTTTACGAATCGCCTGCGTGGGGCTATAAATCGCCTGAATCTTTTTATAATATAGTTTTGCAAACCTATACCCATTTTGAACCACCAAAATTATTAAGAAAAATTAAGAAAATTGAAAAGCGATTAGGACGCGCCGAAAAAAAGGAAAGCATTTATGAAGACCGTGTGATTGATATAGATATCATTGACTTTGACGAGCAGCCCTTTATTATCAAAGATTTAAGCATTCCTCATCAGCAGATGCATTTAAGGCGTTTTGTGCTTGAACCGATGTTTGAAATTTCCCCAAATTATACGCATCCAGTTTTTCAAGAAGACATTCAACAATTAATAGACAATTGTGAGGATCAAAATCCTATAACAAAAATTAAATCCCCCTTAAATTTTAAAAAATACAGTTTTGATCAAACCATAAAATTTGTAACCATAGAGGGAAACATTGGTGCGGGCAAGACAACCTTAGCTGCAAAAATTGGTCAAGATTTTAACGCCAAAACGGTTTTCGAACGCTTTGCTGACAATCCCTTTTTGCCGAAGTTTTATCAAGACCAGCATCGCTATGCTTTTCCGCTTGAAATGTCTTTTTTGGCCGATAGATACCAACAAGCGTCAGATGATTTGGCGCAATTTGATTTATTTAAAGACTTTGTGGTTTCAGATTATCAAATGATTAAATCTTTGATTTTTGCCAAAGTAACTTTGCAAGCCGATGAATACAAACTTTATAAAACCCTTTTTGATATCATTTATAAAGACATTCCTAAACCTGATCTTTACGTTTATATGTACAGACAAACCAATGATTTAATTAACAACATAAAGAAGAGAGGACGGTCTTATGAAAAAAACATTAAACCAGATTATTTGAATGAAATCAATCAAGGCTATATGGACCACATCAAAACCAATCCGCAGTTAAACATTTTGGTTTTAGATGTTACAGATAGAGATTTTGTCAAAAGGCAAGAAGATTACATTTGGGTTTTGGAGCAGTTGATGGCAGTAAAAAAGTAGCTCATTGAATCTATAGCTTCAATATTTTTCTGAACCGCACCCCGACTTGAGCGGAGCTCTTTTTATGGGTTTGAAAAAACCATAAAAAAGCGTCCCGATAGTAATCGGGAGGAAGCCGGAAAAGGTGCCCAAATAGAAATCTAGCTTTTTTTTAAATAAAACTTTAAGAAGAATAAAAGTGCAAAAAACACGGCAAAAGCAATCCCGACGTGATATATTTTTTTGTAATGCAGTTTATGAATATTGAGGTCCTTTCTGTACATAAAAACAATGATAAACACAAAGGCAATAAAAAAAAGAATCGCAAATATTATTTGACCAGTTGAAAACATTTAAAATATTTTTTGCAAATTTACAATCTTTTTAGCAAACAATCTATTATGCAAAAACAATTAAACGCCGTTTATCATTTTCATGATACCTACGAACTTAACATTTCTGAAACACCAAACGCTAATTTAAGCGAAGAGCGCATAGACCTTCGTTTTAATTTGATGAAAGAGGAAAATGAAGAATATCTAGAAGCTGCCAAAAACAATGATATTGTTGAAATTGCAGATGCCTTAGGGGATATGCTCTATATACTATGTGGCACCATCATTGAGCATGGCTTGCAACACAAAATTGAAGAAGTTTTTGATGAAATTCAACGCAGCAATATGAGTAAATTAGGAGAAGATGGCCTACCTATTTACCGTGAAGATGGCAAAGTAATGAAAGGCCCAAATTATTTTAAACCAGATTTTGAGAAGATTTTAAAATAAAAAAAGGTCGTCAATGAATTTTGACGACCTTTTTTTTGAGTTATGATTAATTCTATTTTACAATAGTCATTTCATCAATCAAGTGTTTAGCACCTGCATATTTTTCAATGATGAACAATATGAAACGTGCATCAACGTTGATGGTGCGTTGCAAATTGTTGTCAAAAACAACATCGCCAGCCATGGCTTCAATGTTGCCATCAAAAGCCAAACCAATCAATTCACCTTTACCATTAAGAACTGGTGAGCCAGAATTTCCGCCAGTAATATCGTTATCTGTCAAAAAGTTAACTGGCATATAACCTGCTTTATCAGCATATTGACCAAAATCTTTTTTGTTATATAAATCTATAAGTGGTTGAGACAAATCGAATTCTAAGTCGCCTGCTTTGTGTTTCTTAACCATACCTTCCAAAGTGGTATAGTTATTAATTTTCGCATCATTGCGCTTGTCTGCAGGTAAAGCTCTCACTTTGCCATATGTTAAACGTAGCGTTGAATTGGCATCTGGATATAAAATAGCTGACATTTTAGACTCTCTTAAACCTTCAACTAAAACTCTAAAACCCCTTTGGTAGTTGTTTTCAGCTGTTTTTAATTCATCTGATTTAGTATTATAATGGGTGGTTAAATCATTCGCCAATTTATACAAAGGATCATTTTTTATGATGTTTTCATCAGGAACTTCTAAATAAGCCATGAGTCTTTCTTTTGAAGAAAAAATACTTAAATCTACAGCGTTTGTGGCAAATTTATTTAAGTCTGCTTTATTGTCCACCATGGTTTTAACCATAGGTGCTAAACCAAAAGTTGCACCTTTTTGACTGTAAAGAGTCAAATGACCAGCCAAAATATCTTTTTCAACCGCTAAGTTCATGGTTTCAAAAGTTCCTTTTATGGCCTCAGTCATACGTGCTTTCATACCTTCGCGCTCTTTTTCGCCCGCTTTGGCATATTGGATTAAGCCGTTACCTAATCTCGCAGGCATTGCACCAAAGGCTGTTCCTCTCATAAATGTCATCAAGTAATTATCATGTTTAGCTTTTTCATTTGTCATGGCATAATAAGCATTGATATCCTTTATGGCGCTGCCGTACTTTTCTTTGTTTTCAGTTTTGTTAGCCCATTGATCAAATTTTTTCTCAACTTTTCTTTTAGAATCAGCTGTTTTAAATTTTGATAAAGCATCAATCATTCCTTGTCTATTTTTCCAATAATTGGCAATTGACGCATATTTGGAGGCATAATCTAAACGTGTTTTATCGTCTTTATCCATATGCGGTTTCATTTTGTCCATGCTCATTTTTGAGCCTTCAACCCAAGCAGGATAAGCAAATTTTACGTTTTGCTCAATACCTTCTGCTGGCATCCAACGATTGGTTCGGCCAGGGTAACCCAATATCATGGCAAAATCACCTTCTTTATAGCCTTTTATACTGATTGGCAAATGATGTTTTGGTTTTAAAGGCATATTGTCTTTTGAAAAATCTGCAGGATTATTGTCCTTGTTGGCATAAACGCGGAAAAGCGCAAAATCGCCAGTATGTCTTGGCCATTCCCAATTGTCTGTGTCGCCACCAAATTTACCAATGCTTTCAGTCGGTGTTCCAACTAATCTCACATCTTTAAAATCTTCATAAACAAAATAGTAGAACTCATTACCTTGAAAAAATGAACGAACAGAAACTGTATATTTGCCACCGCCATCATTCTCTTTTTGAATTTTTGAAATTTCTTGATTAATCGCTTTTTCTCTATCAGCTTCATTCATTTGGTTGTTTACAACACCCAAAATTCTTTTGGTTACATCGTCCATTCTTATAAAAAATCTCACAAAAAGACTCTTAGGTTTTAATTCAGATGCGCGGTCTTTGGCCCAAAAACCATCTCTTAAATAATTTTTTTCTGGCGTTGATAATTCAGCAATGGCATCATAACCACAGTGATGATTGGTAAGTACCAATCCGTCTTTAGAGATAATTTCGGCCGTACAGCCACCATTAAATTGTACAATAGCATCTTTCAAACTAGAATTGTTGATGCTGTAAATTTCCTCAGCTGTTAATTGAAGACCCATTTTTTGCATATCACGTTGATTCAAACGTTTTAGATGCATTAAAAACCACATGCCTTCGTCAGCCATTAATAAAGAGGGTGTTAGCAACAAAAAAGCTAACAGACCAAATACGATTTTTTTCATGTTATATAAATTAAAATAATTTGCTAATTTATTAAAGATATTTCAATTTTATGATGATTTTTTGATTTTTTTAGACCTATTGGTTTATTACATATTTATCGGCTCCATCCTACGGGTCAGTAGTTGCTTTTGTGGTTTAATTAATACATGATAAAGAATGCCAACAATGACTTTGGAAGGGCTTGAGGCTTTTTTTTTATTTCTCTACCTGTTAAATTTTTCTAAACCCATTAAACCTTTTCTTGGAGTAGTTGTCTTATGAGTAATATTAATTTTTTAAAACACAAAATCATGAAAAATGTAATTTTAGCAATCAGTTTAATGTTGGTAACTTTAACTTTTGCGCAAAAATCAGAAACAAAAGGTGAAAGAGGATCTTCGCAAGAGATGGTTGAAAAGCGATTAGGAAAACTCAAAGCAGAACTCAATTTGACGGATGATCAAATGAAGCAAATAAAACCAATCATGGAAGCAAGGGTAGAAAAAATGAAATCAAAAAAGGAAAGTCAACAGGCAGAAAAAGCAGAAAAAAAAGCACAGCGTGAAGCGATGAAAGAAGAAATGAAGGCTGATGATGAAAAAATGAAAAAAATATTAACGCCGGAGCAATATGAAAAATGGAAAGCTTTACGAAATGATGACAAGGAAAAAATGAAAGAAAAAATCAAAGAAAGAAGAAAAAACAAAACGGTAGAATAAAAGGCTAAAGGTTAAACCCAAATTCAGCTTTAGACGCTGAATCGACGAAAATTTTGTTTTTTTACAAAATTTTGTCGGGGTTAACCTTGACAAAATCGAAGATTTTCTTCAACCCTTTGGGCAAATTACGCTATTGCGTAATTTGGGTTAAATTTAAGAAACCTCTCTTGAAATATTTTAAGAGAGGTTTTTTTTGTTTTTTAAGCCACTACATTTTTAATTTCTTTTATCCTCGCCAAAAAGTAGTTTATTTCTGATGGTGGCAAAGAAACTTTCATTTAATGGCTCTATCATTTTTATTGGAAAATCATTTTTTGTAATAATCAATTCCGTTTGCTGATTAATAATGAGTAGTCGGCTATCCAAGGAAACCAAAAAAGTATCTTCTCTGCCAGAAACCTTTAATTTTACGGTCATATCATCATTGATGACCAATGGCCGAGCATTCAGATTGTGCGGAGCAATAGGTGTAATGACCAGACTATTTACGTTTGGCGTTAAAATGGGACCACCACAACTCAATGAATAGCCAGTAGATCCTGTTGGCGTAGATATAATTAATCCATCGGCCCAATAGGAGGTTAAATACTCGTCATTCAAATAGGTTTCCACTGTAATCATCGACGTGGTGTCTCTTCTACTGACCGTAATTTCATTTAAAGCAAAAACAGCTTGACCATTGAAGTCAATCGGCGGATTGGTCTCTAATTTAAGCGTAGAGCGATTAGTAATTTTATAGTCTCCTTTTATGATTTGAGATAGTAATTCCTCAACATCTTCTTTTTGCACTTTAGCCAAGAACCCTAAGCGACCAGCATTTATGCCTAAAATTGGAATTTGTAAATGTCTAATAAATGCAGCTGCCCGCAAAATAGTACCATCTCCACCTATGCTAAGCAAGAAGTCATAACTTTGATCTAAATCTTCATGTGATGAAAAAGTTTGGCAACTTTTGTCAACCAATTCTTTTTGTTTTAAAATTTGGTAGAACTTTGATTCTATCGCAAAATCAAGATTGTTTTTGGCAAAAAAATTAAAAATATTTTGAAGCAAAGCCTTTGAATCTTTTTCAAAATATTGACCAAAAACAGCTATTTTTTTCATTTTATAAACTCAAATATTTATCTAGATAAGCTGACCGCTCAGTAAGCTTTTCGATATAGGTATCATCCTGATGATTTGAGATGATTTCATAATTATAGCGTCTAAAAGTCTGAATAATTTCATTCATATTGCCACTGACAATTTTTAGAGTTACTTGAACACTTTGCTCATCACTAAATGAAATGATACTCCCTAAAATCTTGCTATTGTTACCTTCAACTATTTGCGCAATTTGACTCATGCTGTAGTCTCTTGCTTGCGTTTGAACAACAATTGAGCCCCCAATTTCCTTAATGAAAGGCGTGTCTGTTAATACATTAAAAATTGCATTTAGTTCATAAAATCCTAAAAATTGATTTTCTGCATTTAAAACAGGCATCAAATCAGTATTGTTTTGTGCAAAAGCTTCTAGCACCTCAAGCCACATGGCAGAATCTCTCACATAAAATCTTTCAAATAAATAAAGAAACTCGCCAATACTTTTATTTTTATCAAAAGTAAAAGTATCTTCAGCTTGCAAACATCCCATGTAAACGCTTTCATTGATCACGGGAAAATGGGTGTGAATATTTTTGTTAAAAAACCTTTGTGCCTTATCGATGAGGTCGTTCATTTGAAAAGGCTTAGTTTTTGAAATAATATAATTCGAAATTTCCATTCTACAGATTATGATTGACAAATAAACGAAATAAATATCAAAGAAAAAAATCGCAAAATAAAGGAGCTAAAATCTTTAAAAAAAATTGCTATTAATTATTAAAAATTGTTAATTTGCAATAAGTAAATGGAGTTATGATTTTACATGCAACAGTTTCTGGTCAAGGTGAATCTTTATTGATCTTACATGGCTTTTTGGGTCAGTCTGACAATTGGAAAACCATCGTTAATCAGCTAGATAAATCTTTTGAAGTACACGCCATTGACTTACGAAATCACGGCAGAAGTTTTCATGCAGATGACTTTTCGTATGCCGTGATGGTTGAAGATTTGATTAACTATTTTAACCACTTTCAACTGAAAGAAGCTATTGTTTTGGGTCATTCCATGGGTGGAAAAGTTGCTATGCAATTGGCTTGCGAGCACACACATTTAGTTAAAAAACTTATTGTAGCAGACATTGGACCAAAGTACTATCCCCTTCATCATCAGCAAATTTTGGCGGGATTACAAGCCATTGATTTTTCTACCCAGCCTACACGGTCTGAAGCAGAATCAACCTTAGCCTTATATATTACCGATTTTGGTGTGAGACAATTTTTGCTGAAAAATCTTTTTTGGAAAACACCCGGTCAACTAGACTTTCGATTTTATTTAAAGGCTTTAGTTAATAATATAGAAGAAGTAGGCAAAGCACTTCCAAAGCAATTTCAATTTGATAAAGAGACTTTGTTTTTAAGAGGTGCAAACTCCAATTATATTTTAGACGATGATTGGGTTGGCATTCAGAGACAATTTCCAAAAGCCAATTTAGAAACGATACCAAATGCTGGTCATTGGTTGCATGCTGAACAGCCGCAAATTTTTTTAGAGAAACTTAATCAATTTTTAATTTAGTATTTTATGAAATCGCCATTATCTAAAGTTTGCGTAAGCAAGCACCAATGAAGATTGGCGAATTACTCCCGATAGCTGTCGGGAGACCAATAAAAAACAAATAAATATCTACATATGAAAAGTATAATTATTCAACTCTTAGCATCAACCGTTTTGGTTTTGGTTTTAGCACATTTTATTGATGGTGTTGAGGTTACTGGTTTTGTTGGGGCTTTAATTACAGCAGTGGTTTTAGGTTTACTCAATTTAATCGTCAAGCCTATTTTGAAAATCGTTTCATTTCCGATTACTATTATAACATTAGGGTTGTTTTCTTTTGTTATAAACGCCATCATCGTTAAAGTTTGTGACCATTTTGTAGATGATTTTGCGATTACTGGTTGGTTGAATGTATTTATTTTTAGTATTTTACTTTCTATTGGACAGTCTATTATTGGTTATTTTGTGAAGGAATAAAAAAAGACTATCCTTGTTTGGACAGCCTTTGTAAATAGCTTTTATTAAATTACTCTTCGCTCACGCCAATTTGGTCAAGCTTGTCATTGTTTCCAATACCCTTTGGGTTAGGTCCCCATTGGTTTTCTCCATGTTGGCTATCAGTGCAATATTGCACTAGTAGAATTATTCCACCTACAAATGGGATTAAGCCGATAAACCAAAACCAACCGCTTTTGCCTATATCATGAAGTCTTCGAACAGCTAAGGCTAAACCAGGAACTAGAAAACCAAAAGCATAAATAACTATTAAAATTAGAAACAAATAGGTCAGCGCATTAGGTGCGCCGCCATTTCGTGTTTCTATAGCTGAAGCAATAATTGGAATATATAAAATCGTTATAATAACAGTATTCATTAATTGTGAAAACCAATACTCTTTTCTTCTCGCTCTACCTTTAAAATTAGCGTAATTATCAATCATGGCTTTTTTCCACCAATCAAACATGTTGTAATCATCTTCTGGGTTGTATTTTTCTCTTGTCATAAAAAATAAGTTTGTTGTTAGGCATCAAAAATATAAATTTTAGGGAAATTGATGATAGAAAAGAGAAAAAATTTATCCTAGCCGTTGGTGCAGCGAAAAGCCCCTAATACCAAACCTGCTTATAAAATAGACCAATCTACTCGTCTATTTTTGTGAAAATCTACTCAAAAAATAGTTCTGTAGCCCAGCTATGCACAATTTTTTTGAATAGATTTTTCCTAAAAATTTACTTTGCATCTTGATCTATTTTAAAAGCAGGTTTGGTATAAAACAAAAAGGCAAATAAATCTTGGGTTTTTTAAAGCGCCCCGAGAAGCTTAATCCCAGATTATGCATTAGAAATTTATTACGAAGAATTTTTACTTCATCTATACTTCGGTACTCATTTTTCCGTCCTCAATTTAGCTAAGGCTACATCTGTGATTGAAAAATTCCGTTCCTTGTATATATTTTGTAAAAATTTCTCTCATGACAAAGTCTAATGCGTAATCCGGGTTAATAAAAACACATAGATTTACTGCCTTTTTGTTGCGGACTTGTAGCGAAACAAACGAACCAAGCCTTTGCGGATAAAGACCAAGCACTTATTGCTTCAAAAAAATTATAGCATTTTTATTAGTAGTTGATCATCAACTTTTTCAACTTTTGCTAAGCCATGTTGGGTGATTTCCTTGATGGCTTTATCCCACTTTTTGTTAGAAAGTTCAGAATTTTCTTTCAAAGTATTTAAAAGCATGTTGCTGTTTTTAGCTAAAATATCAAAAATAATTTTTGCCTCTTCCGACAAGTCAGGACCTTTCTTCTCAGGTTTCATTTGAGGAAAAAACAACACTTCTTGGATAGAAGGATTATTAGTCAAAAACATGATTAATCTGTCCATGCCAATGCCCAGACCCGAAGTAGGCGGCATACCAAACTCTAAAGCACGCAAAAAGTCCTCATCAATAATGCCATTGGCCTCATCATCGCCTTTTTCAGACAATTTCATTTGAGCTTCAAAACGTTCTCTTTGGTCAATTGGGTCGTTCAATTCCGAATAGGCATTGGCAATTTCTTTACCACAAACTATCAATTCAAAACGTTCAGTTAATTCAGGATTATCTCGGTGCGCTTTACACAATGGCGACATTTCCTTTGGATAATCTGTAATAAAAGTTGGTTGGATAAAGTTGCCTTCACATTTGGCACCAAAAATTTCATCTATCAATTTGCCTTTACCCATGGTGCTATCTACCGCAATTCCCATGGATTGTGCAGCAGTAAAAAGTTCAGCTTCTGTTTTTCCTGAAATATCAAAACCAGTAAATTGTTTGATAGCATCAGTCATGGTCACACGGGCGTACGGGGCTTTAAAATCTATGGCATATTCACCAAAAGTTGCTTTTGTGTTGCCATTCACCGCCATGGCACAATGCTCAAGCAATTGCTCAGTAAAAGCCATCATCCAGTTATAATCTTTATAGGCTACGTAAATTTCCATGGCCGTAAATTCTGGATTATGCGTGCGATCCATCCCTTCATTGCGGAAGTTTTTGGAGAATTCATAAACACCATCAAAACCGCCAACAATTAACCTTTTAAGATACAATTCGTTGGCAATTCTCAAATATAAAGGAATATCCAGGGCATTATGATGCGAAATAAACGGACGGGCAGCTGCACCGCCAGGAATCGCTTGTAAAATCGGCGTTTCAACTTCCATATAACCTGCGTCATTAAAGAAATTTCGCATGGCACTAAACAACTTGGTGCGTTTCACAAATACTTCTTTTACCTGCGGATTCACAACCAAATCAACATAGCGCATGCGATATCGCAATTCAGGGTCTTTAAATTCGTCATAAACCTTCCCTTCAGCATCTGTTTTCGGCAGCGGCAATGGGCGGAGGGTTTTTGACAAAACAGTAAATTTATCTACCCTTAAGGATTTTTCGCCAACTTTGGTTAAAAATAATTCACCTTCAACACCAATAAAATCTCCTAAATCTAATAGCTTTCTAAAGACTTGATTATAAAGTGTTTTATCCTCACTTGTACAAATATTGTCGCGATTAAAATAGAGTTGAAAACGGCCTTCACTGTCTTGTAACTCTACAAAAGCGGCCTTGCCCATGTCGCGATCACTCATCATTCTGCCAGCTATCGAAACTTTTTTACCTTCAACAAAATCGCTTTTCAGTTGGTCTATTGTATGTGTTATGTTGAACAAATCTGCAGGATATGGATTAATACCCAAATCACGAAGTTTTTGTAATTTTTCTCTTCTAATTATTTCTTGTTCAGAAAGTTGCATAATATATGAATTAAATTTTTTTTGAAGCCTTATCCCGCTATTCGCTTCAACTCCTCAATAAAAAAGCGGTGTTTTTAAGGTTTTTTTCAGGCTTCTTAGGTCGCCCTTAAAAACCAAAAAACGCACGCTTTTTTATCTTGCGGGGTTTTCGCTGCTATCGGGGCTAGAAGAGTAGAATAAAAAATCTACTTTTCGTTATGTAAAAAAGCTTGTCTATTTAGTAAAGTCTCTTCGCTTTCTACGTGGTCATCATCAGGTACGCAGCAATCTACAGGACAAACAGCTGCACATTGTGGTTCATCATGAAAACCTTTACATTCTGTGCATTTGCCTGGCACGATATAATAGACATCATCAGAAACAGGCCGTTGTGGTGCATCTGCATCCATTTCAGTACCATCTGGCAAAACAATTTTTCCTCTTAATTTGGTGCCATCTTTATAACGCCAATCATCTGCACCTTCATAAATAGCAGTATTTGGGCACTCGGGCTCACAAGCACCGCAGTTAATACATTCATCCGTAATTTTTATAGCCATTGTCTAAAAATTTTTGCAAAAATATAACATAAAAACCAAAGTCGAAATTAACAGACGTTAAAAGTTTAAAAATTAGTTTTAAATTTTATTTTTAAAATAACTATATTTGCCACATATTTAAAAAAGAATGGGTTTTTTTAGGTTTTTATTTAGTAAGGCCTTTGGTATAAATGTATTATTTGCCTTAGCGTTAACAGCAGGATTGGTCTTTTTTTTATTGAATTTTTTGTTATTTTCAACTAATCATGGTGCGGAAGTTGTTGTGCCCGATTTGCATTTAAATTCTATTGACGAGGGTGAAAAAAAATTGGACAAACTAGATTTAGAGTTTGTTTTAATCGATACGATTGATTATGATGAAACTAAGCCAAAATTTGCCATTCTATCCCAAGAACCAGAAGCAGGCAAAAAAGTGAAACCAAATAGAAAGGTTTATGTAAAAATTAATGCAGGGGATTATCAAACGATTATACTTCCTGATTTAATGAACAAATCCTTTAGACAAGCTCAAAATACTTTTGCTGTATTTGGTCTTCAACTGGGTGATACAATTTATAAAACGAATTTATCAAAAGATATGGTTCTGGGCGTTCAAATAGGCGGAAAAAATGTTGCGCCTGGCAGTAAGCTAAAAAAACAGACTAAAATTGATTTAATTTTAGGTGACGGAAAAGTATCTTATTATGATGATAATGAGAAATCTAAAGATAGTTTGCCTGCTATGAATCAGATTAATGTGCCGATAGAATAAATTTTAGGCAGGTAGTTGCAAATTATAAAAAAAACAAAAATGAATAGTGAATTAATGGAAGATATTAATGATATTGATGATGAAGATACTTTGTTTGAACATTTTGTATTTGAGGTGTCTAAAGGGCAAAATGCAGTTCGGATAGATAAATATTTGGTTAATCTTTTAGAAAACTACAGCCGAAGCAAAATTCAAAATGCCTTACAAGACAAGCATATTTATGTTAATGATCAATATGTTACGGCCAATTATAAAGTCAAACCAAATGACACCATATCTTTAAAGTTTCCGCATCCAACTTATGCCGCACTTTTGGTTCCTGAAGATATTCCACTTAATGTTGTTTTTGAAGATGATGATGTTTTGGTTATCAATAAACCGCCTGGTTTAGTTGTTCATCCTGGTCATGGGAATTATTCTGGCACCTTGGTCAATGCATTAATTCATCATTTTAAGAATTTACCCATAAATAATTCTAATGGCCCGGGTTTGGTTCATCGGATAGATAAAGACACTTCTGGTCTTTTAATAGTTGCAAAAACTGAAATAGCCATGAAATCGCTAACAAAACAGTTTGCCAAAAAAACAACGCAACGTGAATATGTGGCGTTGGTTTGGGGCGATGTTGAGCAAGATGAAGGCACTATTGAAGGTTATATTGCTAGAAATCCTAGAAATAGATTGCAGATGTATTCTTTTCAGGATGAAACCATGGGTAAGCATGCGGTCACACATTATAAGGTATTAGAGCGTTTTGGCTACGTGACGTTGGTCAGCTGTAAACTAGAAACAGGCCGCACGCATCAAATTCGCGTTCACATGAAATATTTGGGTCATATTTTGTTTAATGATGAACGCTATGGTGGACACAAAATTCTTAAAGGCACCACTTTTGCTAAATATACGCAATTTGTTAAAAATTGTTTTGAAACTTTACCGCGACAAGCTTTGCATGCCAAAACACTTGGTTTTGAGCATCCCATAACAAGCGTTTTCATGCAATTTGATTCTGAAATACCGCAGGATATGCAATTATGCATTGACAAATGGCGTGCCTATACACAAGAAAAAGAAGCTGCAGACGATTTGGAATAATTTATCTTAAGCTATTCTAAAAAAAGCAGAAGTTCTTTAAGGCACAGGATCATAACCGCTGCGTCCCCAAGGATGACAACTAAAAATTCGTTTGATTGCTAACCAGCCACCTTTCATTAGTCCATGTTTTTGCAAAGCCTCTATGCTATATTGAGAACAAGTAGGAGAATATCTGCAGGTTGGACCACCTTTCAAGGGGGACAAAACCACTTGATAAAAGCGAATGAGAAAAATAAATGGAAAAATGAAAATTCTTTTGATAATCTAAATCTAAAGATTAAACGACATATATCTAAATAAGGTTGTAGCTTGTCCCGTCTTTCCCATCATTAAGTTGTATACCAGCTTTAGCTAATTCATCTCTAATATGGTCAGACATGGCAAAGTCTTTGTTGTCTCTTGCTTTCTTGCGAAGCTCAATTAGTAATTGAAGCGCGCCATCAATATGTCCAGATTGATTGCTTTGCTGACTCGCGGTTAAACCTAAAACATCAAAAACAAAGGCATTCAATGTCGTTTTAAACAAATTAAAATCAGTTTCGTTTAACTGAATTTTACCATCTTTCATCAATTGAATTTGTTTAGCTGCTTCAAAAAGATGTGCAATCAAAATAGGGGTATTAAAATCATCGTTCATGGCTTCGTAGCAAAGCTTTTTCCATGCTTCAACATCAAAATCTGACTGATTACCAGCGGTTAAAGTATCCAAAATAGCTAAACTGTCCATCAATCGGTTATAGCCTTTTTCTGAGGCGACTAAAGCATCATTAGAAAAATCAAAAATGCTGCGATAATGGGCTTGCAACATAAAAAAGCGAACAACAGAAGGCTCAAAAGCTTTAGTAAGTAAGTTGTTTTGACCAGAAAAAATTTCAGTTGGTAAAATATAATTTCCAGTTGATTTGGCCATTTTTTTACCATTGAGTAGCAACATATTGGTATGCAACCAATAATTTACTGGTTCTGCACCACAGGCTGCTTCATTTTGAGCAATTTCACTTTCATGGTGAGGGAATTTTAAATCCATACCGCCACCATGTATGTCAAATTTTTTACCGAGATATTTTGTACTCATAGCAGTACATTCAAGATGCCAACCTGGAAAACCATCACTCCATGGTGAAGGCCACCGCATAATATGTTGAGGTTCAGCTTTTTTCCATAGCGCAAAATCTTGAGGATTTTTTTTATCTGAAATGCCATCCAAATCTCTAGTGTTGGCTATCATGTCTTCAATATTTCTACCACTGAGTTTGCCGTATTCGTTTTCTTCATTAAATTTCACCACATCAAAATAGACGGAGCCATTTGATTCATAGCCAAAACCATTGTCAATTATTTTTTGAACAATATCTAATTGTTCAATGATGTGACCAGTTGCCGTGGGTTCAATACTGGGTGGCAAAAAATTCATCTGATCTAAAATCTGATGAAAATCAACTGTATAGCGTTGAACAATTTCCATAGGTTCTATCTGCTCTAATCTCGCTTTTTTCGCTATGCGATCTTCGCCTTCATCAGCATCATTCTCTAAATGCCCAACATCTGTAATATTTCTAACATATCTTACTTTATAACCCAAATGCAGTAGATATCTAAAAATCATATCAAAACTTAAAAAAGTTCTCACATTACCCAAATGCACATTGCTGTAGACGGTTGGTCCACAAACATACATGCCAACATAACCTTCATTTATAGGTGTAAATATTTCTTTTTCAGATGAGAGTGAGTTATAAACTTTTAAAGTGTTTTGGCTATACAATGTCATGCTTAAAATTTAGTTTCTAATTTAATATAGTCTAAAAATTCTCTTTTATATTTATCTTCTTTGAAAAGGCCACCATATTCTGAAGTAACTGTACTACTTTCAATATCTTTGATGCCTCTTGAATTAACACAAAGGTGTTTGGCATCAATGACGCAGGCCACATTGTCTGTGCCTAATATAGCTTGCATTTCTTTTACGATCTGCATGGTTAATCTTTCTTGAACTTGTGGGCGTTTTGCGTAATAGTCAACTATTCGGTTCATTTTTGATAAACCAATGACTGTGCCATTTGAAATATAAGCCACATGTGCTCTGCCTACTATTGGCAAAAAATGATGTTCACATGTTGAATAAAGGACGATGTTTTTTTCAACAAGCATTTCACCGTATTTATATTTATTGTCAAAATTAGAAGATTTTGGTTTTCTATTTGGATGAAGCCCACCAAAAATTTCTTTGACAAACATTTTAGCTACCCTATGAGGTGTGCCTTTTAAACTATCATCTGACAAATCTAGACCTAAAGTGGTCATGATTTTGAACATATCTTTTTCAATCAAAGCAATTTTTTCTTCATCAGAAAGGTTAAAAGCATTTGACAGCAAAGGCGTGTCAGAGTTACTGCTGAAATGATTATCGCCTTGCGCTTCAAATATTTCCTTTTCTTCGTTATTGTTAACCATAGTTTTTAATTAAATCGGCTGCAAAGATACAAATTCAAAATTTTAGAGGCGCTTTTTAGAATAAAATTAAGCTTTGTTTTGCTTTGGGAGGCAAAAAAAATATTTTAACACTTCAATTTTTAAATATTTTGATGCAATATAAAATAATATAGTATATTTGACGTTTTAAATTTCAATATTATTCTTCAAAATATGAAACTGAAATCACTACGTTTTTTAATTGCTTCCTTTTTAGTTTTTTCCAATATTTCCATTGCGCAAGAAGGTATAGCAGTCTATACAGATTACTTGGCTGATAATTTATACTTATTACACCCTTCTATGGCAGGTGCCTCTAATTGTGGAAAGTTAAGATTAACTGCAAGACAACAGTGGTTTGATGTAAATAATGCACCTTCATTGCAAACAGGTAGTTTTAATATTCTTGTTGGAGAAAGGTCTGGTTTTGGTGTTATTGCTTTTAATGATAGAAATGGTTTTCATTCACAAATGGGGGCGAAAGTATCATATGCGCATCATATACAATTTTCAAGATATAGTGATTATGATTTAAATCGTTTATCTTTTGGTATTAGTGGTGGCTTGGTTAATAGTAGAATTGACCAAACGTCTTGGAATCAGAATTTTGACCCAAATGTTACGCCAGGTATTATTGTAACTAATTCGTATTTTAACATAGATGTTGGTGCTTCATATTTTGTTGGTGAATTCTTTTCACATTTAACCATTAAAAATTTAATTTCAAACAGAAGAGAACTTTATACTGATATTGAATCAGATAACTTGAGAAAATATATTTTAAGTGCTGGTATGGTTTTTGGCGATGAGAATAAATTGCTATTTGAACCTTCAGCGATGTTTCAATTAACGGATTTAACAAGAGAAAAGGCTATTGACGGTAACTTTAAAGTATATAAACCAATGGATTGGGGTCGTCTCTGGGGTGGTTTATCATATAGATATCAAATGGATATATTGGGCGACTCAGATAAAAGGTTGTCTTATATAACCCCTATAGTCGGCATCAATTATGGGAAATATATGTTTTCTTACACCTATTCGCATTTAGGAGGATCAACGCGTTTTGATAGTATGGGTTTCCATCAAATTACTTTGGGAATAGACCTTTTCTGTAAAGAGAAAAAATGGCGTTGTAATTGTCCAGCTATTAATTAATTCAACTATGCTTATTAAAAAAGTTCATGGTATTTCTCCGCAAATACCAGAGAGTTGTTATGTAGCCGAAAATGCAACCATTATTGGCCAAGTCACTTTCGGCGAAGATTGTAGCGTATGGTTTAATGCTGTGGTAAGAGGAGATGTTCATGAAATAAAAATCGGCCATAAAGTAAATATTCAAGATGGCGCCATTATTCATTGCACTTTTCAAAAGCATCCAACATTTATAGGTGATAATGTCTCCATTGGCCATCATGCGATAGTGCACGGTTGTGAAATTCATGATAACGTTTTAATTGGCATGGGCGCCATTGTTATGGATGGTTGTGTAGTAGAAAGTCATTCAATAATTGCTGCAGGTGCTGTTGTTACGCAAAATACGCGCGTTGAATCTGGTAGTATTTATGCTGGTGTACCAGCCAAAAAAGTAAAATCAATTGATCAATCAGCGTTTGCGGGCGAAATTGACCGGATTTCCACGAACTATGTAATGTATGCCAGTTGGTTTAAAACAGAGGAATAATCTGTAAAAAGGCTTATTTTTTCGCTTTTTTTTCATATAATTACTGTTCACGTAAAAAAATTTATATTTTTGCATAGTTTTAATATAAAAAGTGAAGATTTTTAAATACTTACTACTACTACTATTACTCTTCTCTTTTGCCTTTTTTGTCTTTGTTTTTACGAAAGATGGACGTTATGCTTTTGAAGAAAAAATGACTATCAATATAGGTAAGGATGTTGTTGTGCCTTACATAGAAGACAATAAGCAATGGCCAGTGTGGTTTGAATTTGATTTTCCAACTGACCAGCTTAAAATTTCAGAAACATCTATTATTTGGGACAAGAATATTAATAAAATAAAAAAAACATTTTCCACAGATAGTATCAAATATCAGTTTAAATTTAAAGATATAGACTATATTACCTATTTAAAAATAAAAGGAAATCGTGGTAAAACTGAAGTAATTTGGCGAGGTTCGGGCGAAATGACTTTTCAAGAAAAATTGTTTTACTATCTGCCTTTTGAAACATCAACATCCATTCAGGATAAATTAAAGAAAAGTTTAGCCCAATTAAAGGGAATTGTAACCACAAGATACCTCAATCATGATATTGTTTTTGGCAAGGTTGAGCTTTATCCAAGTCAAGAATTATTTTTATCGCCATTTACTTCAACGCCCGACAGTTTAATTTTCAATAGATACA
>JBIIXU010000045.1:0-7685 GCA_044347145.1 Flavobacterium sp.
CCGATAGCTATCGGGAGATCGGTGCCTTTTTTATTAAAAATCCTCAGTCTTAGTTGGTTGAGGATTTTTTATTTTTTAGAAAAAAATAAGAAAAAAATAATATCGAACAGAGAAGTTAAGCCCGCCAGCGTCGATGGTACTGTCTCGTCTTTTAGGACGAGATGGGAGTCCCGATTGCTATCGGGAGATTGTTGCCTTTTTTATTAAAAATCCTCAGTCTTAGTTGGTTGAGGATTTTTTTATTTTTTAGAAAAAAATAAGATAAAATTAGTTTACTCTTGTTAATATTATCAGCGGAACCTTCGAAATTTTATATAAATAATTATATTGCTAACTTTATAAATGGTTTAAGGCTACGATAAAACTACTATTTCCTATTTTTTGAACAAATTCTTATAAAAATTTATATGCCAAAACTTAAATCTGTATTTGCTTAAATCATCTTTTTCAGATCTAGCACCATAGCCATAGCCATATTGATTGCCATATCCATAGCCATAACCATAACCATAGCCATATTTATTAGTAGAAACGTCTACTGCATTAAATAGAGATTTCATTTTAACAAATTTCTTTTCTTGAAATAATTTATTAGAAATAGGCAATAAACTCTTATCTAAATAGTGTGCCTTGATAATATATAAACACAAATCAGTATATTTTGCAAGGTTTAACGTATCAGAAACCAATCCAATAGGTGCAGAATCTATAATAATATATTCATAATTTTCTTTTAAATAAGCGAATAGTAACTCAATTCTAGAATTTTTCATCATTTCCACAAAGTTTGGCACCGTAATACCTGCATGAATAATATCAAATTTATCATAACCTTTAACAGGATTTATTATTTTTTCAATTTCTAAATCATGTTTTTTAACAAAATGGGTAATACCTAATTCACCACTATAATCAAAAAATTCATTTAATTTAGGTGCCCTCAAGTCAAAGCCTAGCAAAACGACTTTTTTACCTGAATGTGCTAAATATGAAGAAAAATTTGCAGATACAAATGATTTACCTTCCCCGCTTATCGTGGAGGTCAATAGAATTGTTTTACATCCAGAAATGTCAGCTAAAATAAACTCGACATTTGTGATAGCTAGCCTAAACGCTTCAGCAGTACTAGACCTATCGTTAATTTCTAATAGAACGCGATTTGTGATATTTTTCAATAACGGAACAAGGCCAATATTTGGGATTAAACTATTATTTTCAAGGTATTGTACATCATGAATCTTGGTATCTAATAAAAACTTAATATAAAGAATTATTGTAGGAATTACAAAACCGATTGCCAAAAACAAGAAATAAATTAATTTTCTGATCGGTTCAACAGGATTTACAGACCCAAAGGCATAGTTGATAAGTCTAGCATTTGGTTCAATTGATTTTTCAGAAATAGCAATTTCTTCCCTTTTTTGTAAAAGATATAAAAATAGAGCTTCTTTAGTTTGATGTTGTCTTGTTATATCTCTGATTTCTTTTTCTTGAGCTGGTACCGCCCTTAATTTTGAATCAATCAAATTACTTTCTCTTTTGATATTATCGAGTGTAAGTTCAAGCGCGTTTTTTTGATTCTTAAGACCTTCAGTGATGCTATATTTAGAACCTTTTAATTGACTGTCTAACATTTGACGTTCTGGGTTTAACTCTGTTGCACTAGGCGAAAGATTTTTAAAATTTAAAACCAACTCATTATACTTAGCAATACTCAAGTTAATAGATTGGTCATTAAGCCCCTGATTAACTGGCAGCGTTTCATAATTTGATTTATTAAGACGTTTATTTAAACTATTAACCAAGTTTAATTGTAATTCTGCGTCAAATACTTTTTGATTAATTTCCTGCACATTTTTTGAGTAGATCTCCGCTTCGTTGACCAAGTCTGTTAAGCGGTTATCTTGCTTGTATATTTTGATTTCATTTTCAATATCTTTTAATTCGGAATCAAGTAAAATGATCCGTTCTTTAACAAAATCTCCCGTAGAAACAAGCGTATTTTTTTTATCAACCATGGTATTGTTAAAATACTCTGCAATGATTTCATTTAAGACGGTTTTGTTTTTTTCAAGGTCTGGACCTTTTATGCTTAATACAATGGCATTTGAGAATTTTGAAACCGATAGTACATTTAATTCCTTAAAAAGTTCAAGTGCAGATTTTTCGATTGATCTAATCGTTAAAAATATGCCTTGGTCAAAGTTTTTAAAATTTTTATAGTTTGGTTTTACTATTATTGTGGTATGCTTATCAATCGCAATTCTTGTATTATAGCTATAAGTTCTTTCTTCACCTGTATAATCGTTTTTTAAAAGAAATTTATTTTTATCAATATTTTCAACAAAAAAGCTATATTCCTGGTGTCTGTCCTTTGATATGAAAACATCGACTGCAATTGGAGACAAAAAATATAATTCTGATTTTAATTTGGATAGAGGTGATTCTCTTTGATAAATAACATTTAACTTTAAATCTTCTGCAGTTTTAACAAGAACCGGTAATGATTTTATAATTTCGATTTCATCTTCAATTTCGTCCTTTTGTGCGAAGGCATCGTTTAATTTCCCTAAATCAGCTAAAAGCCCACTTTTTTCATTTTTAACTAAAACAGATGCTCTAGCTTCATATATTTTAGTGGTGTATTTTAAATAAAGCTTACTAAGAAAAAACATGATTCCTATGCTAAGCAAAAACCACTTCCAATGCGCCAAGTACTTAAGTAAAATACCTTTTAAGTTGATTTTTTCTGCTTCCTCTTGTTTATTAAAATCCTGAATGTCTGACATTTTATCTATTGGTATTTATGAAAATGGTGGTTAAAGCTAAAATGACTGATGCAATTGAAATATATACAGATGCATTCTGATTAAATGCAGATGATTGTACTTTTGCATTGTTTGGAGAAACAATAATCACATCATTTTGTTTAACATAATAAGCTTCGCTACCGATAAAATTTTTATTGGTAAGATCAATAGTGAAATGCGAGCGTTTACCATTATTTTCTCTTATTAGAATAATGTTTTTTCTTTGACCAAAAATACTTAAATCCCCTGCATTACTAATGGCATCAAAAATTGTTACACGCTCACTTAGCGATTTGAATTGACCTGGTCTGGTAACTTCGCCTAAAACGCTATATTTGAAATTTAACCACTCGAGAATAACGATTGGTTTATTTACATAGGCCGAAATTTCCTTTTTCAAATATTCTATAGCTTCAATAATGGTTAGATCAGCTAATTTTATTTTGCCTATAATAGGGAATTCTATTGTGCCATCTTGTCTAATGATATAATTAATAAACCTTGGATTGCCTACAGCCACATCTGAGCCTAGAATACCATTTGAAGTAGCAATATTAAAAGCAGCAACGCCTTGACTATCGCTGCTTGATACTTGAATAGATAAGATATCATCTGCTTGCAGTCTATTTACATAACTCGTTGTTATGTCCTGATTAATTTGTTGCGTATGATCTTGCAGATACAATATGTTTTTTTTATTAGCGCAAGAAGATAAGAAGATGAAAACTAAAACTAAAGCAATTGAATTGATGTGTTTTCTTAGCATAGAAATGTTTTTAATTAAAGTTGCAAATATACAAAAAAAACTTATTCACACAATAAACAAAAAAAAGAGACTGCTCAAAAATGAACAGCCTCTTAAGGATTTAATTTATTATAATTTTTACTTCTTAATCATCTTGAATGATTTCAGTTCGTTGTTTTGTTCAACGCGCACCAAATACACACCGGATGTTAAATTTTGACCTAATTCAACGTCATAGCTATCATTAACTACTTGATTAGCAACTAATCTACCATTGATATCAAATATTTGTATTGCAGCCTCACTATTATTGGCTAATTTTAAAGTAAATTGATTAGTGAATGGGTTAGGATAAGCGGCCATTTCTTGTTTAGATGCTATGCTTTCCACAAAATCTTCATCTCCTGGGGCATTTGTTGTAACGGTACAAGTGTTACCCCAAGCGCCTGCAACACCATTTACAATCGCTCGAACGGATACAGCAATACTTGCGCTATGGCCCGGTAAATTAGTCAATTGACCAAAAGTAAAATAGCTATTAACTGTATTTATCATTTGAGGTGTTCCACCATTAACGGTTACCATAAAGTCATATGAAGATGCATTATCAACTGGGAATGCATTTAATACAACTGTCGGCTCGTTGGCTGGCAGCACTAAGCTACATTGTGAGAAAAACAATTGTGTAATTTGTGTTGGTGCTGCAGTAGTTACTGTACAGGTATTACCCCATTCACCTACAATGCCATTAACAGTTGCTCTAACCTTTACAGCAATGGTTGCACCTGTTGCTGGTAAAGCAGATAGCTGTGCAAAGGTCATAAATGAATTTGCTGTATTGATTGACTGTGGATTACCATTATTGACAGTTACTTGAAACTCATAATTGGTTGCGTTTTCAACAGGAAATGCATTGAGCACAACTGTAGGCTCATTCGCTGGCAGCACTAAGCTACACTGAGAGAAAAACAACTGCGTAATTTGCGTAACAGGCGCTTGAACATTTAAGGTATAGTCATGAATTTGACCATAACCGCCACTTAAACATGGATTTTCTAGATTAGTTGTACCGAATAATTTTTTAACACGCATTCTGGTAGCACCTGGCAATGCAGTCATTGGCACAGCAATATTAGAAAGGGCTTGTATAGCATCTAAACCTGTTGAATTTAATATTGTACCTGCATTGAAAGTTTCTCCTGGATCTGCAAAGTCCCCATCCTGATTCCAGTCGATAAAAACTCTAAAGTTATTGGTAAAATTACCATCCGTATTGCCTTTTAGGGTCATCGCATAAGATTGCCCCATCGTTACATTGCCTGAAACGGGAATATTATTCACATGACTAATACCACCATTTGCCGCTGTAAGCACAGTATTTGGCAGTGTGTTGTTAATACCTGCAAAATCAACCAATGTTATTGGCTCAATGGCACTTGTAAAGGCAGGCACTTCGCAATAAGGATTAAAAGGGCTAAGTTGCGTAGTGAAACTTCTAACTACACAACCCGTTGCGGTACCACCAACTGTTGATGTTGGTATTATTTGCCAATGATAAACGGTGTTTGCTGTTAAACCAGTAATATTCACATTTGTTGTAGTTGCTGTGCCAATATTAGTCAAAGCCGCTGGATTAGTACCAAACCAAACCTGATAGCCAGTAGGTGTAGGGCCAGTTGTTGGTGCGGTCCAACTAAGATTTGCTACTGGATATGCTACACCGGTAGCAGCATCAGCAGGCAATACTGGTGTTGCACACTGTGTAGGATTAGGTGTCAGTATTAGTTCAATACTGTTATTTCCTGTGCCATTCCAAGGGCCATTGTAACCACCATAAGTAAACGGACCATTATTTAAACGCCATCTTGAAGCAACGTAATACGTACCAGCAGCAATTGCCGGTAAGTTTGCTTGAAACTCGTCATTATTTCCAACATTTGTATTAAAAGTAGCCTGAACCCAAGTCCAACCGGTATTAGCAGGGTTATCATTTGTTGATGAATAACCTATCCATGCTTCAACACCTAGTCCTGCGCCACTTGGTTCTGTGATACCCATTTCATAACCTTGTGCGTAAGCAGTTAATGTTGTTCCTGCTAGAACCGATAAAGACGTATTACTTCCATTGGTACCATCGGTTAGCCATTGAATATTATTCCAATCCATGGCGTCAGTTGTTGGCTCGCTCCAAGAATAAGTTAAACCACTAGGAATAACGTTTGCAGGGGCCACATTATTAAATACTAAGCCTGATGTGTTGGCTGTACCAGCAGCTGAAGTAGCCCAATCATTTACATTTTTTGTAACTAATCTATTGTTTACATTGGTAGCAAAAGTATTGTTTGGACCTCTCAAACCAACTATGTTTACAGTTGTTGTTGTTGATAATCCTGGTGTGCAATTACCGTAGACCACTTCAATTTTATTGCCAGCTTGGTGTAATCTAATCTGGAAATTTAATATCATATCCTGCGCAGTGCCTAATGTTGTACCAAATCTTTTAAAGTTTTGAAATTGAATAACATAAATTTGGGTTGGTGCCGTTCCTAAAGTTTCAACACGTATATTTGACCAATTGCCGAAGAAAGCAGTACCAGTATTGACGCCTGCTGTTGTAGCGGCATTGCTTAAAGTTAAAGTATTGCCTGAAATTGCTGTGACTGTTGTACCATTGGCAAAACCTGCAGAAGAATCACCTAAAAGGCTACCAACTGTTATTGGCCCAACGTTTGATACAGTTACTGTGTTTGAGCCTAATGTTCTGGTCATAGCAGTTGTATAGCTACCCTGTAAATCTCTACCAAAAGCAGAAATTGCACCAGCGTAGGCGGTGGTTGCGTTTAATGGATTATAAATAGCAGTGGCTGGTGGTGTACCTGTTGTAGGAGCAGTTGCACCAAAGGTTACAAAACCATTTGAACTGATGTTTAAACTAGTGTATGGAACACCATCAAAATTGAAATTAAATGGTATAGTTTGTGGATAAAAAAGGTCATCCATTGATAATACACCCGTAACTCCAGTTGTTTCTGCTACTAATGTTCCACCAGTAATCGGGGTATAAGTACCTTGCGATTGCGAAAAAATTCTATTCGTTGCTACCTGCCCATAACTACTCAACCCCGTGAGTAGAAAAACCAGACCAAAGCACCATCGCGTGAGCGTTGTTGCTTTCATACCATAAAACCCTTGGGGTTTTGCCTGAGTAATGAAATTTTTCATATTAAAAAAAATTAAAATTAAAAAACAAATCTACTAAATTAATTTTTAATTAAATTTAAAAAGTGCATTTTTTTTTAATTTTTTCCTTTAACCCGAATTAAGCGTTTGAGGCTTAATCGACGATTTTTATTAATATTTTTAAAATATTAATAAAAATGTCGGGGTTAACCTCTAAAGAGTCTGACACACCTTGAGGTGTAGTCATGACCAGACAAAATATATGATTTTTGTCTGCCCTTTGGGCAAATTCCGCAGTAGCGGAATTTGGGTTTAACTCATACAATTGCTTTTTTAATTGATACAAAAAAAAGAGACTGTTCAATAAAGAACAGCCTCCTAAAAATTTAATTTATTATAATTTTTACTTCTTAATCATCTTGAATGATTTCAGTTCGTTGTTTTGTTCAACGCGCACCAAATACACACCAGAAGTTAAGTTTTGACCTAATTCAACGTCATAGCTATCATTAACTACTTGATTAGCAACTAATCTACCATTGATATCAAATATTTGTATTGAAGCTTCGCTATTACTCACTAATTTCAAAGTAAATTGATTAGTAAATGGGTTAGGATATGCTGTCATTTCTTCATTTGAAGATAGGTTTTGTGAAAAATCTTCATCCGCAGGCGCCGGTGTAAATACATTACAAGAAAGACCAAAAGCACCTTCAATACCGTTTACAATTGCACGTACTCTAATAGCTATTGTTGCACCAATACCTGGTAATGATGGTAAATCGCTATATCTAAAAAAGGATGTTGGTAAAGATAAGATTTGTTCAGCTCCACCATTTACCGTTACGCCAAATTGATATGCTGTTGCACCAGCCACTGGATTAGCATTTATAGTAGTAGATCCAAGATTTGGAAAAGTTCTATTACATTGTGATGCTCTTACTCTTGTT
>JBIIXU010000046.1:0-7574 GCA_044347145.1 Flavobacterium sp.
CTACTTGGTCTTTGTATTGGAAAACGTATTTTAAAATGTTACTATTGTTAGCCACAAAACCCTCAGCATGACCAAAAAACTCTAAAACGTTGTTTTTATATTGGAAACCGTCTAGGTAATCGGTATCGGTATGCACGCCATTAAATGTTACTCTTTTTCTAACTTTTTGGCCAGTTGTTCATAGTAGATAGACTTACTCAAGTATTATTATTTTCAAAGAACTTATTATTTTTGAAAAATAGTAAAAAAATAGTTTTTTTTTTCACTTTTCTAAAAACCACCGCAGGTTTTAAAAAAAAGTTGCGGTGGGTTTATTTTTAGAAAATTTGTGGTATATATTTATCTCTTTATCTAGGCTTTAATAACAATGTCAATATTATACAAATGTGAGCAAATATAAACAAAAAGCTAAAAATTATTTATTGCAATAATTTTTATTTTCTTTCAATATTTTTTTATATCTAACTTCTTTAAAAAAAAACAAAAAATTATAGGTATAAATATATAAACAACCAATTTTAAACAAAATTATAAGGCTTATTATCAATAATTTTCAAAGTAATAAAATCTAAACTATTTTTAAAAATATGGTTGTTTATAATGCTATATAAAAACATTATTAACATTGCAGATCTATAACCAAATGATAAGGTACAAATAAATTTCCAAATATCACTCATAAAACCATTGTTTTGAACAGTATAGATAGAAATTATCATTATTTTTTTGTAAAGTTTCATTTCATTAAGGATTAAAACTGTCATAAATTGTTGTATCAACTGAGATAGTTGCTGGTAATAATTTGATAAATTACAGTTAGCGGGGTTTCATAAAAATTGTTAAAACCACACAAAATAATGCAAAGGCAAAGTATAGACCAAATATTTTTTTGTTACAAAATTTTTTATTTTCCTTAATTATACTTTTATATTTATCATCTTTAAAAAAAATATAATAATTTAATAAAATAATAGGTAAAAATATATAAATGAATATGTTAAAAACAAAGTTGTAGGGCTTATTGTTGACCAAATTTAGGTAAATAAAATCTAAACTATTCCTAAAAATATAGTTGTTTATTATGTTAAACAAAAACATTATTATCATCGCAGAACTATATGCAAACGATACTGTGCTCATAAATTTCCAAATATTACTCATAAAACCATTGTTTTGAGCAGTATAGATAGAACTTATCATTATTTTTTTGTAAAGTTTCATTTTTTAAGGATTATAATTATTATAAATTGTTGTACCTATACTATATAATATAGCTCCTCCGCCAATAATCCAACCTACAGGTGTTCCAGCGATAGTTTTTAAGACACATGCTTCACAGTAGACATAACATAAATGATAGGAAATAATATAGAAAGGCAAAAATATATAGCAAACGTTAACTTATTATAACTACCTTTGTAAGTCTGAATAAGAGTTTTATATTTATCGTCTTTAATAAAAGTGTAATAATTATAAATTGTTAAAGGCAAAGTAGTTAACAGCATAAGGTTAAAAACAAAATTATGTGACTCTGTAGAAGAAATCTTAAAAAAAACTAAATTAATCTTCTTATCAAAAAATAAGTCTTCTAAAATAAAATAAATTGCAAGTGTATAATTAAAAGCTCCAAGGGCAACATATAAAATTGAGGTAAACTTCCACCAATCACTCATAAAACCATTGTTTTGAGCTGTATAGATAGAACTTATCATTATTTTTTTGTAAAGTTTCATTTTTTAAGGATTATAATTATCATAAATTGTTGTTCCAACACTATACAACAATACACCTGCACCTATTGCCCATCCAACGGGTGTACCTGCAAGAAATACGGCTGCAACTACACCTGCGGTATTGACGGCAATATCAAGTTTATCTCTATTTGTTGCATAACCTTTTTGATTAATTTCCATTAGTTTTACTCCTACTTGAACAACTCCTGTAGCAGCACCTAATGCAGTAGTAGCTTTTAACAATTTACTTCCTGTTTTAGTTAAAGTATTATTAATTCTCCAGCTTTGTTGGGTAGGTCTTAAATTATGGAATGCTATAGGGTTAGTTCCTGTCTTATAATTTAAATATACCGAAGATAACCAAAGCTCCTGTTTAATTCCTGCATATATTCCTAAACCATTAGCCACATTATTTACTGTTTTCATCCAGGCAGTCGCTCCTCCTATTGAACCACCCCCACCATTTCCGCTAGCTGCAGTTGTGTGATCAATATATTGAAACTCCATTTCTTCATGAGTAGTACCTAATTCATTGGTGTAAAACTGGCCGGTTCCTCTAATTATCGTTTCCGTCCAAGTTACTGTAAATGTCCCATCTGAATTTCCTCTAAACTGAATGTTTCGATTATTTGGGTTACTTGCCAGCAAAATACCAAAATGTTGCAAGGCTTCAAAACTACCTATTGTGGTTCCCCCACCACTACCACCACTACTATTTCCTGCATCTATGCTTGATGTCATTGGGCCTCTATCAGCCCAAGGGATAAACATGCCCCATCTGTCAAATCTATCTCTGCCAAACATATCAGTTTGGCTATCCAATCCCGTAGGATCAGAAAAAACCACCGGATTCCCATCGCCAAATTGATAGGTGCTAAGATAATGATTTTGTTCAGATAAAGCATCTATGCCAAAAAATCTGCCGAGGGCGTTGTCATAGAGCCTAAAATCCATTGAGGTGAAAACCCCCTCTAACTCCCCCAAAGGGGGAGAAAACTAGCTCATTTTGCCACTCGCGAGAGTTGTAACGGTATTTATAAGCCGCGTTTTGGTCGGTGGTGTTGAGACCATAACCTGCATGTTTGAGCCCATAAGGGTAGTAGTGGTTTTATCTCACTTAGTGTTTGTTTTTTAGCGGTGTTCGATGAATCTCCTTCGTCGATTTCTTCTAAAATGGTCGCTTGTCCTGTTTGGTTAGCAGCATAACTCACACGCACATTGCCTACTTGGTCTTTGTATTGGAAAACGTATTTTAAAATGTTACTATTGTTAGCCACAAAACCCTCAGCATGACCAAAAAACTCTAAAACGGTGTTTTTGTATTGGAAACCGTCTAGGTAATCTGTGGTGGTGGTTATCCCATTATGCAGCACTACTTTTTTTACTTTTTGGCCAGTTGGTTTTAGTGGATAGCCTTACTCAATTATCATTATCTTTCAAAGAACTTATTATTTTTCAAAAGTAATAAAAAAATAGTTTTTCTTTTACTTTTCTAAAAACCACCGCAGGTTTTATGCAAAAGATGCGGTGGGTTTGTATTTTTAAAAGCTTCATCTTTAATGAGTTAATTCATAATTTCATAAACTTGGGGTTTACTTTTTGGTAATTTAGTTTTTAAAATTATCTTGTCTTTTATTAAAGTGATATTTTGAACAAAATTCATTTCAGAATAATAATTTCTTTGATTATCAATTTGGTTATTCTCAAAATTAAAAAGCTTAATTACTGAATAATCTACATCATTTTTCATTATTAAAAACTTACTCTTGTCTTCATTAAAAATTAATTCGCCATCAAACAATTGATAAGTTGATGATTTTTTATTAATCAATAAAGTGGTTATGCCATCAATACCCTCAATTGATATAAAATGAAAATCTCCTATACTATTTTTGTCCCTAAAAACTTTGTAAGAATCATTTTCAGAAAAGTTAGAAATAAATTTCAAAATACATTTTTCTGTTTCAATTGTGAAAATTTCTTTATCTTTTAGTTCTTGAAAACCAAAATCAACACTTTGATTTTGATATAAATTTAGTCCTTCCGAATAATTAATTGAATCTAAAGCCATTTTAACAAGTACTTCTTCACTTATCTTAGAATTATTCAAGTTGTAGGTAAAGATGAATGTTTCTTTGTTTTCAAAATTATCAAGTGTCTTATCATGTACTAAATCTGTTTGTTTATTACATGATAAAAAAAACAAAAACAAGAAAAAAACAATAAATCTATTCATTATTCTGCTAAACTACCTAAAATTATTTCTTTTACCTTATTTTTTTCAATAATAAAGAAAAGCCCCTCATAAACATCCCCAACGATAACTGCTTCTTCATAAGACTCTGCACTGTTGATGTAATTCTGGTAAAAATCTTGAACTTTTTTAACATCATCACCTATTGAAATACCTTTAGAAGTTTTCCACGCTTTGTTTTGTTTTATTTCAATTTGAGTTAAATAAAAATCTTTGTTGTTTTTTTCAAACCATAAAACTAAACCTTCATGATTGTACTTTAAAGTTTTAGAATCTAAACCTGATACTTCAGAAAAAAATAAACTATCTGAATATTTAGTACCCAGCTTTTCAATGATAATATTTTCTTTAAGCCCTTTTTTTAACCAATGGTTAAAGACTTCATTTTTTAAATTATAAACCGCTTCATCTTTGGCTTGGTCATTTATTTTATCTTGAGAAAATTCATTTTTAGAATTGTTTGCGGTTTCAAGCAATTCTTGATTATTTTCAAGATTTTCATCATTGGTTTTAGGGGTGCAACTAATTAAAATTGCAAGGACTAATGTAAATAAAATTGATTTTTTCATCTGTATGTAAATTTAATTTGGTCTTAAAGAGTTAATAAAGGTTGTCGGATTCATTAAATCACTTCTTCTTCTATATGGTGAACTGCCATTACTCAAACTTCCAAATGTATCGTTTGAATACATTTCTAAATGTAGCATTGTATTATTTATTCCTTTCATTTTCATTATAGTTCCCAGTTCCTCACCTGCTTTTATAGTATCACCTGCATTAAACTTGTTTGGTTTTATTTCACCATATCTAATTGTAAATGAACCATGATTTACCTCAACTGCATATGAACCTCGATAAAAATGATATGGCTTTCTAATAATTACACCATCAGTAATTGCTCGAACAGAAGTACCAACTGGTGCATATAAATCTATTCCACCATGTAACCTGTTTCCTCCATCTCTTGAGCTGCCAAATTTTGCGGCTCTTATATTATTAAAACTATTGCTATCAACACTTAGTGGAAAAACGTTATTTCCATTCCCCACAAAATAAGTTTCCGTTTTTCTACCCGCATGAAAAATAGTAGTTGTTTCAGTTGTAACAATTTTGTCATCAAAATCTATAAAATAACTAGGCTCATTAACAACTGTAGTATAAGGCTGATAATATGTAAAAGTAAAAGAACTATTTCCGTTGTTACTGTATGATAACTTATCAACACCTAATTTAGCCATTTTGTCTAACATAAATGATAAAAGTTCATCTAAGTTATCAAAATGAGGCGCTGATCCACCACCACTACCACCACTACTATTTCCAGCATCTATGCTTGAAGTCATTGGGCCTCTATCAGCCCAAGGGATAAACATGCCCCATCTGTCAAATCTATCTCTGCCAAACATATCAGTTTGGCTATCCAACCCACTCGGATCAGAAAAAACCACCGGGTTACCATCTCCAAATTGATAGGTGCTAAGATAATGATTTTGTTCAGATAATGCATCTATGCCAAAAAATCTTCCGAGGGCGTTGTCATAGAGCCTAAAATCCATTGAGGTGAAAACCCCCTCTAACTCCCCCAAAGGGGGAGAAAACTAGCTCATTTTGCCACTCGCGAGAGTTTTAGCTCTGCTTAACTAAAATGAATTTTAATGCTCTGTTTATTTAAAAACCAAATTAAATAACCAAAAGGAAATGAACAAACAAATACGAAACATAAGAAAAGGAAACCGAATAATGTAGCTCCTTGTTCAAAAACTAGCGAAGATAAGGATAGTATGATACCCCCTATTAATAATATTGATAAAAAAGATAAGATAGTTACAAGTTTATTGGCCCATAATTTATATTTTCTGATATTTAAACCACCTATTAAAAATAAAGCACCTAAAATGATGATAACAAAAAATAAATAATAGATGTTATAAAATAAAAAATCTATAAATTTATAGTCTGAATCTTTGTTTTGGATGCTATTTTTGCCACCAAACCCTATGAACATAAATGCAAAAGCACCCATGCTGTTGCTAAAAACAAACATGGTAGAAATAACTGAAATTAATAGGCCTATTGTTTTGATTGATTTTGGTTTTTCGTTTTCCATATTTAAAAATTAAATTAAAGTCTTTCGGTAGATTTTTCAAAATCTAAAATAATTATTCTGCCACTTGTTTTTTTGACTGTCATTTGTAATGACCCTTTTGGTTTGATGATGGAATCACCAACTGAAACCAAATCTACCCAATCACAATCATCTATTTCTGTCATCGTTGTATCTTTAACTTCAAAAGCATGACCATATGAACCAAATAAAACTATACTATCATTTTTATAAACTGCATAAGGTTCGTTGTGATTTCTGCTGTCAAAATAAATTCTATCAACCTTATGTTGAATACTTTTGAATTTAATTTCATCTCGAAACCGTTCCCTGCCTTTACCGTCATAAGGTGTAAAGTGGAATATTGTTAACAAAATACCTAAAATAGATAATAAAATAATAAATCCAGTTGGGCCAAGTAGTTTAAATTTATTTTCTGCTTCTTTTTCCATTTTGCACTAAATTATGGATTAATAAACCATGTTTGACTCGAAGTCCACATAAATCCAGCATCGCCACCATAGCCTATCCCTTGGCTTTGAAAAGAATATGGTCTTGCATTGTTACCCCATAAACTAGGCATAAAATGCTCAATATTGCCTTTTAAGCGATTAGTGTCAACAGATTGTCCATTACTTTTACTAAATGGTCCAAAGCCATAGTTATAAGAATGACTTGTGCCTACCCAGTCGTTTACTGAAAATTTATGTGAACCTTTTGATTTTATAATAAAATGATCAAAACCAACATTATAACCTAGTCCTATACTACCCCCTAATGAGGTGTACCATTTACCTTTACCACTAGAATCTTCTACATATCCTAAAGAAAAGGAAGGTCCACCTAGCAAAGCAAAGCCATAAGTAAATTGTATTGCCCATCCATCTCTATTTCCTCCCCCACCATTTCCGCCAACTGCGCCAAATCTCGCATTAAATCTTTTTTGAGCAGTTTCTATTATTTTCTGCATCTTTTCAATAGGAAAAACCAAATTTCCCATTGAGCGAGTTACAGTTACTGCCTCCAACATTATTCCAGTAGGATAATATGGATCCCATTGACCATTAAGATATTGAAATTCAACTATATCAGGAGAATCCGAATCCTCTAAAAAATCATCTATTTTTTTATCTAATTCTGCAAATGTAGCATTCCCACTACTACCCCCACCACCAGCTCCGCTATTTCCTGCATTAATAGCATTGTATTGTGAATTTGTATATTGGTTTGCCCATGCGCCTGCACCATGTTTACCCCAGACATCCTTTGGATCATAACCACCTTGGCTATCCAACCCACTCGGATCAGAAAAAACCACCGGGTTACCATCAGCAAAATTATAGGTGCTAAGATAATGATTTTGTTCAGATAATGCATCAATGCCAAAAAATCTGCCTAAAACATTGTCATACATTCTAAAATCCATGGCGGTCATGTCTAAGCCCAACTCATCGTGGTACTCTCGAGAGTTGTAACGGTATTT
>JBIIXU010000025.1:0-25846 GCA_044347145.1 Flavobacterium sp.
GATTTGATACTCAAACCAAGATTTAGCAGTAGTTCCATATACTACAACACCCGCAACCTTATTTTTTGCACTAATTGCTGGCGCAACAATTCCACCCATAGAGTGACCAACAATGACAATTTGGTTGGGATCTACATAAGGAAGTGACTTCAACTTTTTTAAACCTGCCTCAAAATTTTCAATTTCATCTAGCAAATCACAAGACTCGCAAGGAGGTGTGTTTTTGCTGTCACCCAAGCCACTTTTCTCAACGCGAAGAGTCACATAACCAGCATCTACATAAGCATCCACAATGCGTTTGTAGGGATGATAATTTGGTAAATCATCAATGCTGCTACAGGTATATCCCGGAATGAACAACATGGCAGGCATTTTATTTTCTTTAAAGGGCTTGTTAATGATAACGCGCAATTGTCCACCTTTGTAGGCTACCTCGTCGTAAATTACGGTAGCATTGTCATCTGTTTCATACGGACGTGCAACTGCTTTTGCTTTTAAGACAAGTTTCTTTTTACCACGCAAGACCGTTACCTGAACTTCTTGGTTTGGAGAATAGGTTAAGAATTTTTGGGTGAATTCATCCGTTGAAGCAAACGTAGAATTACCAATTTTGACAATCAAATCGTTTTCTAGCAATTTAAGTGCAACACTTGTTCCTCGTGCAACTTGCTTCACTTTACAACCGGAAGTTCCATTTTCGGTGACATATTCTACTCGTGCACCGAATTGAACTTTGCGCTGTAATGATTGACTAAATAATAAATTAAGGGAGCAAATCGAAAAAAATAAAAATAGGTTTTTCATCAGACTAAATATTATATTTAGTGCAAAGATAAATTATGAAAAAATTTAAAGATTGTAAAAATCGGACACCTTTTCTGAAGAATTATTTTCAAAGAATTGCGAAGGAGTCTGTGTGCTAAAGGCTTTAAAATGTTTAATAAAATGCGACTGATCGTAATATCCAGTATCTATCGCAACACTTAACAAATGATTATTTGGGTTTGAAGAGTGCTGTAAAAAAGTTCTAAATTTAATTAAGTTAATGTAATTGATTGGATTCACCCCAACGAATTTATTAAATAATCGATGAATGGTTCGTTCCGAAACCGAGAAAAATGAAGCCATTTGAGCTACATTACACTGACCTTTTGTAGCGTGAATTTTATTAATGATTGCCGAATACAGAGGTGGCTGACAAACAATTAACTTTGACACTAAAAAGAGTTCCAGTACCTTAATTTTTTTTTCATCGTTTGTTGCTTCTTCTAGCGAATCAACGAGATCGTTAATTTCTTGATTAGTAAAAATATCGTATAAAGAAGTAGCGTCTTCCTCATAAACAACATTCATTGGTATTTTTGTAAATAAACTTAACCCGTTTGGAATTGTAAGTCGCACTGAAATATTCAAAAAATCCCCTGACGTTTTAATTTCACTTGGCTTCATCAATGTGTTCCTGGTACCATATTTCGGCATTATTTGAAAATCAGTTTTGTTTTTTACGAGCAAATCCCCTAACAATGTAAATCCAAATCCGCAGATATTGTTTGGTAAAAACACAGTTGACTCTGTATAGTTAGCCGATCGACGCCAAAATACAATTGACGAGATTTTGTCAATTAAAAGCGGATTTGACACATTATAACTAACTATAGATTCCATTTTAAATACATAAATAGTAACAAAAATAAATATATTTAATTTAATTATGTATTTCTCTTTCAGTTTTAATGATTTTTGAAAATCAAATAGCATTTACGTTGTCGTCTTTGTAAATCGCTTGTTTTGCTTATGTTTTTATACTTTACAGGAGTTTACTTCCCACTCCAAGCATCCATTATTCCTGATTTAATATCCGTATAGCTTGTGAATAGATAAATTACTAAAACAATAATTAGGATTGTTTTCCAGTGGGTTTTTACTAAAGTTTTTAAGTCGTTTAAGAATTGATTCATATCTGTGATTTTAAGGGTTAAATTAAATTCATAGGGTTTGATGTCAGATTTTTCTATCAGTTCAGACGATTCAATTTCCAAGGCTTCACTAATTACTTTAATAGAATGAAGACTAGGCTTCACTTCATTGTTCTCAATTCGTTGAATTGTTCTTAGCGTTAATCTTGTTTTTTCTGAAAGTTCTTTTTGTGAGATATTCAAACAGGTTCTAATCTCTTTTAATCTTTTACCAAATTCCATAATGCAAATATAATTCTCCTTAATTAAAATACGTTTGACAACTTACCGACATTTAGACGTCATTTTAATACAAAATTAAAGAACAAACATAATAATTTGTTCAAGAGTCATTTTTTATTGAATAGACACAAAAAAACCCGACACTTTCGTATCGGGTTTTGTTTAGCTCCCCCTCTTGGGCTCGAACCAAGGACCCTCTGATTAACAGTCAGATGCTCTAACCAACTGAGCTAAGGAGGAATATATCATTTTTTAATTTAGAACTTAATTTTATCTTCTTTAGCTCGAACCAATCCCGATAGCTATCGGGACTCTGATTAACAGTCAGATGCTCTAACCTCCCGATAACTATCGGGAGAGCTAAGGAGGAATATATCATTTTTTAATTTAGAACTTAATTTTATCTTCTTTAGCTCGAACCAATTCCGATAGCTATCGGAACTCTGATTAACATTCAGATGATCTAACCTCCCGATTATTATCGTGGAGAGCTAAGGAGGAAGTTGCTTTATTTAAGCGACTGCAAATATAACACAGTTTTTTATTTCTGCAAATTAAATTTATAAAAATTTACATAAATTTTTGTGTGATTAATTGAAAAATATCCTTACCAAGCACTAAAACCATGAGTGTCAACAAGAAAATCATGCCAGCCGTTTGAATATAGGTCATCACTTTTACAGGTAATGTTCTACCAGTTATCATCTCAGCGATGGTAAACAAGGCGTGACCGCCATCTAAGCCAGGTATTGGCAGTAAATTCATTAAAGCTAAAACAACAGATAACATGGCCGTAAAGTTCCAAACCACTTCCCAATCCCATTCGCTAGGCAGCATGCGTGCTATGCCAATGGGACTTTTTATTTGCTTGTAAGCGCCGGTTTTGGGAGAGACTACTAAGCGAAGGGATTTTAAATTATAAACAAATTGGTCTTTTGATTCCTTAAATGATTCGGCAAGTGCACCACCAAATGAAAAATTTGTATAGGACATGAGTTTCTTGACGTCAGACCCTTCAAAACCAACACCTATTTTTTTGTTTTTGTCAGGACTAATGGTTAATGTGATATTTTCACCATTTCTTAAAACATTTAATTTGATACTATCTTGTTTGCTTTTTTGTAAAAAAGTACTAAAATCTGAAAAGGTCTTCATTGGTTGATTATTCGCTGAAATAATTTCATCATTTTTTAAAAGTCCAGCTTTTTTTGCAGGTACCCCAAAGACCGAATCGATGACCGTTCCAGACATAGGGAAAATAAAATTTCTCCCGTCATTTCCTAAAATCATGGCTCTTTTTTCATCGGACATGTTGATGATTGCTTTGTTACCATTTCTTTCAACTGCCACTTTTTCTCCTAAAAGAATATCAATAATCATTCTTGTAAAATTGGGTTGAACTTTTCCATCAACATTCAAAATCTTATCACCATCTTGAAAACCAACCTGGTGTCCCGTTTCTGTAAAAGACAGACCATTTTGTTGAACAACTTCAGTTTTTATTGTTTTTTTGCCATAGTAACTAAAAATGGCTGTATAGAGAAACAAGGCCAATAATAGGTTTACAAATATACCTCCAAGCATAATTATTAATCGTTGCCAAGCTGGTTTTGTTCTAAATTCCCATGGCTGCGGATCTTGTTTCATTTGTTCAGTATCCATACTTTCATCAATCATGCCAGCAAGTTTTACATAGCCGCCTATTGGCAACCAACCAATGCCCCATTCTGTTTCACCAATTTTTTTCTTAAAAAGAGCAAAACCAGAATCCATGAATAAATAGAATTTTTCAACGCGGACTTTAAACCATTTGGCAGGTAAATAATGACCAAATTCATGTAAGGTTACTAATATGGTGAAAATAAATAAAATTTGTAAGGTTTCGATCATTATATATATATTTAAAAAACATGCAAAATTAAACTTTTAAAATGACTTTGGCTTATAATTTATAAAATTTTTAAGTTCATTTCAGTTAGTATTTTACAAGATAAAACTTCGTTTAATCTCTTGAAAATTTAAACATATTTTTTTGCCATTTTTGAAAAAATGACGTGTTCGATACTTTTTGGTTAAAAATTTAGTGGTTTTTTTTAATTTTTTGTTGAAAACTCCATTATTCTGAATATACAATATGTGTAGTTTTGAGTTTAATTATTAATAATCTGGCTAATATTGACGAATTTGTTAATCTCTATTTATTCAGATTGTGTACAATTTAAAAAATTAACAATTTTCTTGTATTTTATTTAGATTTTAGTTTATATGTTTGTGATGTGTTTATCGCATTAGTATTTTTAAAATATCTCATGTGTGTGTGTGTTAAAGTAATTTTTTGTAGAATTTAACTTAGAATTGTTTATGTTAAAACTAGTCACAAATGAATTTCATTTTGTGATGTGTGAGTTAATCTTTAATCTCATAGTTTTTTATAAATTATGTTTTAAAGTGATGGTTTATAAATGTTTGTGTGTGTAATTTTTAATTTTTAAATCTATGGTGAAATTTTTTATATGTTAACTTATCCCTTTAGCAAATTATTTTGCATTTACTACTAACGCTTTATAAATATTAGTTATAGAGTAATTATTAATTCTAAATTCAATAAAATATGAAAACAATTAATACTATCAGTCTCATTATCTTTTTAAGTGTAAACCTGGTTTTTTCACAAGATAATTTTAATTCCTTTGCAGTTGTGAACTCGAATAGTTCGGGGGATATTGAAGTAAAGAAAAGTGCGAGAAATTACTATTTTACAGAAGGCAAAAAGCATTATGAAAATTCTAATTTTGAATTAGCGATTGACTTTTTTGACAAAAATATCGGATTAAATAACCGTCATTTGCAGTCATATTTCTTTAAGGCGGATGCATTGAAAAAATTAAAGAGGTTTGATGAAAGTATGTCTACTTATGATGAAATAATTAAGTTAGATGGCACTTTTTATTATGTTTATTTGAGTACTGCTTGGATCAAATATGAGCTGAATGACAATGAAGCAGCTATGCATAATTTAAGTTTGTTTTTAAGTCAAAATGCGCATAGTCATGAAGGTTATTTTTTAAGAGCCAAAATTAATTTCAGAAAAAGAGATTATAAGGCGGCCATGGACGATATCAGATTAGCTTTAGACATTCATACCAAAGATTCAGAATATTATATTTTAGCTGGAAAAATTAGACTAGAATTAAAATCTAAACGTTTGGCATGCGATGATTTTAAAAGAGTGGCTGACATGAAAAACCCTTATGGAATTTCTCTGCTAAATGACCATTGCGTAAAATAAATTAAGTGTTGATTTTTATTAATTGAGGTTTTACAAATTGTAAGACCTCTTTTTTTATTTATTAGTAATTAAAAAACTTCTCAAGCTGACTATTAAGTCTTCCGCAATTGGCCAATTTTTATCGCTATAAGTTTTCATTTGGTCTTCATCTTTTTCTATATTTTTTAAAGTGTGTGTCATGTTGGGTAGCATGCTAAACTTGGCATCATCATTATTATAGGATAAAAGATAGGCTTCAAAATCTGTTACTTGAATAACTTTTAAACTACCTACTATAAGTTTTGGTATTTTTAATTTTTGTAGCTCTTTTTGAGGGTCATATTGCATCCAACTCATTAAGAAAGGTTGGTTTTGCTTTGAAAATAATCCCACCAAAAGAGGGTTTTCAACTTTAACTTCCTTTTTTTCTTTTAAACTTCCTAAAATGGCTAGGATTTCAGGTTGGAGATTTGGCAATTGTTTCATTAATTGGTTATATAATATTTCGTCTATCGGCCGACCCGCGCCAGCTAATGAAATAAAGGCGTCGGCGTCTTTTTGTGCAGCAAGTATTCCTAAAAGTGAGCCTTCACTATGACCAATTAATGTAATATGATGATATTTTTTGACTCTAAAGTAGGTGACAATATCACAAATATCTTTTACAAAATCTTCAAAAACAAGTGTAGATTCACCTATTTTATTAGCCTTGAATAAGGCAAAAATACGCTTATCAAAAGTAAAGACTGATAGGTCTTCAGCTAAACTTTCTGCGAGCATTTTATAAGCATCTGTTTGTAAACCTTGACCATTTCCATTTCTATCCGTTGGGCCTGAACCTGCGATGATAATGGCTAGTTTTGGATTAT
This sequence comes from Flavobacterium sp., assembly GCA_044347145.1. Taxonomy (GTDB): domain Bacteria; phylum Bacteroidota; class Bacteroidia; order Flavobacteriales; family Flavobacteriaceae; genus Flavobacterium. Next base: position 6,336 of record JBIIXU010000025.1, read on the forward strand.
TTAATTTGGTTGGAAGATATAAATCGCCAACAATCAAATCGTTGATTTGAATTTCTTTTTTTTCAAAATTTTGACTTAAACAGGTTTGACTGAACAGCAGGATGAAGAAAACTATTTTCATAAGTTAATTGTTTATAGATTGAATAATCGATTTTGATAGGATAGATGAAATTAGCACAATAACAACAAGGACTAAAATATGCCAGTTGTTTTTGGAGTTTGTTGCCCATTTAAAACCTATCCATGACCAATAAGAGAAAATGATCAAGGCAAGAATAGCAAATATGGTAACAAGAATAAGCAGGACCAACATGCCGTAATCCTGAGCTAAATAGGATAAATCTTGAGGGTTTTCAGTTAGAGCTTGAAGTAATTCAGATTCAAATCTTTTCAGTTTTCCTCCAATATTGAAAACGGGTAACAAATAGAAAGGCATTTGTGACCAAAAACAAACGGTATAGATGTCTATTTTTCTAGTTCTTTTATTTAAAATTGCTCCAAAAATAAAAAGTAAGGCTGAATAAATAGCTGTGTTTATTAGAAAATCTAGGAAAGGTTGCCAAATTTTTACCTCGGTGAAAAGATGAAAGTTCATTAAGCCATCAAACCTACCATTGCCCAAAAAAGCAAGTAAGGTGCCAACAATAAGTCCTAAAAAGCTAATTTGTAACAACTTTCTATCTGTAAAATTTTCAAATGGATTTACAAGTTTTTTTATCATAACTTTAGGATTTTTTTGATTGAAATTCATGTTTTATGGCTTTTTCAGTTTTAAACAACAACAAAAACACTATAATCAACATTAGGCCCAAATGTAAAAGAACGACCATTTCTTCCTCTTTAATGAAAAGGCCAATAGGTGAAGTATATAAAAATACGATGGCTAGCTTAATCATGAGATTGGCAGAATATTTTTGAGAAAAATCCCAATGGGCTTGCGATTTCATCGAAGCAGTGGTGCGGTAGCCATAGAGGCTATTAATTGCTTTTGGTGGATAAAATTTCATAATCAAACCCGCCACTAAAAAAATACCATAAACGAGCATTGGAAACAAAAATGAAATATTCATGACGTTGTGTTTGGTTATTTGACTACATTAAATGCTTGAATAGCTGCTATAAAAGCTTCTGGCTTTTGTGTACCAATTAATAGCAAGTCATTGTTTTTTAGTAATATCTCAATACCTTGATTACCGCTGACCGTATAGGCTGTGCCACATTTATACCATCGCAAGCCCCATCCACCGCAATCGTTCAGGGGTTTATAGGTAACCATTTTTAATTCTACAATATCACCAAATGCAATCATTTTATGGTTTAATAAAAATGGTTTAAAAGTCAAAGTAATCCCACGTTGATCAATAGCGGTCTTTAAGCTTAAAACATAGAAAAATATAATAAAAGGTAAGAAAAACAATACAACAATCATGCTTTCAGTTACAAAAGCTTTGACTTCAATGCATTTTACTATGGTCACAATTATTGGAAATAGGACAATAATTGTCCATAACCACCATTGCCTGAACTTTTGAATTTCCTGATAATTTTCCATAAATTAAAGTTTTTAAATTACTATTAAATAATTGGCAAATTGATAATTGGCACATTGAAAATTGAAAATTGTCACATTACTTTAGTTTTTCTATCAAATCATCTAGTCGATTCCTGACTGTTGGATAAGAGACCCCCATTTTATTAGCCATGTCTTTTAAACTACCGCTAAACAAAATAAATTGCAAAGCAAATTCTTGATCTTCTTTGCTTAATTGTGCTAATACAGGCAATGCAAATTGCCCACTGACTTTTGTTGAACACGATGGACAACAGAATTCAGATACATTTAATGTGGTGTCACAACTTGGACAATTTGTAGGAAACTTCATCAAGTATAAAATAATATTGATGCAAATATAAATAATATTTATATCTTACTAAACAATATTTATATTTTTTTTTTAAAATCAACATCGCAAGTAATAATATTGTTAAATAAAAGTGAAACATTTGAATGTTAATAGTAATGCTATTATATTTGTACCCATTAAAACTAATAAAGACCGTCAGACGACTTGGATTTTAATAATTCATTTGACTTCACATAAAATGCATAGATTTTTAAAATTTGTCCTTATCTTGCCATTATTAAGCCTTGCTCAAGCTAGCGATTTCGGCAATTGGTTTATTTATTTTGGAGATAAAAAAATCAATGATAAGTGGAATTGGCACCATGAAGTGCAATATCGCCATTTTAATTTAGTTGGCGATACTGAACAATTACTAATAAGAACAGGTTTAGGCTATAATTTATCTGAAAACAACAACAATATTCATTTAGGTTACGCTTTTATATATAGTGAACCGTATATTGGTGATTCTGATGATAAAAGACACTTTAATGAGCACCGTATTTATCAGCAATTCATCACCCGTCAAAGTTTTGGTCGATTTAATATTCAACATCGTTACCGTTTTGAGCAACGTTTTTTTAGTAATGATTTTAAGATGCGTTTGCGTTATTTTTTAGCAGTAAATATGGCTTTGAATAATATTACAATGGCAAATAAAACTTTGTATTTAACCGCTTATAATGAAATTTTCATTAATACCGAAAGTAATTTTTTTGATAGAAATCGCTTGTTTGGTGGTTTGGGCTATCGTTTTAATAAAAATGTTCGAACAGAAATTGGTTTAATGAACCAATTGTTAAATGATCAAAACTCCAGAAATCAATTAAATATCATTTGTTTTTATAACTTCTAAAAAAAGACCATTTAAATGAATCAAACTTTTCCAAATATTAAGTTCGTCATTAATGATAAATTATACAATAAAGACCCTGAATCTTCAGAATTAGGTAAGAGCATAATCATGCATAGCATTGAACTTATAGATGAACTAGGCTATGAACAATTTACTTTTAAAAAATTAGGTGAAATCATTAAATCTAATGAAAGTTCAATTTATCGTTATTTTGATAGTAAACACAATTTATTGGTTTACCTCTGCTCTTGGTATTGGCTTTGGATAGATTATCAAATCATGGTCAGTCTAATGAATAGCTACTCCATTGATGAAAAATTAAAGTCAACTTTAGGGCACATTGTAGAAGTTTGTCCTGACAATAAAATAACAGCGCATATCAACGAAACCAAATTGCAAAATATTGTTATTGCAGAGTTTCATAAAACGTTTATGACAAAAGCTGTTGAGGAAGAAAATAAAATGGGTTTTTATCTGGTTTATAAAAATATTGTATATAGATTAATAAAAATTATTGTGGAAATTAATCCTGACTATCAATATGCCGAAAGTTTAGCTTCCACAGTTGTTCAAGGTTCATTACATCAGCATTTTTTAAGATTACATCTCAAAACCATTACAAACTTTAAAAATGATGACGAAATGGTTCAGTTCTATTATGATTTAATCGTTAATGCCATAAAATATAAGTGATGAAACACGCATGAATAAATTATCTTTTACTCAATGAAGTATGAATATGGTTGTCCCTTTCGATAGTTATCGGTAAACCAATAAAAAACTATTAACATAAACAGATGAAACCAATACAAAGATTTAGAAGAATTTTAATTGCAGATAGAAGTGACTTTTATCAGTTGCTCATTTTTGCAGTTTTGGCAGGATTAATAAGTTTGTCTATTCCGTTAGGCATCCAATCAATTATTAACTTTATTCAAGCGGGTCAATATAGTGCATCTTGGATTGTGATAGTTTTTGTGGTTATAATTGGCGTTACATTGGTAGGTATATTGAAAATTTATCAATTTAGAATATCTGAAAATATTCAACAAAAGATATTCGTCAGGTCATCGTTTGAATTTGTTTATCGTTTTCCTCACATCAAAACGGCGTTGTTAAACAACGAATCTTCTAGAGATTTAGCTAATCGCTTTTTTGATACTATTCATGTTCAAAAAGGAATAGGAAAATTTGTAGTTGATACGCTTACTGCTGTTTTGCAAATATTGTTTGGCGTGCTATTATTGACTTTCTACCATGTTTATTTTGTTTTTTTTGGTCTTTTCATCATCATCTTTTTAGTCCTAATTTTTTATTTTGGTTATGTAGAGGGATTAAATACGAGTCTGAAGGAATCTAAAATTAAATATAAAGTAGCGCACTGGATTCAAGAAGTCGCAAGAAACTACTTAGGTTTTAAAAATAAATCCGCATTTGATTTTGCCTTATTTAAAAACGATAAGTTAGTCAAAAAATATTTAACATATAGAGAGGATCATTTTAGGGCATTAAGAAAGCAATTTGTTCAACTTACAGTATTTAAGGTAGTCATTACAGGTGTTTTACTTTTAGTTGGTGGTATTTTAGTTATTAATCAAAAAATGAATATTGGTCAGTTTGTAGCCGCCGAGATCATTATCATTACCATTGTAATGGCTGTAGAAAAGTTGTTTGCAGGTCTTGAATTGTTTTATGACCTACTGACCTCTCTTGAAAAATTAGGCTCTTTTACAGATATTGCTTTAGAGGAAGATAAAGCGTCGCTTTTTGAAATTGAGAATAAACCTATCGCAATAGAAGCCGGGCATTTATCATTTAAATTCCCCAATAGTGAGTATTTTTTATTCAGAGATTTAAATTTTAAAATCAACGCGGGAGAAAAAGTATTAATCAGTGGTAGAAACGGTTCTGGTAAAACAACTTTACTGCGTATTTTGGCTAGATTGATTGAACCTACTGACGGACAATTTTTGATCAACGGCATGAACTATAAAAAGTACGGTTATGATGATTATCGTTCGCATATAGGTGTATTGACAACCAATGATACACCTTTTGAGGGAACAATCTATGAAAATATCATTTGTGGAAATAAACATATTAGTCTTGATGACTTGCAAAAAATTATCAAATTTTTGGATTTGGATGACATCATAAAAGAACTGGACTATGGACTTAACACACCGCTTTATTCTGACGGTACGCAAGTTAATTCTTCAACCTTGCAAAAAATTATGTTGGCTAGATGTTTAATCAACAAACCAAATATCATTTTCTTAGAAGAACCAGTTGACAAAATTGATGCCGAATATAGTCAAAAAATTGTTGATGCCTTAACTGATGAAAGCTTTAAAGCTACCGTGGTTATTGTTTCTAATGATGACAGATGGCGCACAAGATGTAACAGAATTATTACTTTAGAAAACGGTCAAATAATAAATAGTTAAAACACGATGCTAGATATTTCAAATCATAAAATTAAGCCGATTGCCCTTGAGACATACGAGTCAACTAAAATTTTGACTAGTAATGGAAAACATAAAAAAACAAGACGTTTTTTATTGTATCTATTTGTTTCTTTTATTGTATTTATTTTTTTACCATGGACACAAAATACGCAGGGGTCGGGAATTGTAACTACACTGAAGCCAAATCAAAGGCCGCAAACAGTGCAATCTATTATTTCTGGACGTATAGAAAAGTGGTATGTTAATGAAGGAGATTTTGTAAAAAAAGGCGATACTATTTTATTTATTTCTGAAGTAAAACCAGAATATCTTGATCCACTTTTGCGGGAAAATACCAAGGGGCAAGTAGATGCGAAGGAAGGTTCTTCAAAAGCATACGATTCTAAGGTTCAGGCCTTAGAATCTCAAATAGGTTCTTTACAAACTGAGCAACGGCTAAAGTATCAACAAGCACAGAACAAATACCAGCAAGCACGATTTAAAATTAGAGCCGATAGCATCGATTTTAAAGCGGCACAAACACAAATTAAAATCGCTAAAACCCAGTATGAACGTTCGCAGGAATTAAACAAAGAGGGGTTAAGACCGCTATCCGATTTAGAGGACAAACGAATGAAATTGCAAGATGCTGAAGCAAAAGTTATTACGACTCAAAATAAACTTTTAGCTTCCCAAAACGAATTAATCAATGCCTCAATTGAACTTAGTCGCGTAAACGCTGAATACAGTGAAAAAGTTGCCAAGGCAAGTGCAGAAGTGCAATCAACTTTAGGGGCAAAATTTGATACTGATGCACAAGTAGGGAAACTAAAAAATCAATATGCCAATTATGTTATTAGAAATAATATGTATTATATTTTGGCACCTCAAGATGGCTATGTAAACCGAGCAATTCAATCGGGTATAGGTGAAATAATTAAGGAAGGTGCAGCGATTGTTAGCATCATGCCCAAAAATTTTGAAATCGCTATAGAAGTCTTTGTTGACCCCGTTGATTATCCACTCATACATATGGGTGAAGGGGTTCGTATTTGGTTTGATGGTTGGCCTAATATCATTTTTAGAGGTTGGCCAGACATGTCTTATGGTACTTTTGGTGGAATTATCGTCGCTAAGGAAAATTTCATCAGTGAAAATGGTAAATTCCGCGTATTAGTGGCGCCTGACCCCAAAGAAAAAACTTGGCCAAAAGAACTGAGTATTGGAGCAGGTGCACAGTCGATCATTTTATTAGAAACAGTGCCGGTTTGGTATGAAATTTGGCGTACACTTAATGGTTTTCCACCTGATTATTATAATCCAGGTGCTAAAAAGGAAAAAGAAGCCTATGATATTAGCCATTAAGCCCACTAACCCCGAATTGGGAACTAATAGGCTTCTTAATAAACTTGGCACTTGAAGTCTGAAACTTGAAACGTTAAACCTTTTAAACCTGAAACTTTAAACTTTAAACTTGAAATCCTTTAAACCTTGAATAAGTTAAAATACATATCCTTAATTTTTTTATTGAGTTGGTCAATCACTATTTTTGGTCAAAAAAATGACATTTTTACCATGCAAGAGTTTATGGCCATGGTTAAAAAATATCATCCACAAGTGAAACAAGCCAATTTACTTTTGAACGAGGCTGAAGCAGAATTGCTCAAAGCAAGAGGTGCTTTTGACCCAAAAATTGAAGTAGATTTTGATCAAAAGCAATTTCAAAATGCTGAATATTATAGTGTTTTGCAATCAAGTTTTAAAATACCCACTTGGTATGGTATTGAGGTTAAAGCTGGTTTTGATAACAGTGAAGGTATTTATCTTAATCCCCAAAATTTAAATCCTAATGCCGGACTCACTTCGCTTGGTTTATCAGTGCCAATAGCGCGTGATTTATTGATTAATAAACGGATGGCAGACCTTAGAAAAGCGAAGCTCTATGGAACCATCAATCAAGCTGATCGAGACATCATGACTACGCATGTGCTGCATGATGCTTTATTGACTTATATTGATTGGAAAATGGCCTATGACGAATTTAGTTTATATGGCGAATTGATTAGGAATGCGGAAATCCGTTTTAACGGCATCAAAAAAATGACTGAAGTTGGCCAAAATGCAGCTATTGATAGTGTTGAAGCTAAAATATTGGTGAATAGTAGAAAGCTTAATTTACAAGAAGCAGAGTTAAAGTTACAAAAAGCACGCTTGTTATTGTCAAACTACCTTTGGCTAGACAATAATGTGCCGATTGAATTGGCTGAAAATCTTTCACCAGAACTAAATTTATCAAAAACTATTGGATTTACTTTAAAAACGGTAGATTTAAAAAGAAACGACATCAATAATCATCCAAAAATCATCGCTTTAGACAACAAGATTAAAGTTTTGAAAATTGAAGAACGTTTGAAAACCAATAATTTATTGCCACAATTAGATGTTAATTTTCATTGGCTCAATGAACCAGTTAATTTTACAAATCTCCGAAATCAAAATTATAAAGCAGGTGTTAATTTTAGTGTACCCATTTTTTTAAGAAAAGAACGTGGTGAACGAAAATTGGCACAAATTCAAGTGCAAGACAGCGAATTTGAAAGAGATTTTCAAAGACAGCAAATTGATAACAAAATCAAACAAATAGATTTTGCAATGACTAATCTAAACGATCAACTTCAACTTAATAATACTCTTGTAAAAGATTTTGATACGATGCTGAAAGCAGAAGAACGCTTGTTTCAAATTGGCGAAAGTTCAGTATTCTTGGTTAACACGAGAGAGAATAATTATGTGTCGAGTTTGCTTAAACGTATTTCTACAGAAAACAAATATTTATCAACCCATTTGGAGATGTATAAAACGTTGGCAGTACCTTAAATGAGAATTAAATGTTCAAAGGAAAAGGGTCGATAAAATTACCCATATTGTCAATTAATTCATGCTCATGTGCTTGAAGTAAACATTTTTCAAGGTCTTTTATCATTCTATCCTTGTTAATGTTTTGACCTATAAACACTAATTCATTTTGGCGGTCACCCCATTGTTTATCCCATTTATCTTCGATTAGTTTTTGATTCTCTACAAATGATTGATAACTGATTCTTTCAGAAAAAGGCATACTTGCCCACCAAACGCCTGCGCGCTCTATCCGCGTTGAACCACCTGCTTGGCTGAAATTAATGGCATCATCAGGTCTAGACGCTAGCCATAATAAGCCTTTGGCTCTTAAAACGCCTAGCGGATAGTTATCACTTAAATAGCTAAATAAACGTTCCGGATGAAAAGGTTTTTTGTTTCTAAAAACAAAGGATGAAATGCCATATTCTTCTGTTTCTGGCGTATATATGCCACCTTCCAATTCCATCTGCCAGCCAGCAGAATTTTCAGCTTCTTCAAAATCAAATAGTTTGGTGTTCAAAATTTCCTGAGGTCTAACTTTACCAAAACTGGATTGAATAATTTTTGCACCTGGATTTAGTTTTTGTATTGCTGCTTTAAGCAAGCCAACCGTTTGACTATCAACTAAGTCTATTTTATTTAAAATAATCACATTTGCAAACTCAATTTGGTCAGTTAATAAATTAACGATGGTTCTATAATCCCCATCCATATCTGTCAGTTGTCGATCAACTAAAAGTTCATTGGTGCCAAAATCTTTGAAGAAATTAAAACAATCAACAACCGTCACCATGGTGTCTATATAGCTGAAGCGAGATAAATCTATACCATTTTTTTCATCTACAAAACTAAAGGTTTGAGCCACAGGAACAGGTTCACTTATGCCCGTACTTTCGATGAGTAAGTAATCAAAACGATCTTCTTTCGCCAATTTTTCTACCTCAATCATTAAATCTTCTCGGAGCGTGCAACAAATGCAACCATTGCTCATTTCAACTAGTTTTTCTTCTGTTCTAGATAAAACATTTTGGTCATTAACCAATCGGGCATCAACATTTACCTCGCTCATATCATTTACTATAACAGCTACTCGTAAGCCTTCCTTATTATGCAAAACATAATTTAGCAAAGTTGTTTTGCCTGCCCCTAAAAAGCCACTAAGAACTGTAACAGGCAATTTTTTTTCTATAATTAACATTGATTGAGTCATGATTTCTTAAAATAATTTTATTAATGCAATTAAGTTGCAAAAATAAACATTAATTTTGTAAACTCAATCTTATTTTTGAAAATAAACTGACAAATGCAATGAGACAAACAAAAGCTAAAATAGCAATTGAGCATCTAATTATTCAATCAGAAATGGCTTTGTCTCATGCGGATATTTACACACAACTTGGTGATGTGTGCGACCGTGTGACCATTTATAGGATTTTGGATAGATTAGTGCAAGAAAACATTTTGCATAAAATCATGACTGCTGATGGTATTGTGAAATATGCGCGTTGTAAGAGTTGCGTCGCGAAGCATGACCATAATCACATTCATTTTAGTTGTCAGCGGTGCAATGAAACAACTTGTTTGGAAACTGTACCAGCTTTTAATTTGCCTTTAAATTATCAAATCATGGAGGTTAATTTTCTAGTTTCAGGCGTTTGTCCTCAGTGCTTATAATTATATGGAGAATATATTGAAAGTAGATGAATACCTGAAAAATTTAATTAAGGCTTGCTGCTAAACTAAAACTTTTTGTGTCTTTTGTGTTTTCTTAGAGTTTTTTGTGTAATAGCATTTATAATAAGCTATAGCACAAAGGTTCACAATCCCGATAGCTGTCGGGACGCAAAATACACAAAGTCATGAAACACCATTTGTATCATAAAAATTAAAATTTGGTGCAAATTAATTTTACAATAGTACTTATAATTATAGGGAGGATTTATTGAAAGTAGAGGAATGCTTGAAAAATTAAATTAAAAAATCTTTCCACAATAGCACTGTCGAAAGATTTTTTGATGTCTATGTGATTAAGTTACCTTTAAAATGCTGTTAGCCCAAAACTATAAAATAGTAAATCGGAAACCCAATAGTAATGTTGAACGGAAATGTAATAGCCAAAGCCATTGGTAGATATAAGCTTGGATTTGCTTCAGGCAGAGCATTTTTCATAGCAGCTGGCACTGCTATATAAGAAGCACTAGCAGCTAAAATACTAAACAAAAATCGGTTAGAAATGTCATCAGTAATAAAACCACTCACATAGGCAGTTATACAACCATTAATTAACGGTATCATAATGGCGAACAAAAATGGATAATAGCCATATTGGAAGAGAGATTTTAGTTTTTTACCGCTTGTAATACCCATTTCTAGGAGGAAAATTACTAAAAATCCCTTAAACAAATCATTGGTAAATGGTGAAATACCTAACGCTTGCTTTTCGCTAGCAATAAAGCCTATAACTAAACTACCTAGTAATAAAAATATACTGGAGTTGGTAAATGAATGCTTAAAAACTTCTAACTGTGAAATCTTTTTTTCCTTGTTTTTGTTATATAAAGATACTAAAATCAATGAAACAATGATTGCTGGTGATTCCATTAGTGCCATAATTGCAACCATTTGTCCATGAATAGGTTGTTGTAAACTTTCTAAATATGATACAGCAGTAATAAATGTAACTGCACTGATAGACCCATAAGTTGCAGCAATGGCACCAGCATCAAATACGCCAAATTTCATTTTCAAAATATAGAAATACATGAGCGGAATAACTGCTGAGAGAAGAAGTCCAAATATGATAGATTTGATAATTTCAGTATCAAATGTTTCATGAGCTAGTTCTTGACCGCCACGAAAGCCTATAGAAAATAATAAATAAAGTGAAATAAACTTAGCACTTGTTGGTGGTATTTCTAAATCACTTTTTACGCAAACAGCCAAAATTCCTAAAATAAAGAATAATAAGGCTGGATTGGTTAAGTTTTCAAATAATAAATCAAGGTTAAACATTTGTGAATTTTATAAATAGGTTAATATGAAGCTCTTTTTAAGCGGTCATTGATACTAATACCAAGGCCTTTTTCAGGGAGTTTTTCTGCTATAATAAGGTCATAGCCTTTTTTGTCAATGGCTATTAACAGTTTATAAAGATTACTTGCAGCTATTTCTATATTACCGTCTGCAGAAAGCACATATTGATGATTTTTGTCGATAATTGGTGCTAGAAAAGTTAATAAACCAACCTTTTTATCTTTGTGCGTTTGATAGCTATCAACAATATTATCGGTAATAATTAATGGTGTTTTTGGCGCATAGTGTTTAAAATGCATGCCTGGGGTATGGATTTTATTTTGGTGTTTTTCGTGATAAAAGACTTTACAATTCGTTTTAGCTTCTATCATTTCTTTAGTAACCGAACCATGACGGTAGAGAATGAGATAATTTTCTTCAAAACCAATAATGGTTGATTCTATGCCTTTTTTGCATGCACCACCATCTAACACAAGTGGTAGTTTGTTTCCAAAATAATTTTCTACATGATTAGCAGTAGTTGAACTAACAGCCATATAGGGGTTAGCACTTGGGGCAACAAGGGGTTCTCCCAGTTGATTAATAAGTTTTAACGCCATGCCATGGTTTGGCATGCGAACAGCTACTGTTGTTTGAGTGGCAGTGATTAATGGTGAAATAGTTTTAGCCTTTTTTAAAATTAGCGTCAATGGACCTGGCCAAAAGTGTTCAGCTAAGGTTAATGCTAGCGGTGGAATATTTTCTGCGACCAATAGCAAATCCTCCGCTTTTGCCAAATGCACGATTAGCGGGTTGGTTAATGGCCTGTTTTTTAACTCAAATATCTTTTTGATCGCCATCTCACTGCTCATGCGTGCGGCTAAACCGTAAACAGTTTCCGTTGGCAAGCCAATAATACCATCTTGCTTGAGTATTTCTATTGCTAAATTTATATCTTTTGAAATCATTTGCTAGGGGTTGCAGTAATCGCAATACATGGGGTCTTCTGTGGTTTTTTCATGAGGGTACATTTGTTTTTCTGTATAGTCGCAGTCTTGGCAACCTTTTAAGAAATAATAAGTGCTTCGTGTTGGCGACCCGCATAATTCGCAAGGCAAACCTTTTTCAGCTTTGATAACGCCGAAGCCAGGCGTGTTGCAGCTTGGGCAGAGGGAATTAATTTTAGCGATTAATTTTTTTGTAAGTTGTTCAATGACTTGCATCCGTTTTGGATTATTCATGGCACGCATGTCAGTTTCGGCATCACATTGATGCGTGAATTGATACGTTTCATAATTTCTTGTCAATTCTGCCCACGTTGCACTATCCTTGATAAAAAATTTAGAATCATCGTTGCTAAATTTGAGAATCACACCTGCATGAGGAAAACCAATTTTTTGCGCAAATTTCTCTAGGTCGTTTAGATTTTCTATTTTTTGATGAGAAAAATTTGTATCCGTAACCAATTCTTTTTCAATAATTTCTAAATTGTTTTTCAAATCTTTGAGCATCATCCATTCTTCATGAGCAGGCATAAAAAACACACTCGGATGAGGTCCAAAGGATGCCTCTGTACAAACGGCTAAATCATAATTTTCTGCAGCCATGCCCATTTCACATTTTTTTCGCAACGTTGATACGGCATCATCTATTCTGTTTATTTCGCCAGTAAATGTGCCTAAAGTGTCTGTGTCAAATACAGATGAGATGTTTACTTTTAGATCAAAAGCATTTTCAAAGGCTGGACCAATAACCGAGGATTTGCCATGTTTAGTAACGATAAGTACTTGTCTTTTTTTAAACAAGTTTTTACTCATAGTAAACTTCAATGGTTGACTTAATTTTAATCTTTTTATCGATTAAGCGAGCAACATTGATGGTTTGATCAATGTCTTGTATTTCTTGTTTTAGTTTTTCAATGGCTTCTAAGGCCTCATTATTGAGGGTGTCATATCGTACCTGTGTGCTTAAATTTTCAATTTTATGATAATTAATAAGCGATTTATATAGCGCTTTGAGCATGTCATTAGCTTGTTCAATATTGTAAGTGCCTGTTATGAATTGATAGTTTTCAATTGTATTCATGATTTTTCGATTTATAGATTTTGATTATTAAAGCTTAATAGGTCAAAAGTTTTCAGACAAACGATAATACCAAGGCATAAAATTATTTTTTCCTGAAAAATATTACTACTACCAAAGTAGGAAAGTACCAAAATGACCAATGTTAAGATGGCTAATTTTAAAGCGTGTTTTTTTAAGAATTTTGACATTTTTTTAGGTTTAAATTTATGCTGCAAATATTATAAGAATTATTCATATATTTTTATTTAAAGTTTTTATATTTATAATAAATATTAATTTATGATTTTTAAAAGTTTATTTCTTTAAACTGTATTTAAAACGATAAGATTTTAGTTATCTTTGCAACTGTATTCATAAAGTGAAATTAATGAATTATACACTCCATCAATTATCAATTTTTTTGAAAGTTGTAGAACTTAAGAGTATTACAAAAACGTCAGAACAAATGTTTTTGAGTCAACCGGCAGTTTCTATTCAGCTAAAAAGCTTTCAAGACCAATTCAATTTACCTTTAATAGAAATGATTGGCAAAAAAGTTTTCGTTACCGAGTTTGGACAAGAAGTTGCCATGCATGCCAAAATTATTTTGGAGCAATTGGAGGAAATTAAAAACAAGGCCCTAGCATTCGAAGGGTTAATTTATGGGACTTTAAAAATTGCCGTTGTGTCTACAGGTAAGTATATTATGCCTTATTTTATTTCAGATTTTTTGCATCAACATCAAGGCGTAAAACTTCAAATGGATGTTACCAACAAAGAAGCTGTCATGGAAAGTTTAAAGAGAAATATGGTTGATTTCGCGCTAGTTTCCATCGTCCCTAATGATATAGCAGTTGAAGCCGTTGAATTAATGGATAATAATATGTTTTTGGTAGGAAATGATGAAATTAGTCATTCAAAAAAGAATAATTTTCAGAGTATTATTGAGCAATACCCATTAATTTACAGAGAAGTGGGCTCAGGGACCCGACAAACGATTGAGAAATTTATTAAGGATCAAAAAATTGTTGTTCAGAATAAAATAGAATTAACCTCTAATGAGGCAGTTAAACAAGCTATTTTGGCCAATATAGGCGTATCAGTTATGCCTTTGATTGGTTTAAAAAATGAGTTACTAAATGGTGATATTAAAATTTTGCCATGTCAACAATTACCTTTGAAAACTACTTGGCAGCTCATTTGGTTGAAAGAAAAGAAATTAAGTTATTTGTCAAAGCGTTATTTAGCGTATTTGGAATCTGCAAAATCAAGTATTATCGAACGGCAGTTTGATTGGATTAAAAAATTTGTTGTTAACTAGAAAATTTCTTAATTTTAATGTCATGCAAATCAAACTTATAGCCATAGGCAAAACCGACCGAAAAGAATATGAAGCCATCATTGCGGATTTTCAAAAGCGCGTTGGTTTTTATATCAAATTTGATTTTGAAATTGTGCCGGATATAAAGAATAATAAAAATTTGAGCGAGGAGCAGCAAAAATTACAGGAGGGAAGGTTATTCCTCCAAAAGATTCAGTCACAAGATGTAGTTGTACTTTTAGATGAACACGGCAAAACCTTTAGCAGTGTTCATTTTGCTAATTATTTGCAAAAGAAAATGAATGCCTCAACCAAACAGTTAATTTTTTTAATAGGCGGACCTTATGGTTTTTCAGAAGAAATTTATCAACGGGCTAATGAAAAAATTTCATTATCCGAGATGACTTTTTCACATCAAATGATTCGTTTTATTTTTATTGAACAGCTGTATCGTGCCATGACCATTTTAAGACATGAGCCTTATCATCATCAATAGAGGCTTTGATGGATTTTTATTGGTATGACTATGAGTGCTTTTAAAATAATACGGGTTCATTCTGCACTGTACCATGCCCCAGATGGCAGTGATAGCACCGACGATAAATGTCGGTATTTAAAACTTGGTGCAGATAGAAGCAAGTTTTTGTTGTTTTTGCAAAGCGACCCAAGAAGCTCTTGCAATCCAGATAGCTATCGGGATACAAAAACTGCTTTTAGCAAACCAACTAAAACGAACAGCTGGAATAGGCACAAATTAGAAGTAATTTTTACAGCTTTTTAGCTTCATGCCAAAAAACATCCATCTCTGCCAAAGTCATATCTGAAAGATTTTTGTTGATGGCTAAAGCTTTTTGCTCTAAAAACTGAAAGCGTTTGATGAATTTTTTATTGGTTTTTTCTAAAGCATTTTCTGGATTGATGTTTAGAAATCTGGCATAATTGATTAATGAAAATAAGACATCACCCATTTCATTTTCTATCTGCTCGGATTGCTGATCAACTTCAATTTTTAGTTCCTGCAATTCTTCTTGTACTTTGTCCCAAACCTGATGAGGTTCTTCCCAATCAAAGCCTACGCCTCTTGCTTTTTCTTGAATCCGCATCGCTTTAGTCATGGCAGGTAGGGCGGAGGGTACACCCGACAAAACTGAGGTATTACCTTCTTTTAGTTTGAGTTTTTCCCAGTTCTTTTTGACTTCTTCTTCATCAGCCACTTCAACATCGCCATAAATATGTGGATGTCTATTCACCAGTTTGTCGCAAATGGTATGCAAGACACTGCTGATATCAAAATCATTCGTTTCACTGCCAATCTTAGCGTAAAAAACTAAGTGAAGCAACACATCACCTAATTCCTTTTTTATTTCATTAAGGTCTTGATTGTGTATGGCTTCACTTAATTCATAGACTTCTTCTATGGTGAGATGCCTGAGCGTTTCAAAAGTTTGTTTTTTGTCCCATGGACATTTTTCTCTCAAATCATCCATGATGGTTAAAAGCCTATCAAAAGCTTCTAGCTGTTCTTGGCGAGTTGAAAGTTGCGACATGGTTTACGCTTTTTCGGTTGCTTCCTCTTCAGTAAATGTTGCGAGCGCATCAAAAAATCTGTTGCCCTTACTTTGCAAAAGGTTATACCATTGCAAAACTTTTTTTATATTTGAAGCATACACGCGTTCTTTATCGTAGTTTGGCAAAACTGCTTCAAAATAGCTTAACAAATCATTTTGATTAGCTTGGTGAGAAATCGCTGGTCCATTGCTTTCTTTTTCGGCTATTTTTTTAAAAACTTCATAAAGTTTAATTTCTTCTGAATCAGTATAAATGGCAATTTCTGCCAACATACTTACATTATCTCTAATGCCGATGGTTGAGCTTTTGCCATCTAATAAATTTTCGGCTAAAATGCCAGTTCTGGTTTGTACTTTTAATTCAAAAATACCTGGTTTACCACTAACGGCAAATATTTTTTTTAAGTCCATATATAGATTATTTTATTTTAAAAAATTTCATGCGATAGTCGGCTATTGCCTTGCCGTTTAAAATATTATCAAGTTTTCTTTTAACAAAGGTTTTTTTGAAGGTTGACAAATGATCTGTAAACAAAACCCCTTCTATGTGGTCATATTCATGTTGAATGACCCTTGCTGCTAATCCTGAAAAAGTTTCTGTATGTTTTTGAAAATTTTCATCACAATAGGTTATTGTAACTTCTTGATGTCTCATTACATCTTCTCTTACGCCAGGGATACTTAAACAACCTTCATTAAACGCCCATTTTTCACCTTGTTCGCTTAAGATTTCGGCATTGATAAAGACTTTTTTAAAGTTTTTTAAAAAGGCCATTTCTTCTTGGCTCAGGTCTTCGTTCTCTGCCAATGGCCCACCATCTATAATAAATAGCCTAATGGCTAAACCAATTTGAGGTGCAGCTAAACCCAAACCGTATGCAGCATACATGGTGTCAAACATGTTGCTGATTAGTGCTGTTAATTCTGGATAGTCAGAAGAAATAGGTTCAGCTTTTTTGCGTAAAACAGGAAAACCGTAACCAACGATAGGTAAAATCATTTGTTTGCTTTAAAGTTTGCAAAAATACGAAATTCTATCAAAATATTATATTTTTAATTTGGGTCTGTCATAAAATATATTGTACTTGTTTAAAGCCATAATTTTTTTCTTTCTAAAGGTCAAAATTTATAGGATAGTTGTTCTGTAATTTTTTTAATAATTACAATAATAAAAAAACTAGCAGATTCGGCTTTATATGACTTGTAATTTTTATTAAATTATAGGATAAAATTGTAAATGATCAGGTTATTTAATAGTTAATTGATTTTAGTTTTAAGATCAGTGATTAAAATGTTATGTTTTGATGTTAAAATTTAAGATTATGTTAAATTATTAAAAAAAAAAATTATTTTTGTCGTTTGTTTCTTTTTTTAACTTTACTTACACTATGCATACTCTAACCAAAGTATTAAATAAACTAATATTCTTAATTTTTATTGGCCAGTCATTTTTGATGATTGGGCAAGCTAATTGTTTTACGCAACCACTTAATGGCGGTATCGTTACGCCCAATGCCAGTGTTACAACTTGTGCACCTCAATATTGCGCAACATTAACAGGACAAGTGATCAGAGAAATAAGAGATACTAATGTTTACGGTGTTTCTGCAATTCCACATAATCCGCCCTTACCATATACCACAACATTGGGAACGCCCATTTTTATTAATGCGGATGACAGATGGTCTGATATCATTAATTTATCGTTTAATTTTTATTATTATGGACAGTGTTATTCTCAAGTTCGCGTAGGTGCGAATGGCGCTTTAAGATTAGTTGGTAATGGTTTTGATGTAGCAAATCCCGCAACCCATCCGTGGAATGTCTATGCAGGTGGTCAAACGATACCCAACCCTGTTTTTGTTGGAGCCGGAAATATCATGGGGCCATATCACGATATCGATCCACTTGCTACGGGTGCAAGTGGTTCAATAAGATGGGTATTGGGCGGTGAAGCGCCTTGTAGATATTTAGCAGCTGTCTATAATAATCAGGTGCATTGGAGTACTGCTTGTGCAGGTCAACGGAGCACATTTATGATTGTTTTAAGAGAAACGACAAATGATATTGATGTTTTTGTTCAAAGAAAAGATACAGGCTGTACCGTTTGGGGTGGAAGGGCTGCGCTTGGTATCATCAATCAAACAGGTACGCAGGGAATTGCTGCACCGGGAAGAAATACAGGTGTTTGGAGTGTTTCGCCAGCGAATCCTGAAGGTTGGCGATTTAGCCCTGCTGGCGATATTTTTCCTTATGATTTGCGATGGGAATTTAATGGCAACGTGATTGCGCAAGCTAGTGGAACTAATGTTAATTTAGATACGAATGTATGTGTACCTGTCGGCGAAACCAGAACCTACACCCTGCGAACCATCTATGAAAATCTTTGTACCGCGCCTTTTGTTTTTGAAACGCTTCAAACCACTTCAATTACTGTCAATAACGGCAATTTTGTTACCCCCATTCAGAGTATCACACAGACCGTTGGTGGTACCTTAGGCAGTGCAAGTATTACCAATTTCAATCCTGCTTTAACCTATACCTCTGCGCCGCCAGGTTTGACTGTTAATCCTAGTGGTGCTATTTCAGGTATAATCTGTGGGACCACATATACTATTACTGCTAGTAATGGCACACCAGCGTGTAACCAAGTTTTGCCACCTTTTGTTATAAATTGTTTAAATACAGTACCAACGCCAACTATAACAACCACAGCTGCAAATTGCGGTGTTGCCGGAACGGCTACTGTAACTAATTATAATGCTGCGTATACTTATACTTTTGGTCCACCAGGTCCAACAGTGGGTGCAGGTGGTGTTATTTCAAATTTTGTTTGTAACGTTAACTACACTGTTTTTGCTACTGATGCAGGCGTGAATTCTACACCTTCCAGTATATTTAATATTGGATGTACTTTACCAATACCAGCTACTCCAACCGTAACAACAGTTGCGTCTACTTGTAGTGCAGCTGGAACAGCCACCGTGACGAATTACAATGCGGCTTTGACCTATACCTCTACCCCGGTTGGTCTTACTGTTGGTGCAGCAGGTGTGATATCAGGTTTTACTTGTGCCACGTCTTACACCATTACAGCGACTAATGCGTCAACTTGTACCGCAACATCAGCGAGTTTTACTGTCGGTTGTCAATTGCCAACCCCAGCTGTGCCAACCGTAACAACAGTTGCGCCAACTTGTGCAGCCAATGGAACAGCCACCGTGACGAATTACAACGCGACCTTGACTTATACTTCCACCCCAGCTGGTATTACTGTTGGTGCAGGAGGTATTATTTCAGGATTTACTTGTGGCACATCATACACCATTACGGCGACGAATGCCTCAACTTGTTCAGCAACATCAGCGAGTTTTACTATCGGTTGTCAATTGCCAACGCCAGCTGTGCCAACCGTAACAACAGTTGCTCCAACTTGTGCAG
>JBIIXU010000026.1:0-25188 GCA_044347145.1 Flavobacterium sp.
AAGAAAAAAATCCCTCAAGTAAACAGATAATACTTTTCCAATTGGTATTAACTGGATTTTGCTGCGCAACATCCAGCAAAGCTCCGCTTTGAGAATACCCCCAAAGAAAAAAATCCCTCAAGTAAACAGATAATACTTTTCCAATTGGTATTAACTGGATTTTGCTGCGCAACATCCAGCAAAGCTCCGCTTTGAGAATACCCCCAAAGAAAAAAATCCCTCAAGTAAACTTGGGGATTTTTTTCTTTGGGGGTATTCATTCGTGACCTCGACTGGATTCAAACCAGTAACCTTCTGAGCCGTAATCAGATGCGCTATTCAGTTGCGCCACGAGGCCGTTTTGAGGGTGCAAATATAATACTTTTACTAGTTTTAAAAAAATATATTTTAAAAAAAAAATAATTTATTTAGTCGAGTATAAAACAACTTATTCTTTATAAATATTATAATATAGTTCTGGTGCATCGTTTAGTTTTTCAAGCAATTGATTTTCTGATACCGTTAATAATGAACCAGATTGATCTATCCAAAATGGCGTATGAACCATACTTTTTTTATTAATTAAAGATTTTTGCTTGAGGATATATTTTTCATCAATCGCAAATAATTTTGTAGAATAGTTTAAAACATGCATCATATTTTTTACTTGCATGACTTGTTCCTTTTTTTGTTTGATATGCTTAAATTTAATTTCCTCAACAGATTGCAATAAATAGTAATGGTTTTCTTTTGATAAATAATATAGATTTTTTATTTTATTAGATATTAAATTCCGACCTCGATGGTCTTTTATAACTTTAAAAATTTCAAGTCTTTCAGATGGATGCTCAATTTCAAGTTCTAAAATTAATTTCCGCTTCTCGTCATAAGTAATTGCATATTGATGAAGTAAACCGCCTTTCTCTTTTTTTGGCTCAATCATCATAATTAACAACGACGGATTGGTTGGATGCGACTTTAAAGTATAATCAAAAAAACCAATGGCTACCCTTGATGTTATAAAATCCAAATAGTTGAAATGCTGGTAACTTGTCATCAAATGCTCTAAATCATAACCCAAAACCTCTTTGTCTAATGGGTCAATCAAGCCAAGGGAGCGGGTTTGTTCAATTAAGATATCTGTTTTTAGCGATTTGTTTTTCTCTTTAAAAAGCTGAAAATTAAGCAAACCATCATTGAAATAAACAAATTGATCATTGATGTTGTAAAACTCTCTCGTATAGACTTTTAAATTGGCTGGTAAAGAAATTTGCTTCCTAGAATTTTCTACAATATCTTTTAAAATTAATTGCGGATGTCTTTGTGTAATAATAATTTCTTGAATATTTTTTACATTCGGTTCTAAATAAAATTCAATAGATTTTTTATCAATTATTTTTGTATTAAAGGTTAATTTCTTATATGAGATATGTGTGACTTCTATGGTGGAAGGACCATTAACAGTAAAAGTAACAGCCCCTTCTTTGTTCGTTAAATGATTTTCTTTGCTGCGGTTTACATAGACCCGCGCGTCTTCAATAGGCACCTTGGTTTCTATATCAAAAAAAGTAACTGTAAAAGTACCTTGAGCAATAGTGTTTAGACTCAATAAGAAGAAAAAGCTTGCTAAACACTTTTTTATCATGGTTATGGCGTTTTATTTAAAAAATAATGTTGCAGAGCCACAATACTTTTACCATCAATAAGTTCATGACCTATCATTTGTAGCACCTTATTTTTTTTGACAGCAACGATTTCAATGTCCTCTATTTCACCTGCCGCACCGCCGCCCTTTTCAATTTTATCACTTGACTTCACTTGCGCATAAAAAAGATGAACCCTTTCAGTTGATGCACCGGGTGTGGCATAAAAGGGAAACAAATAGTCAGGGTTGTTTATTTGATAGCCAAGTTCCTCCATAATTTCTCTTTTCGCCGTTTCTTCAGGCGTTTCGCCAACGTCCATCATACCTGCAGGTACTTCTAACAACCATGGATTGCCATGTAATGCCGTTGGTAATCTAAATTGTTTGACCATCAAAAAGCAGTCATTTTCAACATCTTCAACCAAAACAGCTACAGCTTCACCTTTTTCTAAAACTTCAAATTTTTTATGCAAAGTAGAGCCATCGATTGCGTCAAAAGAAGCTTCGATCACGTCAATTTTTAAAAAGCCTTCATAAACCCGTTTGGTATTTTGAATTGTATAAGTCATATCTATTGTTTATTATTGTTTTGGGCGTGTCTAGTTAAGAAAACCTTGGCTCTCTACCCAACTATTTATTTTGTGCAGGTTTTCTTAACTAGACCAGGCTGTCCGCTTTAGCTTGTTAGTCCAAACCTTTTTTTGTTGAGTTGCCAAACGGCTTCTAAAGTCGCCCTTTGTCGCCTGCAAAAAATAGGTTTGTTCTTCACAAGGCTGCCGCTGCCATCCTTCACGCACTTTGAGGTGAACTTCAAATTAATATAATAAGTTTACCCTCTTCTCTTCAAAGATTTTCTACCGTTCGTTGGTTTTTTGTCCTCAGTTTTCTTTTCAGAAAGGAGCTCAGACGTACCGAAAACCCAATTATTACCATCTTTAGTTAAAAGTACTTTGACTTTTGTTTGACTTTCCTTGTGAACTATTTCCACATTCAACATATTTAAAACATCGCCCCAAGCGGTAATATAAAAATAATTGGGATTGTCTTGGTGACTAACAGATGACGGATCCAAAACCTCTACAGCTTTATCCTTTATTTTGAAGTTTTTGAAATTTGCAGCATTTATTTCCTCAAAAGCTTTGAACCGAATATTAGGCGCAGTAGCAATTAAGTTTTGTAATTCTTTGGCTTCAAACATGAGACTTAATTGGGTTTGAATTTCAACATTTACTTTTTCAGCCGTGGATTTTTTGGATGATAATTTTCGATTTCTTTGCGCCTGGGCTTGACTAGGAACGCCTAGCGTTAGAATAAAAATAAATAGAATGCTTAGTCTCTTCATGATTTTTAAATTTAAAGGCTATTTTTTTACCTGTTTATTAGATTTGACTTTAAAACATTATTCTTCCATCAATATATTGAGTATACTGATAGCTGCTTCGCTAATTTTAGTACCTGGACCAAAAACGGCTAAAGCACCAGCATCAAATAAAAATTGATAATCTTGTACAGGTATAACGCCACCAACTACAACCATGATATCTTCCCTGCCATACTTTTTCAATTCAGCAATGACTTGTGGCACCAGAGTTTTATGACCAGCAGCTAATGATGAGACACCCAATATGTGCACATCATTTTCTACGGCTTGCTTGGCCGCTTCCTCTGGGGTTTGAAACAAAGGACCAATGTCAACATCAAAACCGACATCGGCATAGCCAGTGGCAACAACTTTTGCGCCACGGTCATGACCATCTTGACCCATTTTGGCAATCATAATGCGAGGTCTTCTGCCTTCTTGTTCTGCAAATTGATCAGCTAAAACTTTAGCCTTTTCAAAACTTTCATCTTGTTTCATTTCTTTACTATATACACCACTAAACGAACGAATTTGTGCTTTATATCTGCCAAAAACTGCTTCTAAAGCGTCACTGATTTCGCCTAAAGTTGCTCTTGCTTTTGCCGCATCAATGGCTAAAGCTAATAAATTTTCTTTATCATTGTCATTATCAACCGCTTTTTTGGCATGAAGTGTTAGCTTCTCAAGTAATTTTTTAACTAAATCGTTATCTCGCTCTTTTTTTAGTTTTTCTAAACGTTCAATTTGCTTGAATCTAACAAGTTCGTTGTCAACTTCTAAAATATGAAGCGGATCTTCCTGCTCTAGTTTATATTGGTTAACGCCTACAATAATATCTTGCCCGCTATCTATTCGGGCCTGCTTGCGTGCGGCTGCCTCCTCTATGCGAAGCTTTGGAATTCCAGCTTCTATAGCCTTGGTCATACCACCAAGTGATTCAACTTCCTCAATTAATGCCCAAGCTTTTTCTGCGATATCATGGGTAAGCTTTTCTACATAAAAGCTACCAGCCCACGGATCTACCGTACGTGTAATTTGCGTTTCTTGTTGAATATAAATTTGTGTGTTTCTCGCTATTCTGGCGGAGAAATCTGTTGGTAAGGCAATGGCTTCATCAAGGGCGTTGGTATGCAATGACTGTGTGCCGCCAAAGGCTGCAGCCATGGCTTCCACGCAGGTGCGCGCTACATTATTAAAAGGATCTTGCTCGGTTAAACTCCACCCACTAGTTTGACAATGTGTCCTTAAGGCTAAAGATTTATTTGATTTGGGATTAAAGGTTTTGATTAATTTTGCCCATAACATTCTGGCAGCTCTCATTTTGGCAATTTCCATAAAATGATTCATGCCAATGGCCCAAAAAAATGATAAGCGTGGAGCAAAATCATCAATCAACATGCCTGTAGCTAAACCTGTCCGTATATATTCTAGCCCATCGGCTAAAGTATAGGCCAATTCAATATCTGCGGTTGCACCTGCCTCTTGCATATGGTAACCCGATATAGAAATAGAATTAAATTTAGGCATATTTTTGGAAGTATAGGCGAAAATATCAGCGATGATTTTCATTGATGGGCTAGGCGGATAGATATAGGTGTTTCGCACCATAAATTCCTTCAAAATATCATTTTGAATCGTGCCATTCAATTGATTAATTGAGACGCCTTGCTCCATAGCTGCTACAATATAAAAAGCCATGATAGGCAAAACTGCTCCATTCATGGTCATGGAAACAGACATTTCATCCAGCGGAATTTGATCAAACAAAATTTTCATGTCTTCCACGCTATCAATCGCTACGCCTGCTTTTCCAACATCGCCTTGCACGCGCGGATGGTCAGAATCATAACCTCGATGTGTGGCTAAATCAAAAGCAACAGATAAGCCTTTCTGACCCGCTGCCAAGTTTCTTCTATAAAAAGCATTGCTGTCTTCAGCAGTAGAAAAGCCTGCATATTGCCTGATGGTCCATGGTTTTTGAACAAACATGGTGCTATATGGGCCGCGTGTGAATGGGGGTAAACCAGCTACAAAATTAAGATGCGCAACCTTTGATAAGTCGGCTTGATTATAATTACTTTTTATCGCAATGCCCTCGGCAGTTTCTTTAGTTTTAACTACATAATCTGCTTGACTGCTTGACGTTTTAAGGCTAATTTGTTGGAGATCTTTGCGCATGATTAAAAAAAGAATTATACAAAAATAATGAATTTTTTAATCAAAATTATAATTGTTTTAATTTAATTTTTGGATTGTTTTACCTCTTAATTAAAAGCTTTTCGTTTTTAATAACACCACTTTCAAATTGACATTGCATCAAATAAAGACCATTATTAAGATGATTGAGGTCAATTTGTTGCAAATTTTCATAAGAATTAAACTGATAAACAACTTGTCCAACTGTGTTATAAATTTTTAATTGCCATTTTTCATTGCTATTGACCTTTATATTTAAGAGGCCATTAGATGGGTTAGGATAGGCTCCAAATTCAACAAAATCATTATTTTCACTTGATAAAGTGCAAGTTTGCGTCATTAATAAATCCATTGATCTTTTAGCGTTAAGTCTACCGCCTGTAATAAAAGAATCTGCTAATTGTGGTTTTTGATCCACGCCGTTCATCAAAGCATTTAAAACAAAATTAGCACCCCCTTGTGGCGATTGAATAACATTATTCATGAAGTTTGGACAAGGAATAGCATAAAGTAAGGCTACGACGCCAGCGGTTAATGGACTTGCAAAGGAAGTGCCCGTGGTGGTTGTATAATTATTAGTGTTTGAAGTTGTTCTCACACTAATACCTGGTGCAACAAAATCAATGGTAGTTAAACCATAGCCTCCTGCAAAATTATCATTTCTATCTGAGCGACCAACACCAACCATATATGGACTTGTGCAGCCAGTTGGCATATCACCCGATACATCAACATTGAGGTTTGCATTAGTAGTTGCCCCGCAGTTAATAATACCTTGTTGGCCCAAAGTGTTATAAAAGCCACACCAAATAGGATAGTTGGCTGGATTAGCAGCGTCAATACCCCATGAAGCGTTAGTTGCCACAACGAACGCACCTTGCGCGCCATTGGTTTGATTGTATCTTTGTCTAAGTGTTAAAGGATAATTATAAGCAGCAATAACTGAAGACTCAGAAGAAATGTTATATCCTTGTACATTTAACATCTTTACTTTCCAATTTGCACCTACAACTCCTAAATTATTATTACCTTTTGCTCCGATCATACCTGCCACGCTCGTGCCATGGCCAGTTGAACTACCTGTTAAAACGCCCGTATTTGTATTAACATTCCAGCCGCGAATATCGTCTATATAACCGTTGTTATCGTCATCAATACCGTTACCAGCTATTTCACCGGTGTTAATCCAATGATTATCAATTAAATCAACGTGAGAAAAATTTACACCTTCCAAAATGCAAACAACTATATCATGACCTAAGGCATTTGTGCCCCCTGTGGTGATGGTCCATGCCTCATCGGTGTCTATATCAGCGTCTTCTGTACCATTGTTAGCGCCAGTATTAACATGATGCCATTGTTGGCCAAACTGCGTGTCGTTTGGTGTATTTCTTATTTGTACAAGATGGTTATTTTGTGCTAATTTAATGGTGTTTAAATTTTGTATCATGCGTAGGGCGGCCATTTGACCAATGGTTTGTGCATCAAATTTAACTAACCAAGCATTGATAAAAGGTGAAAGTTCTTTTACAGCCCTGAAATTATATAAGGATGGTAAAGGATCAAATAATTTAGAAACATCTGTTGCTGGGTCAACTTGAATAATTAATTCACCTGGTATAAAAGGCTCTTGTTCTGCCGTCCGCATTTGCGCAAATGAAATAATTTGTAGGGAAAGGCCGATAATCAGTAAAATTTTTTGATAGTTTTTTTTCATTTGTAAAAGTTGTTGGTTAGCAAATATATTATTTATTATTTGATTTTAAAGGTTTTGAAATGCTGCCTAAAACATCTTTGTATAAAGTATCAAAATCAAAATCCTCACTTAGCCCCATTCTGACTATAACTAAATCATCACTGGGAAAAATTGCCACTTTTTGGCCTTGATAGCCGCTAGCATAAAACATGTCTTTGGGAGCATTCGGGAATTTACCGCCCGCGTTTAACCAAAATTGCGCACCATATTGACCTTTAGAAGTAGGTGTGGGCGTTGACACATATTTGGTCCAGCTAGGGTCAAAAATTTGCTCACCGTTCCATTGACCGCGATGTAAATACAACAAACCAAATTTAGCCCAATCTCTGGTAGTCGCCCAGCAGTAGGAAGATCCGACATAGTTCCCGCTCATGTCTGTTTCTAAAATAGCACTAGTCATGCCAATCTTATCAATTAAACTGTTGTACCAAAAATCTAGGTAGGCTTGATGATTGGCAAATTGTTTGCGAAGAATACCACTTAGCAAATTGGTCGTACCCGAAGAATAGATCCAGTGATTATTTGGTTTGCCTACCAAAGGGTTTTTTTGCTGTACGTTGGTCATATCCTTGGCTTGAAATAGCATTTGTGTCACATCTGAAATCTTCGTATAGTCTTCTTCCCAAGCTAAACCAGAATTCATTTGTAATAAATTATGAATCGTTATTTCTTTTCTCGCATCATTTTTCCATTCGGCAATTGGTGCCGTCTGATTAATATTTAATTTACCTTCTTTTTGTAAAATACCAAAATAGGTGCCAGTAATACTTTTGGTCATCGACCAACCCAAAATTAGTGAGTTTTTATCAAAACCATCGGCATATTTTTCAGCTATTATGTTGTCTTTATAAACCACCAAAATCGATCGACTTTTTTTATTGTCATTTGAATTATTCTGAAAAGCGATAGCAATGGCTTGCTTAATTTTTTGATAATTAACATTTTCAAAAATGGTATCGTTAGGTTCTAAATGACCATACGGAAACGGTAAATTTGGGCTAAACTTAGTCCTTTTTGGTACCAAATAAGGTTTAGCTTCATCAAAATCGGCTGAAATCAATGTAGCACCAAGACCTTCTCTATAGATGGCTTTTCTTTTTTTAAGCCCAAATATTGTAGAAAATCCCATATTTTTTTTAGTCTCAATACTATTTTCTGCGAGATTAACCATGTCAATATTGTTGTCTTCTGCTGCAATAGATATTAGACTTCGTTGGTCTAAAAAATAACACGACGCAGTACTTTTGGCAGAGAATCCAGTAATTAAATCAAGTTTTTTATAAGTTGAAAAACCAAAATATACGATAAAAACCAAGGCGATGGCAAGGATTAATTTTAATGATTTTTTCATCTGTTTATTTTTATTGTTTTATATTGGTCTCCCGATAGCTATCGGGAGGAACACCCATAATTATGTTTCTGCGTGTAAAAGATAAATTTACATGGGTGTTTCATTTGAAAAGATTAAGTTTTTTAAAACAAAAAAGGAAGTTAGTTAAAAGTATCGCTTGATTTACCATTTACTTCTCTAAAACCCCACCTTTAGCACTCACCACTTTAACCTTGATATTACCAGTATTTCCCGAAACCAGCCATCGCACTTTAACCGTTTGCATGCCCATAATATTGTCAATTTCAATAACCTCTGGTGCAAATTTTTGTTCATTAAACAGGCCTAAATCTTCATTTTCTACCTTCATACCAGCCATTACTTTTGCACCTTCTAAACTCAAATAGTTTGGTGGTGAAATTTTGTTTTTCACATCAAAGGATGAATGGGTTGGAATCATGCGTGAATTGAAAACGGTGGCCGTCACCGCTGACATATTATTATCAATTTTTGTAATTTTTACCTCACTAATTTCAATTTTTGGCGTTTGATAGGCGTGATAAAGCGTAAACGCCATGTTGCGATGCGCCTCTTCTTCAAGTAAAAACCCAGGATGATTTCGAATGTAATTTTTCTTTGGCCCACCAACTTCAATTTCTCCAAACTGCGGATGATTAAAGGTTTTCCAAGCGACATAACCATCGCCAAAAAGCAAATATTTATCAAATTGATTGAATTCATCATTTTCCCAACGACTCCAGCCTTCACTCTTTTTATTAAATAATTTATAAGAAGTCATGAGTTCATTACTAAAGGTGAATATACCTCTTGTTAAGCCAAGAAAGTCAATTTCACCACCATAAACGGTGTATAGATCCTTATAGAGCACATAATAGTTATAACCTGGCACCATTTTTTCCCCCAGTTTTCCAATTTGGTCATAGACTTCATTGTCCGAGCGAGAATACAAGTTTTCATCTTCTTTGGCGCCCGGGCCCCGCAAAAACATGCCACCATAATTGTGATAACTTTGTGCACCTGCAATATTTGAATGGTTTACAATAAAGTCTTTTACAGCCTTTGTTTCTGTCAAAGTACCTGGGTAAAACAAAGCACCATTTTGTACATAGTGTGGTTGCCAATTCCATGCCCAATCACGATTTGGATCGTAGCCACCCTCGTTATCTTCGCTTACCTGACCATCACCATCAACATCGATGCCTTCATAGCCAAGCATTTCATAGTCGCCCACTTCGTCGCCCTGTAATTGAATCATTCGGCTAGGAAATTTAGGGTCAATTTTATAACGACCTGTTTTTGATTTTCTTCGCATCATGGTAATCTGTCCATCTTTGTCTAAATCTTGATAAGTATCTTCATCAATGGCACCATCACCATCGTTATCAAAAGGTCGCTGACCGGATCGGGAGGAATTTGGGTTGTTAGGTTTATGAATGAAATGCTCTTTAGAATCTGGTGAAATATTTGGCAAAATATAAAAAACTTTGTCTTGCAGCAATTGTTTAATAAAAGGTACATGGTCATAGTTTTCGCATAAATACCATGCAGTATACAGACAAACTTCAACACCATTTTGTTCATTGGCATGAATGCCGCCGTCAATATAAAAGGCAGGTTTATTTTCTGTTTTTCCTTGTTTAAAGTCGGAGATGGTCAATGCATAAATATCTCTGCCTTGATAAGATTTGCCAATGCTTTCCACCTTTATTAGGTTTGGATAGGCCTTTACTAAATCATTTTGAAATTTTTCTATTTGGGCATAATCGTGATATTTGCGCCAAGACATAGGTACTTTTGGATTGGCAGGCGAACCGATGGCACGCATGCCTGTCAACTCCTCATTAATCGATTTTTGGGAAAATGAAAAGGAAGAAAGTATGATAATGAGAATTATTGAAAGATTTATTTTGTTCATTTGAGATAAGTTTTTAAATCAGTTTGTATGTGACCACCTTTTATACTTTTTACTTGAATATTTGCTTTTGAAAGTTCGCCTTTCACCAACCATTGTACAGTTATTTTTTGCATGCCGTTGATGGCTGTGATTTCTATTTGAGCTGGTTGATGTTTTTGTTCAGTGAAAAGTCCTAGATCTTTGTTTTGCACGGTCATACCAGAAACCACTTCTACACCATCAATGGTTAAATAATCTGGTGCGATGATTTTGTTTTTCCAATCAAATTCTGAATGCGTAGGCATGATGCGAGAATTAAAGACGGAAACCGTGATCAAGGCATGCTCGGTATCAATTTTATCAATTTTAATGTCTGAAAATTCAAGCTGTGGGGTTTGATAGGCGTTGTAAACGGCAAAAGCCATGTTGCGATGCAAGTCTTCTTCAAGCATAAAACCTGGATGATTGCGGATATAGTTTTTCTTTGGCCCACCAATTTCGATGTCACCGTATTGCGGATGTTTAAAAGGTTGCCAATCTACGTATGCATCATTAAAAAGCAAATATTTATCAAACGCATTGAACTCATCGTTTTCATTGCGGTTGCTACTATTTGGTTTCTGATTAAACAATTTATAAGAAGTCATCAGTTCAACTGTAAAAAAGTAGATGCCTCTGCCTAATTCAAACCAATCGCGTTCGCCGCCTAATACTGGATATAGGTCTTTGTAGCCCACTAAATAATTATAGCCTGGGACAAGTTTTTCACCTACTTTCCCTAAGTGATCAAAAATAGCCAAATCATTGGGACCAAATTTATCTACATCTTGTTCTGAGCCAGGTCCGCGAAGAAACATGCCGCCATAGTTGTGATAACTGCAAGCACCATTAATATTGGGATGATTCACTACAAAATCCTTTATGGCTCTGGTTTCTGACAAAGTGCCAGGATAAAATAAAGCACCACTTTGGGCATAATGCGGTTGCCAGTTCCAAGCCCAATCTCTATTTGGGTCGTAGCCACCTTCATTGTCTTCATTCACTAATCCATCGCCATCCATATCATAACCTTCATAGCCGAGCATGTCATAATCGCCAATTTCATCATCTCTAATTTGAATCATGCGCGTAGGATATTTGGAATCTTGCTTGAACCGACCCGTTGCAGATTTTCGGCGCATCATGGTAATCTGACCATCTTTGTTGAGGTCATTGTAGGTATCTTCATTGATTAAGCCATCGCCATCCACATCAAAAGGGCGTTGACCTGAGCGTTGTGAATTGGCGGTATTTGCTTGATAAATAAAATGTTCACGAGAATCGGGACTAATATTTGGTAAAATATAAAATACTTTATCTTTCAGCAGTTGTTGAATAAACGGCATATAAGCATGATTTTCGCATAAATACCAGGCTGTGTAAAGACAAACTTGCACACTATTTAATTCATTGGCATGAATGCCGCCATCCATATAAAAACCAGGTTTTTCTTTATGATTTCCTTGGCTAAAATCTGTAAGGGTTAAGGCCCATAGATTTCTACCTTGAAAGGATTTGCCTATACTTTCAACTTTTACTAAGTTTGGAAAGGCTTTTTGCAGCTTGGTTTGAAAATCTTCTATTTGCTTTTGGTCATGGTATTTTCGCCAGCTCATGTCAACCTTAGGGTTTGCAACTGATCCGACAGCTCTCATACCATTGAAATCATCTTGAAGGTTTTGCGAATAGTAGGGTATTGATTTTGAAATCAATAGTAGGATTAAAATATTAGATATAAATTTAGTCATGTTTTTGATGTTTTAAAATGTAGCTACTTATTTCTTCAACTTTTTTAACAAGTTCTTCATTAGATGGGAAGAATTGATTTAAGCTCTTTGGTAAATTTTTAGATAATTTGTAAGTAGCAATGCCAATTGGTTTATTGATGTCTTGTAAAGCAAATTCCACGGTTGTTCTTTCTTTAGATTTACAAATAATAATGCCAATACTTGGATTTTCATGCGGTTTTTTGATTGTCTTATTCAAAGCAGATAAATAAAAGTTCATCTTACCCGCATATTCTGGTTCAAATTCATTTATTTTTAATTCAATGGCTATTATGCATTGTATTTGTCTATGGTATAGCAATAAATCAATTTTATGAACTTTGTCATTTACTTTTAATGGGAATTGATTTCCTATAAATGTGAAATCTCCTCCTAATTCTATTAGAAAATTTCTAATGTTAGTCAATATTGCTTGTTCTAATTGAGCCTCTGAATGCGGTTCTGTTAAATTTAAAAAATCAAAAATATACTCATCTTTAATTAATAGTTTTGCATTTTTAGATAGACCATTTTTCAAAGTACTCTCAAAATTTGTTTGACTAATTAATGTATTTTCATAATTTTGATTATCAATTGCATTTATTAATAAGTTTTTAGACCATTGATTTTTTTTGGTCATATTCAAATAGTAAAGCCTTTTATTCTCGTCTTTACATTTTTCTATGATGATGATATGATGAGTCCAAGATATTTCTGCCACTAATGGTGGCAGAATTAACCGGCTTTTATAATATTGCTCATAAAAGGTTCTCATACGCCATAAATTTCGCGCCGAAAAACCTTGTATGCCAACAAATTCTTTTTGAAGTTCAATAGCTAAAACTTCAACGATAGATTTACCCCAACCAAATTCATTTTGTTTTTCAAGTATATTTTTTCCAATGTTCCAATAAAGTTTAATCTGTTCTTTATTAACTTTTTTTAGCGCAAGATATTGCGCACGTTTAATTTGTGCTTTAATCTCTTGAACAAATGCTATTTGACTTTTTTCTAACATTAAATTAAAATTATATTAAACTAATTCAAATTTAATTCTAAAGATGCGTATCCAGTTGTTGCACAACCTGTTTCAATCGTAACTTTTCCTTTCCCGCTCACTAGCCAACTATGTGTAACACTTTGGTTTGGCAATAAAGCATTTTGAAGTTGAACTTTGCGACCAGCCAACATTTTTTGATTGCTATTCAGCATGATTTTTGTTCGAATCCGAGAGGTGAATTTCAGCTTGTCGTTAATTTCTGAGTAGGAGGGCAGGAAGCCTCTATTGGTTGCCATGATGGTGATGCGGTAGAGGTCAGTGCTTACTTTTTCTACTTTTTGCTCAGTAATTTCATGCGTTGGCATGTTTTTGACGTAGTTGCCGACGAAAGCCAAATAAGGTTCGGTCAATTCAGTAAGATATTTTACTGGCGGGTTATTTTGCGCATAAGGTTTGATGCCGCCAACTTCAACTTTTTGATTTGGAAAATCTGGATGTTTGACTTCTTTCCAGTCAACAAACAAATCTTTAATTTGTTCTTGATCCGCCCATTTCAGAAACAACTGCTCCTCTGAATCGGTTTTGTCTTTTTTAGGCTCTTTGGTTTTTTTTGAATCAACTTCTTCTTTAGTTTCTTTAGATTCTTTAGTTTCTTTTGATTCTAAACTTGGCCACCAGACTGGTGTTGAGAAACTATATTTACCCGCATGATAATAAGCCGTGTTGGCAAAACTTCCAGCAGTTAATGGTTTTTTTGGCGCGTTGGTTAGTTTAACATGGTTGTTGAATAATTTTGACGTGTTTTCTCCAAACTTGACGTCTTGTTCTTGCCAATTTTTGATGATGCGTTCCTTGGCTAATTTGGCATCATATTTTGGGGCTTCAGATAAATTATTTTGTGGACCAAAAGTAATGACCGAGTGAATATGGAGATTTGCAAAAATAAAATCCATGAGGGTACGCGTTTCGTTTTCTGAAGCTGCATATTCGCCCGCATGAGGTTTAAAGAAAGGGTATTCAAATGCGAAGTTTTTGTCAATATTTACGCCATTGGATGGGTCTTCATTAAAGCGACCATTTTTATTATTATCTATACCTTCTGAATAAATTGAATGTGTGCCGATTTGGTTTTTGGCGGCATCGGCTTTGACCATCAAACGCAAATCATCTGGATTAACAACGTGATCACCCATATTTGTAGTAACTCGCATTTGTGTGATTAAGCCATCATTGTTGAGGTCATCATAAATATCATCCGCTATTTTGCCATTGCGGTCGTCATCAGTTAATCTATTATTGCCAGATTTTTCAAATTTAGTTTTGGCAAAAAAAGCATCGATGGCATCTGGGTTTGCACTCGGAATGATGTAAAGAGACCGATTTTTTAACCAATCAGGTTGCGTATTGATAATCTTTTCTGCTAAAAAAACCGCCATTTGTGTACCTGCTTGATGACTGCCATCCAAACCTGCTACGATAAGCAATGCGGGTTTTGATACATCACCAATTTTTAACGCCCACAAATCTTTGCTGCCAAACGATTTGCCGTAGGATTCTAATTTCACATTTGAATATTTAGATAATCCTTGCAGTTTTGTAGTAAGTTGTTGATAATTGAGGTACTGGTCTTGTGCGTGACTGCGGAATGAAAGGCATACAAGACAGGCTACTTTCAAAAAAATAAATAATTTTGACATAAGTTTGGATTGGTAAAGTTAAAAAAGTTAATTTTGTGTAAAAATAAAAATAGAATTTATTTTTTTGATAACAATAACATTTTTTTATCATTTATTAATGAAAATAGCCATTATCAACGGTCCAAATTTGAATTTACTGGGAAAAAGGAATCCAGAAGTATACGGACATCAAAGTTTTGAAGATTTTTTAGAGACATTAAAAGTTAAATTTCCTCTAATTACTTTTTATTATTTTCAAAGTAATATTGAAGGCGAACTGATTGTTAAGCTGCATGATATCGGCTTTACTTATGATGGCATCATTTTGAATGCTGGAGGCTACACACACACGTCTGTAAGCATTGGCGATGCGGTTGAAGCTATAAAAACACCAGTCATTGAAGTTCATATCTCGAATACTTTTGCTCGAGAAGATTTCAGACATCAGTCATTTATTTCAAAGCATGCTAAAGGTGTTGTGGTTGGTTTTGGTTTGAAAAGTTATGAATTAGGTGTCATAAGCTTATTGGATGGACGCATTTGATTAATTACTCGACTGCGTCTCGTGATCCTGGGTAAGGTAAACCTTTATCTCACTTGTTTATTATTTTTAGCGGTGTTCGATGAATTGTCATTTCCCATAACAAAAATCCCTCAAAATATTTCTGAAAGTAAACTTTCAAATATTTTGAGGGATTTTTGTTATGTGGGGAGAGCAGGATTCGAACCTGCGAAGGTTTCCCAACGGATTTACAGTCCGTCCTCGTTGGCCGCTTGAGTATCTCCCCGCTACCGCTTACTGAAGTAGTTCGGCTATTTTACTTTTTAGGGCATCACCCTTTAAATTCTTCGCAATGATATTACCTTTCTCATCTAATAAATAAGTAGTAGGAATAGAGGTTACTTGATACAATTTTGCAGCGATATCATTTTGCGGATCTAATTGCGCAACATGATCCCAAGTTAGCTTATCTGCCTGAATAGCTTCTAACCATTTAGCTTTATCTTGGTCTAATGAAATACCAATAATTTTTAAACCTTTATCTTTAAATTCATTATAAGTCGCTACAACATTCGGATTTTCTTGTCTGCAAGGGCCACACCAAGAAGCCCAAAAATCTAATAAAGTAACCTTTCCAAGATTTTCACTCATTTTATAATCTACTCCGTCTGCAGTTTTTGAAGTAAAATCAGGCGCTTTTTTACCATTAGCTAATTTTGAAAGATTATCAAAGGTCTTTTTTAGCTCTTTACCAGTTTTCATTTCTTTTAGAGAACCGTCAATGGCATTAAATAATTTAGCGACCTTTTCCATCTTAGCCTCTGGATTCATTGATAAATTACTTAAAATCATTAAATTGATAAAAGCCTTAGGATTTTTTTCAACAAAATCATATTGAAAATCATCCATTTCTTTTTTGATTGGCTCATACAACTTCATGATTTCTTCAATTGCGGTATTATCGCCTTGTTGCTGCGCTTGCTGTGCTTGCATGATTTTCGCCATATTTTCTTTTTCAAACTTTTTGCTTTTTTTCGCAAATTCATTCATTTTGCTGCTATAAGTTTGTAAAAAATCATTATTGTCTGTTCCGCTAATTTTACTTAAATGGGTCGAATCTTTATCAATAGTTAAATTTATTTTACCATTTTCTAAAATAAATATTTGATTGACATTTTGTCCATCTGCCGTTACTGTTGCAATTGATATCGCTTCGGGTAACTTGCCTTCAAATAAAAATTTACCATTTTTAATTTTGACAGTGTCAATGGTTTTCATAGCCATCGTTGAATCTTGTACATTGATAAACAATTTAGTATCGTCTTTCAAACCTTTAACAGTTCCCTCAACTTTATACTCACCTTCTTTAACTCCACACGATATAAATGTTAAAATCGTAACAATAGATAAAATTATATTTCTCATTTTAAAACAGCTAAAATTAATGTTTGATTTAGCGGGTGCAAATGTAAAAAATAAATGTTTAAAAAACAGTTTTTCATTTATTTATTTTGAATCTCAGCAGCTTTAAGCATAAAATAATGTAAATCAGTATTTTTTATAAAAGGTATATGTTGTTCGCTACCAGGACCAAACATAGCAATTTCCACATAATCTGCAGAATGTTCAGTGCCAATCCAACCCACACTAGTTTTACTTTTTTGTATTTGACTTAAGGTTGCAAATGGTAATTTTTTATAATTATAAGTACCATCTTCATCAGGTGATAGACCTTTATAATAGGCAATTATTTTTTTCACTTCTTCATCATTCAATTCTAAATTTTGATTGCTTTTAAATTGATCCTTCAATTCATTTTCAGTGACATCTGGTTTGAAACTATTCAGTAGTGAATCGTTTGTCCGTTTAAAATTGGCGATATTGTCAAAATTTTTATCAGCTTCTTTGCCATACAGCAAGCCAGGGTTGGCATTTCCATGGTCGGTGCAATAAATCACTAGTGTGTTTTGATCTTGCTCGGCAAACCGCATAGCAACGCCCAAGGCTTCATCAAACGCAACTTGGTCATATAGTAGTCCGCCAATATCATTGGCGTGTGCTGCCCAATCTACCCGACCTGCTTCTACTTGTAGTACAAATCCTTTATCATGGCTTTTCATTAAATCAATCGCTTTTAGCGTCATTTCTGCCAACGTAGGAGAAACTGTTTGTAGGTTCTGGTCAGAATTTCTATCTAGTGTATATGGCAAAGCATCTTCGGCAAAAACACCGAGAACTTTTTTAGATAAGTCAACATTTCTTAGCGCTTGTTTAGTTTTTATGACCTGATAATTTTTATCACTATAGGCTTTCAGAATGTCCTTTTTGTCTTTTCTTAACCCTGCATCAAAATATTTAAGGCCGCCACCCATCAACACATCATAGTCATTTTCTAAATATTTTTCTGCGATGTCTTCTTGACTATTTCTGCTTTTACTGTTTGCCAGAAAACCAGCTGGTGTTGCATGAGTAATTGGCACTGTTGTAACGCAACCTGCTTTTTTTCCAGCTTCTTTAAATTTTTTCCAAATGGGCTTAAGTTCTTGGCCGTCTGGACTGATATTTAAAGCACCATTTTTAACTCTAAAACCAGAACCCCATGATGAACTCGCTGCTGCGGAATCCGTTATCATGGAATTTGCAGAACCCATATCCATGAGCCCTCTTGAAACTTTTTTTTGCTCATAATAGCTCAGCCAATTGGAACCTTTGCCCAATGTTCTTCTGAGATATAAATCTGCCATATTTAACGCGCCACTACT
Organism: Flavobacterium sp.; assembly: GCA_044347145.1. Taxonomy (GTDB): domain Bacteria; phylum Bacteroidota; class Bacteroidia; order Flavobacteriales; family Flavobacteriaceae; genus Flavobacterium. The sequence goes on from JBIIXU010000026.1 coordinate 17,927, forward strand.
CATACCATCACTAACGAGCATAATGATGTTCTTGGCTTTTTTATTGCGATTGATTTCATTTAGTTCAAGATTATTGGCTTTTAATCCTAAAGGTGCTAGAATGGCTCCGCCAAGAGTAAATGCTGAGCCGTTTTTTAAAAACAATCTTCTGTTCATGGTTATTAGTTTTATAAATGATTGACAAAAGTAGTAGAAAAATTTATTTAAAGGCTATTTATAAGTTATCAAATGATTAAATTTAATAAAGCTAAAAATAAAATAAAAAATTTGACTAAATTTGTCAAAGATTATTTAAAATGAAAAACTTATTTTTTATTAGGCATGCCAAATCATCTTGGGATTTACCCTTGTCTGATATTGATCGACCGTTAGCTTTGCGTGGTATTAGTGATGCCCATTTGATGGGTCATGAGTTGTCTAAAGACTTAACCCAAGAAATGATCGTTTTTGTTAGCAGTGCGCAAAGGACAAAAGAAACTTTTGAAATAATAAAATCTTATATCCCGCATCTAATTAAAAGTAAAGAAATTACTGAAGACTTGTATACTTTTAACGCTAGTTTGCTCATAAGATTTATTAAGAATTTACCAAATGAATATGATAACGTGCTAATTTTTGGACATAATTTTGCTATTACAGATGTTGTAAATAGCCATGGTTCAATAGATATCGATAATGTAAGCACGTGCGGTTTTGTTCATTTAAAGATTGAAATTAATTCTTGGACGGATTTAAAAAAAGGTACAACGGAAAAGGTCTTGTTTCCAAAAAGCTTGAAATAATATGATTTTTAGATTTTCAGATAGGGAAAAAAGTTGGCTAAGTTTTAATGAACGTGTTTTGCAGGAAGCTGCGGATGAAACTGTTCCATTAATAGAACGCATTAAATTTTTAGGTATTTTTTCAAATAATTTAGATGAATTTTTTAGGGTGAGATACGCTAATCTCAGGCGTATGGCTATGGACAAAATGGTCAATCCTAATTATTTTAGTGAAATTCCGCCCAAACAGTTACTCAAAGAAATTACCAAAATTGTTATTAAACATCAAAAGAAAAGTTTGGAAATTTTGGATATTATTTTTAAAAAGCTCGAAGAAGATCAAATCTTTGTTTTGAAGGAACATGAATTAAATGAAGAACAAAAGGCTTTTTGTGAAAATTTATTTGTGCAAAAAATTAGCCCAGACCTAGTGACCATTATTCTTAATGATTTAAGTGATTTTCCAAAAATTAGTGATACTAATGGCTATTTGGCCGTTCGTTTAACGATGAAAAAGGAAGATAATAAATCTTTGATTGATGTGATAACAAGATCAAAAGATGTCAAATATGCGCTAGTTGAAATGCCAAAAAACATTAATCGTTTTGTAATCATGCCTTCAACGGATGAAAAAATAAACATGATCATGTTAGACGACATCATCCGATTGCACATTGATAAATTATTTAATATCTTTCCCTATGAAAGTATCAGTGCCCATATGATAAAGATTACACGTGATGCGGAACTTGAATTTGAAACGGATTTATCAAAGAGTTTTGTAGATAAAATTTCCGAAAGTGTAAAAGAAAGAAAAGTGGGAGAAATTGTCAGGTTTGTTTATGATGCTGATATTCATTTAGATACACTTAAGTTTTTATTGCAAAAAATGAAGATTGAAGCTTCCGATAGTATTATACCAGGCGGTCGCTACCACAACAGACGAGATTATATGAGTTTTCCAAATTTAGGTAAGCCCCATTTGGTTTATCCTTCATTTGATGCCTTAGAAGTTAAAGATTTGAATTTAGATGGTTCAGTTATTCAAAGACTTAAAGAAAGAGATTTTTTAATTCACGCGCCTTATCAGTCGTTCGCCTATTTGATTAAATTTCTTCGAGAACTAGCCCTTGATCCAAAGGTTTTGAGTATAAAAATTACGCTTTATAGATTAGCAAAAAACTCGCAAGTGATCAGCTCATTAATTAACGCAGCTAAAAACGGAAAAAAAGTAACCGTTCAAATAGAATTACAAGCGCGGTTTGATGAAGCAAGTAATATTTCTTATTCGAGGATGATGCAAGATGAGGGTATTGAGCTCATTTTTGGTGTGAAAGGTCTGAAAGTTCACAGTAAAGTTTGTGTCGCGGAACGATTAGAAAAGGGAAAAATCAAAAGATACGGCTTTATCTCGACAGGTAATTTTAATGAATCAACGGCAAAAATTTATACAGATTATACGGTGTTAACTGCCCACGCTGGTATTTTGAAAGATGCTTCAAAAGTTTTTGATTTTTTTGAAACCAATTATAAAGTCTTTAGATTTAAACATCTTATTTTTTCTCCGCATTATACGCGAAAGAAGTTAACTAAACTTATTGATCAAGAAATTTATTTAGCACAATCAGGTGCTGAAAGTTTTATTAAATTACGAATGAACTCGCTAACAGATTATGGGATGATTCAAAAACTTTATGAAGCTAGCGCCGCTGGCGTAAAGATTCAGTTGATGGTCAGAGGGATGTGTTGTTTGATTCCTGGCGTAAAGGGTTTAAGTGAAAATATTGAAGCCATCTCCATCGTCGATAGATTTTTAGAACATGCCAGAGTTTTTATTTTTTCAAATAATATGCAACCAAAAGTTTATATTTCTAGTGCCGACTTTATGCGAAGAAATATAGATATGCGCGTTGAAGTTTCTTGTCCAATTTATGACGAAGTTTTAAAAAAGGAACTGATAGATAATTTTGATATATGCTGGCTTGGTAATGTCAAAGTGAGGCTTCACGATGAACATTTTAAAAATCAATACCGCTCAAAAAGTGAAATAGATGTGATACACCAAGCGCAAATTGAAACCTATAATTATTACAAATCTAAAGTTTAAAAAACACTGATTTTATTTTTAGACAGTTACCATTTAAATATTAAAAATGCCTTATTAGACGCGAGAAAACATATGAAAGTTAGAAAATTTGCTGCAATAGATATTGGATCAAACGCCATGAGGCTATTAATTACAAACGTTGTTGAACAACCGAACAAAACTGTCCTATTCAATAAAAGTTCATTAATACGTGTACCAATCAGACTAGGTGAAGATGTTTTTACCATAGGTGAAATTACAGTTGAAAAAAGAGATCGGATGATTGATGCCATGAAGGCTTTTTCGCTATTGATGAAAGTTTATCAAGTTGAGAATTATCGCGCTTGTGCTACTTCTGCCATGAGAGAGTCTGAAAATGGCGCTGACGTTGTTGAAGATATTTTAAATCAAACAGCTATAAAAGTAGATATCATCAATGGATTAACAGAAGCCAAAATAATTGCTAAAACAGATTTGCTAACATTTATTTCAACCAATAAAAATTATTTATACATTGATGTTGGTGGGGGTAGTACTGAATTTTCGTTATTTGTAAATGGAGAAATAGTTGCGTCAAAGTCATTTAAAAATGGAACAGTAAGGATGCTACAAACAGGTGAAAACCAAGACATTAATTCTACTATTAAATCATGGATTAAAGAACAGTGTAAAGGGTTAGAAGAAATTGAGTTAATAGGATCAGGCGGTAATATTAATAAAATTTTTAAGCTATCTGGCAAAGTGCAAAGCAGGCCTTTAACGCTTGGTTATTTACAAAATCAATTGAAAATTTTGAGTGCATTGAGTTATGAACAAAGAATTACTGATTTTCAGCTTAACCCTGACCGTGCCGATGTGATCGTACCTGCTTTATCTATCTACGTAAATGCCATGAAATGGTCGCATGCGAAAAGAATTTATGTGCCAAAAATAGGTTTATCCGATGGTATTATAAAAGCCATGTATTTTGGAGAAATTTAAGTAAATACAAAAAAAAATCCCCATAAATCATATGACTTATGGGGATTTTTATATTAAAATAGGTTTAGCTTAAAGCTTCTTTCACGCGATCTGCTGCCTCTTGAAAAGCAACTGCAGAAAGTATAGGCATACCTGAATTATCAATTAAATCTTTTGCAATATCTGCATTAGTTCCTTGCAGTCTAACAATAATCGGCACTTTGATAGCATCTCCCATGTTTTTATAGGCATCAACGACACCCTGAGCCACGCGATCGCAGCGAACAATGCCACCAAAGATATTGATTAAAATAGCTTTAACGTTTGGATCTTTTAAGATGATTCTAAAAGCTGTTTCTACGCGTTTAGCATCAGCTGTTCCGCCAACATCAAGGAAATTAGCAGGTTCAAAACCAGCATATTTAATTAAATCCATAGTTGCCATAGCTAGTCCGGCACCATTAACCATACAACCAACGGTACCATCAAGGTCAACATAATTTAAACCAACCTCTTTGGCTTCAACCTCAATAGGATTTTCCTCTCTAACATCACGCATATCAGCAATTTTTTCTTGTCTGAATAGTGAATTGTCATCAATATTTACTTTGGCATCAACGGCCATGATTTTGTTATCAGATGTTTTTAAAACTGGATTGATTTCAAACATTGACGCGTCAGAACCAACATAAGCCTTGTAAAGTGCATCAACAAATTTGATCATCTCTTTAAAAGCTTCGCCAGACAAACCTAAATTAAATGCGATTCTTCTCGCTTGAAAACCTTGCAGGCCAACCGCAGGGTCAATTTCTTCGGTGAAAATTAAATGTGGCGTATGTTCTGCTACTTCTTCTATATCCATACCGCCTTCTGTAGAATACATAACCATATTTCTGCCAGTTGCACGATTTAAAAGAATTGACATATAAAATTCTTTTGTTTCACTTTCTCCTGGATAATAGACATCTTCAGAAACCAATACTTTGTGCACTTTTTTGCCTTGAGGAGGTGTTTGTGGTGTAATAAGTTGCATACCAATGATTTGTTCAGAAATATCGTGAACTTGTTGAATGTTTTTGGCTAATTTTACGCCGCCGCCTTTCCCACGGCCACCTGCATGAATTTGCGCTTTGATGACGTACCATCCTGTGCCTGTTTCAGAGGTTAATTGTTTCGCCTTTGCAACGGCTTCTTCAGCATTGTTTGCTACGTGACCGCGTTGTATGCGTACACCGTAGTTCGCTAAAATTTCTTTTCCTTGATATTCATGTATGTTCATAAGAAAGATGTAATTTTTAAGAGTCTAAAATGCAAATTTAAAGAAATAATTCAAAAAAAAATATAATTATATTGTAAAATTTATATATTTCAATTAATCATTTTTGTAGCGCTTACGGTCATTTTCGTTAAGATAAATTTTTCTTAAACGAATAGATTTTGGTGTAACTTCTACATATTCATCTTTCTGAATATATTCTAATGCTTCTTCTAATGAAAATTTAATAGCAGGAACAATACGTGTTTTGTCATCAGCACCTGCTGAACGGAAGTTGGTTAACTGTTTAGTTTTGGTAATATTAATAACCATGTCATCACCTCTTGAGTTTTCTCCAACAACTTGACCTTCATAAATATCTTCATTAGGGTCAACAAAAAACTTACCGCGATCCTGTAATTTATTGATAGAATATGGGATAGCTCTGCCGTTTTCCATGCTAATTAGCGAACCATTGATTCTTCCTGGAATATCGCCTTTAAATGCCTGATATTCTAAAAACCTATGCGACATGATGGCTTCACCTGCTGTAGCGGTTAATAGTTGATTTCTTAAACCAATAATACCTCGTGACGGAATATTGAATTTAATAATCATTCGTTCGCCTTTAGGTTCCATGCTAAGCATTTCGCCTTTTCTAACGGTAACAAATTCAACCGCTCTACCCGAAACATTTTCTGGTAAGTCAATAGTTAATTCTTCTATTGGTTCACATTTTTTACCATCAATTTCTTTAATGATAACTTGTGGTTGTCCAATTTGAAGTTCATAGCCTTCTCTACGCATCGTTTCAATAAGAACAGATAAGTGCAGTACACCTCGGCCAAAGACCATAAATTTATCGGCACTGCCAGTTTCCCCAACGCGGAGGGCAAGGTTTTTTTCAAGTTCTTTTTCCAAACGTTCCTTCACATGGCGAGAGGTAACAAATTTACCTTCTTTACCGAAAAATGGTGAATCGTTAATAGTAAAAAGCATACTCATGGTAGGTTCGTCAATCGCAATAGTCGCTAATGCTTCTGGGTTTTCGAAATCGCCAACAGTGTCACCAATATCAAAACCTTCTACGCCAACCAAAGCACAAATATCTCCCGCGATAACTTTTTGCACTTTTTTCCGACCTAAACCATCAAAAGTATGCAATTCTTTAATTTTAGATTTTATTATTTTCCCATCTCTTTTGATCAAAGATACATTTTGTCCTTCGTTTAATTCGCCTCTTTGCAGTCGACCAATAGCAATACGACCAGTAAAACTTGAAAAGTCTAAGGAAGTTATTAACATTTGTGGCGTTCCTTCTGAAACTTTTGGTGCAGGAACATGCTCAATAACCATATCTAATAAAGGTTCAATACTATCTGTTTTATTTTCCCAATGGTCAGACATCCAGTTGTTTTTTGCTGATCCATAAACCGTCGGAAAGTCCAACTGCCATTCTTCTGCACCTAATTCATACATGAGGTCAAAGACTTTTTCATGTACTTCTTCTGGTGTACAGTTTTCTTTATCTACTTTGTTGATTACTACGCAGGGTTTTAAACCTAAATCAATGGCTTTTTGTAATACAAAACGCGTTTGTGGCATGGGACCTTCAAAAGCGTCAACCAATAGACAAACGCCATCTGCCATGTTTAAGACACGTTCTACCTCACCGCCAAAATCAGCGTGACCAGGCGTGTCAATAATATTAATTTTTGTTCCTTTATAGACTACAGATACATTTTTGGAGGTAATGGTTATACCTCTTTCTCTTTCTAAATCGTTGTTATCAAGGATTAAATCTCCTGCATTCTCATTGTCTCTAAACAATTGACAATGATACATGATTTTGTCAACTAAGGTTGTTTTTCCGTGGTCAACGTGGGCAATAATGGCAATATTTCTAATAGCACTCATAAAGTTGTTTTAAAAAGGTTGCAAAAATAGGTATTTAAAGTCATATATCTATTATGTTCAACTAATAAAACTTTTAATTTTTTATTTGATTATTTGTTAAAATTGTACAATACGCAATCAATGTTTACACAAAATGAATATAATTCAAATTTTTAAATAAAATTATAGAGACGATGTTTTTTTATTACAAAATTATTTTTATTTTTGTCTAATAGCTAAATTAAATAATATGTCAAACAAATATAACAAACTTATCAAATTTTGTTATTTGATGATGATTTTT
>JBIIXU010000027.1:0-24933 GCA_044347145.1 Flavobacterium sp.
TTGTTTTCATGAACTTGAAACTTTTAAATGCAGACGATAAATGTCTGCATCGATTAAGACGACGAATGTCTTAACAGGAACAAGCAAAGCTTCGTCTCGACCTGAAACTTTTAAACCTCTAATTTCTAACCCTTGCAACAAATACAAAGCGGTATAAAAAAATGTTTGACTTCAATCCCATTGATGTTCCTTGGCCCCATTCTTATTCACAATGCTTGGATGAATAAACATACATGGCTTCATTATATTGTTTTAGGTATTGGTATCCTCGTTTGCGTGCTAGCCATGTTTTTAATGTGGCAAGGCATAATGAAAATTATGAAAAATTTATAAATTTTATTACTTTTTTGATTTATTATCAAAAAAATGATATTTTTACATTTTAATACAAGTTATGTCAGCAGCTAAAAAAGAATATAAACGCATCACAACCAAGTCATTAATTGACATGAAATCAAATGGTGAAAAAATTTCGATGCTCACCAGTTATGATTATACGATGGCTAAAATTGTTGATTCTGGCGGTATTGATGTTATTTTAGTTGGCGATTCAGCAAGCAATGTGATGGCTGGTCATGAAACTACCTTACCTATAACTTTAGATCAAATGATTTATCACGCCAGTAGCGTTGTTAGAGCATGTGAACGGGCCTTAGTTGTTGTAGATTTACCTTTTGGTACTTATCAATCAGACCCGAAAGAGGCATTAAGATCTGCTATTCGCATCATGAAAGAAAGTGGTGCACATGCTGTAAAACTTGAAGGAGGTGGTGAAATAAAAGAAAGTATCAAGCGAATAATAAATGCAGGTATACCTGTTATGGGGCATTTGGGGCTTACACCACAATCAATCTATAAGTTTGGTACCTATACTGTAAGAGCAAAAGAAGAAACCGAAGCGCAACAACTAAAAGATGATGCTTTGATGCTTGAAAAAGTAGGTTGTTTTGGTATAGTTGTAGAAAAAATTCCAGCACTTTTAGCCAAAGAAGTTGCGCAATCTGTCAAAGTACCCGTTATTGGCATAGGTGCCGGTCATGAGGTAGACGGACAGGTATTGGTTCTACATGATATGTTGGGTATGACACATGAGTTTAATCCAAGATTTTTAAGACGCTATCTTAACTTATACGATGACATGAAAAATGCAGTCTCACAATATGTTAATGATGTGAAATCCCTAAATTTTCCTAATGATAACGAACAATATTAGATATGATTAAAGAAAATTACTTAAATATTTTAATCACAACCGCACTAGTTTCATACGTCTATAGTATTTTTACTGATAATACTATAAATGCATTGTTTATAGGTTTTGCATATGGTATTTGTTTTGGTTTTTTCATATTTCTCTTAAAAAAATTGTTTAATCTTTACTTAAAAAAGTAAAACTTATTTTTTTGTGAATAAAATTTTAAGCCAATCAACCAATCTGCAGATTCTGTATGAAGACAATCATCTGATTGTGGTCAATAAAAGGGTTGGTGATTTAACACAAGGTGATCAAACAGGTGATTTACCTTTGCCTGAGCATATTAAATCTTATCTAAAAGTAAAATACCATAAACCAGGACAAGTTTTTTTAGGTGTGGTTCATCGCTTGGACAGGCCAACTTCAGGTGTTGTTGTCTTTGCGAAAACTTCAAAAGCATTAGCCCGATTAAACGAAAGCTTTAAAAGTAGAGAAACGGAAAAAACCTATTGGGCTATTGTAAAAAAAGCGGCTATTCCTAAAACTGATACCCTAACCCATTATTTAATCAGGCACCCCAAAAACAACACGTCGGTTGCGCATGAAAATGTAGTACCAAACGCAAAAGAGGCTAAATTATCTTACAAGGTAATCCATACGTTTGAAAATTATTTAGGATTAGAAATCAATTTATTTACGGGTCGACATCATCAAATTCGCTGCCAACTCAAAGCCATAAATTGTTCAATAAAAGGCGACTTAAAATATGGCTATCCCCGCTCAAACCCAGATGGTGGCATTGATTTGCACGCGAGAAAACTTAAAATAACCCACCCGGTTTCTAGCGAAATACTAACTTTCATAGCGCCTGTACCAGATGATGCCCTTTGGCGAATGATGGAAAATTGATTTTTTTGTATAATCCTTAGCTGATGATTTAGTTTGTTAAAGGACATTTAATTGCTTGCCATAAAATTTTTCGAGAAGATAAAAAGGCTTATATTTGCGCACCTAAATTTAAAACTAACGCCCCATGACCCTTGGTATTTTAAAAGAAAGAAAAAATCCACCTGATAGACGCGTAGTCTTTGGTCCAGAAGAATTAATAAAACTACAACATGATTTTCCTGAGTTAAAAATATTGGTTGAATCGTCTGATATTCGTGTTTTTAGAGATGAAGAATACCAACAATTGGGATTTGAAGTTGTTAATGATATATCCGCTGCCGACGTATTATTGGGTGTAAAAGAAGTGCCTGTTGAGGATCTCCTACCAAATAAATCATACTTTTTTTTCTCACATACTATTAAAAAACAACCACATAACCAAAAGCTTTTAAAGACTATCTTGAAAAAAAATATTACGCTTTATGATCACGAAACTTTAGTTAATGAAAATAATGTCAGACTAGTAGGTTTTGGGAAATATGCTGGTATAGTTGGGGTTTACAACGCTATAAAAGCATTTGGACAAACCTTTGAGCTATTTGATTTGCCTAAGGCGGAAACTCTAAAATCACAGGTCGACTTAATTTCAAGGTTAAAAAAAATAGATCTCCCAGCCATAAAAATAGTTTTAACTGGTTTTGGAAAAGTTGGTATGGGTGCAAAAGAAATGTTAGATGGTATGAAATTAAAACAAGTATCTGTTGATGATTTTTTACTAAAAACTTTTGATCATGCGGTTTATGCACAAATAGATGTCTTAGATTATAACAAAAGAAAAGATGGTGAAAAACGAGAAAAAAATGATTTCTTTAATCATGCTGAAGAATATGTTAGTGATTTTGAAAAATTTACGAAAGTAGCTGATTTGTTTATAGCTGGTCATTTTTATGATAATAAAGCACCGAAGATATTAACCCAAGAGATGCTGGCAAGTGTGACTAATAAAATAAAAGTTGTCGCTGATATTTCATGTGACATACCTGGGCCAATTGCCTGCACCATTCGTTCCTCTACAATTGCAGATCCAATTTATGGCTATCATCCTAAATCTGGTCAAGAAATACCTTATACACATCCTGAAGCCATAGTGGTTATGGCTATTGATAATTTACCTTGCGAATTACCCCGTGATGCCAGTGAAGGATTTGGTACAACTTTTAGAGAACGCATCATTCCTTCTTTTTTCAATAATGACCAAGATAATATTCTTAATCGTGCGCGAATGACTGAGAATGGTAAACTAACCAAACGATTTGAATACTTATCTGATTATGTCAACGGTAAATAAAAACCAACTGTTTTTAAAGAATAATTTGGGCGTTACCTCTCGTCTAATGCCGAGACACGGCAAGGGTCGGGTCGTCCCCTATATCTTTTTTGTCTCGTTATGCCTGTTGGCAATAACGAGACAAAAAAGGATGCCGCTACCACCCCTAACGCAAATCACACTAAAAAAGAAACTTTTAGTTTACGAGGCAATCGCTATAAGTAATTGACTATCAGCTAAAGGTCTTGGAGGTCTGAATATAATTAGCCTGAGATGGCTTACTAATTAGTACAAAGCAGCAATCATTGATATTTCAATGTTTACATTTTTTGGCAAAACAGACACTTGCACAGTTTCTCTCGCCGGTGCTGTTGCTTCATTGAAATACTTGCCATAAACCGCATTAATCTTAGCAAAATTATTCATATCACTAATAAAAATAGTAGATTTGATTACATTTTCAAAAGTCATTCCAGCTGCTGCTAATATGGCTTGCAAACTTTGCATGACGCGGTCGGTTTCAGATGCAATATCAGTTGTTTCTAATTCACCAGTTTCCGGATTAATGGCAATTTGCCCAGAGGTATAGAGCATATTTCCAATCATCACGGCTTGGTTATATGGGCCAATCGGCGCTGGTGCGTGCGGGGTTTGGATGATTTTTTTCATAAAAAAAATTAAAGTTTAAATTGTTTAAGGTATAAAGTTTAAGGCGTTTAAGGTTAAAACGTTTCAAGTCGAGACGAAGCTTTGCTTGTTCCTGTTAAGACATTCGTCGTCTTAATCGATGCAGAAATTTATCGTCTGCATTTAAAAGGGATTCAATATTGGAAAAAATCAATAATCCTTTTTTTCTATTCTTTTACTAAAAATAAACGAAAACTACTAGTTAAAAAATTTAATTTGTACTAGTATAGTTGAAAATTAAAAATCAATAGTCAAAAGTACCAAATTCAGACTTAATAGTCAACTTTTTAGTATCTGAAGCCTCTACTCTTCCTACCCTTTGAGCTTCCACACCAAATGACTTTGAAATGTCAATAATAGCTTGCGCAAAACGCTCATCAACATATATTTCCATGCGATGACCGCAATTAAAGACTTGGTACATTTCTCGCCAATCTGTATTTGATTGCTTTTGAATCAAGTCAAAAAGAGGTGGCACAGGAAATAAATTATCTTTAACAATATGCACATTTTCAACAAAATGAAGCACTTTAGTTTGTGCACCGCCACTGCAATGCACCATACCTTTAATGTTTTGATGACCAACTTCTGTTAATATTTTTTTGATAATAGGTGCATAAGTTCTGGTTGGCGACAAAACCAATTGTCCTGCATCTACAGGCGAACCTTCTACCTTATCTGTTAGCTTCATTTCGCCTGAATAAACCAGATCTTCAGGCACGAGATGGTCAAAACTTTCAGGATATTTTTTGGCATAATATTTCGCAAAAACATCATGACGTGCAGAAGTTAAACCATTACTGCCCATGCCACCGTTATATAATTTTTCATAAGTGGCTTGACCATAAGAAGCTAAACCGATGATGACTTGACCAGCTGCAATATTTTTGTTATCGATAACTTCAGAACGTTTCATTCTGGCTATAACCGTACTATCAACGATAATCGTTTTTACCAAATCACCAACATCAGCAGTTTCGCCTCCTGTGCTATAAATATTTACGCCAAAACTTTTTAACTCTTCAATTAATTCTTCAGTACCAGTAATAATCGCTGATATCACTTCACCTGGAATCAAATTTTTATTTCGTCCTATCGTTGATGACAACATCATATGATCGGCAGCGCCTACACATAATAAATCATCTACATTCATAATTAACGCATCTTGCGCAATGCCTTTCCAGACTGATAAATCGCCTGTTTCTTTCCAATATAAATAAGCCAATGATGATTTGGTACCAGCGCCATCAGCGTGCATAATTAAGCAATAAGCCTCATCGTTGGTCAAATAATCTGGTACTATCTTACAAAAAGCTTGAGGAAAAAGTCCTTTGTCTACTTTTTTAATCGCATGGTGTACGTCTTCTTTTGCAGCTGAAACACCTCTTTGGGCGTAACGTTGACTAGCATTTTGGTTCATATCTTTTGTATAGGAAAATTGAATGAGGCAAAGATAAGTTTAAATAAAATAATTTTACTTTTTGATAGAAATATATCTTATCAAAAAAAGTAAAACCGTAATAAACTGCAATAACAGTCCGATTAATAGCAAATTATTACCATTTATCCATAAATATTCAAAATGATTAATCTTGAAAAATGCCCCAATAATGATAATTATTGAACCAAATAAAATTAAGAAGATGATTGTTTTGGTATAAGAATTCATGATATAAAATTAGTTGGCAACTTCACTAATAAATTTTATGCGCATCAAGCGGAGTTCCTCAATATCATATTCCCCTTCAAATTCCTTTAATGCTGGTTCAATTTTATCAGTTTCAGATTCCATAAAATAGTCAAAAATTTCTTCTTGTTGGTCTTCATCCAAAATTTCATCAATCCAATACTTGATATTGAGTTTGGTGCCAGAATAAATAATTTGTTCCATTTCTTTAAGCAGGTCATCCATACTCATACCTTTAGCAGAGGCAATATCTTTTAAAGATAATTTACGGTCAACATTTTGAATGATGTATAATTTATTTGATGAGTTAACACCTGTCGATTTAATCACTATATCATCTGGTCTGGTGATATCGTGCTCTTCAACATACTGATTAATCAGTTCTACAAATGGTTTACCATATTTTTTAGCTTTACTCTCACCTACCCCATGAATATTGCCCATTTCTCCTATAGTAATCGGATATTTTAAGGTCATATCCTCTAGCGATGGATCCTGAAAAATAACAAAAGGTGGCACCCCTAATTTTTTGGCTTCTTTTTTTCTTAAGTCTCTTAATAAGCCCATCAAAACATCATCGGCGGTATTCGAAGCTTTAGCATTGGTAATCATCGTACCCGCATCAACAAAATTATCATCATAGACATGATCTTCTGTCATCATGAAAGATTCGGGTTTTTTAATAAAATCCAAACCAATTGGGGTAATTTTTAAAACCCCATAGGTCTCTATATCTTTTTTCAAATAACCAGCTACAAATATTTGTCGAATTAAAGCCATCCAATAGCCCTCAGATTTATCCTGACCGATGCCAAAAATAGGCAAACGATCTACATTGTGCGCTTTAATCATGGCATTAATTTTACCCACAAGTGTAAAAACGACTTCTTTTGATTTGTAAATATCATTAGTATCCTTAACCACTGTAAGTATTTTTACAACATCATCCTTGGCTTCGATTTTTACTTTTGGATTGCGCATATTGTCATCCATCATACCGCCATCACCAGTTTCATTATCAAATTCTTCTCCAAAATAATGGAGTAAAAATTTTCTTCTAGACATGGAAGTTTCGGCAAAAGCAACAACCTCCTGCAAAAGGGCATAACCAATTTCTTGCTCAGCTATTGGTTTACCAACCATAAACTTCTCTAATTTTTCAATATCTTTGTAGGAATAGTAGGCTAAACAATGACCTTCACCACCATCTCTGCCCGCTCGACCCGTTTCTTGGTAATAACTCTCTAATGATTTTGGTATATCGTGATGTATCACAAAACGCACATCTGGTTTATCGATGCCCATTCCAAAGGCAATGGTAGCTACTACAACTTCTACCTCTTCCATCAAAAACATATCTTGATGCTTTCCCCTGAGCTTTCCTTCTAAACCAGCATGGTATGGCACAGCTGAAATACCATTAACTTGCAGCAATTGCGCAATCTCTTCAACTTTTTTTCTGCTCAAACAATAAATAATACCCGATTTACCTTTATATTGTTTAACAAACCTAATGATATCTGTCTCTATATTCTTGGTTTTATTTCTTACTTCATAAAATAAATTAGGTCTATTAAAAGACGCCTTAAAAGTATTGGCGTCAGGTATTTCTAAATTTTTCAAAATATCTTCTTGCACTTTTGGTGTAGCAGTCGCTGTTAAGCCAATAATTGGCACGTCGCCTAGCTTTCTAATGATATTTCTTAAGTTGCGATACTCCGGTCTAAAATCATGACCCCATTCAGATATACAGTGCGCCTCATCAATGGCCACAAACGAAATTTTATTATTATTAAAAAAATCTAAATATTCTTCTTTGGCTAACGATTCAGGCGCAACATAAACCAGTTTACAAATACCGTTGGCAATATCTTCTCGTACCTGATTAATCTCGCCTCTATTCAACGAAGAATTCAAAACATGAGCAGTCCCTTCGTTTTCAGAAATACCACGAATAGCATCTACCTGATTTTTCATAAGTGCGATCAAAGGAGAAACAACGATTGCTGTTCCTTCTTTTATCAATGCAGGCAATTGGTAACATAAAGATTTCCCCCCCCCTGTCGGCATAATAACAAAAGTGTTTTTGTCATAGACGATGCTATTGATTACCTCCTCTTGTAACCCTTTGAATTTGTTAAATCCAAAATATTTTTTTAATTCTTTATAAATATCTATGTTTTGGTTACTCATTTTATAAGTTTAAATTTAGTGTAAAATTCGAAAACGAATATATGACAAATTTTTCTATTAAAAAAATTTTTTTTTAGTTTTATTTCTACATGAAATCATTCAAAAAAAGTGATTGGCATGAGATGTGAAACAAATACTAAATATTGCGACTCATCAATCAAATTTTTATTATTTTTACACCCAATATTTTAAACAATGAATTTTATAAAAACGCTTTTAGTTATCATTCTTTTTTATTATGCTTTCAAATTGCTTTTTCGCTTACTTGCGCCAATTTTAATGCAAAAAGCTGCAGCGCATATGACAAAAAAGTTTGAAGATAAAATTAAACAACAGCAAAATCAAGCACCATTCCAAAATAGAAAAGAAGCACCAAAAGAAAAGAAGAAATTGGGAGAATATATTGATTTTGAAGAAGTCAAATAAAAACTAAATGATGGAAAAACTAAAAAACTATTATCCTCATGCACTAGCCTTGATAGGTTTTGTACTCATTACACTCATTTATTTTTATCCGGTTTTGCAAGGTAAATCCCTTTTTCAATCAGACATTGTTCAATATATGGGCATGAGTAAAGAGCTACGCGATTTTAGAACCTCAGAAAACGCGGAAACCTACTGGACAAATAGTGCTTTTGGTGGCATGCCAACTTATCAAACGGGTGCGCTTTATCCCAATAACTATATCAAAAAACTTGATTTAACTATACGTTTTTTGCCTCGTCCAGCAGACTATGTCTTTCTCTATTTAGTCAGTTTTTATATTTTACTTATATCATTTAAAATTAAACCACTGCATGCCTTTTTTGGTGCTTTAGCGTTTGGGTTTTCAACCTATTTGATTATTATTTTAGGTGCTGGACATAATGCGAAAGCGCATGCGATCGCTTATATGCCTTTGGTTTTGGCGGGTATAAAATTTGTTTTAAACAAACGCTATATTTTAGGGGGACTACTAACAACGATTGCCGCTGCTTTAGAAATTCAAGCGAATCACTTTCAGATGACCTACTATTTGCTTTTTTTGATTGTGATTGTCGTTTTATATTACTTTATAAGAATTATCAAAGAAAAAGATTTCAAACATTTAGCGATAACAAAAAGTATCTTTATTGGGGCGGCGCTTTTAGCTGTTGGTTTGAATGCCACGAACCTTCTAGCCACCAAACAATATGCAGATTTTAGCACCCGCGGAAAAAATGAACTGACCGTAGACCCAGATGGCAAGCCTTTAAAAAATAAGGTTGGCATGAGTTATGACTATATTACGGAATATAGTTATGGAAAAGCAGAAAGTCTAAACCTCATTGCCCCACGATTAATGGGTGGTGGAACAGGTGAAAAACTCGATGCAAAAAGTGAAGTCGTAAAAACCTTAATAGGGTTTGGTGCTGAAGAAAATATAGCTATAGAATTTGCGTCTGGTTTACCTGTCTATTGGGGCGATCAACCTAGTGTGGCGGCACCAGCCTATATTGGTGCAGTTGTTTTTTTCTTGTTTATTTTAGCGTTTTTTGCTGATTATAGAAAATATAAATATGCTTTTTTGGCTGCAGCCCTTTTATCGTTGTTTTTATCATGGGGTAAAAACTTCCCTGCTATAACCAACTTTTTTATCGACTATTTTCCGCTTTATAATAAATTCAGAGCCGTATCTTCTATTCAGGTCATATTGGAATTATGTTTGCCACTGATAGCAACTGTAGGTTTTTATTATTTCATGAAAGCAGAAAAGCTCAAACAATTGCAAGCACTAAAATGGAGCAGTATTATTGTAATAAGTGTGTTTGTTATACTGTTTTTAGCAAAAGGACTTTTCAATTTTGAAGGTGGCTATGATCAAATGGTTTATGAAAATTTAAGTAAAGGTTATGGCATGGAAATGGCTGATCAAGTCATCAAAGCTTTAAAAACTGATCGACAAGCCCTTTATACGGCAGATATTTTGCGTTCGCTTTTCTTTGTTACTGCAGCAATTTTAGCCTTATTTGTTTATCATAAAGAAAAACTTAACTATAATATGACTGCGGTTATCGTTGGCCTTCTGATGTTTTTTGATTTAGTAATGGTTAATATAAACTATGTGAATAAAGACAATTTTGTTTCTGCCTATGAGATGGAAGAACCTTTTCAAAAAAGAGAAGTAGATGAATTGATTTTAAGAGATAAAGGCCATTATCGTGTCTACGATTTTTCAGAAGGATTTAATGGGGCAAGGAATTCCTTTTTTCACAAAAGTTTAGGCGGCTATAGTGCGGTCAAACCTCAACGGATGCAACAGATTTATGATTATCATTTAGAAAAACAAAACACTGAAGTCTTCAACATGTTTAATGTGAAGTATATCATTTATCCTAAAAATGACACTTTAAAAGTTCAAGGTAACACTGAAGCTAATGGTCATGGCTGGTTTGTTGACAACATCAAAAAGGTTAAAAATGCCGATCAAGAAATCAATAGCCTTACAAATTTAGATTCTAAAAAAACGGCTGTTATTCAAGAAAAGTTTGCTGCTAAACTTTCACAAACCTATAATAAAGATAGCTTAGCGCAGATTAAATTGACGAGCTATAAGCCTAACTTCATGGTTTATGAATCAACTAACAGGCAAAAAGGTTTAGCCGTTTTTTCTGAAATTTATTATCCTGACGGTTGGATTGCCAAAATCGATAATCAAACGGTTGATATTTTAAATGTCAATTACGTTTTGAGGGCCATTGAAGTACCAGCAGGACAACATAAAATTACGTTTGAATTTAAACCAGAGGTCGTCGCAAAAGGCAGCATGATTGCAGGTCTATCTTCAATCGTGGTTTTACTTTTGATTGTCGGTGGTCTTTTTATAGGTTTCAAGAATTATAATGAAAATAACTAGGAGCTTATTCCAGTGCAGACGATAAATGTCTGCATAGAGGCATTTTTCGCCTCTACAGTCCGTTTTTGCGGGTTAGTAATACCGACATTTATCGTCGGTGCTATCATTACCATCTGGGCTAGGGAGCAAAATTAGAAAATATGCAGAAAAAAAAACTTTTAATCATTGCCTACTATTGGCCACCAGCTGGTGGACCAGGCGTGCAACGGTGGTTAAAGTTTGTCAAATATTTGCCTGCATTTGGTGTACATCCTATTGTTTATGTCCCAAAAAATGCCGCTTATCCCCTACTTGATGAGACACTACTGGAGGACTTGAAAGGCATTGATTATACCTTATTGCAAACACCTATCAATGAGCCCAATCAATGGTTGGCTAAACTTTTTAAAAAACAATCCAAAACCATGAGCTCCGGGGTGATTAAACCACAAAGCAAACAAAGTCTTTTTGAAAAATTTTTACTGTGGGCAAGAGGTAATCTATTTATACCTGACAGCAGAATAACCTGGGTTAAACCTTCTGTTCGATTCTTAGAAAACTTTTTATCCGAAAACCAAGTTGATGCTATGGTTACCACAGGTCCGCCGCACAGTATACATCTCATTGGTTTAGCCTTAAAACAATCAACACAATTACCTTGGTTGGCTGATTTCAGAGATCCTTGGACAGAGATCAATTATCACGACCAATTGTATTTGTCAAAATTTGCTCAGAAACGCCACCAAACCTTAGAATCAAATGTTTTGCAACTTGTTGACACATTGGTAACCACTTCTGAAGCGACTAAAAAATTACTAGCTAAAAAAACTAAAAAGCCCATTTTTACGATTACAAACGGCTATGATGAGATCAATCAAGTGACTTATAAAAAAGATCAAATTTTTAGCTTATCACATATAGGTAGCTTGCTTTCAAACCGAAATCCCGAAGTTTTATGGGAAGTATTAGCAGAGATTATTAAAGAAAATGATGCTTTTAAAAATGCCTTTCAATTAAATCTCATTGGAAAAGTTAGTCAGGAAATTTTAGAAACACTAAATAAATTTGAAGTAGACAGCTTTTGCCATGTGACGGCCTACGTTTCGCATCAAGAAGCCATAAAACTTCAAAAACAAGCACAGGTCCTACTGTTTATTGAAGAAAATTCATTGGCAGGTAGCTATATCATTGGTGGCAAATTATTTGAATACCTCGTTGCAGATACACCAATCATTGCTATTGGTCCGGCGCATTCAGATGTGCAGCAGATTTTAAAAGAAACCAATACTGGCGCTTATTTTTATTATAATGAGAAAGAACGTTTAAAAGCGCATGTGCTAGATTTGTTTACACTTTTTGAAAATAATCAGCTTAAACAGCAGCCTATTGGTTTGCAAAAATATCATCGAAAAGCGCTCACACAACAACTTGTAAACAGTATTCCATGGGTATAGTCGTCAAACAATCTTCCTATAACTTAGTCTTCACATTGATAGGTTTTGTGATTGGTGCCATCAATACCATGTATTTGTACGTGCATTTTTTACCTAAAGATTTTTATGGTTTAACGGCCTATTTATTATCAACAGCCAATTTAATTATGCCGTTTTTTGCCTTTGGTTTAAATCATGCGGTTATTAAATATTACAACCTATATAATAACATTGACCGACAAAAATTTATTAATTTAGTTTTGCTGTTGCCTTTGGTTATAATAGTGCCAATTATTATTTTGGTCAGTTTTAACTATGATTTTTTCGCAGATGCCTTAGCCCGAAAAAACAAAATTAGTTATGATTATTTATGGGTTTTGATTGGTGTGGGCGTTGCTATGGCCTATTTTGAAATATTTTATGCCATTAGTCGGATCCATTTAAAATCTATTGGGGGCAATATTCTCAAAGAAGTTGGCTTGCGTTTAATCGTTTCTTTAGCTTTGCTTGCTGCCGGTTTTGATTTAATGACACCTGAAACTTTTATATATTTTTTAGTTGGTGTATATTCTTTGATAACACTTTTAATGGCGTTTTTTGCATTCAAAAATCATCGACCTAATTTTAGTGTTGGCATCAAAATAGACACTAAAGATTTTATCACCTATTGTTTCTTCATTATTTTTTCATCAAGTATTGCCATTTATCTGCTAGATTTAGATAAGTTTATGTTGGGTCAAATGTTGCAAATAGAAAATGTAGCCTTCTACTTAGTGGCTAGTTTTATAGCAACGACCATTGCGGTTCCGCAACGGGCCATGCATCAAATTACACATCCTTTAACGGCCAAACTGATGGCCAAATCGGCGTGGGAAGAACTAGACGAGCTCTATAAGAAATCTTCCTTAACCCTTCAGATTGTCAGTGGACTAATTTTGGTGGGAGTTCTCATCAACCTAAAACAGATTTATACCTTTTTACCAAGAGATTACGACCAAGGCTTTTGGGTGGTGCTCTTTATTGCTTTTGCAAAATATTATGATAGCTTATTAGGCAACAATAACTCTATCGTCTTTAATTCAAAATATTATAAAACCATTTTGTTTTTAGGTTTGGCATTAATCTTATTAGCATTTGGATTTAATCTTTGGCTCATACCTATTTATGGTTTAAATGGGGCAGCATTAGCTACGCTTTTGGCGGTCATTGCTTATAATACGACCAAGATGTACTTTGTTGTTTTTAAAATGAAGTTGTTTCCATTTCAAAAAGGCACTTGGCAATCTGCCCTCATTTTGCTAGCGACTATTCTACTATTTTTCTTTTGGGATTTTAGCTTTCATCCCCTCCTCAATATAGTTTTGAAATCTATCTTGGTGAGCGGTTTTTATGGTGGCTTGCATTATTTTTTAAAGGTATCAACAGATGTTAACCAATTGGCACAAAAAGCAATAAATTTTGTTTTAAGGAGATAATAATCAATAGGATTTGGACTAGAAAACAGTATTTTACATTGGCAACTCATAATAAAAACCTATTTCAAATCCGAAGGCATTTAATCCAAAATTAGGCCATTGGAAATTAGCATTGGAGACATGTCTAAAAAAGGTTTTACCATCTAAAGAAAAATCTTTTATCCGATAATTAAAACCTACAGCCAAAATATCACTAAATGCAAAGCCTTTTTTTAGACGATCGGTATCTGTATCAATATACATTGGACCCACATTAAGATAAGTATAAACCGAGGCATTTTTGCTAACATATCGCCTGTAAGTGATACCTAAATTTAAAGCATATTCGTTCATTAGTTTA
This sequence comes from Flavobacterium sp., assembly GCA_044347145.1. Taxonomy (GTDB): domain Bacteria; phylum Bacteroidota; class Bacteroidia; order Flavobacteriales; family Flavobacteriaceae; genus Flavobacterium. The sequence continues at coordinate 14,083 of JBIIXU010000027.1, forward strand.
AAAGGCATCAAAATTTTTCTCATCTCTTCTGCATTATCAATAGAAGTATAATATTTTTGCCAAGGATTAAAACTTTCGTTCCTTGAAAAGTAATAGCTAGGTTCAATTAATAACTCCCAAGCGTGTTTTCTTTTTCGGCTTAAGTTAAAATGGTTTGACCATTTAAAACTATTCGTTTCATAATGGTAATCTGTATCTTGTACAAAATACTTATTTTGCGAGGCATAGCCATAGACAATACCCGTTCGCAACCATTTAAACGGCTTAACTTTCTCCTGAGCCAAAAGTAAATTTGATGGAAGAATTAAAATTATAAACAAACAGCTAAGCAATATTTTCTGCATTTCTAAGAGGATTTAATTAAAGACCATGTTATCGATGAGATTATAAAAAAGTCAAAAATAGCGATATATTTTGAAAGGCGGGATTTCTATGACTTTTTTTTGCTTAACAAATTTGACCGATGTGACTTTGTAGCGCATTAAAAACATTTCAATTACTTTATCCTTATGACAACTGCTTTTCAATCTCAAATCTATCGAACTGATTTAGTGATTTATAAGTTGTTTTCATGGTGCAATTTTAAATCAAATTTTTAAATTTTAATTGCGCTATATTTTTGAACGCACTTTAGTATTGGTGATAACGTTTTGTAGCTACAAGAAGTTGGCGATTTCGGAGATGAAAATGGCCTGCCACCACAAAACTAAATATGCAACATAAAGCTTCATTTAACCTCGTAATCACCAAATTATTTAGGTATTTTTGTGTGTTCGGCTTTCCTATTTTAATTCGTTTGGTTCGTAAGACAGGGTTTATTAAACTTAATCTTTTTTACGAATCTGGTTTTGGGCTTTTTGAAATTATAAATCTCATCAATCCGGGAAACCATCGTTGCAACCATACTAATATTTTGCCGTGCCCAGTGAAAACATAATTTCTCTTTCGATTTAAAATAGCCTTGGTCATTACTTTTTCAGCTTTATCTGTAGGCCAAATTAAATTTGAAGGACGTGGATCTGGTCGTTCAGGATGCCAAACACCATCATTATCAATTCGTGCAATTTCCGAAACCACAAATCCTGGATGCAACGTAGTACAACTCACCCTTGTGCCCATTAATTCAACTTGTAAAGTCTGACCAATTGAGTTTACGGCAGCTTTTGAAGCACCGTATGCGCCTAAATTAGGGCTTGGAAGAAATGCACCTACACTGCCCACTAAACCAATCCTGCCATTGTTTTTCTTTAAATGTGGTAGAGCATATTTAACCGTTAAGGCTAAGCCAATGACATTGCCTTGTAATTGTCTATTCCAATCTTTGGCTGTTAGCTTTTCAATACTTCCAAAAATACCAAAACCGGCATTTGCTATAACTACATCCAAACGCCCAAAGGATTTAATGATTTGTTGAACTGTATTTTCAATAGCGGCTTCTTCCATTATATCACATGGCATGACCAATGCTTCCCCACCTGAGTGCCTAATCTCGTCTGCCACTTTATCCAAAAGTTCTTTACGTCTCGAGGAAAGAACTACTTTATAGCCTAATCTTGCCTATTCATTGGCCAATGATTTGCCAATGCCACATGAAGCACCAGTTATCCAAATTACGTTTTCTTGTGTATTTGTCATTTTATACTGCTTTTAGTTAATAGAAATGCTCTGTTATGTTCTAAAATACGTTGACTCTTTTTTATATTAATATTTCATTTTACTGCTAAACTTCATTAGATGCACAAAGTTTGAATTTAGCAATTCACTGTCAAAGAAACACAAAACCCCCGTCTCATTTAAAGACGAGACAAAACGGCTGTTGGGCGATGTGCTTTCTTATTCGGGTTTAATTTTTACGATTTTATTGTCCTTAATTATAACAAGTTCAGTGTTCTTTTGTTTTTTAAATTCAATTAATCTTTCGTAAACTTTTTCAAGTCCGATCAATATTTTATCTTTTAATTCTATTTGTTTTTCAACGGTTGTCATATGCTTTTAGTTTTTCAAATTTAAATTTATCAATAATATTTAGTTGTCCATCAATTGTTTTTATAGCTAAAAGTTCGTGTTTTCCTTCTGAGTTGTCAAATATTAATAACCCATCAACAATTGGCAGATAAATTTCAAAAAGATTTTTAATTCCATTCAAATAACGTCTTTCAATTATTTCAGGTTCAATATTATGTCCACCTTCCGAAACTCGAATTTTAACTCGTTCTTTTGCTAATTCCACATTTTGTAACCAAAAAAACAATAGCGTAATTGTAAATCCTTTTTCACGTGCCGTTTTAATTTTATTCTTGTAACTCCGCGTTGAGAGTGTTGTTTCAAAAGCAAAACTTTCATTTTCTTTAAGTAGTTCGTCAATTCGGTTCAACATTATCCGACCAGATTCGAATGCAACTTTTTCGGGTTGAAAAGGCGACAAACCTTTTGCAATTTCGTCAGCATTTACAAATTCTTTACAGTTAATAATTTCAGGTAAAATAGTAAACGATGCAGTTGTTTTTCCTGCTCCGTTACAACCTGCAATTATGAAAAGATTTTTTTCATTCATATTGCAAACTTACGAAATATATTTATAGTAATTTTTTTCTGCGGTTTTTGTTTTAGCATATCGCACAACTTGCTTAAACATGCAAGTTTCCACGTTTTTAAAAACTCTATTATTGTTTCATTTAACAAAGTTACCAATTATTTTTTAATGTCTAAACATAATAAACAAAAACAACCTTTAACATTGATAAAGTTCAATTTCAAAAAGATTATGCAATTGAAGATAAATACTCCCCAAATCAAGTAACCATCTCTGCTAACTAGCCCCTATACAGCCGATAAATGTCTGGATGAAGACAACAAGATTCGTCTTCATTGCAGCGGCATCCTTTGCTCGGATTGTTATTAAAACGAGAGAGAGCAAAGATATAGCGAATAGTAGAGGCGATAAATGCTGCTATGCCGACATTTATCGTCGGCATGGGAACGGCGACTTTAAAAAGTCCCCAAACTATTCGCTCTTAAAAAAAAAAAATCAGTCTAAAAACAGACTGATTTTGATTTTATAAACCGGCAATGGTTTTGATTTCTTCTACAATTTGTATGGCTAAATTGTCGGCAGCTTGCTGGGTTTTAGCCTCCGTATAAATGCGAATAATGGGCTCTGTATTTGATTTTCGCAAATGTGCCCAGCTGTCGGCAAAATCTATTTTTACACCGTCAATGGTCGTAATGTTTTCATGGCTATATTTTTTGGCCATTTTTTCTAAAATATCATCCACGTTTAGAGTTGGCGTTAGCTCAATTTTATTCTTACTCATAAAATAAGCGGGTAGTTCTGCTCTGATTTCCGACACTTTCTTATCTTGATTTGCCAGATAGGTTAGGAATAATGCCACACCAACCAAAGAATCTCTGCCATAATGCGAGGCTGGATAAATGATGCCGCCATTACCTTCACCGCCTAAAATGGCCTTGTTTTTTTTCATCAATTCTACCACGTTCACCTCCCCTACTGCACTGGCTTCATAAGTACAGCCATGCTTCTGCGAAATATCTCTCAAAGCTCTGGAAGATGATAAATTAGACACGGTGCTGCCTGGTGTTTTGCTCAAAACATAATCTGCTACTGCAACCAAGGTGTATTCTTCGCCAAACATTTCGCCATCATCAGAAATAAAGGCCAAACGGTCAACATCTGGATCAACCACGATGCCAAAATCTGCCTTTTCTTTAATAACTAAAGCACAGATATCGCCCAAATGTTCTTTTAATGGTTCAGGATTGTGGGGGAAATGACCCGTTGGCTCACAATATAATTTAACAACTTCCACGCCAAGCGCATCAAGTAGTTTAGGAATGGCAATGCCACCTGTTGAATTAACCGCATCAAGTACTACTTTAAATTTTTTGCTTTTAATCAAATCAGCATCTACTAAATCTAAAGCTAAGACTTCATTTACGTGAATATCCATATAGGCACCATTTTCAGTAATTTGACCCAAATCATCTACTTCGGCAAAATTAAAATCTTCATTTTCTGCGATTTCTAAAATCACTTCACCGGCAGCTCCATTTAAAAATTCACCTTTATTATTAAGTAATTTAAGTGCATTCCATTGTTTTGGGTTGTGCGAAGCCGTTAAAATAATCCCACCATCTGCATGTTCAAGTGGCACGGCTATTTCAACCGTTGGCGTGGTTGATAGACCTAAATTAATAATGTCAATCCCAAGACCAACAAGTGTTTGCATCACCAAGTCATGAATCATTGGTCCTGAAATTCTTGCATCGCGACCGATCACAACTTTTAAGCGTTTATTAGGGTGTTGTATTTTTAAAAAAGTACCATAAGCCGCAGCAAATTTTACAGCATCTATAGGAGTTAGATTGTCATTGGGTTGTCCCCCAATGGTGCCTCTAATACCAGAAATTGATTTAATTAATGTCATGATTTCAAAATTTTTGCAAAAATATAAAATAAAATGTGGCGATTATATCAAAAAAATATTATATTTTACTTTTATCAATAGTTTTTTTTTGTATATTTGCACGCCTTTTTGAAAAGTGTAGGATAATATCAAATGGGCTTGATTTTAAATAATTTAAACAGCTTCTGCGTTTAACTTTTTAAATATTATCTAAAATTCAGAATACAAATTTTTTTATCAGCATGGCTGAAATGACAAAAGATCAAAAAACTTTTTTAGAAGAGTTTAACTGGCACAATTTTGAAGAAGGTATCGACAAAATTGAAGAAAATGAATTAAAGGAATTCGAAAAATTAGTTGAAACAACTATTGTTTCTACAGATGAAGAAAACCTTTTAGAAGGTGTAGTTGTTAGAATTACTGAGCGTGATGCTATTGTTGACATCAATGCTAAATCTGAAGGTGTTATTTCTTTAAACGAATTCAGATACAATCCAGACTTAAAAGTTGGCGACAAAGTTGAAGTAATGATTGACATCAGAGAAGATAAATCTGGTCAATTGGTACTTTCACACAGAAAAGCTAGATCTGTTAAGGCTTGGGAACGCGTATTGAGCGCGAATGAAACTGGCGAAATTGTTAATGGTTTTGTAAAATGTAGAACAAAAGGTGGTATGATTGTAGATGTTTTTGGCATCGAAGCATTCTTACCTGGTTCGCAAATTGACGTGAAGCCGATTAAAGATTATGACCAATATGTGAATAAGATTATGGAGTTTAAAGTGGTTAAAATTAATCACGACTTCAAAAACGTTGTGGTTTCTCACAAAGCACTTATTGAAGCTGATATTGAAGTACAGAAAAAAGAAATTATTGGTCAATTAGAAAAAGGTCAAGTATTAGAAGGTGTGGTTAAAAACATTACTTCTTATGGTGTATTCATTGATTTAGGTGGTGTTGATGGTCTAATCCACATTACAGATTTATCTTGGTCAAGAATTAATCACCCAAGTGAAATACTTGAAGTAGATCAAAAATTAAATGTTGTAATCCTTGACTTCGATGATGATAAATCTAGAATTCAATTAGGCTTAAAACAATTAAAAGCTCACCCATGGGATGCTTTAGATGCTAACCTTAGCATTGGTGACAAAGTTAAAGGTAAAGTAGTTGTTTTAGCTGATTATGGTGCATTTATCGAAGTTTCTGAAGGCGTTGAAGGTTTAATTCACGTGTCTGAAATGTCATGGTCAACACATTTACGTTCTGCACAAGACTTCGTTAAAATTGGCGATGTTGTAGAAGCAGTTGTGTTAACTTTAGACAAAGAAGAAAGAAAAATGTCTTTAGGTATCAAACAAATGACACCAGATCCATGGACTGATATCACGGCTAAATATCCTGTAGGTTCTAAACATAAAGGTACTGTAAGAAACTTTACAAACTTTGGTATTTTTGTTGAATTAGAAGAAGGTATTGACGGTTTAATCTACATTTCTGATTTATCTTGGACTAAGAAAATTAAACACCCATCTGACTTTGTTAATGTTGGTGAACAAATTGAAGTTCAAGTGCTTGAATTGGATGTTGACAACAGAAAACTTTCTTTAGGTCACAAACAAACAACAGAAAATCCTTGGGATGTTTACGAAACTAAATATGCTGAAGGCAGTCTTCATTCAGGTGCAATTGCTGACTTAAATGATAAAGGCGCAACTGTAGAATTTGAAGAAGATGTTGTAGCTTTTATTCCATCTAGATTTTTAGAAAAAGAAGATGGTTCAAAATTGAAAAAAGGTGATACTGCACAATTTAAAGTTGTTGAATTCAACAAAGAATATAAGAGAGTAGTTGCTTCACATACTTCAATTTTCAAAGAAGAAGAAGCTAAGCAAGTGAAAGAGGCTGTTGCTAAAAATGATGACAATACTGGTTCATCATTAGGCGAAAACAATGCTTTATTAGCTGAAATTAAGGCCAAAATGGATGCTAAAAAGTAATTTTTAGTCCCTTTATAAAATTAAAGCCCTTCATTTTTGAGGGGCTTTTTTTATTGAAAAACTATGTTAATGCATGAGATAAGTTTATCAATTATAATTAACTTTGTCACATGAAATTTAAAGTTTTTTCAGAATTCAAGCCATCAGGTGACCAACCAGAAGCCATCGCCCAATTGGTAAATGGCTGTAGAATTGGTGAAAAATATCAAACTTTGTTAGGCGTTACTGGCTCTGGAAAAACCTTTACCGTGGCCAATGTTATTGAAACCATTCAGAAACCTACTTTAGTTTTGGCGCATAACAAAACGCTAGCTGCGCAACTTTACGCAGAATTTAAACAATTTTTTCCAGAAAATGCCGTAGAGTACTTTGTGTCCTACTATGACTATTATCAACCAGAAGCCTATATTCCCGTTACTGGCACCTATATTGAAAAAGATTTATCTATCAATGAAGAATTAGAAAAATTGCGTCTCAGTACCACTTCTTCTTTGCTTTCTGGCCGACGAGATATTTTGGTTGTGGCTTCGGTTTCTTGTTTATATGGCATAGGCAATCCTGTTGAATTTCAGAAGAATGTGATTAATATTTCTGTCAAGCAAATCATTTCAAGAACTAAATTGCTTCATCAATTGGTTCAAAGTTTATATGCCAGAACTGAAGTGGATTTTACGCATGGTCATTTTAGAATTAAAGGTGATACCCTTGACGTTTATCCATCTTATGCAGATGAACCTTATCGCATTACTTTTTTTGGTGATGAAATTGAAGAAATTACTTTATTGGATATCAAAACAGGCAAAGCACTAGAGCATTTAGACCTACTAACCATTTATCCCGCCAATATGTTTGTGACTTCTCCTGATGTACTGAATGCAGCAATTTGGGAAATTCAACAAGATATGGTAAAGCAGGTTGATTACTTTAAAGAAATAGGTAAGCACCTTGAAGCAAAAAGACTAGAAGAACGAACCTTATTTGATCTCGAAATGATTAAAGAATTGGGCTATTGTTCAGGTATAGAAAATTACTCTAGATACCTTGATGGTCGTGCCCCTGGTTCAAGACCCTTTTGTTTACTTGATTATTTTCCTAATGATTTTTTAATGGTCATTGATGAATCTCATGTGACCATTTCGCAAGTACATGCCATGTATGGCGGCGATAGAAGTAGAAAAGAAAACCTGGTCGAATTTGGCTTTAGATTACCAGCGGCTATGGATAACAGACCATTAAAATTTGATGAATTTGAACAATTACAAAAGCAAGTGATTTATGTTTCTGCTACGCCAGCAGATTATGAACTGCAGAAGTCAGGAGGCGTGGTTGTTGAGCAATTAGTTCGACCAACAGGTTTGCTTGACCCAGTCATTGAAATTAGACCCAGTTTGAATCAAATTGATGATCTATTAGAAGAAATACAATTACGTGTGGAAGCTGATGAACGCGTTTTAGTGACCACATTAACCAAAAGGATGGCCGAAGAATTAGCCAAATATTTGACCCGTTTAGATATCAGATGCCGTTATATTCACTCAGATGTTGATACACTTGAACGTGTAGAAATTATGCGTGATTTAAGAAAAGGAATTTTTGATGTTTTGATTGGTGTGAATTTATTGCGTGAAGGTTTAGATTTACCAGAAGTTTCTTTAGTGGCCATTTTAGATGCTGATAAAGAAGGTTTTTTAAGAAGTCACCGCTCACTGACGCAAACGGTTGGCAGAGCAGCAAGAAACATCAATGGAAAAGCCATCATGTATGCTGACAAGATAACAAACTCGATGCAAAAAACCATCGATGAAACTAATTATAGACGCGAAAAACAAATAGCCTATAATTTGAAAAATAACATCATTCCCAAACCATTAAATAAATCTATTGAGGATCATTTATCTAATCGATTTGAATATAAGCAAGAGGACAACTTGCGCAAGGTGGCCGAACAAAATTTGAATCAAAATTATTCAAAAACTGAGATTCAAAAAATGGTGCGAGAAATGAAAAAAGAAATGGAAAGCGCTGCCAAAGCTTTAGATTTTATTCAAGCAGCAAAAATTAGGGATGAAATTAAGCGATTAGAGGCTTTTAACTGAAAATTAAAAAAGAGTTAACAGTCAACTTTAATTTATTTTTATAAATTTGCTTTTTTTAATAGAAATGAAGAAAAGCCTTTTGTGTTTATTGCTGATACTATTTAACTCGCTGTACTTTTTTGGACTAGATAAAGCAGCTGTTTTAGATAAAGAAAACAAGAAAGTCATCTTAAAAGATTCCATTGATTACAGTAAAAAATATGCTGAAGAAATAATTAAAGAGAAAGAAACTAGACAAACGGTGGTAAATCAAAGAAAAAAGATTAATGATTCTTTAAATTTGATGATTCCAAAAAAAATTATCCCGAAAGATTCTATTGATTACTTTCAAAAATTTTCAGATGAATTAATGAAATCTAAAAATGAACGCATGTCGGTTGTGGCGCAGCGCAAGACACCCCTTGACTCTATTAACAAATCTAGATTGGCTGAAATTAGAAATAAAAAAAACAACCCTAAAACCAAAGTTGTTGTAAAAGAGGAGACGCCGATAGCTAAAGCTGAAATAAAAAATGAACCTAAAGAAAAAGAAATAGCAGTTGTTGCAAATGATTCGATAAAAAAAGAAGTTTTGATTGTAGATGAAACGACAAGTTTTAAAACTATATTTGATCAAGGTAAAAAAGAATTAGAAAATGAAGATTATCAAAAAGCTTTAGACCATTTTAATGAATGTATCAAACGAAAATATTATGACGTCTATTCCGTTTACTACAAAGGCATAACCTTGCGGAAAATGAAAAGATATGACGATGCCATTCAAGCGTTTAGAGACCTGTTTAGTTTAGATAATACTTTTTTTGTAACATATTATGAAATTGGCAAAATTCATCTAGAAAGAAAAGAATACGATTATGCGCTCTATAATTTCAACCAATATGCCAAGCAAAATCCGCATAGTCACGAAACACATTACTACAAAGCGCTGATTTATTTTGAAACAAAAAAAGAAAAATCCGCATTAGATGAAATCATGAAAGCCATTAATGGTCATTATAAAAATGGAGATTACTTCCTTTTAGCAGGAAAAATAAGACTTTTTCTAAAATCCAAAAGTGCGGCCTGTTTAGATTTTCAAAAAGCTTTTGATTTGAAAAATCAAGACGCACTAAAATTTATTAATGATAATTGCATAAAAAAAACATGATGAACTTTTTCAAACTATTTCTCGCTGGTCTTTTTTTCTCACAATGTATGAGTTCTCAAGAAAAAAAAGCTTTTACAACAGAAGCTTTAAAAGAGCAATTTCTTAATCAAGATAAAAATACGATTAATCTTGAAGAAATATTAAACAAACACAAAGGTAAAATCTTATTAATTGATATTTGGGCTTCATGGTGTCCGGATTGTATCAATGGTTTACCCAAGTTAAAAAAACTTCAAGCAGATTTTCCAGCACTTCAAATGGTGACCTTGTCCTATGACAAAACTTTTGAGGCTTGGCAAAATGGCATCCAAAAGCATGAATTGATTGGCGATCATTACCTCATCCAATCTGCTTGGAAAGGTGGGGACTTTAGAAAGCAAATCGATTTGGATTGGATTCCACGCTATATTTTAATAGACAAATCTGGTCAAATTGTGAAATATCGTTCAATAGAAGCTGATGATTCAGACTTAATTAACTTGTTAAAAACCCTTTAAAATGAGACAAAAAGTAGTTGCTGGCAATTGGAAGATGAATAAAAATCTCCAAGAATCTAAAGTTCTAATTGATGAATTAAAAGCGAACATACCTGATACAGCGGCAAGGATAATCATTGCTCCAAATTTTATTTCTCTTGCCAATGCTTATCAAGCCGTTCAAGGGAGCAAAATCGAAGTGGCTGCACAAAATCTTCATCAAGCAGAAGGAGGCGCGTTCACTGGCGAGATATCAGCACACATGATTAAAAGTACTGGCGTCAATATAACCTTAATCGGACATTCTGAAAGAAGACAATACTTTAAAGAATCAGATGCATTATTAGCCAATAAAGTAGATACTGCCTTAAAACATGAGATGGAAGTAATTTTTTGCTTTGGTGAAGAATTAGAAGATCGTCAAAAGAAAAATCATTTTAATTTGGTTCATAACCAATTAACAGATGGCCTATTCCATTTACCAGCAGGCGCTTGGTCAAGAATTATTTTAGCTTATGAGCCTGTTTGGGCCATTGGAACCGGTGAAACAGCATCACCAGAACAAGCGGAAGAAATGCATGCCTTTATCCGAGATACGGTGGCAACAAAATATAATCAAAGTCTTGCAGATAAAGTGATCATTTTATATGGCGGCAGCGTAAAACCTTCAAATGCAAAGGAAATATTTTCTAAACCTAATGTTGATGG
>JBIIXU010000047.1:0-6650 GCA_044347145.1 Flavobacterium sp.
GATATGAAAAAGCAGAAAAAAATTATAAAAGTGCCCATGACATTGGACAATCTAAAACAACCTTTAAAAAGTTGTACAATTTATATTTAAACAAGTTGAAAGACAAAATAAAAGCACAAGAACTCTATAATACATATTATAAAAAATGAGAATACATTTTATTGCCATTGGCGGTGCAGCTATGCACAATTTGGCTTTGGCCTTGCATCATAAAGGTTATCAGGTGACAGGAAGCGACGATGCTATTTTTGAACCCTCTCTATCACGCTTGGCAAAGCATAATTTATTACCAGAAGAATTGGGCTGGTCTGCTGATCGGATTACTGATGATGTGGAGGCAGTTATTTTAGGCATGCATGCCAAATCAGATAACCCAGAGCTTTTAAAATCGCAAGCATTAGGCATTAAGATATATTCTTATCCAGAATTTTTGTATAACGAATCGAAAAATAAAACACGGGTAGTAATTGGTGGCTCGCATGGCAAAACAACCATCACATCGATGATTTTACACGTACTACAATATAACAATAAGCCAACGGATTATATGGTAGGCGCACAATTGGAAGGTTTTGACACGATGGTTCATTTAACTGCGGACAATGATTTTATAGTTTTGGAAGGGGATGAATATTTAACTTCACCAATAGACTTGCGACCAAAGTTTCATCTCTATCAACCTAATATTGCTTTGATTTCAGGTATTGCCTGGGATCATATTAATGTTTTTCCAACTTTTGAGAATTATGTTGAGCAGTTTGAGATTTTTATCAATAAAATTACAAGTGGAGGCGTGTTGATTTATAATGAAACAGACGCGTGGGTCAAGAAAATTGCGGAGGAATCAAACCATACGATTAGAAAGATACCCTATGGTATTCCAAACCATCAGGTGATAAATGGTCGTACATTACTCGAAACACCTGAAGGGTTAATGCCTATAGAAGTTTTTGGTGAACATAATTTGAATAATTTAGAAGGTGCCAAATGGATTTGTCAATGCATGGGCATTGACGAAAAAGATTTTTATGAAGCTATTGCTACGTTTAAAGGTGCATCTAAACGTTTGGAAAAAATTGCTGAATCATTAAACAAGGTGGCTTATAAAGATTTTGCGCATTCGCCTAGTAAAGTAACGGCCACCACTAAGGCTTTAAAAAAACAATATCCTGAAAGAAAATTGGTGGCTTGCCTGGAGCTTCATACTTACAGCAGTTTAAGTCTCAATTTTTTGAAAGAATATAAAGGTGCTTTAGATGCTGCAGATATTGCTGTTGTTTTTTACTCGCCAGATGCACTTAAAATTAAACGCTTAAATGAGATTTCTGTAGAACAGATTGCAGCTTCGTTTGATAGAGAAGATTTAATCATTTATACGCAACCAGAGGATTTTAGAAAATTTTTGTTTGAGCAAACTTTTGATAATTCGTCCTTGCTTTTAATGAGTTCTGGTAATTATGGTGGTTTAGATTTTGCCGCATTAAAACCCTTGTTTGAATAAGCCTTTTAGAAAGGGTAATTGACACCGAAATTTAAAACGGATTTATCTATACTAAAATCAGTAAACCATCTTCTGTCAATGGCTAGTGCTGGATTGTGCGTTTTGAATCCCCAGTCTATTCTTATAACAAACATACTTAGATCATAACGCAAGCCAAAACCTGTTGCAAGAGCCATCTCTCTAAGCGAGCTAAATCCTTTAAAACCAAATTGGTCAAATTTTGCCAAGTTATCTGCTAGGTGCCATATGTTGCCAGCGTCTGCAAAAAGTGCGCCTCTGAAGCTTCTGTATATTTTAAAGCGATATTCAGCATTAAAAGTTAACTTAAAATTAGCTTCATTAAAATCAAGGTCCGTTTGAGAACTGCCTGGACCTAAACTATATGGCCGCCAAGCCCTAATATCATTGGCGCCACCAGCAAAATATGATCTTATAAAAGGAACGTCTTGTGAGTTACCATAGGGCATAGCAAAACCTAGAAATCCGCGAAGAGCTATAATATTATTGTTTTTTAAATCCCATTGCTTGGTAAATTCTAAATCTATTTTTGCAAATTGAGAAAAGGGTATGTCAAATATTTTTTTTGACTCGCTTTGATCAGATTTTTTTGTAAGCAGGCTGAGTAGGCCACCAGCAGATTCTATTCTGGTCCTAAACATGCTAAAGCTACTGTCTGAATTACTATTTTTAGTATTGATCGTATAAGATATGGCAGATGATAAAATTAAGTTGTTTTGTGTCAATCTCTCTTTTCTTTCTAAAATTCTAATGACTGATCTTCGATCATCATCTGAAATACTGGGTTGTAAGATAGCGTCTAATATAAATTGATTAGCGCCTTGAGGTATACTTAGGTTACCGTCAATGAGATAAGGTGCGCTAAAAGGATAGATTTGCGCAATAGTGTTTAATTGATTGTAAGAAGATTGATAGACGTTAAAATAATTATCAATATTCAAATTATTAATATATTGAATAGAAAATAAATCAAAATTGATTATGCTTTTCTTGTTTGGCCGCCAGTTAAAATTTAAAGTGCTTGTTAAGCTTTCTTTATCTAAACCTATATTGGTTTGCTTTGAAAAACCAGCATTTAAAGTTGTGGAAGGTAATGCAGAATAGGGAATAATTTTTTGCGTGTTAAACGGTAATAAAATTCTAGGAAAAATTAAGCGTGTATCAATACCAATTTCAAATATATTAAAAAACCTGTCATCAGCAGTAGCGATATCCTTTGATGAGCCGATATTTGCCCTAGCGCCAATTTCAAAAATATCTGCTCGTTTAAAAACATTTCTCAATGAAAATGAAATATTACCAATTAGACCTACTTGCTGGATGTTGTTATGAATGATGTCAGTAGCAAAACCAAATCCATATCTTTCTTTAGATTGTAAATAAATATTAGATACAAGACCAGTTGAGTCCTTGAGTTCCTCAATTTGAATAATCGGAAAATTAAACATTTTAAGGTTATTAATAACCTGATTGGTTTGTGATACTTTTTCATCACTGTAGACATCATTTAGTTTCAAAAAAATGGCATTGTAGAGCGCTTTGGGTTTATATTTTAATGGCCCTTTGCTAATAAAATTAATACCTTTATAAGTTAAACTATCAATAGTATTGACTTCTAAATCTTTTTTTTGATCAACAAAGACCTGTATTTTTTTTATTCGACTAATTTTAAAGGGAAAATTAAAGATAGAATCTCCAATTCTTTTTTGAAAGCTATTTATAATCAATTTTACATTGGCTTTTTTATTAGTATTGATCGTGTCAATGCTAAACAAGATATTATTTTTTTGAAAATTATAAACCCCATGGTTTCTAAAGTAGGAGGTTAATCGACCTCTTTCTTTATTGAAATTTTCGGCAAAATATGGCTCACCACTTTTTAAAAAGGAATTAAATTTTAATTGCTCATAAATTGAGTCTAATTGAATTGATGAAATCTTTTTATTGATACTATCTAATTTGTACTGATGACCAAGGGTTAAATCATAGGATACAATAGCCTTTTTTTGAGCAACTGAATCAACGCTAGAAGTGCCAAAGTTATTAAAATAGCCGCGGTTGTAATAATATTGCTGAAGTCTTTCAAGTGTTCTTTTTGTTTTAACACCATCAATAATTGAGGGGGCTTCGCCAATATCTTTGAATAAATTATGCCGACCTTTATACCAAAAAGATTCACCTAATCTGTAGACTTGCTTTTCAGATAATATTTTTGAAAGTTTATTAAATTTTATAGTGTCTTTAATAAATTTAGCATAAAAAGCGGAATCAGGATTTGCTTTAGCAAGATTAAAAACGTGGAGCGCTATAGGGATTTTTAAAAGTTTTAAATTTGGTTTTTGAAGTGCAATAGAATTAAGGCTGTCATTTTTTACTTCTTGACCCTCAATATTAAACTTGTTATCCATTAATAAAAATTGACCATCTGGAACCCTTTTGACAGCGTTACAGGCCAAAAAAAATGAGACAATTAATATTAAAAATAATACTTTTGCAATTATTACTTTCAAAGTTTTTTAAATTTGTTCAAAAATACAATTTTTATGATAACAAAAAACCATATTAAAATTTTAAAGCAATTGCAGCAAAAAAAATTCCGAAATATCCATAAGATGTTTATTGTTGAAGGTGCAAAGAGTATCAATGAATTTTTAAATTCCGACTTTAATTGCTTAAATATTTTTCATTTATCAAGTCAAACAGATTTTAATAATTATGCTATTTCATTAGAAGTCAGTGAAAATCAACTTAGTCAAATCACTGCGCTAAAACAACCCAATGATTGTTTGGCTATTTTTGAAATGAAAGAGACCACAAGTGTTATCAATAGCGATTTAATATTAGTTTTAGATGACATCAGCGATCCAGGTAACTTAGGCACAATTATTAGATTATGTGATTGGTTTGGCGTGAAAAATATAGTTTGTAGTCCTAATACTGTTGATGTTTATAATCCAAAAGTTGTTCAAGCAACGATGGGATCTTTGAGTAGAGTAAATATTCATTATAGACCTTTGGTTGATTTTTTACAGCACACAAATTTGCCCATCTATGGCACTTTTATGAGTGGAAAATCAATTTATCAACAGCACATAAAAAAAGGTTGCCTCGTGATGGGTAGCGAAGCAAATGGTATAAGCCAAGCAGTTGAGCACTTAATAAATAAAAAAATTATGATTCCTAGATTTGGTCAGGAGCAGAAAACCGAAAGTCTTAATGTAGCTGTGGCTACTACCATTATTTTAAATGAGATATTTAGAATACATTGATTTAGGTATTAATTATATATTACGAAAACGTTTTCTTAAAATCAATTTCTTGATTAATAGTTTACTTTAATACTAATACATTAATTGTTTATATTAGTTCAAATAATAGTAAAAATCACATAAAATAAATGATTAAATTTGTCGTTTTAAAAGAATTAAACATACGATTTTTGATGAAGCAATCTTTACTTAGTGCTTTTATACTTTCATTTACTTCATTATTTGCTCAAAATTTAATAAATAATGGTGATTTTCAGCAAGGGTTTAATATAGGTTATCAGGGCGGACAAACACCAAATTATAATTTTTTAGCCGCGCCCACCGGCAATACTGTGCCAGGTAATTGGGCGATTGCTACTAATCCGCAACCTTATAATACAGGTTCGTTTATTAGTGCTGGCGACCATACAACAGGTACAGGCAACATGATGATCGTTGATGGCACAAGCGTTGGGGGGCAGCAACGTTTTTATAGATCAGGCACAAATGGTGGCGGTATTTGTGGTTTAACGGTTGGCGTTACACATACCTTTAGATATTGGATTAGATCTATTTTTACCACACCAGGTGGCACGCGTGCCAATATTGGTATACAGTTCAATAATGCTAACAACGTCACTTTAGTCTCAGGTGCTGCACTTGCACCAATAACTGCAGGCGGTTGGCAACAAGTTGTATATACTTTTATACCCACTAATGCTTGTGTTAATATTGAGATGTTTAATAATAACACAGATTTAGGGGGTAATGATTTTGCAATAGATGATGTATCATTAACTGCGCCACCCTTGCCTTTGGATGCTACGCAAAGTATTACACCAGTATCATGTTTAAATGGAAATGATGGCTTAATTGCAGTTTATCCAAGAGGTGGTGTTGGGCCATTTACCTTTGTTTTATCGGGCGTATCAACAGCCACTAATTCAACAGGTATATTTCCCGGTCTTACTAGTGGCACATATGGTGTGCAAATAACTGATTCTAATTTGCCAGCAACTATAGTTACTTTATCAAATTTGTTTGTTCCGAATTATACGGACACAACCACTTTGTCTTCCAATACAAGTGTTTGTTTAGGTCAAAGCGCAACCTTGACAGCGGGTGGCGCAAGTTCATATACTTGGTCACCCGCTGGCAGCTTAAATACAACTACTGGTTCAACGGTAATTGCCACGCCACCAGGGCCAGGACCTACCACTTATACAGTAACTTATACCCAAAATACAATTAGAAATTTAATCGTTAATGGTGATTTTTCATTAGGTAATAATCATTTTGGAACTGATTATCGTTTTTTGGCATTAAATCCAACGGGTCTTCAAGGTTTTTATGGTATTGTTACCAATCCAAATACATGGCTTGGAGGATTGGTTAATTTTACAGATTCAAATATGTTGGTTGTTGACGCATCAACCTTCAATGGTGGTAATGATCGGGTTTGGTATCAAACAGTTCCTGTTAAACCCAATACTAATTATACTTTTAGTTATCGTGCAAGAACAGCAGCGACTCCAAACCCAGCTAATTTAATCACAAGGTTTAATGGTCTAGTTCAAAATAATATCACGCTTCAAAATTCTACTGCGAATTGGGAAAACATTAATTCTATTTGGTTTTCGGGTACCAATACGACGTTGACAATTGCAATTAACAATAATAACATAATTGCCAGTGGTAACGATTTTGTTATTGATGATTTGGTTTTAGAAGAAGTGTCAACTTGTCAATTTACAAAAGATGTAACTGTAAGTATTGCTAACGGCCCTTCCTTAAACTTATTTTGTGACACTGCTAATTCAACATCTACCTCACAAGCTTTTGATTTTAGTAATGTTGGTCAAACCAATTTCATTTATAGTTAT
>JBIIXU010000009.1:0-76473 GCA_044347145.1 Flavobacterium sp.
GTTTTCTTTACTACCAGCATAAGCCGGGTTTATAACGTTCATGTTATACATGTATTGTGTATAGTGCGGGTCTTGCTGCGCATAAACCATAACACCAAAGAAAACCAAAGTAAGTTTTAAAAATATGTTTTTCATCTTTTTGGAAATTAATTGTATTGACTATTCTTATAAACCCATCCAGCTTGACTTTCTTTGTCTTCAAAATAAATAATCCAATAATAGGTGCCGTCTGGCAAAATTTCTCCTTTATCCGTTTGACCCTCCCATTCATTCTTGTAATTGTTTTTACTATATACCATCATCCCCCATCGGTTAAATATTTCAACCCGTTTTGCATTCAAAAATTCAATGTTCCAACGGTCATTCTTACCGTCATTGTTTGGAGAAATACCTTGAGGTATTATACAACCAGCGGGTCCCAATTTGTTATCTATAATGAAAGAATTTGAGTTAGCTGAGATACATGTTCCTTGATTAGCCGTTACAATATATGAAGTGCCAAAAGAAAATCCACCAGTAATATAGCCATTAGAATCAACGGTTAGCGGATTAGTATTTGAATAAAAATATGTAAAAGATGAATTATAATTAACAATTCTGGCTCTTCCAACCTCATCACAAGTCGGGAGCGAAACCTCAACAATTGGTGTTTGGGGAGAATTTGGAATATTTAAAATAATACTTGCCGAAGCTCCGGATGTACAATTATCGATATTCGTTACAGTAAAGGTATATGTTCCAGAATTAGCTGTAACCAAACCCGTTGACGAAATACTTACCACTGCCGGTATAAAGCTATATGTAAAAGCTGGATTAAAATTATTAATTTGGAAAGTTCCTGTGGAAACCAAACAAGTTGGTTGAGTTACAGCACCAGAAATTGATGGTGCTGCAGGAATAGGCGGTTGTGGATTAACCACAATATTTACCGAAGCTCCGGATGTACAATTATCGATATTCGTTACAGTAAAGGTATATGTTCCAGAATTAGCTGTAACCAAACCCGTTGGCGAAATACTTACCACTGCCGGTATAAAGCTATATGTAAAAGCTGGATTAAAATTATTAATTTGGAAAGTTCCTGTAGAAACCAAACAAGTTGGTTGAGTTACAGCACCAGAAATTGATGGTGCTGCAGGTATAGGCGGTTGTGGATTAACCACAATATTTGCCGAAGCACCAGATGTACAATTAGCGATATTCGTTACAGTAAAGGTATATGTTCCAGAATTAGCTGTAACCAAACCCGTTGGCGAAATACTTACCACTGCCGGTGTAAAGTTATATGCAAAAGCTGGATTAAAATTATTAATTTGGAAAGTTCCTGTGGAAACCAAACAAGTAGGCTGTGCTGTTACAGAAGCTGTTGGAGTAGCGGGAACAATAGTATTTATTGTTACAGATATAGTGCTTTCACAGTTTGTTGTAGTATCAGTTACAACTACGCTATGAGTCCCTGCACATAAAGCCGTTGCAGTTTGTGTTGTTTGATTATTCGCTGATGCTGACCATTGATATGAATAATTACCTGAACCAATAGTTACATTTACAGTGGCTGTTCCATTACATACACTGCCTGTGAAAGGTGGCGTACAATTGGTAGGCCCAGCATTACAACCTTGAGGCGTTCCACCAATTTGGTTACTAATGATAAAGGCTGATGAACCATCAGTTGTTCTTGATATTGATTTTCCAATGTTACTTGGGCCTTGTGCTGTAGCGCCAAAATTTCCTGCATAAACAATATTAGGAATGTCTTTGGCAGCAGGTAAGGGATTTATTGTAGGACTGCACGCTGGCGGCACATTTAAAGTTCTATTGAAAGATCCTCCACAAGTTGTGTTAGCAGTCAAATCTGCTGCATTGTTTTGTGACCAATATACAGCATCAATAATATTACCAGATGGATTAGCCAATAATATATAACCACAACCATTCTCTAAATGCCATCTATTTGACCCTACTAAATTTGGTGTCCCTAAAAATGTAGCTAAATTAATGTCAACACTAGATCCGGCACCAACAGTTAAAAAGCCCAATGGTGGAATAATTGTTCCCGCTGGAAATGCAAACGCTCCTGTATTTGTAGCACCAGTGTGCGAACCTACTACATAACAACTCAAGTCAAGTGGGTCACAAGGGCTTGGATTATAGATTTCAATCCATTCTTGACCAGTTCCTGATGCGTTATACATTGACTGAACAGCTGCATTTGTATTATCACCAGGTGTTGGAGGTAATGCAAACGTTGAACCAGGCATATACAAGATTTCATTGATATATGCTATTGGTCCAGTATATATACAAGTAGAGGCACTACAAGACGTATTATCTGTTGAAGTTATGTTTAGCACGGGCGCTCCTGGAACATTGTTTAAAACGACACTATTTGATGGCGAAGAAGCACAATCATCTGCATTTGTTACAGTAAAAGTGTAGGTGGTATTAGGTGATAAATTTGCGAAATTAGCTGTTGTACCAGTACCTGTTAGGGTTGCACCTCCAGGAAACGCTGTAACAGTCCAAGTACCGATTGCAGGCAACCCGCTTAAAGCAACAGATCCAGCAGAAGTACAAGTTGTTTGGGTTATTGTGCCTATAGTAGGTGCTGTTGGATTATTAAATGAAACTGTAACTGTGGCTGTAGAATTACTACAGGGTGCTATACCGTTAACCGTGTAAGTATAAACCCCTTCTCCAGCTAAAGTTGGTGTCCAAGATCCACCGTTAACAGGCGAGTTCCCTAATGCATTAAATAATAAGGTTTCAGTTAAAGTTGATGTTGAACAAATGCTTAAAGTACCATTAGAACCGGCATTTGGTTGAATGTTTATATTAACCAATACTGGTGTTCTGGCAATACCTTCACAATTATTAATCGTTTGTGAAGCATAATATGTTGTATTGTTCAATAAAGCAGTATTTGTTGTAATTGGCGTTCCACCTGTTGCTGCTGAATACCAATTAATACTAGTACCCGAAGGTATTAAGTTGGCTATTGTAGGATTTGCGCTACTACAAAAAGTTTGAGGTGAAATTGCAGTTGGTGCTGGCACTGGATTTATCGAGAAATCCGCGATGAAATTTGTAGCACCATTCGTAATTATTTTAGTTTCTTCACAGCCTGATGTTGAGCAACTTGATCCTATATAACTGTAATATACTTCGAGTTTATAACCCCCTGCACATCTTTGTGTTAAATCTATTCCAGTATTAAAATTTTTCAATTTTTGATAAAATGGGTTTCTACATGGTCCTAATAAATCCCCAAAGGTATCAGGGCTGCCGTTGCTATCACTGTCATGTGTACAATCAACCCAATCTGTCAGTGCATAATTATTAAATGGAACTGCAAGAGGGTCTGATCCTATTGGATATACTTTCCAATGCATCGTTGCGCCACATACATTGCCTAATAAAGTTTTAATGGTTTTAATCTCTCCACCTGTAATTCTCAAAGTATTTGAGTAATGATTATAATTCCCTAAATTTGATCCATGAAAAAATAAAGCACCAGGTGAAGGGTTTATTTGATTTTCAATGGCTGTAAATCCAGGTTGACCCCCTAATGCTGGTGTTGCGTTGCAATGTGTATTATATATAGTTGAGTTGATTCTTACTGCTGATGCAAAATCATAAAACTCGTTACCCGGCACTTGATTGACCATTAATTGTAATGGCAACGATGTGCAGCCGTTTTGAGAAACCGTTACATTGTAAACCCCTGGATTTAATCCAGAAAAAATACCAGTATCATTTGTTTGAGATGATGTTCCTGCTATGGTATAAGTTATGCCTATTGCTGGTAAAGGTAAAGTAATTGTGATAGTTCCTGTTGCAGCAATGCATGATGGTTGTGAGGAAACACTTGCTGTTGGTATAGCTGGAATGTTATTTACTACAACATTTGCTGTTTTAGTAACATTACATCCATCTTTAATGGCTATCACTGTATAAGTGCCACTATTGGCTATTGTAGCTACTGGAATAGTTGGATTTTGCAAATTACTACTAAAACCATTTGGACCAGTCCAACTCCAGCTAGTGCCATCATCACAAGTTATTGAAATGGAAGAACCTGCGCAAACAGGAGAATTACTACTCACTATAGGGTCAAATGTACAATTTGAACAATCTGGTGAAGCGCCTTCTATTTCTATATAAAAAGGAGAAATGGCTCCGCCAGTGCCATCAACCAAAAAATAATAGGTTTGCCCAATACTTAATCCAGAAAGATTTAATTGATTATTTCTACTTGAACCATTGAGATATTGTGGTGATGCATAGGTGTCATTTAATGTACTTGCAGGGCAACCACCTGTCAGTACAACATTATCTGCTGGAGTGCATGGATTATTGTCTGCCCCACCACTAAAAGCTAATATTTGAATGTTAGAGGTTATGCCTGAAATAGTAATCTTGATATTAGTATTGTTAGCTATAAACTTAAACCATGCCGAATTGTTTTGTGCAGCATTCCAACTACAACCAGTTGTATTGCCATTGAACATATCACCAGCTTGGGGTGTAAAACCATTATTAGAAGCTACAATTATTTCATTAATTCCCAAACAATAAGGCGTACTACAATTGTCATAACTAGTGGTGGTTGTATAATCGCTAACTAGTGCTGGCGGACCAAAAACTAAATCTACTTTATTAAATCTGCCGCCTGTAGCTGTTGATGTTTCAGTTATGGTTACCGTCCAATCACCATTGGGGTCTATGCCGTTAAATGCTTGAAAATCGTCTTGCGACCGATAATAACCTATTTCAAAAGGTACTGTCGTGCCTCCATGTTCAAACAGTCTTTTTAAATAAGTATTATACCTAAACTTAGAATTAAATTGTGTTATGGTTGAATTTGGAAGCCCACCCGTAGCAATCAAATCAATCGTAGTTGTACCTTTGGTTAATCTAACACGATAGGTGTTATAATTTCTTGTAGTGGCATCACCCATGTGAAGATTAACTTGAAACAATTCAAAAATGCCATTTTGTAGGGTTGTTGGCAAACCACTGACCGTTACGGTTTTTGTTAAGGATGCATTCCAAGACCCAACTGCAGTTATTTCGGTGTTTGAAAATGTTTGACCCATAAGACAGCTTACACTTAATGTTAAAATTAATATTAAGAAAATTTTTTTCATAATTTATAGTTTACTATTTTTTTATTATTAATTATTTCCAATAAAACCAACCTGTGCCATCATAAATTGCCACGGCTGCTTTGGTTGTATCATAACACATCAAACCAGGATATGGACTTTTGATATCGGTATGGGCATTGGTTACTTTTGGCAACATTAAACCCTTGTCTGCTGATTCTAATACCAAAACGCCCGAAGCACTAGAAGATGTGCTGCCTATTATTACGCCGTCTCCTGTTTCAGCAGATGAATTAACTGGAAAGGTGGTTGTATTTACATTTGAATTGCCTTTAGTTAAATCTCTCCATGCACCATTTTCAACAATTCTGATTTTACCATTATTTAAGTCTAAAACAAAAGTGCCATTATTGTTGGCATTAGCAGTAGGAAGCGTGCTAACCATAGGCAATATGATACCTTTGTTTTGACCCGCAGGAAAATCTAAAATGGCTTGTTCATGTGGTGTTATCATGTCTATGCCCAATTGCGCAAAACCAGTAAATCCGAAAATTAGCAAAATTATAAGCGTTAGATTTTTCATTTGATAGGATAGTATTATAAAATTAAAATTTTTTTATTATTCACAAACAGGTTCAATGCATTTCCAAGCCCCAGAGCTAAACAATTGCATGCAATTACTATCTGTATTATAGATTAATAATCCCTCTGCCCCTGCTGGTCTGTTTGCATTTGATACTCTAGGAATTACAAAACCTTTAGATTTGGTATCGAAGGCAATAAAACCACCTGTTCTATTCTTTGGAAAATCTGTAGACATGGTGGCTTGTGTGCCAAAACCTATTTTTGTTTCATCGCCAGTTGCTGAATTGGTGTGGTTTACTGGCAAAACACCTGATGCCCAAGTAAACGTTCCAAAAGAAGTGGTTGGATTTGATGTTACGTAGCTGTTATTTGGCACAGCAGGCGTGATAGAGCCTCTGTTTCTCCAAACTGTGCCATCAAGGTTAACAATTTGCCCACAGGTTTGTGTTGCGCAACGGTCATTGTTTAAATTTAATGACACATTTACAGCGCTTGAACCAGCACCTCTGTTTAAAAACCAATGCTCACAAGTTGATAAATCTCTTACACCTGTTTCTTTTGTTGTTCCTACAGTTGCGTTGGCATCGTTGTAACAAGTTGTAAAATGATCAGTAGAACCACTTGGAGCGGAAATATATATTGGTGCATATTTACCATTAGTTCCTACAGGGAAAGTAAAAGCTGTGTTGCCAACTTTGCGAATAACCCCTTTAACATAACTTGCATTGCTGCCACCAGAAACACTTGATCCCGCAGCCATGGTTAGCAAAGGTATATTACTTGTTGTTGCACTACACACCCCTGTAATAAGCTCACCATCTGTTAAGGTTAAAACATTATTAACCGTTCGGTTATCTCTTAATGTTACACCAGTTGACGATGTATTATTTATTATCAAGTTTTTTAACGCTGTACCACTTGTTGGCCAAGCGGCCCAACCAGCACCGGGGGCTATACCAGTGCCATTAATGGTTTCTTGTGCAGACACGCCATTATAAACCTCATTAATTGGTTGGCTATTTGCAGTGCTTACATAAAAACGATTTCTTACACTGCCTGTAGTAAAAGGATGCGCAATATTTAAAGTTTGCTCTACATTTCTATTGAAATAAAAACCTGTTGTTCCTGGTAATGCTCCAGCAAAAGTAACATTTTCGCTAATTGTTACACTTGGACCTCTAGATACTAAAAATCCTACACCAGAACTAGTAGCTAAAGAAAAAGTACCACCAACTAAATTTATATTACCATCTACATTAAGAGTTGTGTTTTCTGTACCTGTAACAATTGCAAAATCAGCATTAGGGTGTACTTCAAAATTACCACTTACTGTAACGGTTGGTCCAGTACTAGCTGCCAGTCGAACCTGTCTTCCTCTTGTATGTTTTACAATAAAATTACCATTAACAGTAGTTAAATTACCTGCAAAACTAAGAACAGCACCTGGGTCCACACTTAAATCTATCGTTAAATTACCATAAGATGAATTGTTAGGTAAACTAGTATTTGTTTTATTTATTTCAACCGTACTCGAATTTCCAAAAACCTCTGTACCCTGAAAAATTGATGAACCCCAAGCATTTGCGTTATCATGCTTATATAGCCCACCATTATCTATCTGAAAAGTACCAGTTGCAGGTATTGTAACTGCAAAAGTTGAAACTAAAGTTCCGCCATTTTCTATTTGAAGCGTAGAGTTAGTTGACCATGCTGCACTGGTAGTCATGGTATGACCATTTTGAATTACAAATCGTGCAGGTGATGTAAAATTTGCAGGTGAAGCACCAAGACCATCAGGTGTTCTAGACCAATTGCCTTCAGTGTTGGGCGCTAATGAGCCTTTAGAGTAATAAGTAATATAGCCTTTGGGCATGATTTCACCAGACGTTTTCATTACTGCACCTGGTTCATAGCCCTCAAATGTAATTTGGTCTAGTTGGGTTGCGGTTAAATGAGCATTTGAAGAACCTACAATTATTCTTCCAGCTGAAGCTGTTCCTCCAGTTCCAGGAGTTCCGCTCCAGTTAGTTATCGTTAATGTTTTTCCAGAAGTCCATGATACTATGTTACTTGCTGCAAATGTTAAGGTATGTGAATTACCGCCATCACCTAACCTAATGATTGAGTTCTCTAATAATTGTAAAGTACCTACAGTGTCGGAATTACCTGTAGCCGCCCCAGTACTGTAAGTACCACCATTCATGATGATATTTGAAGTATCTGCAATTCTATTTGGATTATTGGTTTCCATAGTGCCACTAGTAATTCTAGTAGCTCCTGTGTAAGTCATGGCTATTGCCAAAACAACCTTTCCAGAGCCAGTAGAATTATAGTTTACTCCACTAGTACCAGCTATAGCTCCAGCAATAGATAAATTTCCCGAATTTTCTGCACCAACGGTTAAAGGACCATTAATTGTAAAACCTGTATTGGAAGCAAAATTAGTAGTTGAAGCATTATAAATAGCACCACCACCAGCATTAACATTAAATTGAATGCTTGTAGCAACAGCACTTGTTCCTGTAAAACGCAATGTACCACTAGTACTCGCAGTACCTAAAGTTATTGGTCTAATTCCCATCCTAACAGGAAAATTATCTGTCAATAATGTCCCGTTTTCTACCAACCATGTGCCAGTCATCCAACTGTTATTAGTTGCCAGTTGCATGGTTCCTGGGCCTATTTTAGTAATATCATCAGAACCATTAATTGCACCGGTAAAGGCAACCGTTCCACCTGCATTCACTACCTCAATAGTTAAAGGTCTTCCTGAGGCTGAACGCAATATACTACCCGAGAACGTACTGGTACCTGAGGTGTTTAATCCTCCTAAAAAACGTGTATTGGCATTACCAGGGTTGACATTAATATTTCTTGAAAAAGTAGTGCCACCAGCAGCTCTTGAAAGGAAAATTTTGGTTGTGTTTCCTAATTGGCCACCATTGCCAAGCCAAATAGCAGAACCAGAAGCAATGGCATCTCCTGTGGTTTCAATCCAAAGTTCACCATTATCAAGTTCTGTGTTGCCAGAATAGGTATTTAAGTCATTGAAAATAACTTTACTATTTTGACGAATTCTGAATGCACCAGCTCCAGATATAATATTGTTAAATCTAGCTGTAAAACCATTATTACCATAAATATCAATCGGACTACCTTGATTTCCAATTGTGTTGTTGAATGTCAAATTTCCACTGACTGGATTTATCTCCAACGGATCACCTGCATCACCATCACCCAAAATATTAAAACTAATAATATGACTTCCTGATGATTGGTTTTCTATTTTTGGATCAGCTCCGCTACTATCAAAAAAACGAATGATGTTAGCTCCAGCATTTCCGATAGTTCTATTCGACGTATTTGACGAGCCAAAAATAATTTGATGAATATTATATGTTCCGGGAACATTATTAGTCATCGTAAGTTGATGATTATTGTTGAATCTTAATATACCAAATCCTGGTTCATCAAAGCATCCACCGCCACATGATCCTCCAAACCATCTTGCCCCTGATGCACCTTGCCGCCAATTGCCATCTGGCGCAGTATTCATCCAATCAAAAGTTGTTTGTGAAAAAACAACACACCCGAGCAGAAAAAAAAATATTAAAATTATTTTTTTCATTTTATTTAAAGTTAGAAAAGTTTGAGCAAAGGCCAAAGATATGTAAAAAAAAAAAAGAAAAAGAAAAAAACAACAGCTATGAAATGAAAAAATGATATCAGAAATAAAATGAAATAAACAATTTATTGAATAACAAATAGTTGCACAAATGCTAATACTATTTACGTTTGTCCATGTAAAGGTCTTTTTTGCCTAAATATTGTTGCTTTTGCCGCTACTTTGAAAGTGCTTACTTTACACATTGGTTGAATAAACTAAACAGTGCTGCAAGATAATTACAGTATATCATCCTGTGTTCGCGAGATTTTTAAAGCATGACAAAATAGAGGTTATAATAGATGAGGGAAGGTCCTGAGACGCTTACAACTTGTCAAACTTGTTGAATAAATTAATTTTGGAAATAATCTAGGTAGTAGAAAGGCTGTTCCTTTAAAAATTTTGCATAAAATTCTTTTTTCAATTTAATCTTTTTTGAATATTCAAATTCAATAAAATATTCTACATGACTATGGAATAAATCTCTTAATGCAGGTGACTTTAAGAAACCTTCATCAATTTTATGTTCAATTTGATTAAACGTTAGGTTTAATTGAAAACTATTTCCGATTTGCATATAAAATAGGTCTGATCTGAGTTTAAATGAAATCGTTTTGTTCCATAAATCAACTAATCTAAATTTTTGTAGTGAAAATTCGCTATTCGGTAACCACTTATCTTGCTTTTTGGCAGCCATAAACAAAAACAAATGGTGAATAATGCTGCTTGGTTTATTAACTGAAAGTTTTTCCGAAAAATGTTTGTTTTCGTCAGAAATAAAGTTTAATTCCCAGTAGATGGTGTTTTCACTTTTGTTATAGGTTAGTAATAATTTTTCAGTTCTATTTATATAAACATTATCTTCTTTTTGATCGTCGGATAATTGTAATATTGTTTTTTTATCTACGGCCTGCCACTGAAAAAATTGAATATAAAAACTGATGTGTTGAATAAAAAAGGCCAAAACACCTATAAAAATGGCCAAAAAATAATAATAAAAGGGTCGCAATTCTTCTGTATATAGTTTTAAAAGCGGAAAAAATATTTGAGTGGTAATCATTAAACCGCAGATTAGTTTAAAAAACCAGGGAAAAGTCATTTGGCTTTGAAAAGTTTTATAAGAACTTATTAGCACTTTGGCAAATATAAAAACAGTTGCTATTGAAATGAGTGCATCAGAATAAATAATTATAGATTTTGAAAGAAAGGTATAATCAGACATAAATCTGTCTGTGATGCTATAAATGACAATAACTATCATGAAAAACATGGTAACAGAAACCTTGTAATTGTTTTTCGTTCTAAAATATTTTTTAATCAAGCTATTGTTGTCTGGTAGATGAGCCAAACTCAACAGTAAAAACAGATTGCTTAAGGCAGAAAGAAAGCGATCGTTGGTAATAAATTTAAGTGATAATTCATCAATATCAAATAATTTATAAAAGGCGACCATTAGCCAAGACGAAACAGCTAAAGTAATAAAATCAATAGATTTAACTAGATTAATGTTTGTGATATTATTATCTTTTTTAATTTGAAACCTTACCATTAATAGATTAACAACACCAAGTGTGGTTACTGCTAATAGTGTTAAAAGATAAAAAGTTTTATTGGTTACCATTATTGATATTAAACTGCAAAAATAGTAAATCTTAGTCAAATAAATTTTTTCAAAATGTATATAGCAATTTTTTTAAAATTTAGATCTTACCATTCAATAATTAAACCTCAAAAAAGACTTTTTAAAAAATCAATTGAAAACCCATAAAGTTCATGAAAACCTCAACATTTTTTTATATTTTTGCGCTTGATTAATACCCATGAAAATGATTGAACAAATCAAAGCAGAAATAATTGTTGTTGAAAATTTTACAACCACTAACAAAGAGGAGTTAGAACAATTTCGCTTAAAATACTTAGGCAAAAAAGGGCTTTTAAATGACTTCTTTGCCGCCTTTAAAGCTGTGCCAAATGAGGATAAAAAAGAATTTGGTCAAGTGGTGAATCTATTAAAAAACGCTACTGAAGAAAAGGTTAAATCGCTTCAAGAGTCATTTGACAACCAGGCATCTATGATACAGATTTTTGGTGATTTAACGCGTCCAGGTGAACCTTTTGATGTGGGTTCACGTCATCCGATTTCAATTGTGAAAAATCAGGTCATTGATATCTTTTCTTCCATAGGTTTTAACGTATCTGAAGGTCCAGAAATTGAAGACGATTGGCATAATTTTACCGCTTTAAACTTACCTGAGCACCATCCAGCAAGAGATATGCAGGATACCTTTTTCATACAAACTAATCCAGATATTTTGCTTCGTACACACACCTCATCTGTACAAGTTCGGTATATGGAAAACAACAAACCGCCCATTAGAACCATTTCGCCAGGTAGAGTTTTTAGAAATGAAGCGATTTCTTCTCGCTCACATTGTATTTTTCATCAGATTGAAGGTTTATATATTGATAAAAATGTGTCTTTTGCCGATTTAAAGCAAACCTTGCTTTATTTTACGAAAGAAATGTTTGGCAAATCAAAAATTCGCCTAAGACCTTCCTATTTTCCTTTTACAGAGCCAAGCGCCGAAGTAGACATCTATTGGGGTTTAAAAACAGAAACAGATTATCGCATCACCAAAGGTACAGGCTGGTTAGAAATTATGGGGTGCGGCATGGTTGATCCAAATGTCTTAACCAGTTGTGGCATAAACCCTAGCGAATATACTGGTTATGCCTTTGGTATGGGTCTTGAGCGCATGGCCATGTTGATGTATCAAGTGAGTGACATTCGTTTATTTTTTGAAAATGATGTGCGG
Organism: Flavobacterium sp.; assembly: GCA_044347145.1. Taxonomy (GTDB): domain Bacteria; phylum Bacteroidota; class Bacteroidia; order Flavobacteriales; family Flavobacteriaceae; genus Flavobacterium. The sequence goes on from JBIIXU010000009.1 coordinate 12,174, forward strand.
TTTTTAGAACAATTTAAAAGTACCATTTAATGACTGTTGATCATTTTTTGTCTAAATCCTACGACTGCTCACTAGATGAAGGCAAAATTATTTGCGAAGCGCCAAGCAACATTGCTTTGGTTAAATATTGGGGGAAATTTGCCAATCAAATGCCAGCTAATCCTTCAATTAGTTTCACCTTAAACAATTGCAAATCAATCACCTCATTAGCTTTTGAAAAAAAATCAAATCTTACAGATTTTAGCTTTGATTTTTATTTTGAAGGTGAGAAAAAACCTGCCTTTGAAGGAAAAATTCAAACCTTTTTTAACAGAATTTCACCCTATTTACCATTTTTAAAAAATTATCATTTTACGATAAAAAGCGAAAATACTTTTCCACACAGCTCTGGCATTGCCTCTTCTGCTTCTGCCATGTCTGCCCTATCGGGCTGTTTGATGCAATTGGAAAGACAACTAACTAATTTAAGCGAAACTGACTTTTTAAATAAAACTTCATTTCTTTCCCGTTTAGGTTCAGGTAGCGCTTGTAGAAGTGTAGTAGGCCCTGCAATGATATGGGGTCAACATGCTAATACACCGCATAGCTCTGATCTATATGCCGTCACTTTTGACCATTTACATGATAATTTTCAGAATTTTCAGGATACTATTTTGTTAGTTGATAAAGGTGAAAAGCAAGTGTCAAGCACCGTTGGACATGAACTGATGAATAATCATCCATTTGCGCAAAATAGATTTAAACAAGCGCATCAAAATTTAGATGAAATGAAGTTAGCTTTGTCATCTGGCGACTTAGAAAAATTCATTCATTTTACTGAAAGTGAAGCGCTTACCTTGCATGGAATGATGATGACCTCATCGCCCTACTTCATGTTAATGAAGCCCAACACCTTGTCAATCATTAACGAGATTTGGCACTATAGACAAACAGAAAATGTGCCACTTAGCTTTACCTTAGATGCCGGTGCCAACGTGCATTTATTATATCCAGATAAAGATAAAAATAAGGTTTTTGAATTTATTATCAACCGATTAAGTTTGTATTGTCAAAATAATCAGTATATTTGCGACCATATAGGTCAGGGTTTAACCATCAAATAAATTAAGCATATGAAAAGTCCTTTATTTTATTCTAAGATTTTATTGTTTGGCGAGTATGGTATAATAGAAGATTCTAAAGGTTTATCCATCCCCTATAATTTTTATAATGGCACCTTAAAGACCGATGAAAAAGATTCAGACTTTGCAATAAAATCAAATGGCCATTTACAAAAATTTACCAAACACTTAATCGAGTTAAATCAAAATGAGCCAAATTTGGTATCTTTTGATTTTGATAAATTAAATCAGGATTTAGCACAAGGCATGTATTTTGACTCAAGCATCCCGCAAGGATACGGTGTAGGCAGTAGTGGTGCATTGGTAGCTGCTATTTATGACAAATACGCTTTTGATAAAATTACGGTATTAGAAAATCTAACTAGAGAAAAACTGCTTAAATTAAAGGAAATTTTTGGCAAAATGGAATCTTTTTTCCATGGCAAAAGTTCTGGCCTAGACCCACTAAACAGTTATTTAAGCTTACCTATTTTAATCAATTCCAAAACCAATATAGAGCCTACTGGCATACCCTCCCAAAAGTCAAATGGGCACGGTGCTGTCTTTTTAATTGATTCCGGCATTATTGGAGAGACTGCGCCTATGGTGAATATTTTTATGGAAAAGTTAAAAGATAAAGGCTTTAGAAAAGTTTTAAAGGAGGAATTTATTAAATATACAGACCTCTGTGTTGACAATTTTATAAATGGTGATTTACATAATCTTTTTGCAAACACCAAAAGTCTTTCAAAAGTAGCTTTAAATCATTTCAAACCGATGATTCCTGAATCCTTTCATCAATTGTGGCAAAAAGGTATCGACAGCAATGACTATTATTTAAAACTTTGCGGCTCTGGTGGTGGTGGCTATATTTTAGGTTTTGCACAGGATTTTGAAAAAGCTAAAACTGCTTTACAAGATCATAAATTAGAGCTAGTCTATAGGTTTTAATTGGTATGTCTTGGCTAAGTAGAAGACAAAAATGGTTTATTTATAAACTAATCAGTTTATTTTCTGTCGTCAGAGGATACAACATATTAGTTATTATTATCGCCCAATATTTTGCCTCAATTTTTATCTTCAGTGAAGATACTAGAGCGTTAGATGTTGTTTTAGATGCTACACTTTTCTTTATAATTTTTGCCTCCTCTTTAGTTATAGCCTCTGGCTATATTATCAACAATTTTTACGATGCAGAAAAAGACTTAATCAACAAACCTTTTAAATCTAAACTTGACAGAATCGTTTCTCAAGAAACCAAATTAAGGGTTTATTTTGTGCTAAATTTTTTGGTTTTCATTCTCGCTTTTTTGGTTTCATGGCGTGCCATTATTTTTTTTAGCAGCTATATTTTTTTGGTTTGGTTTTATTCGCATAAATTAAAAAAGATTGTTTTTCTAGGTAATATCATGGTCTCATTTTTAACAATCTTACCTTTCTTCGCTATTTTTCTTTATTATAAAAATTTTCATCATGTGATATTTATGCATGCGGCCTATTTGTTTATACTGATCCTTATTAAGGAACTCATTAAAGATTTGGAAAGTATAAAAGGAGACCTTAGCAATGGCTATAAAACATCACCTATTGTTTATGGCGAACGCATAACTAAAAATATAGTTTTAGGCTTAATCGTGTTTTCAGTAGTACCAGTCTACTTTTTAGTCAATGACTATGACATAGGCTATATGGATTTGTACTTTTATTTAAGCCTTCTAGGATTGATCTTCTTTGGTATAAAAATTAACCAATCAACAACTTTGCAACACTACAATCTGTTGCATAACGTGATAAAATGGATTATCTTAGTTGGTGTGTTTTGCATCGTTTTAATAGACCCAAAGGTTGTTTTACATAGTAAACATCTAATCTATTAATGGCAAATAGCCTATTAAAATAATATAAAAATCAAAAACTAATTTATTAGAAAAATAAATGCCAAATTATGGCATAGCCACCTTACTACGGGCTAATTTCGCTGAGAAAATTTAGCAAAAAACAAGGAGATTGGCTTATTCGATAGGCGTGTTTGCTATAACTTAATCGATATAATAGATATAACCGAAGTTTAACCAAACCAACCAATCATTAGCTTTATTCTCATTATAAAATCTGGGGTCGGGTCTTAGACCGTCAACCCAATCAGAGAAATAGTATTGCCATCTAAGATCTAATAGTAAGTCAGACATGGTCGTTAGTTTATAACGCGTCCCCAAACTGCCAACTACTGACCAAACATTACCTGCTTGATTAGTGAAAGCATTTTGATATTTTACCCAAGTTGTTTCAGGTAAACCAATTGGCCCTAAAAGCGAAGAGGCTTGAGGCGAATATCGTGTATATTGAAATCCTAAACTTGCAAATGGACCAAACCTTCCGATGGTTTCTTCAAATTCTCTAATACTTAAAGGATAAAATTCTAATTGCATACCCAAGTTTAAATTTGAAGCTGTACCTCTCATGGCTGCTAATTGACGACCTGCCACATTATCTTTTTCCGCCCAACGGCCAAAATGCTGCAGATTAGTTCGGTTATATGAAATTTCTGATCGAAGTTTAAAATGATCGTTAAAAAAAGTTTTTTCTCTATAACAATTACAGCCAGCATCATAGGAAAAATTGATATAATGAATAATCCCTGCACCAAATCCTGTATTGCCAAAGTTTGTTTCTATATCGCCCCTAATACCATAGTCTGACATAAACATAACTGGGCCTGCTATAACACCTATTTCATGACCAAATCCAAGTTGTGCATTGGTTTTATTTACACTAAACAAAAAACAAATAATTGACAATAAAAACAATTTGTTCATAATAGGTTGTAGTTTATTATAATTTGACAAATATATAAAAGAAAACTTCAATACAAAATGAATTTAATTTAAATAACTATTTTTTAATTAACATCCTTTTTATTTCGTTCAATTTCATAAGGGCCTCTATAGGCGTCAAGACATTTATATCTAAACTCATGATTTCGTTTTTTATCTCTTCAAGCAGGGGGTCATCTAACTGAAAAAAACTCAATTGTAAGTCTTTGGTTTCATTTTTCGCCTGGTTAATTGCATCTTTAGTAGTAATACCCTTGCCGTTTTTTTCTAGCAAAGCCAACATTTTTTGTGCATTTTTTATAACTAATTGTGGCATCCCGGCCATTTTTGCTACATGGATACCAAAACTATGCTCACTACCACCAGGCACTAGTTTTCTTAAAAACAAAACGTTATCTTTTAATTCTTTGACCGATACATTAAAATTTTTAATTCTTTCAAATGATTGATACATTTCATTCAATTCATGATAATGCGTCGCGAATAAAGTTTTAGGTTTGCTGGGATGATCATGAATATAACTGGCAATTGACCAAGCAATGGAGATGCCATCATAAGTGCTGGTGCCCCGACCTATTTCGTCAAGTATAATTAAACTTCTTTCTGTTAAATTATTTAATATGGACGCAGTTTCATTCATTTCAACCATAAAAGTTGATTCACCCATAGAAATATTATCACTTGCGCCTACTCTAGTGAAAATTTTATCTACAACACCAATTTTTGCATGCTTGGCCGGCACATAGCTACCCATTTGCGCCATTAATACAATCAAGGCAGTCTGTCTCAATAAGGCCGACTTACCAGACATGTTTGGTCCTGTAATCATGATCATTTGCTGACTGTCATTGTTTAAAAATAAGTCATTGGCAATAAAAGGCTTATCTTTTGGCAATTGCTTTTCAATCACAGGATGACGACCATCTTGAATGTCTAAAACTTTATCATCAACCAATTCTGGCCGGCAATAATTGTTTTCTATAGCGATTTTAGCAAATGAAACCAAACAGTCTAATTGGGCAACTAATTTTGCATTTACCTGAACTTGTGTGATATATGAAGCTATCCAGGTAATCAACTGCGCAAATATTTCAGCTTCTAGCTGCGCAATTTTTTCTTCTGCACCAAGAATTTTTTCTTCATATATTTTTAGTTCTTCCGTAATATAGCGTTCGGCATTAACTAAGGTTTGCTTTCGAGTCCAATTCAAAGGCACTTTATCTTTATGCGTATTCCTCACTTCAATATAATATCCAAAAACATTATTGAAGGCTACTTTGAGCGAAGGTATGCCCGAAGCTTCACTTTCTCTGCGTTCGAGTGCTGCTAAATATTCTTTTCCTGAAAAGGATATATTTCGCAAATCGTCTAGTTCTGAATTAATCCCTGTAGCAATCGCATGACCTTTTTGAATAGCCACTGGTGCATCTTCATTAAGGGTGGTTTTAATTTTCTCGCGCAATAAATCGCAACTATGCAATTGATCACCAATGGCTTTTAAAGCATCATTACTACTTTTCAAAGCCGCTGCCTTTAAGGGAATGATAGCTTCCAAAGACTGCCATAAAAAAATAAGTTCCCGTGGTGAAATCTTATAAGCAGCCACTTTAGAAATCAATCTTTCTATATCTGAAATTTTCTTTATTTGCCGCTCAAAAAGGGATAAATCGTCTGTGTTATTTAGTAAATGATGCACCACATCCTGACGACTTTTGATTTGATGAATGTCTTTAAGTGGCAAAGCAAGCCAACGCTTCAATAAACGAGAACCCATGGGGGAAGACGTCTGATCCAACACGCTCAAAAGCGTTACGGCATGGTCTTCCGAGCCGCGATAAAGTTCTAGATTTCTAATCGTGAAGCGATCCATCCAAACATAGGCATCTTCCATGATGCGTTGAATGGTTGAAATATGCTGAATTTTGTTATGTTGTGTTTCTGACAAATAATAAAGAATAGCACCTGCCGCAATCACGCCATCGGTCAATTCTTCTATGCCAAATCCTTTCAAAGTCGTTGTTTGAAAGTGCGTGGTAAGTTTTTCAAAGGCAAAATCTTGTTTATAGACCCATTCTTCTATAAAAAATGCATGAAAATGGTTGCCAAAATGATCTGCAAAGTCTTTTTTAAATGGTCGTGGAATGAGAATTTCACTAGGTTGAAAATTTTGCAACAACTTATCTACATAGTCCATGGAGCCTTGAGACACTAAAAACTCACCAGTAGACACATCTAAAAACGAAACGCCAAGACTATTTTTGTTAAAATATAAGGAAGCTAAAAAATTATTTGACTTTTGTTGTAAAACTTCATCATTCATGGCCACGCCCGGCGTAACTAATTCGGTTACCCCGCGTTTGACGATTGTTTTGGTCATTTTTGGGTCTTCCAATTGATCACAAATAGCAACCCGTAAACCCGCTTTGACCAACTTTGGCAAATAGGTATTTATAGAATGATGTGGAAAGCCTGCCAAAGCTGTTTCAGTTTCGGAACCAGCACCTCTTTTGGTTAAGACAATGCCCAAAATTTTTGAGGCTCTGATAGCATCTTCGCCAAAAGTTTCATAGAAATCACCCACTCTAAAAAGCAAACAAGCGTCTGGATACTTGCTCTTGATGCTGTTGTATTGCTTCATTAAAGGGGTTTCCTTGGCTGTGGTCACGACTTAAAAACGATTAAAAATAAATGCCAAATATAGTTATTTTTTTGCGGGTGAACCTAGTTTAAAGATACACTTTTCTACATTTTATGCTTATAGAAACTGGGCCTGGCTTTTCGTCCCGAAAGCTTTCGGGATCCGCAAGAAAAAAAAGAAACTACTGATTTTTTATTCCGCTGCTACTAATTTTGAGGCACTTCTGTATAAAAATTCATTGTAAACATGACGTCTCGCAAAACGACTTGGAGATTCTGAATTCACCATTTTGATGTAGGTTACCTTTGGCACACTAAAATACTCAAAGTTGCTACCATCTAAAAAAGTGATATACAAAACACCATCTTCCATATAAAAATCATGAATATTGACCGTTGTGGTGGTTTTTAGATAAACTTCTCTATTTTTATCTTGCGTTTCAGGGGCAATACTCACCAAAAAATGATAGGCTTCAATAATAGCTTTGCTCCTTTCTTCTGCTACTTGACGTTCTATAGGATCAGCAATAGTATCAGGATGATCTTCCTTCATGCTATTTCTATAAATAGTTTTCAGCTCTTTTAAGGTCGCGTTTTTAGTCACATTGAGCAACTTTCTGTACTCGGCTATTTTCTTTGGATTCATATTTATGGTAAAAAAGTTGCAAAAGTAGTTGTTTTTATCTGATTTTCAATGGGCAATCCATTCTTTTTTTGCGTTGCAATCCCGCTTTGTGATGCCTTAGTGTTAAAAACTTTGTGTAACTCTGTGTAATAGCTATAACACAAAGTTGCACAAAGAAAAACACAAAACACTCAAAGTCCTCCTAGTGAAAACGATTTCGTCAATTATTTATTGACAAATTGCTTAATAATGACCTAAAAATATTTCGCGTTAACAATAGATTTATTAAATTTGCGTCTTGTATTGTCAAAATATGAAAATACGAGCAACAATTTATACAATAACATCTAAAAGATTCATCATTTATGAGGCCAATTACTAAGGAAGTTTATTTAAAGTGGTATGAAGACATGCTGTTTTGGCGAAAGTTTGAAGACAAATTAGCAGCCCTTTACATTCAACAAAAAGTTAGAGGTTTTTTACATTTATATAACGGTCAGGAAGCGGTTTTGGCTGGTGCTTTGCATGCTATGGATTTGTCAAAAGACAAAATGATTACAGCCTACAGAAACCACGTACAACCCATTGGTATGGGTGTTGACCCCAAGCGTGTCATGGCTGAACTTTTAGGTAAAGCGACTGGAACATCTAAAGGTTTAGGTGGTTCTATGCACATCTTTTCTAAAGAACACGGTTTTTATGGTGGCCACGGTATAGTTGGTGCGCAAATTCCTGTTGGTGCTGGTATGGCCTTTGCCGATAAATATTTAGAAACTGGTGGCGTATCATTAACCTATTTTGGTGATGGTGCAGCACGTCAAGGGTCTCTGCATGAAGCCTTTAATATGGCCATGCTGTGGAAATTGCCTGTTGTTTTTATTTGTGAAAACAATGGTTATGCCATGGGAACCTCAGTTGAAAGAACAGCCAACCACACAGATATTTGGAAACTAGGTTTAGGTTATGAAATGCCTTGCGGCCCTGTTGATGGTATGAATCCTGTAAAAGTAGCTGAAGCGATGCATGAAGCTATGGAACGTGCAAGAAGAGGTGACGGGCCAACTTTCTTAGAAATGAAAACTTATCGCTACAGAGGTCATTCAATGTCTGATGCACAACATTATAGAACAAAAGAAGAAGTTGAAGAATATAGAAAAATTGACCCTATTACACAAGTTTTAGACATCATTATTGAAAAAGGCTATGCCACAGAAGCTGAAATTGAAGTGATAGATCAACGTGTAAAAGATTTGGTAGATGACTGTGAAAAATTTGCAGAAGAATCACCTTATCCAGACACGAATGTGATGTATGACGTGGTTTATTCACAAGAAAATTATCCATTTATCCCTCATAAATTATAAAACATTATGGCAAAATTAATAACAATGCCTCGTTTGAGTGACACCATGACCGAAGGTGCGGTAGCCAAGTGGTTAAAAAATGTGGGCGATCAAATTAATGAAGGAGATATTATCGCCGAGATTGAAACTGATAAAGCGACGATGGAATTTGAAGCTTTTGAATCTGGTATTTTACTTTATCAAGGCATAAAAGAAGGTGAAACTGCGCCTATCGATTCGCCATTGGCTATTTTAGGGAAAGCAGGAGAAGATTTTTCTCATTTGCTTAGTAGCCCCCCAGCCCCAAGCCTCCCCAACCCCTCCATAGAAGGGGCTTTACAAGAGGGAGTTGAAAAAACTACTGAAAAAGCAATTGCCGTAGAACATTCTACACCAGCCGCTATTCCAGCAGGAGTTACCGTTGTAACCATGCCGCGTTTAAGTGATACAATGACTGACGGTACGGTAGCGACTTGGTTAAAAAAAGTAGGCGATCAAGTCAATGAAGGCGATATATTAGCTGAAATTGAAACAGACAAAGCCACCATGGAATTTGAATCTTTTAATAAAGGTACACTTTTATACATAGGCGTTCAAGAAGGTCAAACGGCGCCTGTGGACAGTATTTTAGCTGTTTTAGGTCCGGCTGGCACCAATGTTGATGCCGTCGTAGCAGGTTTTGGTGCTGCACCAGTGGCTGTTGCGTCAAACACAGAAGCGCCAGCAACTGCAGTGGCTCAGGAAGCAACCGTAATTGCGCAACCAGCGACTTCAAATGCAAGAATTTTTGCTTCGCCTTTAGCTAAAAAATTGGCTAGCGACAAGAATATTGACCTAGCAAGCATCAATGGGAGTGGCGAAAATGGCCGAATTACTAAAAAGGATGTTGAAAATTATCAACCTACTGCTACGCCAGTAACCACAGCTAGTCCTGTTCATGCGGTCAGCGCACCAACAACTACTGCTGTTGCTGAACCAATTTTTATTGCACAAGGCGAAACACAAACTGAGCAAGTGGCCAATTCTCAAATGAGAAAGACCATTGCTAAACGTTTGGCGGAATCAAAATTCACGGCGCCACATTACTACTTAACGGTAGAATTAGATATGGATGAAGCCATCAAGGAGCGTGAAATTATCAACTCATTGCCCGATATGAAGGTATCTTTCAATGACATGGTGCTAAAAGCCTGTGCGATGGCATTGAAAAAACATCCAAAAGTAAACTCACAATGGACAGAACAAGCCACTTTGTTGCATCATCATGTGCATTTAGGTGTGGCCGTAGCTGTTGAAGATGGTTTAGTTGTGCCCGTGGTGAAACACGCCAATCAATTGACTTTATCTCAGATAGGTGCCCAAGTAAAAGATATGGCTGTAAGAGCTAAAGCGAAGAAAATTCAACCGCAAGAAATGGAAGGCAGTACGTTTACTGTTTCAAATTTAGGCATGTTTGGTATAAGTGAATTTACTTCTATCATTAATCAACCTAATTCTGCTATTCTTTCTGTTGGTGCTATTGTGCAAAAACCTGTGGTAAAAAACAACCAAATTGTAGTTGGCAATACCATGACCATAACGCTAGCTTGTGACCACCGCACAGTTGATGGCGCAACAGGCGCACAGTTTTTACAAACTTTAAGACATTATATAGAAAAACCAGTGAGCATGATTGCTTAAGCGTTTTTTTGAATGAAAAATAAAGACCACCTTTTGGGTGGTTTTTTTGTATTTATGCGTGAGGTCGGGAGACCATTGCAGAGCAGGAAATTTTACCTTTCTTTCAGGAAACTGCTAGACGAATTTCCATCTGGACTTAAATCTAAATACAATCCATTAATAAATATGATACCATTGCCAAATTCGTCGAAATTTTCACCATATTCATTAAAATTCTTCCATTCGCTTAATTCTATTTTACAATATCCATCTGTGCTTTTTTCCCATGTCCCTTGGCTTATAAGCACTATATTATTTTTTTTGTAGTAATGAAGAAACGTTCCGTCTTTTTTTATTTGTATAAAATTTGTAGAGTTTGGCATATTACTACAAATATATTTCCCTACTATATTAGCATTACAATTGCGTAAATCTAAACAGCTATTTAAGAACAATAACAAAAATAAACCTAATATATATTTCATCAATTTTTTTAATAATTCGCTTAAAGGACTTATGTCTTTTTATGTTCCGAACTCTGACAAGCAAAGCAATAATACTTAGTTGAGACAAATCAATTAACGTAACTTAAATAATACAGAACTTCTTTCACTACATTACTATTGTCAAAAATAAACATCATTTGAATTACTGGGCCGTTTATATTGTCAACTAAATCAAATTCATAATTATTATCGTTAAATGCAAATTCTGCAAATAAGTAATTATCGACTGGTTTTGAAAAAATTAAAAAAAGTTTTGAATCTGTTCTTGGTATTATTTTTTCAAAAAATAGATCCTCTTCAAATTTAAAATAGTATTTTTTCCTGTAAGATTTAGCATCTAAAGCCTCGTCTTTTTTTAACTCATGTATTGGCATAAACTTTATATATTTTGAAATATTAAAATCTATTTTATGATCTTTTTTTATTTTCTTGTCTTTAAGCCAATGTCCATATAAATGATTTATTCTGCTTATCACTTCACGATTTGTCTTTAAGTAAATGATGGCACTTAAATATTTGTTATCCAAAACATGATTGTTTGTTTGAGAATTGGTATGCGCAACAATTAAAAGTAAAACAACAAAAAATAATTTAGTTTTCATTTGCTAAAGTTTGAGTCTTCTAAACCTAATTAATTAAACCTATTTTTTTTCGACATTATAAGCTAATATTCAGATAGGTGGTTTTCCCAATAATAAACCCTACATTCCAAAAAATAATTCGGTTGATTAAATCGCCTTCACCCCAAAACCCGCACGATATCTTTTGCAAAATAACTCGCAATTAAATCGGCGCCGGCACGTTTAAACGCTACTGTTTGTTCCATCATGATGGCATCATGGTTAAGCCAGCCTTTTTCTGCCGCTGCTTTGATCATGGCATATTCACCAGACACTTGATAGACTGCGATAGGCGTATCAATTTGGTTGCGAAGTTCTCTTACGACATCCAAATAAGAAATACCAGGTTTAACCATCACAATATCTGCACCTTCTGCTATATCAAGTTTAGTTTCTGTTATGGCCTCCCGCAAATTATAGTAATCCATTTGATAGGTTTTTTTATCTTTTGGAATATTTAAACCATCAACAGGTGCGCTATCTAAAGCATCTCTAAAAGGACCATAGTGAGCCGAAGCATACTTGGCACTATAACTTAAAATACCTGCATTTGGCAAGTTATTTTCTTCAAAAATTTCACGAATGGCTTTAATGCGACCATCCATCATATCACTAGGTGCCACAAAATCTGCACCAGCTTTGATGTGCAATAAACTCATTTGTGCTAAAATATTTTTGGTTTGATCGTTAACGATATAACCATTTTCTAAAACCCCATCATGACCATATTGTGAATACGGGTCTAAAGCTACATCTGTCATTACGACCATGTCAGGCACCGCATTTTTAACAGTTTTAATGGCGCGTTGCATCAAACCATTGGGGTTTAGCGCTTCTTTACCCAAATTGTCTTTTAAGTGATCTGGCACTTTGACAAATAGCAACACACATTTTAAACCCATTTGCCAAAGTGTTTTAGCTTCTTGTGCAAGCAAATCTAAACTCAAACGAAAATAGTTGGGCATAGAGGCAATCTCTTCTTTTATTTGTTGACCCTCAACGACAAACAAAGGCACGATAAAATCATTTGGCGACAGTGCATTTTCTCTGACCAAACTTCTTATGGCTTCGTTGGTGCGTAATCTTCTTGGTCGACTGTATGGAAACATAATGGTTGAAATTTAAAAATATAAAAGCATAAAAAAACCTCTACAAAAATAGAGGTTTAAATTTGTTAATTAAAAATTTATTTATTTTTTAATGAAAGTTTTTGAAGTACTGCCAATTTCTTCGTTAGAGATATGAATAACATAAGAGCCAGAACTTAAAGATTTCACATCAACTACAGTTAAAGCTTGTTCTAAAACGCCAGTTAGCATCAATTTACCAGATATTTCATAAATAGAAAACTGGAATTTGCTGCTGATTTCAGGTAAAGACACGTTTAACTCATCAATGGCAGGAATAGGGAAAACTGATAAGTCATTGAATTGATATAATTCACTACCTAACGCCATTGGAACTGTTGCAGAGCCTCTGTTTGCACCTCCATGCCATGCCAAATTGTTACTCGCTTGCTGATGTCTTGCCCATACGACTGGAATTGATGCTGTAGAATTAGTGAAAACAAAGTCAGTTGCATCCCCTGTGCTTAAGGCCCTTGTTGCAATAATCGTTCTAACCATACCAACCATGTTATTTGAAGAAACCGTCCATTGGTTAGTATCAGTCGCTGGAACCTGGCCTCCGCCAATAAAATGTCTATCGCTTAAACCGGTTGAATCAAAAATAATGCAATCGCCAGCTTCCATGTCTTGTGTACCGAAACCTACGCTAAACCATCGGTCTGAAGGGCCAGCTGCAGTGAGCGTTACTGTAGTTGCAGTTGTCTGCACACGAATGGAAACGCCACCTCCCAAATTAATTACACCAGAATCATGCTGAGCAATAGCACCTAATGTGGTCAAGGTAAAAAGAGAAAATAATAGTTTTTTCATGATTTAAAAAATTTAATTAAACAATTGGATTAAGGATTTGTTATTCGTGTCTAAAGCTAGTTCAAAAGCCGTTTTATTGATATGATTTTTTAAAGATTTATTGGCGCCTTTTTCAATCAACTTCTTTGTTAACTCAATATTCTGCAAGGTGACAGCCAGCATAAGCGCGGTGGTTTTATTTTCATCTGTTAAGTTTAAATCTATACCTTTCTTTATTAAAGCATCAAAAACTAAGACATTATTTTTATAAATCGCCGCCATCAAAGTAGAACCCATTTTTGAGGTATAATTAATTTGCTTGGTGTTTTCAACTAAAAAAATAGCAACCTCATTGTTTGAGCGATATGTGGCTAAAATTAAAGGCGTAAAACTATTATTGTCAATCACATCAATGCTTTTTTCATCTTGCGCAAAAATGCTTTTTATTTGATCAAGATTACCTGTTCTCGCCACTTGAAAAACATCAGCTGTTTGACCATAAGACAAAAGCGACGTTAAACTTAAGATGAAAAAAAACTTTAAAGTATTCATGATTTAATTTAAACTATAATTAACAGCTACATCAACTTCTTTAGCGACTTTTTTTGACACTGCAGCAGGAATTTTTATATCAAAATCTGTGGTGTTAACTTTAAAATTAGCTGAAATTTCAATGCTGTCTTTGATTTTTTTAATTTTTACCGGAATTTTTACCAGAACAATATTTCCATGCATATCTAACTTACCATCTAGCGTGAAGATTTGAAAGTTCTCTGTAAGTTTTTTAACTTCAAAATTTAGAAGCTTGCCTTTTAAAGTGGCTTTTGGAAAATTATCACTTTCTAAATAATTTTCATTGAAATGCTCTTCCATTAAAGCTACTTTAAATCTAAAACTTTTTATTAAAATTAAAGAGGCAAACTCCCCATTAACTGTATTTATAATACATGAAGCTGTTTTTGTTGTTGCTTTGATCTCCTCAAATGATGGAACAGAAGCTTCAAAGGTAACCTGCCCATTTTTAGTGCTCAACTTTTCTTGAGCAATTACTACAAAAGATAAAAACCATCCGATGATAAATATAATTTTTTTCATTTTGAATTTATTTATTCTATTAAACCATCATCTCTCCATTTTTTAATAATAGAAATTGATCCTTCAGGCAATCTTGTTTGTCCTAAAGGCATCATACCAGTTGCACCTTGAGGTCTTTGAATGCGGTCTATAATATTATTGATGTTGTTTTTTGTTTGATTATAATTGGTTAGTGATAAATTACCTAGCGGACTAGTATTGCCATGACAACCAATACAATTGGTTTCAATAATGGCCCTTACTTGGTTTGTATATGTGACCACATCTGCTGGTTGTGTCAAATCATCAATTGAATCGTTTGTACAAGAACAAACCACAAAAACAGAAAAAACAGCAACAAAGTAATTTCGATTCATTTTTTAAAAATGTTTCGCAAATATATAATTATTTTTTTTTTAATAATGTTAAGAATGTAAATAAAACGTTATTTTTGTTTGCTTTAACTACTACTATTATGAGAAAAAAACTAATTTTATTAGTATCCGCTATTTTATTGCTGGGCACTGTCGCTATTTTATACCTTTATAAACCCCATCGAAATATAGCTGATGAAGCCGCTACTTTCAAGGTTGATTCGAAAACATTTTTTGAAGAATTTACAACAACTGAACAATCCGCAAATGCCAAATATTTAGACCAAGTGGTAGAAGTAACTGGTCAAGTTACTGCATTAAACTATCCCAACAAATCTTTAACCTTAGACAATCATATTAATGTCAATCTTTTAGAAAGCGCTAAAGTAAACATTAATGATCATGTCGTTTTTAAAGGCCGCTGTGTTGGCTATGACGAACTCATGGAAGAGGTAACGATTGATCAAGCCACCATTCTAAAACCATAATTCTACAGATGAAAAAATATTTAATTACTTTATTATTTGCCTCCACCGCACTTTTTGCACAAGAAGATTTACTAAACGAAATTGACAACGACTCTGTTTCAAATGAAGTAACCTCCGCTTTTAAATCTGTAAAAATTGTCAATTTAGAATCAACAAAACTCGTTGGTAAAGGCGATTTCTATTTGGTTGTATCACATCGTTTTGGTTATATTAATACTGGTATTGATGAGCTTTTTGGATTAGACAATGCCACAACGAATATCAAATTTATTTACGGCCTCAAGGACTATTTGAGCATACAACTGGCTAGAAGCACCTTTGACAAAGCGCTTGATTTCGGTGTAAAGTTTGAGCTATTGAAACAAAAAACAAATGGCTCGCCTGTTGCCATCGTTGGTTTTAATAGCATCACGGTCAACACAGCTTTACAAAAATCACTCTACCCCAAATTGACTTTTAAAAATAGATTAGCTTATGTGAATCAGTTGTTGGTTTCCAGAAAATTTAATGACAGATTAACCTTACAATTAGCTCCAACTCATTTTCACGAAAATACCGTTTTATTTAGTGGTCAAGAAAACAGCCAATTTGCTTTAGGATTGGGCGGCAGAATTAAAGTGGCCAAAAGGATTTCATTAAATCTAGATTATGTTGCGCATCTCAATCGACACAAAAACTCAAACTTTACCGATCCCATTTCAATAGGATTAGACTGGGATACAGGTGGCCATGTTTTTCAACTACATTTTACTAATGCCCGTGCCATGCATGAAGCAGGCTTTTTAGGCCAATCATCGGGAAATTTTTTCAAAGGCGATATTGCATTCGGGTTTAATTTGGTTAGGGTTTTTTAGCCAATAAACTTCAAATATTAAATAAAACCCTATTTTTGCAGCTCATTTTTATTCATGAATAAAAAAGGGTCATTTTATATTGCTAAAAAAATTATCTTTAGTGGTGGTCACAAAACCAATGTGACCTCACCTGTCATAAATATTGTTATTTTTGCGATTGCCTTGGGCATTTTTATGATGATTGTAGCCTACGGGGCAGGTTTTGGTTTACAGAAAAAAATAAAAGAGAAATTAGGCGTTTTTAATGGTCATATTGTGGTTACAAATTTTGATAATAATTTATCAGATGTGAGTAAAACCCCTGTATCCAAAACAAAAATTATCAAAAGCATTGATAGCCTTAATATTAAAAATGAAATAAGTAGCTATCAATCAACAGCAGCAAAAGCAGGTATTATAAAAACAGACCAAACATTTGAAGGCGTTATATTTAAAGGTGTAGACAAAGATTTTAATGCCAAACTTTTTAAAGATTTAATTACTATTGGTGAAAATTTAAAAATCACTGATTCTATGTCAAATGAAGTCATCATTTCTAGCCATTTGGCCAATAGACTACTTTTAAAAAAAGGAGATAAATTTACGACCTATTTTTTTAGAGAAGAATCAGAATTGCCTTTTAGACGACAATTTAAGATTTTGGGTATTTATGAAACGCAAATTCAAGAGTTTGACAAAACCTTTGTTTTAGGTGACATCAAACATATACAGCAAATGAATAAATGGGCACCAGATCAAATAGGTACTTTAGAAGTTTTTCTTCATGATATAGAAAAAATGGATGCCGTCAATAAACTTTTATTTCAGCAATTACCGCCTGACCTAGACACGAATCCACTTCATCATAAGTTTCAACATATTTTTGAATGGATTAAAATTTTTGATTTTAATGTCCTGTTAATAATCGTGATTATGACATTGGTTTCCATCGTCAATCTGTCGGTCGCCACTTTGATTTTAATTTTAGAAAAAACGGCTTTTATTGGTATCATTCGAACCCTAGGCGCAACGATTCAATTTGCTAGGCAAGTGTTTTTTTATAAAGCGCTTTATATAACGATTTTAGGTTTGTTTTTTGGAAATTTAGCCGCGTTCATCTTAATTTTTATTCAGAATACTTGGGGCGTCATTAGCCTTAATCCTGAAAACTATTATGTGTCTAAAGTTGTGTTTTCAATCAACTTTCTTGATGTACTTTTAATAAACCTATTAGTTTTGTTGGCTATTTCATTGTCTGTTTTTCTGCCAACCTATATGATTAGTAAAATAAAGTTGGTTGATGCCATAAAATTTAATTAAAATGATTTTAGCAATAGATAGCGGCAATACTTTTGTAAAAATAGGTGTTTATCAAAAGAATGATCGACTCGCTTTTTTTCAAACCACTTATGAAGAGTTGCCTCAAACTTTAAATTTAATTAGTGAAAATTTTAAGATTGAAAATATTGTGACATCGGTGGTGGGCCATCTAGATTTAACTTTATTTAAATCTTTTTTTACAAGTGTTGACATTGTATCGATCAATCATCAAGTCAAATTCCCTTTTTTAAATTTATACGAGACGCCGCAAACCTTAGGCATTGACCGCATGGTTTTATCGGCAGGGGCTGTTTTTAATTACCCACAACAAAACCGCTTGGTTATTGATATGGGCAGTTGCATTACGTATGATTTTATCAATGAAAAAGACGAGTATTTAGGTGGCGCTATTTCTCCAGGTGTTGATATGAGGTATGCAACGTTACATGAAAAAACGGCTAAATTACCTGCCCTCTTGCCAGAATCAAATTCAGCAATAATTGGTCAAAACACCAATCAAGCGATTCATTCGGGTGTTATGAATGGTATTTTGTTTGAAATCAAGGGCTTTGTCAATCATTTTTTAAAAGGAAATGATAATTTTATAATAATTTTAACGGGAGGAAGTGCGATTTTTTTTGCCAAACCATTAAAAAGTCTCATATTTGCCGAGCCAAATTTTTTACTTAATAGTTTGGTTCAACTTTTTATTTATCAAAAGAACAATGATTAGAAAAATTTTAGGCCTTTTTATCCTCTTCTCGAACGTTATTTTTGCACAAGAGGCTACTTCTTCGCCTTATTCATACTTCCATACAGGTCTACGAAAGTATCAGAATACAATCGAAAATAAATCAATGGGAGAATTAAATGTCTATGCGGATTCAATTCACTTAAATTTAGTCAATCCTGCATCATTGTCAAAGCTTGGACTGACAACCTATACGATTGGTGCAAGTCACTATTTTACTAATTTAAGCACGAATACCAACAGAGCAGAAACTCAGACGACCAACTTTGATTATATAGCCGTTGGATTGCCTATTGCAAAAAAACTTGGTGTTTCTTTTGGACTTTCTCCCTTTTCAGTTGTAGGGTATGATCTAAGAAATACCAGATTGACCACAGATCCAAATAATAGTCAAACTATTACTAGAATTGAGTCAGCAAGTTGGTTTGGAGAAGGCAATTTAAATAAAGTTTTTGTTTCAGCTGGTCTAGAAGTTTATAAAAATTTATCGGTAGGTGCTTCTTTTAATTATTTTTTTGGTAGACTAACCCATAATTATGCTTTTAACGATACCAATGTTTCCTTTCAAGCCAATGAAGAAAAAAATTCTGACCTCAATGGTCTAAATGCAACTTTAGGATTATATCATTTTGCAAAAGTTAATAAAAAATTAACTTTGCATAGCAGTTTAACTTATACGCCAAAAACCACACTAACCGACGATTATACCAATGAGATATTTTTATCCATTAATAATACAACCACACCCATCGAGACCCTTCCCCCGCAACCTGCTAAATCTCAAAAAATAGATCTACCAAGTGTTATAAATTTTGGAATGGCCATTGGCGAAGAAAAAAAGTGGTTACTTGGTGGTGAATTTACAAGTAAACAAGCACCGATAAATAGTTTTAGATTTAATGCCTTAAACAACGTAACTTTTGAAACAGCCAACAAATTTAACGTTGGGGGCTATTTTATTCCAAAATACAATTCTTTCTCAAGCTACTGGAGTAGAGTGACTTATAGGGCAGGATTTAGATATGAAAACTTAGGCTTTAAAGTACAAAATCAATCCATCACAGATATTGGCATAAATTTTGGTTTAGGTATACCGTTGAAAAGATCTTCTAGCGCTTTTGTTAACTTTTCTAATATAAATGTTAACTTTGAATATGGCCAGAGAGGCACCAGAAATGCCAATTTAATAAAAGAAGATTATTTTAGCATGAGCTTAAGCATATCTTTCAACGACAAATGGTTTGAAAAACGAAAATATAATTAACAACTAAATGACCAAAATTATGAAAACCAAAGCAATTTGCACCTTTTTATTAGCTGTTGGCTTGCAATTTTCTAATGCAAATACAACTTACGACTGTACGGCTAAAAATTCTATTGTACATGAATCTGTAAAAGCAAAAAACTTTAAAGAAGCTATCCCAGTTTGGAGAGAACTTTTGGTGGAATGTCCAACTGTAAGCGCAGCGGTTTATACCAATGGTGATAAAATCATGGATTATTTGATTGAAAATGCCAAAGACAATACTGAAAAAGAAAAGTTTGTGCGTGAAAAAGTAGCATTATATGAGAAGTATTATAAAAGTTTTCCTGAAAGAGTAAAAGATTACAAATCAAGACAAGCCTTGACCTTATTCGAATCTGGTTTTGGAACCAAAGAAGAAATTGAAAGTTTGTTAAAAGACGCTTTTACTACTGATAAAGAAAACTTTACCAATGGCAAAGCCATGTATGTCATGTTTGAATATTTAGTGAATGATTTTAAAGCTAAAAAACCGGGTATCGTTTTAAGTGATGTCTTTTTAATGAATGATCAATTATCTGAATTATTGGAAAATGAAACTAATAAAATCTCTGAATCTTTAGACGTTATCGTTAAGAAAGAAGAAGCAAGCGAAGAACTTTCAAGCAAAGAAGCTAAAGATAAAGTGAGATTAACCAACAATTTAGATGCTTATCAAACCATTGCTGGTAGCATGGAAGGGTTAATTCAAGAATTATCAAGCTGTGATTATTTGATTCCTATTCTTGAAAAGGACTTTGAAGAAAATAAAAACAATTTAGATTGGATTAAGCGCACAGCTGCACGTTTAAAAAACAAAGAATGTACAGAATCTCCTTTTTATGGCAAGTTAATTGATCAATTTGAAAAATTAACCCCACCAACTTTTGAAATCATGTTTAATAAAGGTGCAAGTTTGGCGAAAAAAGATAAAGCTAAAGCTATTGAATATTTAAACAAAGCTTTAGAAATGGCACCAGATAACAATAAAAAAGCTGATGTCTTTTATTTTATTGCAACGCAAGTTTACGGTATGGGCAATAAATCGACTGCTAAGTCTTATTTGGATAAAGCTTTAAGTGTTAAACCATCTATGGACAAAGCACACATGTATATCGCTTCATTATATTCACAAAGTTTAAATGATGTTGGTTTAACTGACGCTTTTGACAAAAGAGCCATCTATTGGTTGGCTGCACAAACTGCAAGAAGAGGTGGAACTGCTGCAGCAAGTTCACTAGCAGCAAGATTTGAAGCAGCAGCGCCAAACCGAGGTGAAATTTTCAACTCAGGTAAAGCTGGTCAACAAATATGCTTTAAGGGATGGGTTGGTAAATGTGTAACCGTACCAAATTTATAAGATGTATCCGAAAGGACTCCTGAAAATAATTCTATCAATCAATGTCACAGTTTTTACTGTGGCATTGTTTTTTGGGTGTCAATCAAATTTTAAAGATATTCAAAAAATAAATTTTACAGAGTTTATGCCTAGTGGCGAAGCTGATTCTATCAACCTCAAACATACCGATTCAGGAAAAATTAAAGCTATTCTTGTTAGTCCAAAGCTATTAGATTATGCGACCGTTGATTACCCGTTTTCTGAATTTCCAAAAGGTATTCAACTCACTTTGTTTGATGAAAATAATCAACGTAATTATATAGTTGCGGATTATGCCATTAATTATAAAAAAACTAATATTATAGATTTAAGGGGGCGGGTCAAGTTAACATCCTATGACGGTAAATTTTTAGAAACGGATCAACTCTATTATGATCAAAATATTGAATGGTTTTATACCGACAAACCCTTTAAATTTACCGCACCTAATGAGGGTGAAACCACAGGGATTGGCATAGATTTTAGCAAAGATTTTAAACGCGTTACGTTTAAACAAGTTAAAGCATTGATTGAAGAAATACCAGAATAGTCTTTTTTTTTGTATTAATTGCCTTATATTTGCTCTTTAATTTAATATAAATGAGTAATTTTTCAATGTATAGTAAGTACATTCCATTTTTTTATCTTTTTGCTTGCATCCTGTTTTTAGCCAGGGTAATCTACGAAATTGTAAACGGTGGTGATTATGGCGTTTTCTTGATTTTAACCATTGCTGCTTTTGTGATGTTTTATATCAAAAGGCGCATGTATTTAAAGCACTATAAAAAGTGATTACATTTTCAATTATCTTTTTGACGCTACTGTTTTCAGCTTTTTTCTCTGGGGTCGAAATTGCTTTTATAAGTGCCAATAAAGTCTTTTTAGAAATAGAGAAAAGTCAAGATACTTTATATGCTAGGTGCTTGCGCTATTTGAGCAATCACTCGTCACAATTTATTGCTGGACTATTGTTGGGTAACAACATTGCTTTAGTTATTTATGGTATTTATTCTGGCCAATTGATTGTGGAATGGTTACAGAGTTTTGGTTACCATTTTTCTGAATTTGGATTGATGATTTTACAAACCTTGATTTCTACTGCAATCATCATCATGACTTCAGAGTTTTTACCAAAGGTATTTTTTCAAATTTATGCAGAGTCTTTAATAAAATTTTTGAGTCCAATTGCGCTCCTCATCTATTTCATTTTATATATTCCAACCCAATTAATCGTTTTTTTAACCAATGGCATAATCTGGATTTTTAATAGAAATGGAGTTAACCATGAAGAAGTTACTTTTGGAAAACTAGAATTGGGTGAGTTTATTTCACAACAAGTTGATTTAGCAGCTGATAAAAACAATTTAGATACAGAAATTGAGATCTTTCAAAATGCCTTAGAATTTTCTTCAACTAAGGCCAGGGACATCATGACGCCTCGCACAGAACTATGCGCGGTTGAAATTCATGATTCCATTGCTGATTTAGCTGACAACTTTATTTCTTCTGATTATTCTAAAGTTTTAGTTTACAACCAATCTTTAGATGATATTATTGGATATGCACATCATTTGGATCTTTTTGCAAAAAAAAGAACCATTAAATCTGTTTTGAAGAAAGTTGAATATGTGCCTGAATCTATGTTAATCAATGACATTTTAAATATTTTGACAAAAAAACATTTAAGTGTAGCAGTTGTAATCGATGAATATGGCGGCACTTCAGGTATCATTACGGTTGAAGACATTATTGAAGAACTTTTTGGTGAAATTCAAGATGAGCACGATGACAATGAAATCGCATTGGTAGCCGATAAACTTGATGAAAATAGATTTATATTCTCCGCTAGACAAGAAGTTAGTTTTTTAAACAACGCTTTTGATTTAGAAATAGAGGAAAGTGATTCCTATTCTACCTTAGGTGGCTTTATTGTGCATCACCATAATAATATTCCAGATGTTGATGAGGTAATCATCATTAACCAATTTCATTTTACTATCAAAGAAGCTTCTAACAATAAAATTGATTTGGTTGAGCTGATTGTTAATGTGTAATTTATTTTATCGCAGAAGAACCCCAAAAGGTTTTTAAACCTGTCAGGGTCGGTACTTTCCAATTATTTATTCTTTAACTTATTGTTTTCTAAGTTAATTTTTGAAGATTGGCTACTGGCTAAACTTGGATATTTTAAGTCTTGTAAAACATTAATGGACTCATCTATGTAGGCATCTTTTGCTATACTTTCAAACCAAGCATCTCTTTTAATTTTTAGCGCTTCATCTTTATCAATTTTTGCTTGATCTTCGGTTAAATTATAAATCGTTAAGTTATTCTTGTAGTCTTTTAGCAAATCAAAAGCTTTAGATTTGTCTAGCATAGCTTTGTTGTACTCTCTATATTTATTGTAATTTAAAGAAATAATCGTTTCATCTCTTCTGGCTTTAGTCCATTTGGCACTTTCATCAGTCATTTTAAAGAAGTCATTCTTTTCAATGCGACTTCTGCTGTTTTCTACGATGGTTTTTCTATCAAATAAATTATTCAATGGTTTGTAATTTGCAGGTGAAATTTCAGACCATTCCATGGCATTGTCCATGTCTCTTTCTCCTATATCAATATAGCTCAAGCGATTCGGCAAAACCACATCGCTAAAAACACCATTCAATTGCGTTGAACGGCCATCAATTCTAAAAAACTTTTGCCCAGTCAATTTAAGTGCGCCTAAATCCCCCAAAGTACTACTTCTTACAAATTGATTGAGATCTATAACGCTTTGAACCGTACCTTTTCCAAAAGTGCTTTTACTGCCAACTACCACGCCTCTATTATAATCTTGCACAGCAGCGGCTAAAATTTCTGATGCAGATGCTGAAAATTGATTAACCAAAACCACTAATGGACCATTCCATTTTACTGTGCCTGTTTTATCTTCTAGAACTTCTTTTCTAGCACCAGCTGGTTTAACTTGAACAACAGGGCCTTTGTCTATAAATAAACCCATAATTTCTACCACTGTTTTCAATGAGCCTCCCCCATTATCCCTAACATCAAAAACAATACCTTCAACGCCATTATTTTTAAGTTTTTCAATTTCAATCTCAACATCTTTCGCAGCATCACGCTCGTTAAAATCCACAAAATCTATATAGAATTTAGGCAAATATAATAAGCCATATTTTTTGCCATTTTTTTCAATGATAGTAGATCTAGCAAATGTTTCTTCTGTTTCAATGGTGTCTCTTATAAGGGAAACCACTTTAATGGTGCCATCAACTTTTTTGATGGTCAAACGCACTTCAGTTCCTTTTTTTCCTTTTATTTTTTTAACCGCTTTATCAATGCGCATACCAACAATATCCTCTGGTTCTTTATCACCTTGAGCGACTTTCAAAATGATATCTCCTGGTTCTAATTCTTTACTTTTCCATGCAGGTCCACCAGTAATCAATTCAGTAATTTCTGTGTACTCCATTTTCTTCAGTAACCGTGCACCAATTCCTTCAAATTTACCACTTATGCTTTCATCAAATTTCTCTTTATCGTTAGGCGCCATATAATTGGTATGTGGATCAAATTGTGAGGTTAATTCATTTACATAAATACCAAAATAATCCACTTTATCTATTTCATTTTTATAAAAAGATAGATTTTCATTAAAATTTTTGATGACACTTTCTCTTGCTTCTTTTTCAAGCACTGCAAAGGATTTTATAACATATGATGCGTCTTTTTCCTTTTTAGCTTCTTCTTCATCCATTTTAATGCTTAAATTATTCAGTACTGAGTACTTAATTATTTTGCGCCAAACCTCTTGCATTTCTCTATTTGATGAAGCAAATTTAACTTTTTCAAAATCAGATTCAATGGATTCGTCTTCTTTGAAAGAAAATGCTTTATTTTCAAAAACCTTCATAAATGACTCTGACTCTACTAATCTTTTCGTAAAAACATCGTAAACCAAATTGAAAAAGGTTAAATCTCTATTTTTAAACTGATCATCTATTTCCAATTCATAACGTTTAAATTTTTCTATATCTGATTGCAAAAAATACCGCTTGGTTGGATCTAGGCTTTCGATAAAAGACTTGTAAACATTTTTAGAAAAATTATCATCAATAGCTTTTGGGTCATAATGACCTCTTTCAACAATATGCTGTAAAATCTCTAAAATAACTTTTTCTTTATCGGAAGTATTTTGAGTAATTTCATTAGAATTAAAAGACTTAAAGGCAAATAATGAAACAGATATTATTAATAAGATGGCTATTACTTTGAAATGATTTTTCATAAATCTATAAATGGTTTTCATGTAAATACTATAAAAATTGTGCCAATTTTACTTAACGAAACAAAAGTATGTAATTAGTTTCAAAACAAATCGAAAAAATTAGTTAATTTTAACCGCTCTAATTTAAGCCTATGCAAACTAAAAAGCCATTGATATTAGTAACCAATGATGATGGGGTTTCTGCTCCAGGGATTAGGGCCTTGATTGATGTGATGAAAACGCTTGGTGACGTGGTCGTGGTTGCGCCAGATAGTCCACAAAGCGCTATGGGTCATGCTATTACGATTCACAATGCCATTTTTGTCAATCGTGTTCATTTTGATAAAGATTTAGTTGATGAATACAGCTGCTCTGGCACGCCTGTGGATTGCGTGAAGCTTGCCACACGGGAAATCATGAGCAGGAAGCCCGATTTGTGCGTTTCTGGTATCAATCATGGATCAAATTCATCTATCAATGTGATTTATTCTGGTACCTTGAGCGCCGCAGTTGAAGCTGGCATTGAAGGCATCCCTGCAATAGGGTTTTCTCTACTTGATTATGACTGGAACGCCAATTTTGAAGTTTTAAAACCTTTTGTAAAAACCATTGCGACGGAGGTTTTAAAAAATGGATTACCTGAAGGCGTTGTGCTCAATGTTAATTTTCCCAAACTTGATGAAGGTGAAATTAAAGGCACTAAAATATGCCGTCAGGCAAAAGCCAAATGGGTTGAAAACTTTGACAAAAGACATACCCCTCAAGGAAAAGATTATTATTGGCTGACGGGTGAATTTGTAAACGAAGACTTAGGAGAAGACACTGATGAATGGGCTTTAGCGCATGGTTTCGTTTCTATCGTCCCTGTTCAATTTGACCTAACGGCTCATCATGCGATTATGAAACTAAACACTTATCAATTTAATGACTAAAGATGCATAACGATAAAATTCAATTTTTTTTAGGATTTATTTTAGGTTTAATTGCTTGTAGCCTTGGCGTGATGGCGTTTTTACATTTTATTGCGGAAGTAGAAATCACTGAATCTATTGTTTTTTTGAAGACACAAAATTCTTTCGGAAAAGTAATTTCCATTGGCTGTGTATTAAATTTAGCTTTGTTTTTTGCACTTTTGAAGCTTAAAAAAGAATTTATGGCAAGAGGTGTTATCATGTCAGTTATTGCGCTGGCTATTATGAGTTTATTTTTATAAAAATGAAATACTATATCATTGCAGGAGAGGCATCAGGCGATTTACATGGGTCAAACCTCATGAAAGAACTCTATAAAATTGACCCGCAAGCAGAAATTCGTTTTTGGGGCGGCGATTTAATGTCTGAAGTTGGTGGCACATGCATTAAACATTATAAAGATTTAGCATTCATGGGTTTTGCAGAGGTTTTGTTAAACATCAGAACCATTTTAAACAATATTAGTTTTTGTAAAGCCGATATTTTAAGCTTTAATCCAGATAAAATTATTTATATCGATTATCCGGGATTTAATTTAAGGATAGCCAAATGGGCAAAAAAACAGCATTTTCAAAACCATTTTTACATTGCGCCACAAATATGGGCTTGGAAAGAAAATCGCATCAAGCAAATTAAAAAAAGTATCGATAAATTATATGTGATTTTACCATTTGAAAAACCATATTTTGAAAATAAGCATCATTTTAGAGTAAGTTACGTTGGTCATCCTTTGTTGGATGCCATCAATAGGCGACCTAAAAAAAACAAAGCTGATTTTTTAGCTGAGCACCAATTGGCAGACAAGCCCATTATTGCTTTGCTGCCAGGTAGCAGAAAGCAAGAGGTGAATAAAATGCTAAATATTATGCTTAGTGTTTTAAATGATTTTCCTGATTATCAATTTATTATTGCAGGTGCGCCAGGTTTACCACAAACGTTTTATCAACCATTTCTAAAAGATAAACAAATCTGTTTGGTGCAAAATAAAACTTATGATTTATTAGACAATAGCCATGCCGCTTTAGTAACATCAGGGACAGCCACACTTGAAACAGCACTTTTTAAAGTACCTGAAATAGTTTGCTATAAAGGTAGCAATATCTCTTATGAGATAGCTAAAAGAGTTATTAAATTGAAATTTATCTCGTTGGTCAATTTAATCATGGATGAAGAGGTGGTAAAAGAACTTATTCAACATGAATTAAATCATAAAAATTTAAAAAAAGAATTACAAAAAATTCTTAAAAATGAAAACAGAGAAAAACTTTTATTCAAATATAATCAGCTAATTAGCTTACTTGGTCAGGATGGTGCAAGTCAAAAAGTTGCTAATGAAATATTTGCGTATTAAAAAAATTGCTTGTATATTTGCAAAATCCGAATTTACTACCAGTAAATATTTTACACCATGATAAGAATTGTTCTTTCATATGTCTTACTTTCTTTGCTATTTGTTTCCTGTGGTTCCACACATCAACCATCTGGCATCATTAAAGTAGTTAAAGATGAAAAAACTGTTCTAAGTTCAAAAAAACCAAGCGAATTTACTCAAGCCATCGTAAAAAATTCACGTGACAACTCCCCTTCAGTTAGTGAATTTGAAATTGAGAAAAAAGTTAATCAATACCAATTAGATTATACCTTTAATGAAGAAACCACGGATGCTATTAGCAATTTATTACGTGTTGCCCATCGCTATAAAGGCACAAGATACCGTGTTGGAGGCATGTCTACCTCGGGCATAGATTGTTCTGGTTTGATAGTTTGCACTTTCAGAGAACTTGATATTTCTTTACCTCGCACATCATCTGAGCAAGCGAGAGTGGGAAGAAGGCTCTCAAAAGGCGAAATTAATAAAGGTGATTTGGTGTTTTTTGTTACGCGAGGCCGATCAATAAGTCACGTTGGTTTAGTAACCGAAGTGTCAAATGGCGACGTTAAATTTATTCACTCATCAACTTCTCAAGGAGTTATTGTTTCTTCACTTTCCGAAGATTATTGGGCAAAAAGATTCACTCACGCTTCTCGCGTTTTGTAAAACATGCTCAAAAGGTTTGACATACCACCAACTTTGTCATTAACCTTTTTTTTATCATTAGGCATTACATTTGGCTTTTACTTTGAAAATAAGTTTGCGTTATATTTTATTTTACCGCTGATTATTGGGCAACTAGCCGTTTTTTATTTTAGAAAAAAAATAAAATATTTTAACTTCCTTTTTTTTGTTGTTTCATGCCTTGTTTTTGCAAATTTAGGTTTATTGCGTATACAAAATTATCATGTAGAATTACCTAAAAAATTTTTAGATAAGCAAACTTTTATAGAAGCAAAAGTCATGCAAGTCCTGAAGCCAAATGCCTACCAAAATCGTTATGAGATTAAAACAAAAACCATTAATAATCAAACCTTTGAATATCGTTTCATACTCAAAATTGATAAAAAAAAGTTTCAAAAGTTAGACAAATACGACGCCTTTACGTGTATTGGTCAAATTAGTAGCCTACCAAATAACCATTCTTTCGGAGGATTTGACTACGGCCTTTATCTCAATAAAAAAGGTATTAAATATCAATTATTCATTAATCAAATGATATTTGCAAATCAGGGTAAAACGGATTTGCAAAAGTTTTTGAGCGTGAGAAATGGCTTAGCAGAATTTATTGACAAATCCACCTTAAGTATTGAAAGTAAAGATATTGTTAAAGCACTTACGCTTGGTGAAAAACTTGAATTGAACGAGACCATTTCTCAAAGCTTTTCAAACACAGGTATCATTCACATTTTAGCTATTTCAGGCCTTCATATCGGTATGATTTCTGCGATGTTATTATGGTTACTTAAACCTTTAAAGCGCGTTAAAAAATTTAAATATTTTCCCTACTTATTAGCTATATTAGCCTTATGGGTTTATGCCTTTGCAGTTGGCTTTACGCCGTCGGTGGTTAGGGCTGTAACCATGTTTAGCTTTATAAATATTGGTTTAATGATGTCTAGAAAAAGTGCCATTATTAATACCATTGCGGCCTCCATGCTACTTCTATTATTATTCAATCCCTACTATCTTTTTGATGTTGGATTTCAACTGAGTTATGCAGCAGTGATTGCCATCGTTCTTTTTTATCCTATTTTAAAAAAATGGTATTATCCTCAATCAAAAATATTTAGCTACTTTTACGACATATTACTTGTTTCATTTACCGCGCAATTAGGTGTTTTACCCATTAGTTTATATTACTTTCATCAACTCCCTGGATTGTTTTTAATTGCTAATTTATTAGCCATCCCCATGCTTTCATTGCTTTTAGTCTTTGGTTTTGCTTTTTTGTTTTTTGCCTTTTTTAAAATTGAAATCTCGTGGCTGTCAGATTTCCTTAACTTCATCATCAAATATTTTATTAAAATTATTAATTATTTGTCAGGTTTTGACCAATTTATTCTTAAAGATATTTATTTATCAACCTTCAACCTATTCATATCAATACTTCTATTACTAGTTTTTTATAGCTATTTATATAGTAAAAAAATTAAATTTCTCTCTCTGTCATTACTTTTAATATTAATCATGCAGGTTTCCCATTTAACAAATAAATATCTTCTAAATAACAAACCCCAATTTATACTGATCCAAAAGAAGGATGACTTAGCGGTTTTCCAAAATAACAACCGAGATTGGTTTTTCTATTCAACTAATCATCAAGCTTTTGACAAAGAAAAAAACCTCATCTTTAGCTATTATTACGCGACTAAAATAAAAGAAAAGCCTTTTAGAAATTTTTATGTTCATCGAGAGAACAAAGTATTTCTAGTTAATCAGTCAAATTTAAATTTAAACCTTTTTCCCTCCGATATTTTGATCTTCCCTCAAGGTGTTTACTATAACAAAGATAGATTTTCAAAAGAAAGAAAACAGCATTTTTATTTTTACAAATACAAATCTCTCGCAAACCAGGATTTGAAAAGAAATGTGAGCCTTTTTGAAAAAACATTACTAATTGACTAAAACAAGTGTTAAAAAACTAAAAATTGTGGGTTTATTAAGTATTTTTTATACTTTTGTTTATCCAAATCTTAAAAATGAAAAAACTCATTGTTTTTATATCGCTTGTGCCATTTATGGCAATTAGCCAAAATTTTGAAACCATCATTCAAAATTATTTGACCTTAAATAAAGATCAGTACCAACTTTCTTCGGCAGATTTAAGTGAATTTGTTATCCACAACCAACACTATGCTAGGTCAACAAAAACTAACAATGTTTATGTGACACAAAAGGTTTCAAATATAGAAATTCATCAAGGGGTTTCGGTATTTAGCATTGATAATGCGCTAAAAGTTCGCACAGCAAAGGTGGGTTTTATAAGACAAGCCGCTCAAAAAATTAATACCACCACACCTGCTATAACGCCCCAACAAGCTATTTCAAAGGCCGCAGATTATTTAAAAATAGATAATCGAGGTAACTTGCAAGTGATTAATCAAATGAATGAACAACAATTTTTGTTTAATGCAGCAAACATTTCGCAAGAATCGATACCCGTGAAACTGATGTATCAATCAAATGATGACCAAACCCAACTAAGATTGGTTTGGGATTTGAGTATTTACCTTTTAGATTCAAGTCATTGGTATAGCATAAGGATTGATGCAGTAAACGGCAACCTTTTAAGCATACTAGATTGGGTTTCAAATTGTAAATTTGATGATAGCCATTCTGATAATCACTATGATTCAAAGGTTAAAACTTTTGGCAAGCAAATAACAATCAATAAATCTTCCTATTTTGCCTTTGGACCAAATGATGGTTCACAGTATAATGTTTTACCCATGCCGAATGAAAGTCCAAATCATGGCAGCACGGCTTTACTTTCACAACCTGCAAACCCTATTGCCTCCCCGTTTGGTTGGCACGACACTAATGGCGTTGTTGGTCCAGAATTTACCTCTACAAGAGGAAACAATGTTAGAGCGAGAGCAGATTTAGCGGGAAATAATACAGGTGATGAAACACAAGGTGGTTCAACATTAAATTTTAATTTTCCTTTTAGCTTAAACAATCACCCTAATACGTATATACCAGCTTCAACCACCAATTTATTTTATTGGAATAATATCATTCATGATGTCTTTCATTTTTATGGTTTTGATGAAGCTAGTGGAAATTTTCAACAAACCAACTATAGTGGCCAAGGTTTAGGCAACGATTTTGTCAATGCAGACAATCAAGATGGCAGTGGCACTAACAATGCCAATTTTGCAACGCCTCCAGATGGCAGTAGCCCAAGAATGCAAATGTTTAATTGGACTACTGGTGCAGGTGGTGCTTTACTATCAGTTCCTGCTGGCGCCTTACAAGGTACATACAGCGTGGCGCCCTCAACTTTTGGTGCTAGTTTGTCTACACCAGTAACTGGCGATTTTGCCTTAGTTGTTGATGATAATAGTGGCACAACTACAGACCCAAATGATGGTTGTGACAATATAATTAATAGCAGCAGTTTGGCCGGAAAAATAGTTGTAATGAGAAGAGGAAACTGTCAATTCGGCACAAAAGTTTTAGCCGCTCAAAACCAAGGCGCTACTGCAGTAATCGTTGTAAATAACACAGGTGCAAATCCAATATCAATGACACCTGGTAATGACGGTGGCAGCGTAACCATACCTTCTGTGATGATTTCACAAGCACTTGGCCAACAAATCATAGATGCCCTCAACGGAAATCAGTCTATTAGTGGTACATTGTCGCTAACTAATGACCCTGTTTTAACTAGCTCAATGGATAGTGGCGTAATTACACATGAATATGGTCATGGTATCTCCAACCGTTTAACTGGTGGCGCCAACAATAGTAATTGCTTGGGCAATGCTGAACAAATGGGCGAAGGTTGGAGTGATTATTTTGCTTTAATTTTAACTATGAAACCAACAGACACTGCGAATCAAATTAGAGGTATGGGCTCTTATTTAAGAAACCAACCTATCACGGGAAATGGTATCAGACCTGCACCATATAGCAGAAGTTTTACGGTGAATAATTTTACGTTTGGGGCAACAAATAATCAAAGTATATCGCAACCTCATGGTATTGGTTTTGTTTGGGCTTCTATGCTTTGGGATATGACTTGGGATATGATTGATGTTTATGGTTTTAACCCTAATTTTTTTACTGGTAATGGTGGAAATAATAAGGCGCTACAGCTAGTTGTAGATGGTTTAAAATTACAACCATGTAATCCAGGTTTTGTTGATGGCCGAAATGCTATTTTAGAGGCAGATTTACTGGCAAACAATAGTGATAACAAATGTCTTATTTGGCGCGCTTTTGCCCGAAGAGGTCTTGGTGTTAGTGCTAGTCAAGGCAGTTCAACTAATAGATTTGACCAAATTGAGGCCTTTGATATCCCACAAGAATGTACGCTTTCAACCACTGGGTTTAACAGCAATGATTTCTTCTTTTATCCTAATCCAACAGATGGTCAATTACAAATCGTAGCCAAAAATGCCGTTGGAACTAGTCTTATTTCTGTTTATGATGTGAATGGTAGATTAGTGAAAGAAGCGCAAATAGATTTACTAAACTATACTACTTTCGATATTAGTAATCTGAACGCTGGCGTTTATATTATAAAAATTTCTAATGATACCATTGATTTTCAAACGAAGATCATTAAGAAATAATTAAAATAAAATCCGTTTGCAAAGCCGCTCTTTTGGGCGGCTTTTTTGTTAGAAATAAAACAAATTTTTGTACTTTTGTGAAAATTTTACCAACATGACAGTAAACATAGACCACATTTTTAATCAATTAAATTTATCCCCAATTAACAAAGGCACTTCAACAGGTGACAGCTGGATCAGCACATCAAATGCGTACCTTGAAAGTTTTTCGCCAGTAAATGGTCAATTGATTGGAAAAGTAGAAGTTACAACAGCAGCAGATTACCAACAAGTTAAGCAAAAAGCAAAGGAAGCCTATCAAGTTTTTCGTTTGATGCCTGCACCAAAAAGAGGCGAAATTGTTAGGCAATTTGGTGATAAATTAAGAGAATTAAAACAACCTTTGGGTGAACTCGTTTCATTAGAAATGGGCAAATCGCTTCAAGAAGGTTTGGGCGAGGTTCAGGAAATGATTGACATTTGCGATTTTGCAGTTGGTTTGTCTCGTCAATTATATGGTTTAACCATGCATTCTGAAAGACCTGGTCACCGGATGTATGAACAATATCATCCATTAGGCATTGTAGGTATTATATCTGCCTTTAATTTTCCAGTGGCCGTTTGGGCTTGGAATACGGCATTGGCTTGGGTTTGTGGCGATGTTTGCATTTGGAAACCATCAGAAAAAGCACCTTTGTGTGGTGTGGCCTGTCAACATATTATTGCAGAAGTTTTGAAAGCCAATGATATGCCAGAGGGTATTTCTTGCTTGATTAATGGCGATTATCAGGTGGGTGAATTTTTAACCATAGATGAAGAAGTGCCACTTATTTCAGCAACTGGCTCAACACGGATGGGTAAAATTGTTGCACAAACTGTTGGCGAAAGATTAGGTCGTTCTCTTTTAGAGTTAGGTGGTAATAATGCCATCATCGTTACACCAAATGCCGATTTAAAAATGACCATTATAGGTGCAGTTTTTGGAGCAGTTGGAACAGCCGGTCAACGTTGTACATCAACCAGAAGGTTAATCATTCATGAATCATTGTATGACAAAGTTAAACAATCTTTATTGACTGCTTACCAACAAATCAAAATTGGCAATCCATTAGACCAAAGCAATCATGTGGGACCTCTTATTGATAAAGATGCTGTTGATATGTATTTAAAAGCCATTGCGGCAGGTCAAGCAGAAGGTGCTAAAATAATAACTGGTGGCCAAGTTCTAACTGGCGAAGGTTATGAAAGTGGTTGCTACGTGACGCCTGTTATTGCAGAAGTTGAAAACCATTTCAAAATTGTACAGCATGAAACTTTTGCACCGATATTATACCTCATTAAGTATAGTGGAGATGTTCAAGAAGCCATTGCCATTCAAAATGATGTGCGTCAAGGGTTGTCTTCAGCTATCATGACCACCAATATGCGTGAAGCAGAACTGTTTTTATCTCATGCAGGTTCAGACTGTGGAATTGCCAATGTGAATATTGGTACTTCAGGCGCAGAAATTGGCGGTGCTTTTGGCGGTGAAAAAGAAACAGGTGGCGGTAGAGAATCTGGGTCAGATGCTTGGAAAGTTTATATGCGTCGTCAAACCAATACCATTAATTATACAACAAGCTTGCCCTTGGCTCAAGGCATCAAATTTGAATTTGATTTTTAAATTATTCTAGAAAGAAAAAAGCTTGTAAAAATAATTACGATTGATAACTTAAGGTCCAAAGTGAGAAGCTTTGGACTTTCTATTTGCTACCAACCATAAATTCTTTCAAATAATATGGCTCAAAATAGGCGACATCCTCAAAATCCATTGTCATAAATTTTTGATACGCCAAGCTGACCATGTCTTTAGCGGAAGGATATAAAATACTTGGGTCAAAATGGAAGTTTTTTGCCTTTAAAATTTCCTGACATTTTGGTGCACCATCACCAATAAAATATAAGTCTTGATTGAGGTTTGAAAAATGATCTTCAGCAACGATTAAAGCTTTTGTCTCAGAAATATTTTGCCATTTATGGTCAAAAATTGTTGTATAAACTTCCATGCGTCTGGCATCAATCATTGGGATAATGTAACCGCTTTCTGTTTTTATCTGTTTGGCCAAAACAGCCAAAGTATCAACAGCAATGAGGGGAATATTTAAAGCATAACATAAACCTTTAGCGGCAGAAACACCAATACGTAAACCTGTATATGACCCCGGTCCTTTACTCACAGCTATAGCGTGCAAGTCTATCATCTGCACGTTGGCTTCATGCATAACCTGTTGAATAAAAACATGGAGGTTCTCAGCATGTGTATAATTGCCTTCAGCTAATTCTTTAGCAACTAATAGCTGTCCATTTTCAGATAAGCTCACTGAGCAATTTTTGGTTGCTGTTTCTAAACATA
The DNA here is from genome assembly GCA_044347145.1 of Flavobacterium sp. Classification (GTDB taxonomy): domain Bacteria; phylum Bacteroidota; class Bacteroidia; order Flavobacteriales; family Flavobacteriaceae; genus Flavobacterium. The sequence goes on from JBIIXU010000009.1 coordinate 47,198, forward strand.
GGATTTTTGACATGGTCTGAATTTATTTGACAAAAATAATGCTTTTTTTTGGAGGTATCAATGCATAAGCTTCTACCCGTTAAAAACGCCCAACAGTGCATCTTTATAAGTCGCTGCCACATCAATCTCTTTTTTATTGATTAATGTAACCACGCCACCACTACCTTTTTGATAACTCACCATGAATTCTGTATTGATGATATGCGACCGATGAATGCGAATAAAAGGCGCAGCAAGCAAATCTTCAAAATGTTTTAAAAAACGACAAACCATTTTTTTACCGCCATCTTTTAAATGTATCTGCGTAAAATTGCCGTCTGCTTCTAGATGAACAATTTGGTCTAATTTAACTACCTCAAATCCTTGCAAGGTGGGAATAATCAATTGTTGTTGGATGTGATTTTGTTTGATGTTTTGCAACAAAATTTCATTTCTATTAAAATTTTCATTTTTTTCTATTTGTTCTTGCACTTTTGCAACTGCTTTGATTAGCTCTTGAATATCTATAGGTTTTAAGATGTAATATGAAGCACTCATATTCAAAGCTTGCAAAGAGTACTCAGAAAAAGCGGTAATAAAAATGGTTTCATAAGTACAATCTGCCGTGGCTTCTAACACATCAAAGGCATTGCCAAAAGGCATTTCTACATCCAAAAAAACCAATTGCGGCTGGGTAGATCTGATTAAAGGCTCAGCTTCCTTGATATTCTGCGCTTCACCTAAAACCTCAACTTGTGGACAATGCTTGGTTAAATAACTGCGTAATACCTCTCTGGCTATTTGTTCGTCGTCAACGATGACTGCTTTTATTTTCATGGAAAAATTTATGAATTGTAGTTCTTAATCAAAAACTTAAACGTTTAGGATTTTGATAATTATTCCAAAATATTAACAAGGTGATTTTGTTATCTTTTAACTCATAATATAATGTTATTTGCATAACAACCACTATTTGATAAACGTACTTCTTCCTTGTTGATTGAAAAATAACATCGCCTCTTGCAATTGATTAAGCACCTCGTTAACTTTATTGAAAAAACTTTCAACTTCTCTCTCTGACCACTCACTTTCTAAATAGTCAATATTTTGCCAATAATCAAATCTAGCATTTTCAGACCAAGTTATTGGTAACATCATTTATTCTTTAAAATATTTAGGATACTTTAATCTGGTCATTCGCATAACTTCTTCATGCGTATGCACTCTGCCATTTGCCACATCATCTAAAGCTTCGTCTATGGCTTTGATTTGTTCTGGAGTCAAGTCTATGGCGTCTTCTGTAAATAAAAAATCTTCTTTAGAACCATTTTGCCCATTTAATTCATAGGCAATATCAAAAGCTTTAAACATTTCTATTAAGGCTTTTGTTTTAGTGGGTTAGGTTTTAATGATAAGTGTGTCCATAAGTAAGATAAATTATACAAAGATAAAAAATATTAGAATACATTATACAAATTTAACCAATACCCCTCAACCGTTCATTCTCCAGTTCAAGTTGATTGTTTTTAGCTTTCAAAATCTCGTTCTCCTCCTCTAATTTGGCAATATATTTGCGCTGGCTGTCTAATAAATATTCTGGTACGCTGTAAATATTGTTTGTGCCTTGATAATTACCCGTTGCTTGGTCTTTGCAAATAAACACCATGCTTTCTTCACTTTCATAAATATCTTCCACTGGCACGTCTAAAGACTTGGCTATTCTGTCCCATTCTTCTTGATGAATTTTACTGTGCCCGTTTTCTTTTCTGCTATAGGTTGAGGTGGTCATGCCCATAAGTTGAGCCATTTTGGCTTGAGAAAAACCTTTGGTTAAACGTGCAGAAGTGAGTTTTGTTTTTTCCATAATCTTTGATGTTGCGTAAAATTGCAATTAAATTGCAACAAAAATAATAATATTTTTGAAAAATTGTTGTTTTATTTGTAACAGTTTTGCTCACTACAAATTTTTTATTACATTTGAGTGCACGCAGATGGAAAAAGAAGAATGAGTGAGAAACAAAAAAATTATTATTAATTATTAAATTTTAACATTATGGAAAGTTTAAAAAAATTTCAAAACAAACAAATTAAAGGTAATTTTATTTTTGGTGGTGGTTGGGTAAATACAAGTTCTACAAAGACCAACGAACAAGGATGCACTGTAACTACTGAAGACAGGTTTAATGACACAAATGGTGATGGTATTTGGAATTCTGGTGAGACTGGTTCAATGTGCGTAGGTATTGAATGTAAATAATTAATTATTATGAAAAGTTTACAAAAATTTCAAATAAAAAAGATTTCTAATTTAAATAGAAATATAGGCAGCGGATGGGTGCATACTAGTGGATGCTGTACTCTTGTGAATGGCGAACAAGTGACTAGAGATATTTTTTATGACACCAATGGAGATGGGTCATGTAATACTTTTAGTGAATTTCAATCAATGTCTTATGTTAAATAAAATAGTTAGTTCTATATGATAACATGCATTAGAAAAATTAAATATATGGGTAAAATTTTACCCATATATTTTTTTGCAACTATAATCTTTTTATCATGTAGCAAAAAAGTTTTTTTTGCTAAAAACGCATATTGTAAAGAATTAGACAAAATAGTACATGATGACCAGTTTCAAAGAAATCAACAAAGTGTAATTGACAATAAGTATGGTTTAAGAACAAATGCTACCGTTATTGATAGTTTAAACAAGATAAAGAGCGATGATGGTTCTGCTTTTAAAAATATAAAACCAATTTCAAAACAATTAGAAAAACTTAATGACTCTGATAAGGCAAATTATCATAGAGAAAACGATTCCTTATGGAAGGTTATAAGAGCTACTGATAGTATTAATCTTGTTAAAATTATTAAAATTGTAAAAACACATGGCTTTCCAACATTTTCTAAAAGTAAAGCTAATAATTGTAGTCAAGGCTATGGTGTGATATTTAGGCATTTTGATTACAATAGTGAAAATGGAAAAAAACTCATCAAATTAATCAAAGCAGAACATAAAAAAGAACCATTAACTGATGATGAATTGAGAGGTTTAATTTGGCATGCAAATGGGAGAAAAGAAATTGAGTGGGAAATTGATGTAAAAAAATGGATGGCACAATAATCGTATCTGAACCAAGTGATATTTCTGCGATAAGGGTTATAGATTGGTTGTTTCACTATAACTGTAATGTTATAAAGGTTAACACAGATGAAAAATTTGAATTAAACTTTAAAATTGACAACACAAAAACATCATCAAATATTGATAAATTTAAGATCTGGTATAGACGTGGCTACTTTTCATTTTTTGATTTAAAAAATAACTTTAATAAATATTTAAGTGAAGAAAGTAAAAATGTTAATTTCTTTATTGAAAAAAGTAATTTTCAAACTTTTGGATCATATTTTAAAGAATTTAGTAACAATAAAATTGAGAATTTATACTTTGCGAAACTTTCCGGACTTAAAATTCCAAAAACAATTTTGACATATTCCAAGAAGGAAGTTGTTGATTACTTTGGCGAAAACAAGTTGTTGATTACTAAATCAATATATAAACCATATAAAGATAGCAAAAATGGTAATTGGAGTTTTATTAAAAGCCCAATCGTATTTAACTCTTCAGATTTTATTGAAAATTTTGGTTTATCACAAGTACAGGAATATATTAAAAAAAAATTTGAAATAAGAACATTCTTTTTCAAGGACTACCATTTTAGTATGGCTATTTTCTCTCAAAACAATAGTAATACAAAGTTTGATTATAGAAATTATGATGAAATCTTTCCAAACAGACTAGTTCCTTATGAATTGCCTAAAAAGATTGTAGGAAAACTAAAAAAATTTATGAAATTAACTAATCATGATACTGGTTCAATTGATATTATCTATAGCACCAATAATGAATATGTTTTTTTAGAAGTAAATCCGCAGGGTCAATATGACTGGTTATCTGGCAATTGTAATTATTATATTGATAAGTATATTGCTGAAAGCCTTTTAAATAAAAACTAAAATGAAAGATTTAAGCAAATTACCAATTGAATTTAAAAATTTACGAAATATTGAAGAGCCAAAAGCGAATAATATTGCAAAAAACTATATTATGAAAGATTATAATTCAAAATTTAATAGTTATATAAAATTTTACAAAAATATTTCTAAAAGAATTAGTTTATAAATGGATAACTTGGAGTATTTCGTATTTTTTAGCACAGTAAAAATAACTAAAGGGCATAATCAGTCTATTATAATTGATTTTCAAAGAAATTTTAGTATGACTATACCTAATGATTTGGCTGTTTTTGTTGAATCAATCAATAAAAAGAGTAAATCAATCATTGAAAAAAAGTATTTAAAATTAAAGGAGTCAAAAGATGAGTATATTAACTTTTTGATAGAAAATGAATTTGGATTTTTTACAAACAATCCTAAAAACTTCCCAGAATTAAATAATATTTTTCAATTACCTGAAGTAGTTTCAAATGCAATTATAGAGTATAATAATCAAAATTACTCTATTAATGATGCACTTTATAAATTAAGCAACATAAAATGCAAAAATATTGAACTATTTCTTAAAAATAACGTGAAATTAAATAACCTTTTTAATGTGTTAGATTATATTAATAAACAAGAGCTTAATTTTTGGAATATATCCATTTTTATTAATCACGAAGAAAATAAAGAAGAAGTTGATTATAGAAAACTTTTAGACAACAAACGTATAAGTTTTATGGTAGTTTATAATTTTAAATATGATAAGAAAATTTTGAATTCAGAATCAATATTATGTTTTACAACCCAAAACTTAAATAACAGAAATACATGTGGTATATTTAATGAAGATATTTTTAGTATTAATATTCAGCATTACACCGAATCCCTCAACCACAACTCCTGCCTCCACAAAAAAATCTCCATAGACGTTGATGGCAACATCCGCAATTGCCCTTCCATGCCACAAAGTTTTGGCAACATCAAAGACACCACACTTGAAGAAGCGCTCAACCATCTAGATTTCAAAAAATACTGGAACGTAACCAAAGACATGATTGCCGTTTGTAAAGATTGTGAGTTTAGACATATTTGCACCGATTGCCGTGCTTATACCGAACGCACCCATTTTGGGGAAGACATCGATTTATCCAAACCCTTAAAGTGTGGTTATAACCCCTATACCAATGAATGGGTGGAGTGGAGCACCAATCCATTAAAAGAAAAAGCCATTGAATATTACGGCATGCAAGATTTGGTGAAAAAAGATGGTCTATAAACCCATCTTGCAATAATGCTCTAAAACTTCTAAAATGGTTCTAAAAGAGATAAACCTAAACTATTATTTTTTCTAAAAAAATGATTACAAAATAGATGGCGTTTAAACCCTTCCCCCACTTCAAGCAACCCGATGCCAAAGACTGTGGCCCCACTTGTTTGCGCATCATTGCCAAACATTATGGCAAGTCGTTGTCATTGCAGCAAATCCGCAACTTGAGCGAAACCACCCGAGAAGGCAGTAGCCTCATGGGACTAAGCGAAGCCGCCGAGAGCATGGGCTTCAAAACCTTGGGCGTAAAAATCAATTTGCAAATGCTGGTTGAAGATGCCCCATTGCCTTGCATCTTGCATTGGAATAAAAATCATTTTGTGGTTCTGGCCTCCCTCAATCCCTCCAAAGGAGGGAAGTTTAAGTTTTTCAAAAGATTTTTTAGCAGTAAAAATAACGTAGCCCAAAGCTCCCCCTTTGGGGGTTGGGGGGCTGTAGTTTCCGACCCCGCCTACGGCTTAATTGAATACACCCAACAAGAATTTCTACAAGCTTGGATTGGTGCCAATGCCACCGCAGAAACAGAAGAAGGTGTTGCCTTGCTACTCGAGCCCACACCAGCCTTTTACGAACAAGAAGATGACAAATCCGACCGCAAAAGTTTTCGGTTTTTGTTAAAATATGTTATGCCATACAAACGCCTCATGGGGCAATTGGCATTGGGTTTGCTCACCGCCAGTATGCTCTCATTGGTGTTTCCGTTCCTTACCCAGAGTTTGGTTGATGTAGGCATACGCAATCAAAACCTCAATTTTATCTATTTGGTGTTGATAGCGCAGTTGTTTTTGTTTATGGGTCGCACCGCCATTGAGGTCATTCGCTCTTGGATATTGTTGCATTTGAGCACACGCATTAACATTTCATTGGTCAGCAATTTTTTCATAAAACTCATGAACTTGCCCATTGGTTTTTTTGATACCCGGATGACAGGCGATATTTTGCAACGCATCAATGACCATAAACGCATTGAGGTTTTGTTGACGAATACATCTTTGAGCACCTTGTTCTCCATGGTTAACCTCATTATTTTTAGTGGGGTTTTGGCATTTTATAATTTGACTTTATTTGTAGTTTTCATCGTTTTAAGTGCGGTTTATGTGGCATGGATTTTATTTTTCCTTAAAAAACGCAAAGAATTAGACTACAAGCGGTTTTCTCAAATGTCGCAAGAAAACAGCAAAGTCATTGAACTGATTAATGGCATGCAAGAAATAAAAATGCACAATGCCGAAAAACAAAAACGTAGGGATTGGGAGTTTGTGCAGGTGAAGTTATTTAAAATCAGTATGCAAGGCTTATCTTTAGACCAATGGCAAAGCACAGGTTCAAATTTTGTCAATGAATTGAAAAACATTCTTATCACGTTTTTATCTGCCAGTTTGGTACTCAAAGGCGACATCTCTTTGGGCATGATGTTGTCTGTGCAATACATTATTGGTCAGTTAAATAGTCCACTCATGCAATTGGTTGGTTTTATTCAGCAAGTGCAAGATGCCAAAATAAGTTTGGAGCGTTTGGGTGAAATTCATGACAAAGTAGAAGAAGAATATCCTGAACAACAATTGCTCAAAACCGTTGAACCACAAGATTTAATGGTTGATAATCTGTTCTTTAGATACACAGGCATGATTGATGATTATGTGCTTGAAAACCTAAGTTTAACCATTCCTCAAAATAAAACAACAGCTATTGTTGGTTCAAGTGGCAGCGGTAAAACGACTTTATTAAAACTTTTGCTTAAGTTTTATGACCCTAATCAAGGACAAATTACGCTTGGTAAAACCCCTTTGAGCAATATCAGTCCTAAAGTATGGCGGAGTCATTGTGGTGTGGTGATGCAAGATGGTTATATTTTTAATGATACCATTGCGCAAAACATTGCCGTTGGTGATGACAGCATTGACAAAGCAAAACTTCTTCAAGCCGTTGAGGTTGCCAACATCAAAGATTTTATTGAAGGTTTGCCATTGCGTTATAATACCAAAATAGGTAATGAAGGCATGGGTATAAGTGGTGGTCAAAAACAGCGTTTACTCATTGCCCGTGCGGTTTATAAAAACCCAGATTATATCTTTTTTGATGAAGCCACCTCTTCTTTAGATGCTAATAATGAAAAGATAATCATGGAAAATTTAGAAAATTTTTTCAAAAATAGAACAGCCATTGTGGTAGCCCATCGTTTGAGTACGGTGAAAAATGCAGATAAAATCATTGTTTTAGAAAAAGGTAAAATCATAGAAGAAGGCACGCATAAAGATTTGGTGAAACTTAAAGGGGCTTATTATACGTTGGTAAAAAATCAATTGGAGTTGGGGGAATAGTAGAATAGTATATTGTATAATGTAAAATTGTATAGATGCATGGTGTAAAAATATAAATAAGATGAAATTTAGAAATTAATTACCTTTGTGTCGAATATTAAGAGATGTGAACAAATAATATTTAAAAAAGTTATCATAAATTGTAACTTTATTCTTATATTTGTACCAAACTGTTTAGGGTGAAAATATTTTCAAGAGGTACATTAAGAGATTTTTGGGAAAAACACGCTGATGCTAAAGAATCATTAATGTCTTGGTACAGAGAAATAAATAAATCGAACTGGCATTCAATTAATGAATTAAAATTAATCTATCCAAATGCAAGTATTTTAAGAGATAATAGAATAGTTTTTAACATAAAAGGTAATCACTATCGATTAGTTGCCAAGATTAATTTTGATTATCAACTTTGTTTGATAAGATTTGTGGGGACTCACAGTGAATATGATAAAATTAATGCAAACGATATTTAAACAATGAAACTAAAACCTATTAACACAGAAAAAGATTATCAAAAAGCTATGGTGCGATTAGCTATTTTGTTTGATGCAAAAAAAGGTACAGCAGAAGGCGAAGAACTTGAAATATTAGCCATATTGATTGATAAATACGAAACAGAAAAGTTTCCTATTAATCTCCCAGATCCTATTTCAGCTATTTCATTTAGAATGGAACAAATGGGCTTAAAACAAAAGGATTTAGAGCCAATGATTGGTTTTAAAAGTAGAGTAAGTGAAATCATGAATAAAAAACGAAAACTAACGCTAAGCATGATTAGAAATTTAAGCACAAATCTAAAAATACCTGCAGAAGTTTTGGTACAGGATTATTAATTTTACACTTCAAAAACACAAAACAATGGAACTAACCATCACATTAGAAGAAAACAACGAACAAGCAAAAGCCTTGGTTAAATATTTAAAAAATTTATCTTTTGTTAAGATAAAAAAAGAAAAGAAAACCAACTACAACCCCGATTTTGTAAAAAAAATATTGGAAAGAGCAGATAATGCAGCAAAGGGAAATGTTACAACAATTGATCCAAATGACTTATGGGGAAGTTTGAACTTAAAATAGATGATCAAGCTAAAGAAGATTTTGCAAAGATTAGAAAATCTGGCGACCAAGCAACGATTAAAAAACTTGAGAAAATTATTCTTGAATTGTCTGAACATCCCAAAACTGGCATTGGCAATCCCGAACCATTAAAACACCATTTAACAGGGTTTTGGAGCAGAAGATTAAATAAAAAAGACCGTTTGATTTATCAAATATTTGAAGAAAAAGTAGTAGTAATAGTCATTTCAGCTTTAGGACATTATGAGTAAAAACAAATCAATTTCCAATTAAAAATTAAACCCATGGAACTAACCATCACATTAGAAGAAAACAACGAACAGGCGAAAGCCTTGGTTAAATATTTAAAAAATTTATCTTTTGTTAAGATAAAAAAAGAAAAGAAAACCAACTACAACCCCGATTTTGTAAAAAAAATATTGGAAAGGTCTGAGAATGCTGCAAAAGGCAATTATATTGTTGTTGATGAAGCCTATAAAAAAGAACTTTTTGGTAAATGAATTACAAAGTTATAGTAGAACCAAAGGCAGATGAAGATTTTAAAAAAATTGTAAAGTCTGGTGATAAAGCAACAATAAAAAAGCTTGAAAATATTTTGGATGAGTTAGTCCTCAGCCCCAAAACTGGCATTGGCAATCCCGAACCATTAAAACACCATTTAACAGGGTTTTGGAGCAGAAGATTAAATAAAAAAGACCGTTTGATTTATCAAATATTTGAAGAAAAAGTAGTAGTAATAGTCATTTCAGCTTTAGGACATTATGAGTAAATGAATTTTTTAGACTAAAAAAAACACCATGCCAAACAATAATCAACACCTCAACGAATTAGAATTAAGAAGTGAAGCCGTTCAAGACATCATGAACAAACCGCCTGTGTGGTTAATCCGCTCAGGAAATAATGTGATTTTTTTAATAGTTATTGGGCTATTTGCATTGGCTTTTTTTATTAAATATCCCGATGTGGTTGTTACTGATGTAAAGATTACCACTACTATGCCACCACAAAAAGTTATAGCAAGATCTACTGGCACGATACAACATTTATTCGTTGAAAATCAAACCTTAGTTATGCCAAACCAACCTTTAGCTATTTTAACAAATACGGCTGATTATAAAGAAGTATTTGCTTTAAAAAAAGAAATTGATAGTATCGAAAAAAATGGTTGGGATAATTTTAAAGGTTTTATGTTAAATCACGGTTTAACTAAACTGGGTGATATTCAACCTGTTTATTTGGCTTTTCAAAAAGATGTTTTAGCCTATTCGCAACATCTAAATTTTCAACCTTTTTCTAACGAAAAAACTGCCAATCAAAAAGAAACAAACTATCAAAATCAACGCTATCAAATTACGCAAAACCAACTTAATACGTCAATAGAAGAATTAAAATTAAAACAAACTGATTTAAATCGTTCAGAAATCTTGTTTAACAAAGGGGTAATTGCCAAAGTTGAATTAGAACAAAAGCAATTAGAATTTTTGTCTATGCAAAAGCAAGTTCAAAATATGAAACAAGCCCTTTCGCAATTACAATCTTCGAGCAATGATTTAAATAAGCAAGACACCAATTTGCGTTTACAAGAAAGAAAAGAAGAAACACAATTGTATAATAATATGCTTTTTGCCTTACAACAACTCAAAAAAGCCATAGCCGATTGGGAATTACAATATTTATTAAAGAGCGATATAACTGGCACTATAAATTTTATGCAAATTTGGTCATCACATCAAGCGGTGGAAAGTGGCGATATAATTTTTAGCATAATACCTGTTATAAAAAATCACGTTTTAGGTTTAGCCAAAGCCACACCTCAAAACGTTGGTAAAATTAAAACAGGTCAAAAAGTTTGGGTAAAAATTGACAATTATCCCGAGCAAGAATTTGGTATGCTTCAAGCGTCTGTTAATAACATATCAAAAACACCAGATCACGAAGGCAATTGGCATTTGCAGCTCAATTTTCCAAAAGGATTAAATACAACTTATAACAAAAACATACAACTTCAACAAGAAATGTCTGGTAAAGCAGAGGTCATTACAGAAGATTTGCGATTGATAGATAGATTTTTTTATCCGTTTAAAAAAGTGGTTTCTCAAAGTTTGTAACCAAAGTTGGTTTTGAAAACCAAGCGCCTAGCCCAGATTGTAGTGACAGCCTTGTGTAGCAAAAAGTGAGTTTTTGACGACCAAACATAGCGACGGTAGGAGCTCATGGAGGGGCGAATCAAAAACCACTATTTGCTACACAAGCTAGAACGAAAAGCTGGATATAGCTTCAAAATAATTATATTCTAATCTTCAAAATAACCATAACACCAGCCTCGCTGTCCTTTATTTCATAATTTATCCAATGACTATAAAGTTCATTAAGTAATTTGATTCGCTCCAAAGTATTGGTCATTCCTCTGCCCTTGTGCTGATTTTGGTGTTTGGTTTTCAGGGTTTTACTTTTTTCTATACCAATGCCATTATCAATAATTGTTGTTTTGATATGGTTGCCCTCATTTTGAAAACTGACATTTATAAAACCTTTTTCCTCTTTATAACGCAGGCCATGCCATATGGCATTTTCTATAAATGGCTGAATCAGCATGCTTGGCACTTGGCTGCTGTCCAAATCTATTTTTTCATCTATGATCAATTCAAAATCGAATTTATCATGAAAACGACTTTTTTCTAAAGATAAATAATTCTTAATCAAATCTATTTCAACTGCTACCGGTATCAAATCATTGGTGGAATTTTCCATGATGCCACGCATTAATTTAGAAAATTTACTCAGATATTGATTAGCTTCTAGCTCATTGTTTTGCGCAATAAAATGATTGACACTGTTTAAACTATTGAAAATAAAATGCGGATTCATTTCTCTTCTCAAGGATTGTAAAGCGATTTTTTTGTTTTTGATTTGCAATTTTTTATAGGCATATAAAATACCTAAAACAGCTAAAATCAATAGAACAGTGAAAATACCCAGACCAATATTGAAGCGTTTTTGTTGCTTCATCAAATCATTTTGCAATTGACGTTCTTTTAGTAATTGCGCAATTTTTCCTTCGGTTTCTGCAATCACACGATCATCTATTAAGGACTGGTCTTTTTGCAAAACGGTCTGCAAATCTTTTAAAAATTTGCGATAAAAAGGCAATGATTTTTCAGGTTGCTTATTGGCTTTGTGCAGACTATCAATCTTTAAAATAACCTGTCTAGCTTCTAAAGTATGACCTTTATCCAATGCGACTTGATAGGCGCTTTCTAAAGTTTCCAAAGCTTGAATGGGTTCGTTATTTTGAACATAAAGTGAAGCCAAGTCTTGCATAGCCGCTACTTTAGTTTTTGTATTGGCTTTGACAAAATCCTCTGCAATTAATTTATTTTGTGTTATAATGGCTTGATCTAATTGGTTTTTTTCTTTTTGAATCGCTACAATTTTATTGCTAATTTCAATTGCTTTTTGAGGCTCATGGTCTTTGAATTGATCAAATGCCTTTTGAAAATTTTGTGTGGCCAAAACCGTTTGACCTTTCTCGGCTTGTGCGTTGGCTAAATTGACATAATTAGACCCAATCTCTTCTGATTTGTTTTGCCGTTTTGACTCATACAAATTGATTTTAGCTAACAAACTCAGAAGTGTTTAGAATCGTTCATGATTATTTTGGACACGGAATATTAGGTAATCAGTTCGGAGCAATAGGAGAAGAAAATGCAACCTTACAACATCTTGACTTATATAGCGATGAAGCCGCACCTGCGGTTATTTTTCAAACAAGAGGACAAAACTCTTGGGTAAATTTTAGCGGTGCAAACAAAGAGGCTAATGATTTAAGAAAACAAGCGAGAGAGCTCAGAAAACAAGGAGAAACAAAAAAAGCTGACGAATTAGTTGAACAAGCAAATAAATTGTTTAAATTTGTAGAACCTAAGATAGCTATATTCCCAACAAAATTTAATTTTAAAAGGTATGAAACAGCAAGAAGAATCAACGAACAAGAAACAATTGACTCAAGACCAAATAGAGGAGCTAATGTCTTATCCGGATTATTGGAGAAATACTCTAAGAGAAGCAGCGGAACGAGGGGAGTCAATAAAAGAAGTGTACGAGGAACTAAAAGACTTGGACTCTATGACTTAAACGTAGTAGCTGAATATACTTTAGATAACGCAATAAACGAAGGTATATTAAAAGCATTCCCTAACTTCAAAGGTGTCCAAAAGATATATGAGATAACCGATGGGAATGCTTATAGAGAAATGATGGCAGAGGCTCTTAAAGACAATGCTTTTGCTGCATCTGTTACTGTTCATCCCGGAGAAAAATTCAACGAGATGAGAATGTTTGTAACCGAAGATGGCTCAACAGGAATTACACTTACAAAAGAAGGATTTTTAGGAGGAGCATTTTCTAATCCAAATGCAAATAGACCTCAAAACTTATCACAATTAATGGTAATAGGAATAAAAGAAGGGGCTACCACAGCGGAAGCCTTTGATACTATATTGCCTGATTACTAGGCAAAATTTGGATTTAAAGCTGTATCAAGAACTGCGTTTAATGACGAGTTTAAACCAATGATTGTTAATGGTAATGCAGTCAAAAATTTATCGACGAAGAAATGAAAAAACGCGGCGACAATAAAGATGATTTAGGTTAAGCAATGGAAAAATCTATTATTGAAATTGGTAAGAAAAAAGGTTATAAAATATAGCTATTTAAAGTAAATCATTATAAAACCTGCTTGTTTAAGCAGGTTTTTTTAATGCATAGAACTATTGCACATAAATAAAATCAATTCGTATATTTGCGAATAAATAAAAACCATGACACACGACCAATTATCAGACATTGCCCATGCGCTCGCAAACCCCATTCGACTAATGATTCTAGAAAAACTGGCTGACCAAAGTTGTTGCTTTCATGGTGATCTTTCGGAAGAATTACCAATAGCCAATAGCACATTATCTCAACATTTAAAGGTTTTAAAAAATGCGGGGCTCATTCAAGGGGAAATAACACCCCCTAAAACGAAGTATTGCATCCATGCTGAAAACTGGGAAAAAGCCAAGCAAGCTTTAAGCGATTTTTTTAACTACAATCAAAAAATTTTGTGTTGTGAATAATTTTTTTTAATTATTGTTCGTATATTTGCGAATAGTTCGTATATTTGCGAAATATAATTAAAACCAAAGTATGATTAATTCTATTCTTTTAGAAAACATCCAAAGTTTAAAGGAAACCGAAATTTCTCGCGAACGTCAGGCGGTGTTAAGGCTCTTAGTTGATTATATTCAAAGTAAGGTTAATCAAAAACTACCAATACAATTAAATTTTATTTGCACCCACAATTCGCGCCGCAGTCACTTGTCACAAATTTGGGCGCAAACCATGGCGCATTATTATCAAGTTCAACAAGTGAGTTGTTACTCTGGCGGTACCGAAGCCACAGCCATGTTTCATCAAGTGGTCACGACGCTAAAAAAACAAGGTTTTGCCATTCAACCCATCAGTGAGGAAATAAAAAACACGGTTTTTGCTGTAAAATATGATACAAATGAACCTGCTTTAATCTGTTTTTCAAAAGCTTTTGATGATGCTTTTAATCCTGAAAATGGTTTCTGTGCCGTGATGACTTGCTCCTCTGCCGATGAAGGTTGCCCTTTTATAGCTGGTGCCGCCTTGCGATTGCCTATACGTTACAACGATCCTAAGGCTTTTGACAACACGCCGCAAATGGCAGAAAAATATGAAGAACGCAGCTTACAAATTGCAGCCGAAATGAAATTTGTTTTTTCAAAAATCAAGTCAAATGTTTGAAGTCATTTCAACAGAATCACCATTTAATATTCCCGAAATCTTTCGGGACTTTAATCTCAATACTTTATGAATTTATCCACTTTAAAAAACATTTTGCCAACATTGGAAAACATCTCTTTTCAATTAGAAGACGGCACTTTAGTCCCCTCACATTTTCATGTGACAGAAATAGGTTTAATCACTAAAAAATTTATAGATTGTGGCGGCATCATGCGTGATGAACAAAAAATTAATTTTCAGTTATGGGTTGCAGACGATTTTGATCACCGTTTGGCTTCATCCAAACTTTTAAACATTATTCATTTGGCTGAAAAACAATTGGATTTATCCGATTTATCTATTGAAGTAGAATATCAGGGACAAACGATTGAAACTTACGCTTTAGATTTTGACAATAATCGCTTTATTTTAAGAAAGAAAATGACTGACTGCTTGGCAAAAGACAATTGCGGGATACCCGAAAAAAGTCAAAAACCACGCATCAAAATGAGTCAATTGCAAAGTAGTTGTTGCACGCCAGAATCTGGTTGTTGCTAAACTAACTATTTTATATTTATGGGAACGTTCGAAAAATATTTAACCCTTTGGGTAGCCATCTGTATTGTCGTTGGCATTGTGATTGGTCACTTTTTTGGTGATCAAATGTTATTTATCAGTCAAATGGAATATGCACAGGTTAATTTACCTGTGGCTGTTTTGGTTTGGTTAATGATTTATCCCATGATGGTACAAATAGATTTTAGCTCAATCAAAGATGTGAGCAAAAACAAGAGTGGTCTTTGGCTTACAGTTGTTGTCAATTGGTTGATTAAGCCATTTACGATGGCCTTTTTTGGCTGGTTGTTCTTTTACCATATTTATCAAGCATGGCTTTTGCCAGAAGATGCTGGCCAGTATTTAGCTGGAGCGATTTTATTGGGTGCTGCGCCATGCACCGCTATGGTCTTTGTCTGGTCTTATTTGGTAAAAGGTAATGCTAATTATACCTTAGTACAAGTATCGGTTAATGATTTGATTTTATTGATTGCGTTTATTCCTATTGTTGGACTATTGTTTACTTTTTTCGGCTTAGACAGTATGTTTTCACAAACAGGCAACATAGGTATTCCTTATGATACGCTTATCACAAGTGTAATTGTATTTGTGGTTATTCCGCTTTTAGCCGGTTATTTTAGTCATAAATATTTGATGAAAACCAAAGGTGAAATCTGGTTTAAAGACGTGTTTTTAGCCAAACTTAAACCAATTTCAATCAGTGCTTTGCTCTTGACATTGGTCTTACTTTTTGCTTTTCAAGGGCAAAAAATCATTGATAATCCTTTTCATATTTTATTGATTGCTATTCCTTTAACGCTCCAAACTTACTTCATCTTTTTTGTGTCGTGGTTTATCGGCAAATATCTCAAATTGTCTCATCAAATTTGTGCACCAGCTGCCATGATTGGTGCGAGTAACTTTTTCGAATTAGCCGTTGCTGTTGCTATTGCATTATTTGGCTTAAATTCAGGCGCATCATTAGCCACCGTAGTAGGCGTTTTGATTGAAGTACCTGTGATGTTGTCTTTGGTCGCGTTGGCGAATAAATGGCGGTATTAGGGTCGTTTTTAAAGGCAAAAAGGTTAATTTAATCCCTATTTTCAAGAAAACCATTTCGTTTTTTCTTATCTTTGTGTCTCTAAATTTAAACGCTTAGTCCCATGAGTCAATTTTTCTATCAAGAGCCTTTTCCTATACTAAAAGACGATACTGTTTATAAAAAATTAACCTCAGATTATGTGCGTGTTGAACAACAGGGTAACCGAGAAGTGTTAGTTGTTGACCCAAAAGGTTTGGAATTATTAGCAGAAGAAGCCATGGTTGATTTGGCTTTTATGTTGCGGTCTTCCCATTTAGAAAAATTAAACAAAATTTTAGACGACCCAGAAGCTACAGATAATGATCGCTTTGTGGCTTATACTTTATTAGAAAATGCTGTTATTGCTGTTAAGGGGCAATTGCCTTCATGCCAAGATACAGGCACAGCCATTGTGATGGCTAAAAAAGGTGAAGATGTTTATACTGGTGCGGAAGACGCTGAATTTTTGAGTAAAGGGATTTACAATACCTACCAAAAAAGAAATTTACGCTATTCGCAAATCATTCCTTTGAGCATGTTTGAAGAAAAAAACTCAGGGTCAAACTTGCCTGCGCAAATAGATATTTATAGCAAAAAAGGTCATAGTTATGAGTTTTTATTTTTAGCTAAAGGTGGTGGCTCTGCCAACAAGACCTTCCTATATCAACAATCCAAGTCATTGTTAAATGAAAAATCAATGACTGCTTTTGTGCAAGCTAAAATCATGGATTTAGGCACATCCGCCTGTCCGCCTTATCACTTGGCATTGGTCATTGGTGGCACATCTGCGGAAGCTAATTTAGCCGCTGTAAAAAAAGCGAGTGCGGGTTATTATGATCATTTACCAACAGCAGGCAATGACCAAGGTCAAGCGTTTAGAGATTTGGCTTGGGAAGAAAAAGTGCAAATCATTTGTCAAGAATCATCTATTGGCGCGCAATTTGGTGGCAAATATCTCACCCATGATGTGCGTGTGATTCGCCTGCCTCGTCATGCGGCAAGTTGTCCAGTTGGCATAGGTGTTTCGTGTTCTGCTGATAGAAATATCAAAGGAAAAATTACCAAGGATGGTATTTTCTTAGAACAATTAGAAACACAACCTGAAAAATATTTACCAGCCACGCCACCGCATTTGGAAGCAGCAATAAATATTGATCTCAATCAGCCGATGGCAAATATTTTGGCAGAACTATCTAAATATCCGATTAAAACCCGATTAAAACTCAATGGTACTTTGATTGTAGCCAGAGATATTGCCCATGCGAAAATCAAAGAGATTTTGGATGCTGGTCAACCGATGCCTGATTATTTTAAAAATCACCCGATTTATTATGCCGGGCCAGCAAAAACACCAGATGGCATGCCGTCGGGTAGTTTTGGCCCAACAACTGCTGGTAGAATGGACGTTTACGTTGAAGAATTTCAAGCGGCTGGTGGTAGCATGATTATGTTGGCAAAAGGCAACCGCTCTAAGCAAGTCATGGAGGCTTGCAACAAATATGGTGGCTTTTATTTAGGCTCTATTGGTGGTCCCGCAGCTATTTTAGCTAAAGAAAACATCTTGTCTGTTGAGGTGGTTGATTTTCCAGATTTAGGCATGGAAGCCATCAGAAAGATAGAAGTTAAGGATTTTCCAGCTTTTATAATTACGGATGACAAAGGCAATGATTTCTTTGCGAGTTTGAGTAAGTAGTATTAACTATTTTATTATTTGGGCAGCTTGGCCGCCTTCCTTCCGATAGCTATCGGAACCGCTTTTTGTTGGGTTTTTGAAAAACCCAACAAAAGAGCTCCACTCAAGTCGGGCTGCAGTTTATACAAAAAACAATATCTTCCTACTAATCAAAAGACCATTGGTTTATGAGGCAAACTATTTTTTCTTGCCATTCTTAAAGACAACCTTTTCAACAATAATTGGCTTTTTATTGGTTTTAAAAACCTTTTTCTCGCCTGTCTTATTTTCAAAAGGCTTTTTTTCATAGGTCCTCTTCTCAAAAGGCTTCTTCTCAAAAAGCTTTTCAGCATTGGCATTTGCCATAGCCTTATTTGAAGCGATAACTGCTCTTGGATCTTTTGGACTTTCTTTAGTCCCGCGTAGATAAATGACTAAACCATTTAAAAAATTGCGTAAAACTTGATCGCCACATTCTACAAATTTTGGATGATCGGCACTTCTAAAAAAATTACCGATTTCGGCTTTAGACATTCTAAAATCGACGAGCTTCAAAATCTCTTCTATTTGATCATCTCTTAGCATTAAAGCCACACGAAGTTTTTTGAAAACATCATTATTGTTCATGATATATATTTTTACAAAGGTAACAAAAAACCACCCTTGAAATTAAAGGGTGGTCTTGAAATTATTGTTTATATTAAATTAATAGCCAAAATAATCTTCAGCTTTCACTTTAGTTACTTTACCGTACTTTTTTTCTAGTTCTGCAAAGTTTAATAACTCTTCATTTCCTAAAATCACATACGTTTTAGCTTTTCCTTTTACGTGTTTTTCACTAAATACTGCAGCGTCATTAAGTGTTTTTGAAGGTAAGATTTTATACATTTTTTCATTCAAATCATAATCTCTGCCCATTTTTCTGTTTTCAAGATAATTCCAAATAACGTTCATCTTTGCAGTCCTTTGCGTACGCATATTGCTCATCATGGACTCTTTGGTTAAGTTGAAGGCTGTTTCAGACTTTGGCATATTATCAAATAAGTCATTAAAAGCGTCTAAAGCCTCAACAACTTTATCATTTTGCGTTTGAATGAAACTAAGGTTTCTAAAGTTTTCTTTAGGGTCAGTTGGTGCAGCATATCTCGCCCAAGCAGAATAAGCCAAACCTCTTTTTTCTCTCAATTCTTGAAAAACAATCGCATTCATGCCACCGCCAAAATAATCATTATAAACCGATGCTTCTGTTAACATGTCATTATTAAAAGGTACACCATTAATAATACTTTGCACTTGAGATTGTGGCCCCTTATAATGCGCGAAAATCACTTGGTTTTCATTGGTGTCTTGTACTTTAAATACTTTAGCCTGCGGAATTGCATTGAATTTAGCTGGTGTGTTATGCAGTTTATTAATCATAGCTGACACGTCAGCCATTTTTGTTGGACCATAATAAAGTACCTCGTGCGGAAATTTGTTTAAGTTCTTAAGAATATCAACTAAAACTTGCGGGTTTAGTGTATTTAATTCAGCCTCACTCAACTGGTGTTTTTGAGGTGAATCTGATCCATAAAGGGCATAATTAGTCAAGGCTGACCAATTTGCTCTTTGATTGCCTTTGTTGTCCTTACGTGTTTTTAAAATATCTTTCACTAAGTTGGCATAGGCCTTCTCATTTACTTGCGCATCTGCTAATAAAGCTTCTAAAATACTTACTGCCTTTTCTTGATTTTCAGCTAAGCCAGATAACGAAATATAAGTTTCATCTCTACCCGCTGTTACACTATACGAGCAAGCAATTTTATAAAATTCTTGATCAACTTGCTCAGAAGTCATTTTTGAGGTACCTAAATATCTCAAATAATTAGCCGCTAAATTTACATTTTTGTCATTGTCAGAACCCATTGGGAAGTAATAAGCTAATTGGAAAAGACCATTGTCTGTATTTTGTTTGTATAAAATATCAACATTGTTTTTTAGTTTACCAACTGACATGTCTTTTTTGAAATCCACAAATTTTGGAGAAATCGGCGAAACTGTTGCTTTTTCAACATCAACTAAAAAAGCTGATTTGCTGTCTCTGTTAATGAAGTTAGGCGTAATGGCTGGTTTGTCCACAATTGGAATGTCTGTTGCTGCACCTTTTCGCTTATAAATAACAATATGTTTGTCTAAAGTGTTGGCATAATTAACGATTTGCTGTTTCGTAATTTTAGATAAAGTACTTACATTACTTAAAACTTCATCCCATGAACGTCTATTCATAAAGGCAAAAACTAATGACCTAGCTCTACCACCATTTGAATCAAACCCTCTGATTTCATTTAATTTTAAATTATTTGCCGCGGCAGAAATTAACCACTCATCAAACTGCCCTTTCTTGATTAAATCTAATTGTTCTAACAATAGATCTTTGACTTCTTCCAAAGTCTGACCTTCTTTTTTGCCCGCTGATAAAGACAGTGAACCATGGTCAATCATTGTCCAAGTGCCAGCTCTGGCGCCTAAAGTTTTTTGTTTTTTATTAAGGTTTAAGTCAATTAAACCAGCTTTACCATTAGACAACATCATGGCTAAAACATCTGCAATATAACTATCGGTTGTGCCAAAAGGTGCTGTTCTGAAAGCAATAGTCACATTTTCTGCCTCTTGCCCCATCACATCAACATATTTATTTTCTGTAAGTGGCAATAAATTTTCACCTTTAAACTTAGGCGCATTACCTCTTTCTAATTTGCCAAAATGCTTATCAATGGTTTGGATGGCTTGATCATAATCAAAATCTCCCGCCATCACCACACACATATTGCTTGCCACATAATACTTTTTATGAAAAGCATTGATGTCAGTCATCGATGGGTTTTTTAAATGTTCTGGATGACCCAAAACAGTTTGTGTGCCATAAGGATGATTTGGGAATAGTGCTTTCAACATCGCTTCGCTTGATTTTCTAGCATCCTGAGTTAACGACATATTCTTTTCTTCATAAACGGTTTCTAATTCCGTATGAAACAACCTCAATACAGGATAAGTAAAACGGTCATATTGAATTTTTGCCCAATTTTCTATTTGATTACTTGGGATGTTTTCAACATATGCCGTATAATCTAAACCAGTGAAGGCATTGGTTCCTGTTGAACCTATGGCTGTCATCAGCTTATCATACTCATTGGGTATAGCCAATTTAGACGCTTCATGCGAAATACGGTCTATTTCTTTATAAAGTTCTTTACGTTTTTCTGGGTCAGTTGTTTTTCTATAAACCTCAAACTTGGCTTCTATTTGGTCTAAAAGCTTTTTTTCTTCTGCCCAATTAGTTGTACCAAAATTTGGGGTGCCTTTAAACATCATGTGTTCAAAATAATGCGCTAAACCAGTGGTTTGTGCTGGATCATCTTTACCACCTGCTCTTACCCCAACATAGGTTTGGATACGTGGTTCTTCCTTATTCGCAGCTAAATAAACTGTTAAACCATTATCTAAGGTATAGATTCTGGTGTTTATTGGATCGTTTTTTACACTTTGATAAGTGTATTTTTTTTGCGCAACACCAGCTAGGGTTATACTCATACAAAAAATGCTTAAAGCTTTAGTTAATTGACTCATAAAATATTAAATAAAAATGAAACGTAAAATTAAATTAAAATTACAAAATGGGTTTGCTTTTTTGATTTTGTTAACAAACTATTTTTTTGATCGTTGACTATTTAGTCATCACATGCCCACAGCATTTGCAGGTGCGTTTGTCTAATGACTGATAAAACGCATCAAAGTGCGGTAGAAAATCTTTTTCAATATTATTTAACTCAAAATAGACTTCGTGTAGTTTATGGTTGCATTTTTCGCAATACCACAATAGACCATCTTGATAGCCTTTCCCTTCACGCTTCCTTTCAATCACTAGTCCTATTGACCCTGCCGTTCTTACAGGTGAATGAGGTGTTTTGGCAGGATGAAGATACATGTCTCCGGCATTTAGGTCAATTTCCTTTCGCTCCCCATTGTCTTGAATAATCAATTTTATGGTGCCTTCAAGCTGATAAAACAATTCTTCAGTTTCGTTATAATGAAAATCTTTTCGTGCGTTTGGACCACCAACAATCATGACAATGTAATCTTCCGAAGCAACATATAAATTTTTGTTGGCTACAGGCGGTTTAAGCAAATGTCTATTGTCTGCAATCCACTGATTGAGGTTGAAAGGTTTCATCATGTTATTCTACTTTTGTGATCACTAATTCAACTCTTCGATCCAATTCAGGCTCTAGTCCTAATGGTTCTGACATGCCCTTTCCAACATAAGTCATTCTGTTTTTTTTGATATCGCGTAGCGCTAAAAAATTATAGACCACTTTGGCCCGGTTTTTTGATAATTCCCGTTTTCTTGTATCAATGTCGATGGCTTCTTTAAGCCTTTTTGGCGTACAACACACATGCCCTTGAATTTCGATATGATATTTTTTAAATTTATAGAGTTGTCGCACGAGTTTGTTCAGTTCTGCTCTGGCCTTATCATTTAAACGGCTACTGCCTTGCTCAAAAAACAATTTTTCAAGATAAATGCGATCGCCAACTTTCATGTTGTCTTTAAATTTGGTGTGAATACCTTTTAAAGTTAAATCATCCACGGGGGTTTTTTTAAAAACAATGCGAACATCAACGCGTCTGTTTTTCATTCGTGCTTCTGGCAAATTTGCTTCTAAATCATCTTCAATAAGCACTCTGCCTTTACCTTCAATGGTGACTATTATTTTTTGTTTGATACCGCTTGCCAGCAAAGAATTTTTAACTTCATTGGCTCTATCATTTGAAAGTTTTAAATTGTAAACGTCATTACCAATATCATCACAATAGCCAAAAATTTGTATGGCCTCTATTCGCGTGCTATCATAAGCTTTAATGAAATTAGCCATTTCCAAATTTTTTTCCTCCTTAATGGAAAATTTATCAAAATCAAAATAAACCGAATACACAACCTCTTCTTGGGCCGTTAAGTTTAAAGCAAAAAACAAAAATAAACAAGAGAAATATTTCATCATTTTGAAAGCGTCTTTTTGATTAGTGCTGGGTTATTCAAAACCTCTATACATTTCTTAATCTCAATTTGATTTTCTACCTGATAGGCAAAAAAACCATCTTTATATTTATACCTTTTAATCAATTCTTCGTTGATTAATTTTTTGATTTCATTTTTGTTTTTTTCCAACTGTGCTTGTGTATTGTTTTTAATGTTTGCTAGCAAAGTTTCATAATCTTTATTGACGTATTCATCAATATTTTCCTCTTTGGCAACTTCCATAAATTTCAATAGCTGTTTTTCTGCTGCTGTTTCAATTTTGTAGTCAGTTGATTTAATAAAATCTTTAAAACTCAAAAAGTCTTTGTCTGTTACTTGATAACTCTCCGCTTTTTGGTTATCATAATACAATTTGGTTGAAAAATTAAAAATGGCATCATTAGCGTTTAGGGCTTTTGCCAAGGCGCTCATTTTGGCCTCGTCTATCGCGATATCTGGTTCAATACCACCACCATCAAATACTTTTCTGCCTGCTTTAGTCAAAAATTCTTGTCGTGATTCTGTTTTTTGCGCTTTGCCGCTAGCATCTTTTTTGGTATAATCTAAAGCTTGAATGCAACGCCCTGATGGGGTATAATATCTAGAAATCGTGATTTTTACTTGTGTACCATAGGGTAAATCTACAGGTCGCTGAACCAAGCCTTTACCAAAACTTTTATTGCCAATAACTACGGCTCTGTCTAAATCTTGTAAACCACCGGCTACAATTTCTGAGGCCGAAGCACTTCTTTCATTAATTAAAATCGTCAAAGGTATTTCTAAATCTAACGGATCAAAACGGGTTTTATAGGTGCTGTTGTGCCTTTCAATCTTAGATTTGGTTGTGACAATAACTTCGTTTTTTGGCACAAATAGGTTACATATATTAACCGCTTCTGTTAAAAGACCGCCAGGATTACTCCTTAAATCTAAAATCAATTTGGTTGCGCCTTGTGCTTTAAGGTCTAAAATAGCCGCTTTAGTTTCTTGGGTTGTTTTGGTGCTAAATGTCTGCAACACGATATAACCAACATCTTTTCCAATCAATTGAAAATAGGGCACAGCTTTTATATCCACTTCATTTAAAGAAATTTGCGCAGTTTGATCTTTGCCTTGTCTAAGAAATTTGATGTCTATTTTTTTGTCTTTGCCTCCTTTTAATAGATTTGACACGTCTTCTTTGTAATCTTTGAGCACAATGTCTTCAACTTGTGTGATGATGTCGCCCGCTTTTAATCCAGCTTTGTCTGCTGCATAGTCCTTAAAAATTTCACGCAAAATGATATTGCCGTCTTTTCTGCCAATCATAGCGCCAATGCCGGTATATTCGCCAGTGTTATTGATGCGAAATTTAATGACATCTTGCTCATTAAAAAAAACAGTATACGGGTCTAATTCTTTCAACATCCCTTTGATGGTTTTGTCCATCAGCTCCCCAGGATTGGTGTCATCAACATAATTCATGTTGACTGTTTTGAAAGTATTGGTAAATATTTCTAATTGTTTGGCTATTTCAAAAAAATCTTTTTGAAAGCCAACACCAATAAAGAAAATGGCAATAAGGGCAACAATGGCTAATTTACGTTTGATCATTTTGTCGTTTCTTTCTTATTTTACGTCTGACAAAGATAAACAAAAAGATGAATATGAGGATAAATGGCCAAATATGCAATAGCCCAATAAAAAAGTGCAACAAACCATTCCAACCGCTTTTAATGGCCGTCCAGATTTTTGAAAAATAAGAAACAGACACATGCGCCGATTCTGCTTGAAGTTTATAGATATTAATGTCTAAAGTACTCCAAGACACGCGGTTTGATAAATATTTTAATCGACCTTCTTTGCTTTCAATATCTTGTCTAACGGTGTTGAGTTCTTTTTCTATTTCTAAAATGTCCTTGATGTTTTTGGCTTGACTGAGTAGGGCTAAATAACGTTTTTCTAATTCTTTTTGGGTTGTTAAACGTGCCTCAACATCTATAAATTCTTCTGTGACGTCTTGGGCTTGAATGTTTTTTTGATCAAAATATGCCACGCCTATAGATAAGTCGGCTATAAATGTATCAAAGTTTTGGTGTGGTATTCTAACCGTGATATTTTTAGAATAATCATAAGTACTGTTGTTGGCGTTTTCGCCTTGGATGTAGCCTTTATACTTAGCGGTCAATTGGTTGATTTTTTTAGACTCTTCTTCAATATCCTCTACTTGATAGCGCAAGTTGCCCGTTTTGATGATTTTCAATTCCTTAGGCATTTCAATAGATTTGTTGTCTATCGGCTGTTCTGATGCAGAACCCTCTGCGGCTACTTCTTCAACAACATAATCTCCTTGGGCAGGTTCAGACACAGCAACACCTGCCTCTTCTGAAGCTGTTTGGCACATGAGTGGCAACAACAAGGCTGAAAAATAAATGAATAGTGTTTTCATGAAAAAGATGTGAAAATATTTTAATGGCAAAAATAAAGCCAAAAATACGAATTTATAAAACTATTGAAAAAAATTAAATTTTAACTATCAATTTAAATTTTACTTTAATATCTTTGTAATTCATTAACAATTAAACATTTATTTTATGAAATCGCGATTAGCAAAAAGTATGCATAATTATACCCAAATGAAGATAAAGCGATTACATATGACCTATTAAAAAACAAATAATTATCTACATATGAAAAAAGTAAGAATTACCCCCCCCCATTACTATTTAGTTCTTTTTTGGGTTTTTAATTTTACAATAGCGCAAAACCCAAGTAGTATGCCCCTAACGCCTTCAGGCGTTTTAGAGAAAGCATTTGACAGATATGGCAAAGACTATCAAATGTCACAATTACATATCCCAAGCACAAATGTTATTAATGAAGAAGAAACTGTAGCTTTTAAATTATATTTTGAATCAGGCAGCGGCATGGAAGACTTAAATAATACCTTACATGTTCAACGGAGAAATGTTTTATTGACTGTTTTAACTGACGTTGAAAATTTTTTAGGTATCAAATCTCCCGACAATAAGGTCAATATTTGGGTGCGGGCTATTAATCAAGCATCAAATAGCCCTTGTTTGCGATTAGGTTTGGGTTCAAGTCTATATAATATTTTGGAAAACAGCACTGGGCGCATAGCCGATGGTGAAGTTTGGAAAACATTAATTTCTGACATCAACGCCTACACCAATGTGGTCAACACGCCCAATGATTTTTATCACGGCATTTTAGCCTTTAATTTTAGCACTTGCAATGGCAATACGATTAGTTGGCACACTGATTTGAGCACCGCGCCTGCGTCTCGAGATTATGATTTATATAGCGTCATGCTCAAAGAAACCATGCATCTTTTGGGCGTTACGAGCTTGATGAATGCTCAGGGCAGCTCTGTATTTGGGCCAAATTATAAATATTATAGCCGCTTTGATACCAAACTAAAAAACCATGCCAATACGCATCATTTGATTACAAACACTGGCAATGTATCCCTTTATAATTGGTCATTTAATACAAACTTATCATTAAACGTTTTAAGACCTGGATGCACTTTACCAAATCATACCAATCCCAATATGGCAGACAGCAGCAGTTGTTCAAATGCCCTAAAATATGTGGGTAGCGTTACCCTTCCTGTTTATACACCAACCTGCTTTGAAATAGGTAATAGCTTAAGCACCTTTGAAGATGATTTGTTCCCTAATTGTTTATTACCCCATGGCAATAATGCTTATTTTGTGATGAGTAATCGCAACAATGCCGGGACATTAAAACGCTATCCAAAACCTGAAGAACGATTGGTCTTAGCAGATTTAGGCTATAGCCTTGAGGCTTTTTATGGTTTAGAAAGCACCTATTTAGGCTACACCGAATATGATGAGGCTTTGGGTAATGAAGAAGTTGTGGGCGTTAATGATGGGGTAAATTCCTTAAATAACACCTATTCATTCTTCACGCATATTGGCGTACCAATTACTATTGCTAGTGCTGTAATTTTGGGAAATGATTATGGCAATCCAACCATTATAACTGGACTGGTAAACACAACGCCAAATTCTGGCATCGTAACGATGTCTGGCGGTCAAATAACTTTTACGCCAAACAGCACCTTTTTTGGTCAGGTTACCTTAACCTATGTGCCGCAAAGTGCGTTGGGCCAAGTGGGCGGTATAACAGAAATTTATATCTATATCTTGAGACCAAATATTATCAATTTGCCACCTTTTGCATGTGAATATGTAACGAATGGAAACTTTGAGAACACCAGCGGATTTCCCACCAATTATTCTCAATTTAATTTAGTTAACTTTTGGAGTGACTATGAATCAACATCCCCTGATTTCTTGCACGCCAATGCGGTAAACCCCAATGTAGGCGTACCCAATAATTTTTACAATCCAACACCTGTGCCGGACAACATTCCTGGAAATTTAGCTTATGGCGGATTTTTTATTAAAAACCAAACTGGTTTGGGCTTTAGTGGAGAAAGTTTGTGGACGCCTTTGTTGCAACCGCTAACTAGTGGACAATCCTATACCCTGCGCTTTGATGTGCGAAAGGCTACTTATTCCAATAACGTGGCTTTTAAGATGCAAGCCTTGTTTACTTCTGCCTTGGTGCCACCAACACCTTTTCATCAGTTTCCTGCTACTTTTGCTACGGCGTCAAATAACCAACTTTTAACAACTCCCAATTTGGCAAGTACCAATAATCAATGGGAAACCATTACGTTTAACTTCACGGCCAATGGTAATCATACGTATATTTATTTAGGCAGTCTTTTTCAGACAGGCGCGCCCTTAGGCGAAAGTTTTTATTATATAGATAATGTTAGGCTAGTGAGTTTAGATGCCACGAACGATTCTTATACTTTTTCACCTTCAACTAATACGCAAACTTCTGCAATTTCAATACTGGCTAATGACAACACACAAAGTTTGCCTCCAAACTATCCAGGCATAACTATCACCCAAGTTGGCGGCGTTGTGCCAGTACCTGCAGTGGGCGGCATTTCTTTTAATGCCACAGGGCAAGTGGTGGTTGCGCCAAACACACCAGTAGGCGCTTATACTTTGCAATACTTCTTTAGTGGATTAGGCCCTTGTAGCCCAAGTAATATAGCAACAGTGACCGTAATTATTTCAGGCACCCAAGCCGTTTTTCAAGTAGATGATTTTTACAGAGGTTGTGATTTCTTTTGTCAATTATTAACCCCATCTATTCTACAAATAGAGCTCTATAATGGCGGCATGTGCTGGGTTAATAATAATTTACCAAATGGACACGGTGTTTTATTAAATAGTGTGCCAGCAACAGCCTCTACAGTGACAGTAGAACTAGCACCTGGAGCAACTTTACCATCTGGCTATATTTTGCACCCAAATGCGACCATGACCATCCCGGGTTTTGCTACTACCTTAGAGTTGATATTTAACGTGGTTTTCCGCTCGGTGGCCGTGCCAAGCGCAACCAGCGACCCTGTGGAAGTGAGGGTGTATATTAATCCATACTTTCTACCAAATCATGATTATATTTCTTTTTTTACCACTGGCAATTTACAGCCTGGCTATTCTAACAATGTAGCCATAAATGATTTAAGACTAAGTAGATGCATAAGGTATGATACTACTGCCATGAATTTAACAAATTATGCGCCTATTAATTTACCTCAGCATGCGGTGGCTGTTGTGGTTAGTAATTCTTCTAATAATGCTGTATCACTAAGCCCTAATGGTATTATTAGTGTTTCACCAGGAGCAGACGTGGGTTCATATTTATTAATCTACAAATTATGTCATCCAATCAATACAACCTTCTGTTCGGAAGAAGTTACGGTATATATTACCGTTGATTAACTTTTAATTTCTAAAATCATGAAAACCATATACTATATAATTACTTTTTTTTTGGCAATCAATTTCAATTGTTTATCCCAAAATATTACATTTAGTGACCCTATTTTTAAGGATGTTTTAGTAAGCATTACACCAAGTTCAAACAGAGCTAGAAATTTGCTAAATCAACTAACTAGGGTTGACCTTAATCAAGATGGTGAGATACAAATTTCAGAGGCTTTAAATATTTCAAGATTAAATTTAAATCGTTGGCCAAACGATCCAATGATTTCAAACCTATCAGGATCAGAATATTTTACAAATTTAAAAAGTATAAATATAGCAGGTCATAACGTTAGTGCATTTAATTTTCCCATGCTAACTCTAATGGAGACCTTAGATTTGCAAAACAACCCTATCTCATCAGTTGATGTTTCAACATACCCTAATTTGAAGTATTTTATTACTGGAAATACACAAATATCAAGTATTAATTTAAATGCCTTAAATAATTTAACCAGTTATACAGCATCAAACTCACCAATAGCAGCAATTGATATAAAAAACAATCCTAACTTGGTCCATTTAAGGTTTGGCAAT
>JBIIXU010000002.1:0-227701 GCA_044347145.1 Flavobacterium sp.
AAAAAAATATTTTCGTTTGATTAACAAAAAACATCCGATAACTAATAACCAAATTATTTTTAGGCGAAAAAGAATAAATCAAGACGAAATGCTTGGCTTATATCAAGAAAGTAATATTTTGCTAGATTTGGTAAGAAAAAACCAAATAGGCTTAAGTTTTAGAATCTTTGAAGCCATGGCTTTAGGAAAAAAAGTAATTACAAGTAATTCCGCGCTATCAACTTATGATTTTTATAATGAATACAATTATTTGATTATTGGTGAAGATTTAGAAAAAATAGAAGATTTTGTAAATAAACCCTATCAAAAACCTACTAAAGAATTGTATCAAAAATATACTATTGCACAATGGGTTAAAGATGTTTTTAAATTAACATAAATATGCTAAAATTTTATTTTGAAGACGGTCTTTTGCCACATATTGATAGTTTTTTTAAAAATCATATAAACCATCAAGTCGTTGATCAAATTCAAGACTGCGATTATGTCATTTCTGCAAAAATAAACACTGGCGAATATAGTAGTAAAACCATACAGAAAGCTATAAATAGCTATAAAAATAATCCAAAAAGAGTCATTATTTTTTTGGTTAGCGATACGTCAAAAAAATTCAATATACCAATAAACGTTTTGTTATTCAGAACCTCTTTATTAAAATCAAGAAAAAATCCTAATGAATTTGTCTTGCCATATATTTTTGAGAAACCGCTAGACTTTCATATTTTAGATAAAAGTACGAGACCAAAAATTGGATTTTGCGGACAAACACAGCATAATATTGGCAAAAGAAAAACCTGCATGAAATTCTTTGAGCAGAATAAAATGTTTGAAACGAATTTCATTGAAAGAAATGGTTTCTGGAATGGCAAGCCAAATGACGAAAGTTTAAAAAAAGAATTTGAAAATAATATCTATCAAAATCATTTTAATTTGGCCAACAAAGGAAGAGGAAACTTCTCTATTAGGTTTTATCAAGTATTAAGTGCTGGTAGAATTCCTGTGGTCTTAGATACTAATATTGTTTTGCCTTTTGCTGATGAAATAGACTATAAGAAACATATTATCATTTCAAAATCACCAAAGATCTTGGTTGAAAAAGCAATATCTTTTTATCAAAGTCATACTAACGAAGAAATGATGGCTTTGCAAAAAAGAAATTATCAATTGTATCAAGATTTTTTTACCTTTGAGGGCTATGGTAGGAAGCTTGAGCAACTATTAATAAATTTTGAGCCAAAAGTAGGCTTCAAAAATTGGTTTTATAAATTTTTTCCACTATGAAATCGCCATTAACTAAAGTTTGCGCAAGGAAACACCAATGAAGATAGGCGATTCCATATGACCTTTAAAAAACTATAATTATCTACATATGAAAATTTCAGTCGCTTTATGTACTTATAATGGTCAGAAGCATCTTGTTGAACAATTAAATTCAATCATCAATCAAACTAAAAAGGTAGATGAAATAATTATATGTGATGATTTGTCAACAGACGATACGATAAAAATCATTGAAAATTTTATTAGTAAAAATCCACAGCTCATTCATTTGCATATTAATGAGGTGAATTTAAGAAGTAATAAAAATTTTGAGCAGGCGTTGCAATTAACAACTGGTGATTACATATTTTTTGCTGATCAAGACGATATATGGCAGCAGAATAAAGTTGAAAAGATGCTTAATTTTTTCAACGAAAATCCCACTGCGCAAGGCGTTTTTAGCAATGCTGAAATGATAGATGAAAACGGCACAAAACTCATTCAAGAGTATAGCTTATGGTCTAGTGTAAACTTTTTTGTAGAACTATTCCCAAAACCTATTGATTTGTTTAATATTTTAATCACTAAAGGCAATTACGTAACTGGCGCCACATTATGTATTAAAAAAGAAGTAAAAGCGTTTTGTATACCATTTAAAGTTTTAGAAAAAGACTTTTTACATGATGAATGGCTTGCTTTTGTCTTGTCAAAAAGGAAAACTTTGTTTTATATCAATGAAAATCTGATAAGTTATAGGATACATGCCAATCAGCAAATGGGTGTTGGCAATGTGGAAAGAAATTTCAACATGATGAATACTTTTAAACATCAGGTCAGTTTAATGTTTAATCATCAAGAAACCAAGAGGTTTAAGGACTTAAAGTTTATTACAAAAAATTACAAAAGGCAATACTTAAAATTTAAAAAATTACATGAGGTTTTTCAAGATGAAAATTTTGGAATTTTAGAAGATCAAATGAAATCTAAATTTGCGCATTACCGCTTAAAACTTAAAAAGTCAAATCCTTTGTTATATGCTCTACGAGAATTAAAATTTTCAATAACTGGCAAAAATAAATTCTAAACCATGATAAAAAATTTTGTTTCGATAATTATTCCCTTCTATAATAATCATGATACGATTAATGAAACCTTGACTAGCGCATTTAGTCAGTCGCATCCAAACATTGAAGTCATTTTGATAGATGATGGTTCAATCATACCTTATAAAAAAACGTTAGAAAACCAGAATTTTAAACATTTTAGACAAGAGAATAAAGGTGTTTCTGCTGCAAGAAATCATGGCGCCAAAATGGCATCAGGAGAATATTTGCTATTTTTGGATGCAGATGATTTGATAGATTCTCGTTATGTTGAGAAATGTTTAAACGAATTTTCGAAAAATAAAAATGTAAAAATAGTCTATGCCAATGCGATGAAATTTGGCCATGAATCTCAACCATGGATTTTACCAGATTATAAAGGCTTTGAAAATTTTTTAATTGAAAACTGCATCTACATTTCTGCCCTAATCAAAAAGTCTGATTTTGACCAAGCCCAAGGTTTTGATGAAAATTTAATTTTTTATGAGGATTGGGATCTATGGATTTCCATATTAAAAAATGGTGGTGAAGTGATAAAAATTGCGGAACCTCTATTTTTTTATAGAATCCATGCTAAACCAGAATCTGCGTCGGGAAAGGCCATTGAAAATCCAAAAATCCATCATCAAAATCGGCTGAAAGTTTTTGTTAAACATTATGATGTGTATGAAAAACACATCGCAAACTTTGAACACATTTTTTTATTTTTTATCGAACAAAAAAACAAAAAGAACCAATCCTTTTGGACAAAGTTTCTAAAATAGAATATTAATCTTAAATTTGCGCGTTTTATATTCATTTTTTTAGCTTAATAAAAATAATTATCTCTTAATAATTTCAAATGGTTTTTAGTAGTCCGACATTTCTTTTAATGTTTTTGCCAATTTTTTTGATATTATATTTTTTGTTAAAACCAAAATATAGAAATATACTGATTTGTGTTGCGAGTTTATATTTTTATGCATTTGGAGAGAAATATTTAGTGATTTTACTACTGTTGAGTTCAATGATCAATTATTACTGCGGGCAAATCATTGAAAAAGGTCAACGTAAAAAAGGGCTTTATTTAGCCATTTTCTTTAATTTTCTCACACTAGGATTTTTTAAATACTTCAATTTTTCATTTGATAACCTGCAGTCATTCATCAATCTTTTTGGCGTCAACACAAATTTTGCCGAAGCTTTACCAATCATAGCCTTACCTATTGGCATAAGTTTTTTTACATTTCAAGGTATGTCTTATGTCATAGATGTTTATAGAAATGATGTTAAAGCAAGTAAAAACTTTACCAATTTTTTGGCTTATATAACAATGTTTCCGCAATTAGTGGCTGGCCCGATTGTACGTTATATTGATATTGAAAAACAGCTAAATAAGCGAGAAGTAACTGTAGAAAATTTCGCACTTGGCCTTGAACGATTTATTGTTGGTTTAGCAAAAAAAATGTTAGTAGCAAATACCTTTGGTTTGGTTGCAGATATGATTTTTAAAAACCAAGTCAGCGATTTATCTACACTGATGGTTTGGACTGGCATCATTGCCTATAGTTTTCAGATCTACTTTGACTTTTCTGGATATTCTTGTATGGCCATTGGTTTGGGTAGAATGTTTGGATTTACTTTTCTAGAAAATTTTAATTATCCTTATATTTCCAAAAGTATCAAAGAGTTTTGGAGAAGGTGGCATATTTCACTATCCACTTGGTTTCGCGATTATGTTTATATTCCATTGGGTGGCAGCAAGGTCTCAAATATAAAGATTTACAGAAATTTATTAATCGTATTTTTTGTAACAGGCCTATGGCATGGCGCAAGTTGGAACTTTATCGTTTGGGGCATGTATCATGGCTTATTTATTCTCATTGAGCGTCTAGGTTTTGATAAGATATTGGAAAAACTATGGCAACCGATTCAACATGTCTATACTTTATTAATTGTAATCATAGGTTGGGTATTTTTTAGAAGTGAGGATCTCACTTATGCCATGCAATATATTGAAAGAATGTTCTGTTATCATCCTGGCAACATGATTGTCAATGACAAACTAAATTATTTTTACATCACAAGCGAATTCTATATCACCTTAATATTAGGCATTGCTTTGTCAACACCTATATACATTTACTTTTATAATCATATAATAAGCAAGTTGCAGGTCTTAAAACCAATTGTCTATTTGATTTTATTTTTATTAACATTGGTCTATGTTTCTGCATCATCTTATAACCCATTTATCTATTTTAAATTTTAAAGTCAATTAAAAAAATGAAAAACATAATAAACAAATTATTTATTACAATTTTTGCTATTATTGTTTTGCTGCCTTTGATTTTTGTTTCATTACGAATTAAAGTGGATAGTAAATTTTCCAAAAATAAAATTGATGCAAATTTTGAAAGTAATTTCCCGCTAAAAGAAGATATGTTTAAAATATTTTTTTACATAAAAGAAGATATATTTGGCGTTAATGCCATCCCTGATAAAGTCATCGATTTCAAAAATGGCTGGCTTTTTGGCGGAGACCATTGGAGTGATAATTTCAGCGAATCAATGAAATATGTCAATTTTAAGTCTGAGGAATTATCTGCTTTGGAAAAAAATATAGAACAGAAACAAGTATGGTGTGCTAAGCAAAAAATAAAATACTTTATTGCGGTCGCACCAAATAAGGAAACCATCTACAGGGAATTGATTCCCTTAGATGTTGGGAGCAAAATTTCCAAAATGGAACAAATTGAAAATCTTTGCCAAAATAATGGCGTGGGTTATATTGATTTAGGTAAGCAATTTCCGAAAGATAAATTTTCTAATTTACTTTATCATAAAACAGATACACATTGGACTGAACTTGCTGGTTATTATGCCTATTTAGAAATTTTAAATCAAATTAATAAGCAATTGAACCTTAACATTGTAGCCATACCACTTTCTAATTTTAAAGTAGAAAAATCTGATGTTATAATAGGCGATTTAAATGAAATTAGAGGAAAAGTAACTAATGAAAATTTATTGGTTATGAAGCCTGTGAACTTTGAGCTAAAATATAAAGAGGTTGGCAAAAAGTTAGAAATTCCAAGTCCATATGAAAACGACCCTAATTTATATGAAAGACGCATGATTTCTGAAAATAAATTAAAAATAATGCTACTTCATGATTCCTTTGGTGGCTATATGACTAAATTTTTATGCAATCATTTTGGTGAAGTTTTACATATTTGGAAACATGAATTCAATCAAGACTTAATCCAAAAAGAAAAACCTGATATCATTATTCAAGAGTTTGTAGAAAGAAATGTTGACTTCCTCTTAGACCCTGAAAACTAAGAAACTTGCCATGAATAATAGAAATGTTGCATTAGATTTACTCAAATTTTTTTTAATTCTGGGGGTATTTATAGGTCATATCATGCCCTACAAATTTGATATTGAATGGCAAACCTATATCTCCGTGATCCTTCATAGTCTCGCAAGAACTGTCGTCCCGCTATTTTTTATTATCTCCGGCTATTTTTTAAAGAAAAAATTAGATGATGCTGATGCCATTTTTGCTTATGTAAAAAGATATTTCGTGATGTTCATTATTTGGCAATTAATTTTTGCCTATCCAATGTATACTTTTTATATCAACCAACTTGTGGATAATACAACTACCATTCAAACCGTACTCTATGGTTTTGGTCATCTTTGGTTTTTAAATGCTTTATTTTTAGGCGTTATATTAGTCTACTATACCAGACAACTCCATGTTAATCTAAAACTTAATTTAGCCATTACACTATTGTTTATTGGTATTATTTTGCAAAATATACCTTTGCCAGAAGAATTTAGATCAATCTATAATTGGATTGGTACATCGAGAAATTTCTTGTTTTTTGGATTTCCTTATCTAATGATTGGTACTATTTTAAATCAAATTAATTTTAAACATTCAAAGCAAATCATTATTTTTTTTGGTCTTCTCGTTATTTTTGAAGGTTTTTACTATCATAACCACAATGGTATTTCAAACTTGTATATATTTAGTTTACCATTTACAATCGCATTAATGAAATATATTACTTCCTATAAAAAGCAGATTGAGGTACCTTTTACAATAAATCCAAACCTGCTACTTGGTATGTATTTGGTTCATTTTTATCCTGTTTATTATTTAACGCTAAATTTTCCAGAAAATACGTTCGGCGTTGTATTACTAAAACTACTTTTTGTAATCATAACAAGTTATATCATTTTTAGAATCTTAGATTTAATTAACAAAAAAATTAAAATCTTGTTCTAATATCATGGAAACGAAATCAAAAATACTCACCGTGGTTTTATGCGTTTATAATGCAGAGAAATATTTGTCTGAAGCCATTGAAAGTATTTTGAATCAAACCTATAAAAACTTTGATTTTTTTATTGTTGATGACGGCTCCACAGACCAGTCATTAGATATTATAAAAAAATACGCCAATGCTAATAGCAGAATTTTTTTACATGAAAATGTTGAAAATAAAGGGGTTTCGTATTCAAGAAACTACGCTATTAGTCAATGTAAAACAAAATATATTGCTTTGATGGATGCCGATGATGTATCCTTACCCGAGCGAATAGAAAAGCAAATAAACTTTTTAGAAAATCATCCAAATATTTCAGTATGTGGCACTTGGTTCACGCTTTTTGGTGAAAATATAAATCAACAACTTATCCAACATCCAGAAGGTCATGATCAAATAAAGGTCAATATGTTGTTTGATTGTTGCATAGGCAATCCAACGTTAATGTTTAAAAGTGAAATTTTTAATAATTTTCAATTTATAAAAAAATATATACCGATAGATGACTATGAATTATGGAGCCGAGCACTATTTAAATATAATTTTTCCAATATTCAAGAATCTCTATTAAATTACAGATGGCACAGCACAAATATTAGTCAAACTAAAAAGGTAGATATAAATAAATTACATTTAGAGATTAGAAAAAATCAACTTTTAAACTTAAAGCCTGATTTAACGGAAGACCAACTCTCAAAACTGGATAGTTTAACTCGACCTTTAAATGCTATTCCCTTTAATGAGTTGATCAAAGTTTTAGACCTCATGAAAGAGTTACTAGCTATTAATCTCAAAAAAAATATCTATAACCAAAACTATTTAAAAGATTTTTTCTACAAAAACTGTTTAGAATTAACCAAAAGTGGTAAGGGAAATTCGTTAAAGTTTACGTGGTTGATAATCTCAGAATTTCAAGATGTTTTTAATCTACTTAACTTCAAAGAGAAAAAAAGGCTCTTTAAAAAATGCTTTAGGCGCTAAACTTTTTTCGAAACAAATAATTTCAAAAAATCAATTTGCCATTTAAGCAATCTAAACAATGTTTTATTTCTTGAAATGGCATCAATATCTTTTTTTCGTTTAAACGAAATCTTTTCTAACAAAGGGTCTTTATGGTTTAGAAAAAAACTAAAATGTTTTTGTTTGCAGACCTCTCGCTCATCAAGATATAATTGAAAATTTTCCTTCTGACTTGAAAAACCAAGTTTGTCATAAATACAAATGATTTCATCAATCTTTTTATAAGTGGCACCTTTGATTATTATATTATAAGCAAAAAATTCCCAATCAGAAGATATTTTTAAATCCTCACTATATAAAAAGGAATTAGAAAATAGAGACCGCTTAAAAAATGTCGATTGATGATTAACACAAGTTTCCATCAAAAACTCAAAAGATAAAAAAGCTGGTGGGATTTCCTTTTCAAGGCGATTGCCATAATTAACCATATTATCCCCATAAATAATATCTTGGTTAATATTGGACGAAAAAACTTTATCCAAGACGTTACTATCATAAAAAACATCACCACTATTCATAAAGTTTAAATACTCGCCATTAGCTTTTAATATGCCTTTATTCATGGCGTTATAAACACCATTATCCTTTTCAGATAGCCAGTAATACAATTTATCTTGATGGGCTTCTATATAGGCTTTGCTGCCATCTGTACTACCGCCATCTATAACAATATAGTCAAAGTCTTGAAAAGTTTGCTTAAAAACACTGTCGAAAGTTTGTTTTAAACCCTCAAGGTTGTTATAATTAATAGTGATTATAGTCAATTTCATAATAAATTTGTTTTTTATTTGTCATTTTCCCAATAAGAAATAATATCTCCTAAACTTTGTTCCATGGAAATTTTAGGTAACCAGTTCAATTGTGAACAAATCTTTTTGTTTGAACCAATAATTATAGGATTGTCCGAAGGCCTTATTAGTGCCTCTACAGTCTCAAAAGTAAAATTTGAATCCGTTAATTTTAAAATAATGGTAATGATTTCTTTTAATGACGTGCCAGCACCATTACAAATATTATACACTTCGACTGACTTGCCATGCAAAAGCAGCTTCCAATAGGCATTAACAACATCGCGCACATCTAAAAAATCTCTAACGATAGAAACATCACCAACTTCAAATTTTAAATGAGGATTACTTTTTTTATTTAAAATTTGCTTAACAAATGACGAAACCACAAATTTATCGGCTTGTCCTGGGCCTATATGATTAAAAGACCGCGTCATAATGATATTTAGCCCATAACTTTTGGCATAAATTGTACTTAACATTTCTTGAGAAACTCTTGCCACTGCATATGGGCTGATGGGATTTAAAGGAGATTCTTCTGATAAAGGCAAATTTTCAGGATTTACGATACCATATTGCTCAGATGAACCGATTGATAAAATTCGACAATCAATATGGTTTAACCTAACAGATTCAACCAAATTTAAAAAAATATTGGTGTTGTTTAAAAAACTATCGATTGGTTTTTGCCAACTATAAGCTACACTGCTATCAGAAGCCAAATGCAAGATATAATTTGGTTGATGTTGATTTAAAATATCATTAATAAACGACATGTTTATTAAATCACCATGTATAATTTTTAAATCAAGATTTTTGTAATTATCATATGGCGTAGCATGCCTGCTGACGCCAATTATTTCCATAGGTTCTTCTAAATAATGAATAGAATTATAGACAGGCGTAACTATGGATATTTTTGGAAATTTCATCATCTACTAAGAATTAATAGCAAGCTTATATACTTCAAAACATTCATTTGCAGCTTCTTCCCATGAAAATCTACTTACATTTTGAAATCCCCTTTTTATCATTTCAGATCTATAACCGTCATCAAAACAAGCTTTACTTATTTTATCAACTAAATCATTAGAATTACCTATTTCAAAAAAAATTCCAGCATCACCTGCTACTTCAGGGAAAGAACTACTATCTGATAATACAATTGGACAACCATTTGCCATCGCTTCTAATACTGGAATCCCAAAACCTTCGTAAAGTGAAGGAAAAACAAAACAATTTGCATTTTTATAAATAGCAGGTAACTCTGCATCTAAAAATTTATAATAAGTCACTTTGTCTTTAATTCCTAGCTCATTAAACATATTAAGCTCAGTTTCATCAAACGCTAACCCGCCTGCGCATAAAACAGAAATATCATTTTCTAAAATAAAATCTCGTATTGATTTTATAAAAAAAGTGAAATTTTTATACTCTTTCCTATTTCCTACAAATAAAATATATTTTTTTGGCAGATTCTTTGGCAAAATGTTTCCTAAATTTTCTGAATAACCATGATAAATCACGTGAATTTTTTCTGGATCAACGTCAGGGTAAAACTTTAAAATATCTTTTTTTGTGTTTTTCGAAACGGCTATAATTTTTTTAGATTTGTATATCAGATCCTTTTTAAATTTAATCGTTAAATCCTCTGCTGGAAAACAATTAGGAAACAACTCATGGATCATATCATAAATTGTAAGAACAAATGGTTTTGAATCTAAAAGATTCAATTTTGTTGGAAAATAATAGGTTGGGATAAATAAATCAAAATTATTTGTATTCACTTTTTGATTTATTAATTTATCATTCTTTCTCTTTAACCTTCTTATAATTTTATTTCTTAAGATATTGTTTTTAATACAAAAACTTTCAATAATTTTTAAGTTTTTGTCTAATATTTTCTTCTCATTTAAATGTACATTGCTTGTATAAACTAAAGGCAAATAAATCTCGGCCAAGTTATTTTTCTTTAAATAATAAATTATTTCAGTATAATATCTAGAAATTCCACCAAAGTTCTGCATGATGAATGATTGTTCGTCAAAAAATATTTTCATCATTTAAATTTTTAATTCTTTTATTTTAGCTATTCCTATAAATATTTCTTTACAAATCATTCATTCGTTGTGGTTTGATAATACAAAACTAATTTTTCTTTGACACTATTTATATCTGCTTCTTTAAAAACTAAAATATCCAAGTAATATATAGTAGAATGCCCATTATGCACCTGCGACCTAACTAGGTAGTCATTTAATTCTAAAATTTCATCTATGGTATTACAAATTTTTATATGTGTGCCGAAATTATCAAAAATACAATAATGGTCAAAACCAATTTCTTTTAATTTTTTTAGGCTTTCAATATATTTCAATTTTATTTCATTTTGATTAATTAAGTCTTTATTATTGTTAATTTCAAAATTATTATGAGTTTGCATTTCAAAATAAATAAATCTTGGTGCTAAAAAAAATTCTAGATAATATTGATAAAAACTATCTAAAACATCCCAATCATAACCATCTATATCAATTTTTAATAAATCTATATTATTTTTATAAAGATCGGGAATTAAATTCATAAGTTCTTTATAATTAATTGTATTTTTAGTATTATCCTTTTCAATTGATAAAACAATAGAAGCTGTGGAATTAGAATCAGCTTTTTTCATTATAAAATTACCATTATCAGAACATAAAATTTTTTCAACTAATGTATATCTATCTTCTAGATTATTTAAACTTATATTTTCTCTACATTCACTACTAAAATCCTCATCTGCTTCTACACCACAAATATTAACTACATCATTTTGGTCAAAAATAGCGATACTTGTATCACCAACATTTGCCCCAATATCTATAATAAAACCATTAAAATCTTTACAAAAAAAAGGTAAAAATTTATCGTACAATTTAAATTGACTTTGGTACTTATCTAAAACAAAATCAAACTTAACAATTAACTTATATTTTTTAAACTTAATTTCTTTAGTTAAAGGTATAGCGATTTGCTCTTCAACTATTATTGGCTTATTCAAAAAACTAAGCATTTTTTTTAATATCATAATTAAATAATTACTTTTGCAAAAATATATTTTTTTTTTTAGAATCAAATATATTATATTTTTTAAAGTATGTATAAATGTCAATCATGTGATCATGTTACAAAAAATGTATTGAAAGAATTAATACCTAATAAATATAATTTTAATGACCATCAATGCGAAAACTATGGTTTTATTCAAACAAATGAACCTTTATGGTTAGACGAAGCCTATCAAAATGCAATTACTTCTTTAGATTTAGGGATAAATCATAGAAATTTACATTTTAGTATTGAAATAGAAAAATTAATTAATCATTGTTTTAAAGTGTCAAAAGAATTTTTAAATTATGGCGGTGGAAATGGTGTTCATTACAAAAAAAAGGATTTAAATGAAAGCCAATTAAATTTTGACCACTATATTATCAAATCTAAGTTTTTTGGTCTAATAAAAAAGAGAAAAAAAAAGATTTAACCATAAATAGAGAATCACTTCTTCAAAAAGACAATAACAATGTTAAACAAATAATTAACACTAATTAAATGAAAAAAGCCCTCATCACAGGTATCAACGGACAAGATGGCTCATATCTTGCCGAATTATTATTAGAAAAAGGCTATGAAGTGCATGGTATTATTCGCAGAAGTTCTACTTTTAATACGGAAAAAATTGAACACCTTTATATAGATTCTTTAATTAAAGATTTGCACAATACGCAAAAAATCAAGCTACATTATGGCGATATGACCGATGCTACTAATCTCATCAGATTGGTGCAAAGCATTAAGCCAGATGAAATATACAATCTTGCAGCGCAATCGCATGTAAAAGTTTCATTTGACCTACCAGAATATACCGCAGAAACAGACGCAATTGGTACGTTAAGATTACTCGAAGCCATTAGAATTTGTGGTTTAGAAACTAAAACCAAAATCTATCAAGCGTCTACCTCTGAATTATATGGTAAAGTACAAGAAATACCACAAACAGAAACAACACCTTTTTATCCTCGTTCACCTTATGGTGTTGCTAAAATGTATGCCTACTGGATTACTAAAAACTATAGAGAATCTTATAATATTTTTGCAGTAAACGGTATTTTATTTAATCATGAATCTGAAAGACGAGGTGAAACATTTGTAACCCGAAAAATCACCTTAGCTGCCTCTAGAATCGCAGCAGGACTGCAAGATAAATTATATTTAGGCAACCTTAATTCTTTAAGAGATTGGGGCTATGCCAAAGATTATGTTGAATGTATGTGGCTCATGTTACAACAAGATACACCAGAAGACTATGTAATAGCCACTGGTGAACAATTCAGTGTCAAACAATTTTGTGAGTTGGCCTTCCAAGAAATCGGCATTTCAATTACCTGGCAAGGTGAAAATGAAAATGAAAAAGGTATAGACGCTCAGACAGGAAAAGTTTTAATTGAAGTTGACCCCAAGTATTACAGACCAGCAGAAGTTGAAACACTACTCGGAGACCCTACAAAAGCCAGAACGCAATTAGGTTGGAATCCAAGAAAGACATCTTTCGAAGAATTAGTAAAAATAATGATGAAGCACGACAAGGAGTTCGTCATTAAATACAAAGATAATGTTTACTAACCAATCTAAAATATTTGTAGCCGGTGCCAATGGCATGGTAGGTTCTGCTATCGTAAGAGTACTAGAAAGCCAAGGTTTTAAAAACATCATTAAAAAGTCATCAAAAGAACTAGACCTTAGAAATCAACAACAAGTTCAAGATTTTTTTGAAAAAGAAAAACCCGAATTTGTTTTTTTGGCTGCTGCAAAAGTCGGTGGAATTCATGCCAATAACACCTATCCAGCGAAGTTTTTGTATGACAATTTAATGATTCAAAACAATGTGATCCATGCCGCCTATTTGCATCAAGTAGAAAAATTGTTGTTTTTGGGTAGTTCATGTATTTATCCAAAATTTGCAAACCAACCTATTTCTGAAGATAGCCTTTTGACCGGTTCCTTAGAACCTACTAATGAAGCCTATGCCATCGCAAAAATTGCAGGTGTCGAAATGTGTAAATTTTACAAAAAGCAATACAATTGTAACTTTATTTCTGCCATGCCCACCAATTTGTATGGCTACAATGACAATTTTGATTTGAATAATTCACATGTTTTGCCTGCCCTATTGCGAAAATTTGTAGAAGCGAAAAAAAATGCGGCGAAAGAAGTAACTATTTGGGGTTCAGGTAAGCCCATGCGAGAATTCTTATTTGTTGACGATTTAGCTACTGCCTGCCTTTTTTTGATGGAAAATTATAATGACGAAAGCACCATTAATGTTGGAACTGGAAAAGATGTAACCATCTTAGAGCTAGCCAAAACCATTCAAAAGATTGTAGGCTATTCAGGCGAACTCGTTTTTGATGCCTCTAAACCAGATGGCACCCCGAGAAAACTGCTTGATGTTTCAAAAATCAATAACTTGGGTTGGACCCATGAAATTGAATTGGAAGAAGGCATTAAACTCACTTATCAATGGTGTTTAGACCAAAATATCCTCTAAATAGCACTCAACCCCTCCTCTATCCAAACCACCTTATTTTTTATATTGTAATCTCTAATGGCCCTGTTTTTTTTCCAAATCTCAGGGCTTTCATATTTTCGTTCGTGATCAAGGTGTAAACAAACTGCTGTATAACGCACTTGCTTTGAGAAGATGCCTTTGTTAAACAACCGCTCGCCCAATTCTCTATCTAAGCCACCATATTGCATCTGATGGTTAAACCCATTAATGGCAACCAAATCTGACTTAAAGCCTGATGAGTTATGACCATTCCATGATTTCTTAGTTGGCGTAACCCAATTCATAAAAGCCGAAAACCATTTAAACTTTACCAGTTTCGTTAATTTAAAATTGATTTTCAAACCATTTTTTATCAACCAACGCACAGAAAAACATCGTTGTGACAAAATATCTTCTGCAGTAATTTGCTGTGATAAAGCCATGGGCAACTTAAAGTAACCACCCGACAAAAATAGACCGGTCTCTATTTGTTTCACATGAACAGCAACAAAATCTTTTCTCGGTATACAATCGCCATCTGTGAATAATAAATAATCTGTTTTAGCAGCAATAATGGCTTTATTCAAAATTTTACACTTCTGGAAACCTTCATCGGCTTGCCAAATATGTTGAATGGGGTGCTTGAATTGCGTTCTAAATCGATCAACAACAGCTTGAGTAGCAGCGCTTGAGCCATCATCCGCAATCAAAACCTCAAAGTCCGTAAAAGATTGGCAACTATAGCCAACTAAGACCTTTTCCAGCCACTTTTCTGCATTATAAGTTGTGATGATTACCGAGAGTTTCATTCAAACGCTTAAACGTGGCAAAATACAATATTTTCAAAACATCAACAAAGATTTGTTTGATAATATTTACTTTTAGCACCTACGCTGCGTTAAGGATGGTAGCGATAGCTTGGTGAAGCGAAAAGTGTATTTTTTTTGATTGAGGCGAGGCGACCTTAGAAGCCACGCAGCAATCCTGAAAAAACCACTTTTAGCAAACCAACTAAAGCGAACAGCCTGGCTCGAACGCCAAAATATTATTTTAATCC
Organism: Flavobacterium sp.; assembly: GCA_044347145.1. Classification (GTDB taxonomy): domain Bacteria; phylum Bacteroidota; class Bacteroidia; order Flavobacteriales; family Flavobacteriaceae; genus Flavobacterium. The sequence continues at coordinate 15,135 of JBIIXU010000002.1, forward strand.
AAAATTACGACTGATTAAAGAAAGTTTCTAATTCTTTCAAAGTTTCTTCGCTAGTCATAATGTCTTTTACAACCTCGCCTTTTTGCATGACCACGATGCGGTTTGAAATTTCAACCGTATGTAGCAAATCATGACTAGAAACCAATAAAGTTGTTTGCTTATCTTCTGCTAATTGCTTCATCATTTTCTTTAACTTAAATTGCGAACTTGGGTCTAAATTTGCAAATGGTTCATCCAAAATAATAACCTCTGGTTTCCCAATCAATGAGGCAATAATACCAACCTTTTTAGCATTACCTTTTGATAAATCTCTAATATATTTTTTCTTATTTAAAATCTCATCATTAAAAAAATCTACAAAATCGCCAACAAAGGCATCTACATCGGCCTTATTCCAACCTCTTAATTCGCCAATAAAATAAAAATACTCTTCAGGCGTTAGATAACCAATCAAAAAACTTTCATCAATAAAAGCAGATGTTTTTGTTTTCCAGTCTTCACTTTTACTCACTTCAATATTGTCAATTTTAACTGAGCCAGTTGTAGGCTGAATAAGATCTAAAAGCAAGCTAAAAAGTGTTGTTTTTCCTGCACCATTATTCCCTACTAAACCAAAACTTTGACCTTGTGGAATTTTTAAATCCCCAACATTGAGTACAACTGTACCATTATAGTTTTTACTTAAATTTTCAACTTGTATCATACTATTTTTGTTTATAAGCGGCTATTGTTGTATATTTTTCTGTTTTATATATTTTTTCGATCCAGGCAAAAACTTTGTTTTTAAAAATGAGTCCGAATAAGCCAAAGACCATCACAACAATCACACCTGTTTCATGACTATGCAAACTACCTAAAAAATAAATGCCAATAGGTAGTATCAACTTTGGTAAGGTTAAAAGCATGGTCTTTAAATTGAAAGCTTTTTTATCGCCAAATGCATTTTTGTTACTACTTAAATCAATCGGTGTTCTTGTATAAGCACCTGCCAAAAGCACCAAATAACCATTGATGCCAATATTATAAATACCACCAGCTACAATCGCCAAATAGACATCCCAACCAAAATATATATAAAAACTACACAATAGGGTTGAAATGGTTGTTGAAACAACAATGAGCCACCATTTGGCATTGAGATATTCTTTATAACGGATATTTTGCGTCATCATTAATGGATAATAGGCACTATCCCAACTCGGTACAAATTGACCAAAACTAAATAGAAAACCGCCTGTCACAAAAACCCCAATAAAAATTAACATGGGACTCATTTTTACGCCTAAAAGCAAGCCGTAAAACAGAAAAAACAAACTCATCAAAACAGCACTTTTTGCCCTTTTATTTCTTGTGATGAGCTTGATGTCGTTTTTGATAAATGTCCCTAAATGACCAAATTGATCCAGCCAAGATAAATTATAAAGCTTAGCCTCATCTTGCTTGGTCGCTAAACCAGCATCTATATAGAAATTTTGTGCATAGGTTTTGAAACATAAATAATATAAACCAAAAATCAAACCTGCAAGTGCAAATAAAAGCCATGGCCAAGATACATATGACATGAAAAACTGTTCAGAATAAATTGTGATGTCAAAAATGTTATAATATTGCAAAAGACCTAAACTGACTATAATGGAGGCAAAAACATAAAAGAATCGGTCATTATGCTCAAGTAAAACGTTTAAAAAATTCAAAACATAAACAAATAGAAGCATCGTTAAGGCAAATGCACAAACTTCAACAGCAGGAACATTAGATTTTATCAATAAAGTAATTGAAAAAGGCAGAACAAAAAACCAATGAATACTATTAAAAAAAGAAAAGACTGTTTTTGCAAGGGTAAACCGAATGAGAAAAGTTTTCTTAACATTTTGATAGATTAAAGACCTAATATTCATCACGGGCATTTTCTGAAAAAAATGACGAAAGATTAAATCACTAGCAAAATAATAAATCAAATATTTAGAGGCAGTTGGTAAAACATCTAGGCCTTTTTCATCCATTAAAAAAAAAGCACCAATGCCTAATGAAATAAAAATAATTATGAAATAAACAGCTCCGAACAGCATAAAAATCTTCATCATTAAGCCAGCTTGCCAACTTGCTCCTCGCCAAAAGGCTTTCCATTCGAGGTTTAATAAACGTTTGATCATTTAAAGTTTGGTTTGTATTGCATTATCAGTCTCTTTAATGATAATTTTGTTACAATTATTTATTAAAGGATTTATAATAATATTGCCTTATATTTGTTTTTTAAATATTATGCAAATCCTCATCAAATCTTTCAATCGCCCTTATTACCTTGATCGTTGCTTGGCGTCAATAAGTAAGTACGTCTTAGGATTTGAAAAAATCATCATTATGGATGATGGTACCCCTCAAATTTATTTAGATAAAATAAAACAAAAATATCCCTTTGTTGACATTGTTTATTCTGAAAATTATTTAGAAAAGCAAAGTTTTATTTTAGAAAAAAAAGGGGAATCTAACACGACTATTCCTTCCAAACTTTGGACAAATTCAGTAGAAAAATCATCAGATTATCTTGTGATGCTTGAAGATGATATGTGGTTTACCTCAAATATTGATTTAGATAATTTACAAAAATATTTAGCAACTCATGATGTTCAACTATTTAGATTATTCTGGTTAGGCAATTCAAAACTTGTTGACTATGAAAGCAAAAAAGAAAGTCAATCAAAAGAATTATGCCAACCCAAAAAGTCAATTTTTAATAGGACTTTTTTTTATTGGATATATTATAGATTTCAACGTTTAAATAAAATTAAATCATTTTTTGGACTTTATAACAAAGCAGATTTATTAGCTTACTATTCTGTTTATGGCGTTGCAGGCATGATCTTTAAAAGAGATTATTATTTAGCTTTATGGCATCAAAATCAGCCAATTGTCAATGAAATGCAACAATTGCTGAATGCTATTAGTTATTTAAAAAACAAGGTTAAATATCCAATAGCCAAGCCAAAAAATGAACTCTTAAAAACAGGCTTCATATCTGCTGCAACAAACGCAAATAAAGAACATTACAGTAATCAAACGAATATGTTTATGCTTAATGAAAAGCTGAATCAACTTTGGTTTAATGATAAGATTGATGCACTCGAAAACTTTCCAAAAGACTTTTCTCAAAATTATATTTTTGACCTTTTAAAAAGCGATTCTGCACCATTTGCAGAAAATTGGTTAAATTGGCACGACGAATTTAAACAACAATACATCAAATTGGGATGTGAGATATAATGTCTAAAGAAAATAATTTTTATAAGCAAATTTTTAAAGCAACGAGCTATTTCGGTAGTTCTCAAGCATTACAATTTGTTTTCCAAGTCTTTTCAAATAAGATTATTGCTACCTTACTTGGTCCAGTTGGTATTGGTACTTTGGGTTTTATTAACAACATTGTTCAAGCACTTATTACATTGACCAGTTTTGATTTATCCAAAACTGCTACCCGTGAAATGGCTTTATTGTCGACTCATGACAAAGAAAAACTAAATCAGACCTTGCAACGGCATTTTGAATTTGCCTTAATTGTAAGCATATTTTCAAGTTGTATTTCGGTCATTTTTGCCAAGCAGTTAAGTCTTTTTGTTTTAAATGATGAGTCAAAGGCTTTTTGGTTTTATTTGTTGCCCATCTACTTTTTGTTTTTTTTATTAACACAAACCAGATTGTCTATTTTGCAAGGCTTAAGAGAAACAAAGACCTTTGCGTTTTTACAAGTGCTTCAGGTTGTCCTGGTGGGACTTTCAAGTATACTTTTTTACTATTTTTATGCATTGGATGGCATCATTTGGGCCTTGCTCGCTGCTAGCGTCATTCATTTTATGTTAAGCTTTATTTTTACACAAAAGTATTTTGCCTCTTTTGAATGGCGTTTCAAATCACTTTTCGAAACTTTTAAAGATGCCAAATCTATGCTTTATTTTGGTTTTGTGTTGTCCATCAATGCCATAGTTGGTCAATTGTGTTTTTTGGGAATTCGTGCTTTTTTAAAAACCCAAGAGAATGGGATAGAACTCATCGGATTTTATGAAGTTAGTCAAGTGGTCTTAATCAAATATTTAGGTATGGTCTTTATAGCCATGGCATATGATTATTATCCAAAATTAACAAGTTTGATTGAAGATAAAAAATCTTCAAACCAATTGGTTAACCAACAAATTGAAATAGCAATTACTTTTGTTTTACCGGCCGTTATACTTTTGTATGCCTTTGGCCCATGGGTTATTTCGGTTTTATATACCAAAGATTTTATGGGTAGTTTTGATATTCTTTTGTTTGGTTTGATGGCGTTGGGCTTAAAAGCTTTTACTTATCCTTTGGGATTTGTGGCATTAGCGCATGGTGATAAATCATTGTTTTTCAAACAAGAATTTTTTTCAGATTTGTTGAATATTATACTAAGTATTAGCCTATTTTATTATTTTGGTTTAATTGGTTTAGGTATGGCCATGTTTATCAATTATCTCTTTTATGGTATTTTTGTCTATTATCATGTTTCAAAAAAATATGATTTTAAATTTGAACCAATAAATATCAGATTGCTGTTTTTTTTAATATTTTTTTGTTTGATATCCGTCATTATTATACACTTTGACTTTAACCGTTTTTACATAATTTTACTATTTTTTACCACCCTGCTTTTATCTATAAATAAGATATACAATAAGTTAAAAAAATAGTTCCGAAATGTATATTTCGGAACTATTTATTTCCGAAATTTATTTTTCGGAAAAAAAAATTTAAATTATGTTTGTATTCTAAGTTAGTTTTATATCTTTGTGGTTTCAATTATGAGGTTATGCGCTTTTATAACAGAGAAAAAGAAATAGCTGAGCTATATCGCATTCAAGAGCAATCACTTGAGCGTGGTCAATTCACTATTGTTACTGGTAGAAGACGTATTGGTAAAACGCAACTTTTGGTTGAAGCTTTTAAAAACACACCTTCATTATATCTCTTTGTATCAAGAAAAGAGGAAGCACTTTTATGCAAAGACTTTCAAAAGCAAATCGCAAGTGAATTAAATGTGCCATTACTTGGCGATGCAACAACCTTTATTGCTTTATTTGAGTTTTTGGTTGCGTTTAGTAAGCAAAATCCAATAACCATTATCATTGATGAATTTCAAGATTTTTATCATGTTAATTCTTCAATATATTCTGATATACAAAGAGTTTGGGATTTGAATAAAGAAAAATGCAAACTCAATTTTATAGTTTCGGGTTCGGTTATAAGTTTAATGCACAAAATTTTTGAGGACAAAAAAGAACCATTATTTGGCAGAGCAAATCACAGATTATTTATTAAACCATTTGAAACAGCTGTTTTAAAAGAAATTTTATCAGATTATTATCCAAATTATACAGCAGATGATCTATTAGCGCTATATACTTTTAGTGGTGGTGTGGCCAAATATGTAGAATTATTTATTGAAAATAAAGCCTTTACAAAAAATAAAATCATAGATTATATCACTAAAGAAAATTCTCTTTTGATCTATGAAGGCAAATCTATTTTGATTGAAGAGTTTGGCAAAGATTATAGTACTTATTTTAGTATATTAAGTTTAATCGCCTCTGGGCACACCACAAGAAGTGATATTGAGCAAATTTTAAACAAAGAAATTAGTGGATATATCACGCGCTTAGAGAGAGATTTTCAAGTGATTACAAAAATAAAACCAATATTGTCTAAAAGCGAAACCAAAAATATTAAATACATCATACAAGATAACTTTTTGATGTTTTGGTTTAGATTTATTTTTAAATATCAATATTTGATAGAAACAGGTTCAAATGATCAACTCAAAGATATTGTGGCAAGAGATTATAATACTTTTTCTGGCTTAACTTTAGAAAAATATTTTGTTACCAGAGCTCTTGAAACAAAAAAATATGCGCGTATTGGCAAATATTGGGATAAAAAAGGTACATTTGACATAGATTTTATAGCTATTAATGATGTAGAGAAAACTATTGAATTTGCAGAAATTAAACGAAATGCCAACAAAATAGATATAGAGAAATTAACATTTAATGCTTATCAATATATAAACAATCATCAAGAACTAATACCCTACAAAAAACTTTTTCATGGGTGGAGCCTAGAAGAAATAGCCCCCTCTCGTCATGCTGCCGAGACACAGTAACCCCCGAAGGGGGGATTCAAAAGGCTACTTAATAATACTGCATAATTTTAAATGCAGACGATAAATGTCTGCATCGATTTAGACGATGAATGTCTTAACAGGAACAAGCAAAGCTTCGTCTCGACCTTAAACCCTTTAAACCTTAAACCTTTTTAAACTTGAGTCCAAATTTTGAAATTTTAAAACTCCCCGTTATCGCTGAACCGCGAGGTAATTTAGCCATTATAGAAAAGGACATTATCCCCTTTGAAATGAAGAGGGTTTATTATCTATATGACGTGCCAACTGGTGCAGAACGTGGCGGACATGCACATAAAAACCTAAAGCAATTTCTCATTGCACTAAGTGGCAGCTTTGATGTGAAGTTGCATGACGGCAAAAACGAAACAACCGTCACGCTCAATAGACCTTATGAAGGCTTGCTAATTTATCCAGGGATGTGGCGAGAGATTAATAACTTTTCTTCTGGTGCGGTGTGTTTGGTCGTTGCTTCTGATGTTTTTGATGAAGGCGATTATATTAGAGATTTTGAGGAATTTTTGGGGTGGAAGAATTAAAAAATTCAATTATACCATTTCCCTCATTTCTCCGTTATACCTTATATTTGCACTTTATTTATCAAATGGGTTTATCAAAAAAAATATATGCACTTCTTTTATTAGTAACATCTATAGCTTTTTCCCAACAAAACCAATGGAAAGGCTACTTTTCATATTATGATATCAAAGCCTTTAGCGCAGGCCCTACAGACATGCGGATTGCTGCTCAGAATGCCTATTTTCAGTATAAAGCAAACACTGGTGAAAGCACTAAGGTGACACCTATTGAAGGTCTTTCAGGACTAGAAATCGTTGCTTTTCATTACAGTTCAACTTTTAATAAAACGATTTTAGGCTTTGGTAATGGTCTAATTCAAATTATAGATGAAAGCAGTAAGGAAGTCCTCAATCGCATTGATATCTCTAATCGACCAGGTATTTCTTTGAACAGAAGAAAAGTCAATCATTTTTTTGAACGTAATGGTCTCCTGTATATCGCTTGCGATTTTGGCATTGTTGTTTTTAATTTACAAACCAATTTGTTTGGCGACACCTATTTTATGGGAAATGGTGGTGCAGAAACCCGCGTGATTGACACAGCCATCGTTGGTAATTTCATTTATGCGAGTACCGCCGAGTTTGGCTTAAAACGTGCCAGTATTACCAATACAAACTTAATAGATTTCAATAACTGGACTTCCTTAGGAAGCTTTTGGAAAAGAATCAATATTTTTCAAAATCAACTAGTAGCCCTCGGATTTGACAACAGCTTACAACGTTTTAATGGTAGCACTTTTCAAATAGTGCAAAGTTTTAATCCAAGCAATATCATAGATATGCAAGCGAACGGTGCAAATTTAACTTTAACCGCAGCTGACCGTGTATTGGTTTTAAACCCTAGCTATACGACCATTTTTACCTTAAACACCAATCAAATTGCAGATTTAGAATCTACTTTTACGACTGCGCAAATGCTTAACAACAATTTATATGTTGGCACAAAAGACAGAGGCGCCCTCTATTTAGCTGAAATGAACTTGAGTAATTTATCTTTTATCTCGCCAGAAGGACCTTTGAGAAATAAAGCGCATGCGATCAAACACGCCCCTTCATCAAAAGATTTATGGTTGTGTTTTGGTGAAATTGATATTGACTATAACCCTTTTACCTTCAACATTCCTAGCTATGGCATTAGCAAATGGTCTAACAATCTATGGAAAAACATTCCAAAAAATGAGTTACTTGGTGCAAGAGCAATCGTTGACATTGCCATTAATCCTCTCAATGAAAATGAAGTTTATTTTGCGTCATATTTTGATGGCTTGCTCAAAATGGTCAATGATGAAGCCGCCATTTTATATAAAAACAATAATAGTTCGTACGTCCTGCATCCGAACATTGATGTTGGCTTTAGAATCAATAGTCTAGCTTATGATAGGGGCAATAATTTATGGTCAACCATTTCTATACCTTTTGATGACAAAGGCATACATGTCTTCAGAGCAAGCGGTCAATGGCAAGCTTTTACATTGGAAAACATCTTAGGAAATAATGCTTTAGCAACGAATAAATCAGTTGTAGATAAGAATGGCACGTACTGGATTTCTGATCGAAAAGGTCTCTTGGGTTATAATCCTAGTGCCAATCCAAAGATTAAAAAAATTGAAATGGAAGATTCTACCATATTTCTTGATTATATTAGAAGCATGGCCATTGATAACAGAAACCAATTATGGATAGGCACTTTATCTGGACTACGCGTTTTAAATTCTATAGAAAGATTTTTAACTGAAAATGATCTTGTTGCCAACAATATCATCATTGAAGAAAATGGTATTGGTCAAGAATTATTTAATGGTTTACACATCACTGATATAGTTGTAGATGGTGCCAATAATAAATGGATTGGCACTGGTGAAAATGGCGTTTACCTCGTCTCACCAAATGGTCAACAAACACTTTTGCAATTCACGCGAGAAAATTCACCTCTTCCAAGTAATACCATTATGGATATTGATATCAACAATACGACTGGTGAAGTTTTTATTGCAACAGATAGAGGTTTGGTGTCTTATGGCGGTTTGGCAACTGCTGGACAAGAAACGCTGCAAAATGTTGTGGTTTATCCAAACCCGGTGCGACCAAATTTTTCAGGCACAGTAAAAATTACTGGTTTAACAGACAAAGCTAATGTAAAAATAACTGATGTTACGGGCAGTTTAGTCTTTGAAAAAGTTGCAGATGGCGGTACTATTGAATGGGACACGACAGCTTTTGGTAGCTATAGAGTAGCTTCAGGGGTTTATATGTTGTTTATTTCAACTAGAGATGCTCTAGAAACCACAGTAAAAAAACTGTTAATTGTTAGATAGCTCCTTTGATTTGATGTTCTAAAATCAAATACTGACATTTTAATAGAAAATTATATTTCAATCTTTTTCTATAAAATATTACTCTTTTAAGTAGCGCGCGATTTAGCACGCTATCTAAATGATTGTCTTTAAAAGCTTTTTTAACAATTTTAAAAGTACACCAATTCATCAAAAACGTCCTTTTGCTCAAAGGTCTAAAAAAGTGACTTTGCATAGATGTTGGCGCTGACTGACGTTTAACAATGAATTCAGAGGTGTAATCCACTTGATAAAGTCTTGTGGCTCTGAGCCAAAAATCTAAATCTTCATAGAGCAAATCTTCATCATACCCATTCAATTGATCATAGACGTCTCTTTTATAAAGGGCAGAAACGCTACAAAATTCAAAAGTATTCGCTTGAAATGCCTCTGCCAAATGACCTGTTGGTGGCCTCTCGTTTTGAGGTAAATAATCTCTTTCAAAACTATTTTCAATGGTGTAAAATTTTGCGTTACCGAAAACGATTCCACATTTTTCATAGGTCGTATTTTGAAAGGTAAATATTAAAAGCGCTATAGCTTCCGGAAATAAAATATCATCGGCAGAAAAGTCCATAACAAATTCGCCTTTAACATATTGATAAGCATTATTAAAGCTTTTGTTCAGTCCTAAATTTTTTGAATTTTTGATAAAAAGAATTTCTTTTTCTTTATGACCAATTAACCACTTTTCAATGACATCTTTACTCCTATCTCTTGAAAAATCATCAACAATAATTAACTGAATGGCAGGATAGGTTTGCCCTAAAATGCTATTCAAACTGTCTAAAACATAATTTTCATGATTAAAACATGAGCAAACAATTGTAACAAGCGGATTGTCCTTTAGCATTAATTTATAAAATGTATATTTGCGTAAAATTACATATTTTTTGATGAAACCCAAAAAGCGTATTGTTTTTTTAGCCTATAGTATATCTGGTGGTGGTTTAGAAAGTCAAATTGCTGCTCTAACGGATATTTTTGCAGCTTTTGATCCTGCCATTGAACTTTTACTCTGGAATGATGACGTTGGTTTTAATACGCGGATGCCAATCATTAATCTTGAAAAAAAATTCGGAAAAAATACATTTTTGTCAAAAATTAGAAAGTATCTATTTATTAAAAACTATATCAAAAGGAATAATGTAGAAATTCTTATTGATCAAAGACACAAAACTAAGCCTTGGCTAGAAGTTTTTTTATCAAATTTTGTTCTAAATATCCAAACGTTTAGCGCTGTTCACAGTTCAGATTTAGACGCTTATGGTTTCAAAAACAAGTATTTAATAAAGCACATTTATAATAAACATAAACACATTGTCTGCGTATCAAATTGTATTGCTGATAAAATTAAAAAAGAGTTTCCTTTTCTTAAAAATGTGCATCAAATTTATAATGTCTATGAAAAGAAAGCAAAAAAACAAATGGAACCCAACCATTTTGATTTCAAATATATTTTGTTTTCAGGTCGAGTAAATGGCAAAGAAAAACAAGTAGATAAACTTATAGAATCTTATGCAAATTCAAATGTTCATCAGTCAAATATTCATTTGGTCTTGTTAGGTTGGGATGAAAAATCATATCATTTACATGAATTAGCAAAAAGTTTAAACTTAGAAAAACTTGTTCATTTTCTGCCGTTCCAATCAAATATAGACGTTTACTACAAAAATGCAATGTTCACCGTTTTATGTTCAAAATTTGAAGGATTGCCAATGACCTTAATTGAATCCTTAGCCAATCAAACACCTGTGATTAGTTTTGACTGTCCATGTGGTCCATCAGAAATCGTTGAAAATAATGTAAATGGTTTGCTCGTTGAAAATCAAAATTTTGATGAATTGACCATCGCATTGGCCAACTTAGCCACCGACGCTGAAAAATTAAGTTTTTTTAAAAGTAATGCTTTAAAAAGTGTGGAAAAATTTTCGCCAGTAGAAATATTAAAAGCTTGGACAACTTTGATACATATTGAAAAATGAAAAAGAAAAAATTACTTTTCGTCATGCCGTTTTTCTTTGGTATTGGTGGTGTAGAGCATATTATTCAAAACCGCATCATCTTCCTTCAAAATTATTTTGATATTTTAATTTTTGAGTCAAATAGCCAAACAACAGAAAAATCAAATCTGTCCTTAGACTGTGAAATTTTTTCTATAAATTATAAAAAAAATAGTTTCTTTCCTTTATTCAATTACATTAAAATTTTCAGAAAACTTTTAAACCAATTTCAACCTGATGAAGTCATTGTTTTAGATAATGGATGGAAAGGTTTATTAATTCCCTATTTTTCCAAAAACATAAAAACAAGTTATGAACGACACGGTGCCATACACTTTTATAACAACGATTATGGCGTTACGCATACGATAAAGAAATTTATTTTTCAGACCTTGGCGCAAAAATACAAACTTATCATCTTTTTAAATGATGCGATGGCGGCACATTGGAACCATCCGAATAAACTAGTGATGCCAAATGGTATCATCCCAAATGAAAAAGAACTAATCAATGAACCACCAAGCTCTGTTTTATGGGTTGGTAGGCAGTCACCAGAAAAAGGACTTGATACATTATTTAAAATTTGGGACAAAGTTTCAACGACTAATCCAAACTGGACACTTAAAATTTTTACACCTGATCGATTGAATCCAAAATTATTTCAAAGTTTGAATAAAATAGAAAATATTTTTGGGTTAACCAACAAATCTAGTATTTATAAATCGGGAAGTATTCTAGTCAATACATCAAAATATGAAGGTTTTGGTTTAACCATTTTAGAGGGCATGAATTTTGGTCTACCAGTAATGGCTTTTGATGTGGCAGATGGACCAAAATACCTCATTGAAAACCATGTAAATGGCTATCTAATTGAAAAAAATAATGTTGATGATTTTGCAAAAAAATTAAATATACTCATGCATGACGGACATTTGCGAAAAGTATTTGGTGAGAAAAGTTTGCAAAAAAGTTTACCATTTGACCTCAATAAAATTCACCAAAAGTGGTTAGACATTTATAATACCTAAACCCTCCCGCAAATATAACCTAATCTAAACAAATTGAAAACCAATAGATAAGGTTGATTGCCAGTTAAATTTCTTTCAATGCTACTTTCAAAAATTTTATAAATGAACTTTGGAAAAATATATAATTTTGTTTTTTCTAAAAAATGCAACGTTCTCAACAATTTGGAGTATTGGTAATCAATTTTTTTGGTTTGATAAAGGAAAAACAAATTATCCATGGCATCTTTTGTTTTTTGATAATAAATCACATTATCGTCAAGGTCATGATGTTCAACGGGGTTATAAATATGATTTAGTTTTGCACCCAATCGCTTTAATTCGAAAGAAAAAAGGGTATCATCATGTCCGTATTTTTTGAAAGAAGCATCAAATTTAATCTGATTAAATATTGATTTTTTAATCAAAGTATTGTTAAATAAAAATGACTCAAATGGTTTTTTCAGCCGGTTTTCTAATGGATTGTCTTCCATAAATTTACCATATTTCCAACGCAACATTTTCTTTGGAGATGGACAAACATTGGGATGCACCCGTCCACCATAAATACCATCAAAATTATTAATATTTTCAATATAATTTTTAATAAAATCATCCTGATGAATCAGACAATCACCATCTATAATTAACAACCAATCATATTTCGATTTGGAAACTAGAATATTTTTATTTTCCCGATAACCTACATTGTTTTCAAGTTCAAAAAAATAACAATTTTCTATTTTTTTTATTAGTCTATTTTCTTCATTAAAAGGCGAATGAGACGCATCATCTTGCGTTAAAATTTCATAATCGATGCCTAAATTTGTGCATTGCTCATTTAGTTTTTCAACTAATGGCAACAAGTTATAATTATAAATCGTAATTAAAATAGACAGCATAAATTTGCAAAAAGGCAAATATACAATTATTTATGAACCCGATGCATCACATAAACCACGCCACTCAATAAAAAGAAAGCCCCCAATTGATGGGCCAAGCCCAACCAAAGAGGCACATTAAGCAACAAAGTTAAAACACCCAAAGTAAATTGAACCAAAACCATCGCCACTAAAAAAATCATGCCATTTCTTTGCGACGCTAATAATGACATAGACTTACTTTTGAAAAACAAAATCGTGATTAGAATGACCACAAGATAAGCAAGGCTGCGATGAACAAATTGTACCCCACTTTTTCCTTCAACAAATGCAGAAAATAGACTTTCTTTTTCAATAGCAATACTTTCGTGAAAAAATTGCCCATCACTCATCATGGGCCAATGATTATGCACTTGCCCTGCATCTAGCCCAGCTACAAAACCACCCCAAATGATTTGAACAATTAAAACCGCAAAAGTCATTTTAGTTAGACCTTGCAATTTTGGTAAAATATTTTTCGTACTGTTTTCATAAATCAAATCTAAAGCCACCCAAAGCGTATAAGCAAAGGTCAAAAAGGCAAAAGTTAAATGTAAAGCCAAACGATAATGACTCACATCTGGCTGATCAATTAAACCACTTTTAACCATAAACCAACCCAAAAAACCTTGGAAACCTCCCATGAATAATAGGACTAAACACTTTTTGATGGTAGAAGTTGATAATTGTTTCTTAATCAAAAAGTACAAAAAAGGTAGGATGAAAACCAAACCTATCACCCGACCAATAAACCGGTGAAACCACTCCCAGAAATAAATAAATTTGTAATCATCAATCAAAAAACCACCTGGTTTGTGCTGATTAATCTTTTGATATTCTGGATAGTTCTTGTAATCATCAAAAGCTTCTTGCCAACCTTCTTCAGAAAGAGGAGGAAAAGTATCTGCCACCAAATGCCAATCAGTCATTGAAAGACCAGAGTTGGTTAATCGTGTGATACCTCCTACCATGACCATGATAAAAAGCAAAACACATCCAGTTAAAAGCCAAATGATGACGGGTTTATTTTTAGGGTTATTCATTGTAATCTCGCAATATAAAAGAGCTTACAAATTTACAAACAAAATTTTTAATTAAATTTGTTTTATGTTTTTTTACAAAATGTTTAGGTGTTTTAATTCTTTACAACCTTCTTAAAAACAACTTGTTCATCTTCTCTTACAACTTTCAAAAAATAAATACCCGAACGAAAAGCGGTCATATCAATTTGTTGAAAATGAGCGTCTGTTTCAAAAACCAATTGACCTTTCATATTATAAAGAGACAAATTTTTGATGTTAGCGTCAAAAGTTAAGTTTAAAAAATCCGAAACTGGATTGGGGAAAACATTAAATGAAATAACATCACTACTATTGGCTGATAAACCAGTGCTGTTAAAATTTAGTCTTTTGCCAGAAGGATTGTAAATGTCAAGGCTATATTGATTGTTTGCTATTGGTGTTAGTATAAAAGGAAAATAAGTGCCGACGTTTGGTAATTGCATAAAATCACCAACAAAAGAATTAAAAAAAGGACCTGATTGATCGCTCCACTGACAACTAGGACCCAAACTAACAGCCAAAGTTTTTTCAAATGTATTTTCATTTTCAACATAAACAAAAATTAGACTAGTCAAAGAACAGATCGATACGCCTAAACGTAAATCCGAATATGTCTCTAATTGCATAGAATAATTTATGTTACTCGGCACATAAACTGGTGTATAATTGCCATCCTGCACGAAGTTCAATCGCCAATTATGGTTCAAAAAGGTTTGATGATTGGGGTTCTGAGCCAAAGCAAATACTGAAACGAAAAGGAATAAAATATTTTTCATAATAAATAATTTATCACAAAGTTAAGATAAATAACTTAAAATCAATATGATATTTATTTTTTTTATTAGCCTATGTTAGCACTCAACTAAAACTTCCCCTCTCTGGGTTGGGGCGATAACTTCAGCATTTTTTGGGCTCGCTCCTTTACAAAAGAAAGGGCTTCTTCATAATCATTTTGAATGATTCCCTCTAAAATCGCCTCTTTTACGGCTTCTTTCAAAACACCAATTTCTCTACCTGGCTGAAGATTAAAAAGTTGCATAATTTCTTCACCAGATATTGGTGGTTGAAAATTACGCACGCGATCTTTTTCTTCAACTTCAATCATTTTTTGTCGCACCAATTTAAAATTGTCGTGGTATTTTCTATATTTCTTGGCATTCTTGGTTGTAATGTCTGCTTCACACAAAGTCATTAAATCATCAATTTCTTCTCCAGCATCAAAAACCAAACGTCTCACTGCGGAATCAGTAACAATCTCTTGAGAAATAACAATTGGTCTAGAACTCATCATTACAAGTTTCTGCACGTATTTCATCTTGTGGTTAAGCGGCATGTGTAGGCGAACAAATATTTTCTTCAACATTTTTCCGCCTAAAAATTCATGGCCGTGAAAGGTCCAACCATTTATTTTATCATATTTTTTAGTTGGTGCCTTGCCGATATCATGCAAAAGTGCAGCCCACTTTAACCAAACATCTTCCGTTTTTTCGGAAATATTATCAACCACTTCTAAGGTGTGATAGAAATTATTTTTATGTGTTTGTCCTTCAATTTCTTCTACTAAATTGAGATTGGTTAACTCAGGTAAAATTTCTGTTAAGATGCCTGTATCATAAAGCAAGATAAAACCTTTTGAAGGTTTTTTTGTAGCTAAAATTTTATTTAATTCATCAACGATGCGTTCGCCAGATATAATATTAATACGTTTGGCATTTTTTTTAATAGAAGCCAAAGCCACATCATCAATTTTAAAATCTAATTGCGAAGCAAACCTAATGGCTCTTAACATTCGCAAAGGATCATCAGAAAAAGTAACATCTGGATCTAATGGTGTTTTAATTATTTTTAATTCTAAATCTAAAATACCGCTAAAAGGATCTATAAGCTCACCAAAATTATTTTCATTAACCGAAAAAGCCAAAGCATTAATCGTAAAATCTCTGCGTTCTTGATCATCTTGAAGTGAGCCTAAACTAACCGAAGGATTTCTGCTTTCAACTTGATAACTTTCCTTTCTAGCGCCAACAAATTCAATGTCCCAATCATCAAAATGAAACATGGCTGTGCCATAATTTTTAAAAAATTGAACTTTTGGTTGATGTGGTATAAGTTTAGCAACCGTTTCTGCCAATAAAATACCATTGCCAACCGTAACAAAATCAATATCTTTTTTGTTTTCTCTATTTAATAATATATCTCTTACAAATCCGCCAATGACATAAGTTTCAAGACCCAATTGTGTGGATGCCTTTTTAACGTATTCAAAAATTGGGTGCGTGAGCTGATTTTTAAAAGTCATTATTTTCGGATAATTTTTACTTGACTATCATGCGTCAGTTTAATAATCGTTGAAGGCTTATCGCAAATTTTATCTTGGTGCAAAGGCACAATATAATCTACAGCAGCCAAAATTTGTGGATCAATTTCTTTAAAACTTTTTGGCGTTGGTTCAGTTGAAATATTGGCCGATGTAGAAACTAATGGTTTTTTCATCCGTTCTATTAACCTTAGACAAAAATCATCTTTGGTTAATCTGGCTGCTAATGTATCATCCGATGCAATTATATTTTTTGCAACCAACTTTGGGTGGTCTAAAACTAAAGTTGTGGGTTTTTCAGATAAATCCATGATTTGCCATGCGACTTCTGGAATACTTGCAAAAACTTGGTGCATCAAACGCTCGTTGACTAATATTATCATGCTTTTATTTAAAGCTCTTTTTTTAATCTCAAAGATTTTATTAATAGCCTCCTCATTAGTGGCATCGCAACCTAAACCCCAAACGGTATCCGTAGGATAAAGGATAACCCCACCATTTTTAATCACTTCATTGGCTTGAAAAACTATCGAATTTATATCTGACATACTAGCTTTTTATAACTGCAAATTTATGCTTTTTATACAAAACAAGACCTATTACTACCGCAATAAATGAAAGCACCACCATGACTAGCCAATTGATTTGATAACCCCAATGGTCAATAATAGTCATCCCCAATTTGCTACTCACAATATGCGCTGCACTAAAACTCAATGAATACATAGCCATATAGTAACCTTCTAATCCTTTCGGGGCTTGGTTTAAAGCATGTGAATTTGAAAATGGAAATGCAAACATTTCACCAAAAGTTAGGAAAATAGTGCTTATTAATAAAACGCCTATCCAGAAATCAGCTAGTAGCACTAAAAAACCTAAACCCATACAAATCATACCCCAAGCTACAATTTTCAATTTATTGACCAAGTGTTTTTCAAAATAGGAAACGATAGGCATTTCAAGCAGAAAAATTAAAAAACCATTAGCTCCTAAAATAAGACCCGTATGCCATTCCAGTAGGCCAAAATGCTCTTTATGATACAAAGGCATGGTTGTAAAAAACTGAAAGAAAGTGACACCCGACAAGAAAATTACAACTAAAAATAAAACAAAATCTAAACTTAATTTTTTTGAAGGCTTAAAGGCTAAATCTTCTGCAGATTTGGCAACAATCTTTTCTTTCACCAAGTACACAAAAATTGATATTGCCACAATACAAGTCAACCCATCAACCCAAAACAAACTATCATATCCCCAATTGATAATAATTAAGCCGCCAATCGCTGGACCGACAGCAAAACCTAAATTTACCGCTAACCTCACCAAAGTTAAAGCACGGGTGCGATTTTCAGGTTTGGCATATGCGCCTATTGAGACAAACATGGCAGGTCGAAACATATCGGCAATGAGCAATAAAACAAAAAAACCAATACATAATTCCCAAAAAGACTTAATCATGGGGAAAATAAAAAAGAGTAAACCAGAAGTAAATAGACTAAAAACCATCACTCTATAATAGCCAATCTTATCAGACAAAATACCGCCTAAATATGAGCCCGCTAATGATCCAAAACCAAAGGCCACCATGACCCACCCAACTTCATCATAACTAAAAGTCAAATCTTCGCGCAAATATTTGGATAAAAAAGGCAAAACCATCGTACCTGCCCTATTTATAAATGTAATAGTAGCCAAAATCCAGATTTCGCGGGTAAAACCTTTAAAATTGTTGAAATAAGAGGAGAAAAATGGAAACAAAAATAAAATTTAAGCTGCAAAAATACTGAAAGTATATGACAAATTAATTACATTTTAATAAATCCTCAAACAGTCTGAACTTTATTCAAAAAAGGTCACTATTTCACTTAAATGGAATACTTCAACTGTATCAACCTCATGTGTTGCTTGATGTTCGTTAAAAAAAATAGTGTCAATTTTTAATTGCTTGGCGCCTAAAATATCAGCTTCTAAACTGTCACCAATCATCAAACTTTCATGTGGCAATGCACTTGAGGATGTAAGTGCCTTTTCAAAAATTAAAGGATTTGGTTTTTTTACACCAGCATCTTCAGAATTCGTAATGGTCTTAAAATATTTCTGCAGACCTGAGGATTGCATTTTTCTGTTTTGAACGTCTGCAAAACCATTCGTTATAATATGCAAATGATAATGAGGAAATAAATACTCCAGTAAATCTTTTGCGCCAGGATACAAATAACTATTTGTTGGCAATAATTCTATGTAACGATGCGCAATTTCATTGATTAAATTATCTGAACAATCAAAACCCACGTCATCAAAAACAGATTTTAAACGCTGGTAGCGCAATTGTTCTTGGGTGATTTTCTCATCACGATAAAGCTTCCAAAAAGCAAAGTTTGCTGGCACATAAAACTTCAAAAAATGATCAATATCGACCATAATATTCAGTTCAGAAAACAACCGTTCATAGGCCAATTTAGAATTTTTTTCAAAATCCCATAAGGTATGATCTAAATCAAAAAAAATGTGCTTTTTATGTTTAAAAGTCATGCGGAATTATTGTCCTTTTGTAATAACAGCTTCGTCAATATGATAAATCCAATCTTCCACATTTTTGTCATTGGTCCTAAAAATACCTTTTACGGTTATGTACTGATCAGTCTTTAGTTTTGGCAACGTTTTGCTTTTGAAATTTAAACCTGTAATGGTTTCAGGCCCAGCTTTGCCGCAAAAAAAACAGGCTGCAAATGTATTTTTACTTAATGCAAAAGATTTACTATCAATAGGAATCGCATAACCTGACATGACAATTTCTTTCCCATGCTTTAACTTAAGCGCAGCATTAATAATTGGATACATAGCGCCTTCTTCATATTCTGGGTGGGGTCTTTTTACATATTTGATTAATCCTAAAAGTCGCCAAGACAAAGTATCCGACAACACCGATTTTTGGATCAAATCTTTTTTATCCCTTTCGCTCATTTTTATGATGTCTTCATCTAAAAAATCTATTGGCTCCGGATCTAAGTTCAAAGATTGATGATATGAAATGGCGTTTGGTGCAGATTCTTCAACCTTATCAGTATGAGTTGACAAACTTTTTATAAACTTTTTTGAGGGAATAAAATGCCAATCAACAATGATGAAAACTATAAAAAAAACTATAAAATAAAGATAGACTTTACGCATGACTAATGGTTTTGGCTATTGATATCTGATAAGTTTTAAAAGCCGGAATTAATGCAGCAAAAATAGCAATAAATAAAGTAAATATCAACAAAATACCTTCATTTTCAAAAGAAAACTGCCAAACATTTAAGGCTAATTTAAAGTCTGATTGCGTTTTTAGCGATAATAGATACAAACCAATTCGACTTAAAACCAAACCCAAAACAAAACCTACCAAACCTAAAAAAAGACTTTCCAGTAATAAAGAGCATAGCAACTGAAACTGACTAGCGCCAGAAATTCGCATCAAGGCAAATTCATACTTTCTTGCTTTCAAAGCATTGTATAAAGCAATGAAAATGCTAATGGCCGAAATGAACATCAAGCCAAAAGCCAGATATTTTAAACCTTCAATGCCAATTCCAAATAAAGAGAACAAACGGTTAATTTCGATTGCTGGCGAAACGGCTTGGAGTTTTGAATCAGCAGACACCTGACGTTGCCAGGTGAGGATGCTCATTTTGTTTTTCATTTTTAATAAGGCAGCAGTTATTTCGCCAATGCTATCGTGCTTCACCTCCTCATGATTGTGAATTTTCCAAACACCTGCAACATTGCATAAAACCAAAAAGTCTAAGGCAGTTTCTGAAGGTGCAAGAATGCCCACTACTTTGTAGGTTTGCTCCTCGTGCACATGTCCTTCATCACCCTCACCGTGCGTACCATAGAAAGTAGAACCAATTTTTAATTGCTTGTTCAAGGCCACTTGATGACCAATAACCACTTCAAAATTATTGCTAAAAAAAGACCCACTAGCTATTTTTGCATCATACTTTTTAATAAAATCTTCCGTGGTTCCTACAATTTTATAACCTGCAAAATTATCACCAAAAGCAAGTGGAATCGCTTGTTTAACGTGTGGATGTTTTAAATATTTATTGGCTTCGGTCATGCTGATATTACCAGTTGGCGAATCCACATGATAAAGCGAAGATAGCACCAATTGCAATGGGCTACCCTGGGCCCCTAGAATTAAATCGACACCATCAAGTTGTTTAGTAAATTGATCCTCAAATTGTTTTTGAACCAGCATAACAATTGCAATGATAGCCACGCTAGCTGACAATAGCATGACACTTAAGATGGCATTTAGAGGTTTATGCCAAATATTTTTCCACGCTAATTTAAACAACATGATTAGTCAAATTAACGTGATTTAAAGATGAATTTTTCAACCGATAATCATGCGTGACCACTACCAAAGCTACCTCATGAAAACTAGCCAAATGAACCAATAAATTTGACACCAAAGCTGTATTTTCGTCATCTAAATTGGAGGTGGGTTCATCAGCTAATAGTACTTTTGGATTGGCCATCAATGCCCTAGCGATAGATAATCGCTGTTGTTGACCAACGCTAAGTTGATAAGTCATTTTATTTTTGTGTTCACTAATTTCAAGCTCGTTTAACAAATCAAGGGCTTTTGCGGTATTTTTAGAACCTTTGGCCAACCATGACGCTAGTTCTAAATTTTCAATGACTGTCAGCGCTTCAACAAAATGCGCTTGCTGCAAAATTAAACCAATATTATTTCCTCTAAATTTATCTAAAGCTTTTTTGGATAAATTGCTTATGTTTTGATTATTGATTAAAATTTCACCACTAACTGGTCTAATGATTCCTGCTAGCAAATGAAGTAAGGTCGTTTTTCCGACACCAGAATTTCCTGTGATTAATAGTGTTTCCTTAGCTTCACACTTGATGTCTGGAAAATCAAACGTATGGGCCATATCATACTGGTATCTCAAAGCTTTTGTCCTAATCATACATTTAAAAAACGTTGCAAATTAAATAAAAATAAAAAGGTAGATGTTTAATTGGTGTTAAAATAATTAAAAACTTAGTCGCTCTAACATTTTTTTTAGGTCAATGCTTGATAATTCATTTATATTTGCAACTTTAAAATTTAAGATGACATTTGATTTATTAAAAACGGATTCTCAATCACAAGCTCGAGCTGGTTTAATAAAAACAGATCATGGCCAAATAGAAACCCCCATATTCATGCCTGTGGGCACAGTGGCTTCTGTAAAAGGTGTGCATCAACGTGAACTCAAAGAAGAAATTAATCCCGACATTATTTTAGGAAATACTTATCATTTATATTTAAGACCAAAGACGGACATTCTAGAGGCAGCCGGCGGCTTACACAAATTCATGAATTGGGACAGAAATATCCTCACTGATTCAGGTGGTTATCAAGTATATTCCTTGTCCGCCAATAGAAAAATTAAAGAAGAAGGTGTCAAATTTAAAAGCCATATTGATGGTTCTTATCATTTTTTTAGACCAGAAAATGTGATGGAAATTCAACGAACCATTGGTGCAGACGTCATCATGGCTTTTGATGAGTGTACCCCCTACCCTTGCGACTATAATTATGCCAGACGATCGATGCACATGACCCATCGCTGGTTAGACAGATGTATCGCTCATTTAGAAAAAGTGCCTACAAAATATGGTTATGATCAAGCTTTCTTTCCTATTGTGCAAGGCAGCACCTACAAAGATTTGAGACAACAATCTGCAGAATTTATAGCTAGTAGAGGCGCTGTTGGAAATGCCATCGGCGGCTTATCTGTTGGCGAACCCGCAGAAGAAATGTATGCTATGACGGAGGTGGTTACCGCCATTTTGCCAAAAGATAAACCACGCTATTTGATGGGCGTTGGCACACCTATTAATATTTTAGAAAACATAGCCCTTGGCATTGATATGTTTGATTGTGTGATGCCTACTAGAAATGCTAGAAACGGGATGCTTTTTACGGCACACGGTACGATGAATATGAAAAACAAGAAATGGGAAAATGATTTTTCACAGCTTGATGAAATGGGAACCACCTTTGTTGACCGCGAATATTCCAAGGCTTATGTTCGTCATCTATTTGCTGCAGATGAATTCTTGGGCAAACAGATTGCGACCATTCACAATTTAGGATTTTATATGTGGTTGGTTCGCGAGGCGAGAAAACATATAATAGCCGGCGACTTTAGAGAATGGAAAAACATGATGGTTAAACAGATGGATAAACGGTTGTAAGTTGTAGGTAATTAGTTTTGGAGTAATGGGTTATGGGTTATGAGTTATGAGTTATGGGTTATGGGTTATGAGTTATGAGTTATGGGTTATGAGTTATGAGTTATGGGTAATAGGTTATGAGTTATCTTTTTTATTGATTTTTTGCTACTTTTTATTTTTATAAAAATATACCATTGAAAATAATTGACAAATACATATTAAAGCGCTATTTATTGACCTTTTTGGTTATGCTTTTTCTATTTATGCCAATAGGTATTATCATTGATATTTCGGAGAAAATACATAGACTAACGCAAGAAGACGGACCTCCATTTGGCGAAATCGTTTATTATTATTTTAATTTTATTATTTATTTTTCAAACTTCCTTTTTCCTTTATTTCTATTTTTATCATCTATTTGGTTTACCTCAAAGTTAGCAAATAATACAGAAATCATTGCCCTTTTAAGTTCAGGTATTTCTTTTAACAGATTCTTAAGACCTTATTTTATTGGGTCTACTATAGTTGCTATTTTTGCTGCTTTGATGAGCTTTTTTGTAGTGCCAAAAGCTAATAAAGACTATTTAGATTTCATTTACAAATATATGAAACCTATCGAGGTTAGAGAAACTAGTAATGTCTTTAGGGAAATTAACCCCGGTGAATTTATCTACTCAAGTGGTATTAATCCAAACTCAAAAACGGCTTTTAACTTTACCTTTGAAAAATTTGAAGGTAATCAACTCAAATATAAAATTGCCGCATCGAGAATAAAATTTAATGAAAAAGACACGACCTACACCATGTGGGATTATAAAAAAAGAACAGTTGGTGAGTTTGGTGATAGAATTTATCAAGAAAATAAAAAAGACACTGTTTTTTCTTTTGATTTAGATGATTTAACGCCCACATTCTATGTGGCAGAAACACTTTCTCCTGCTGAACTGGTATCTTTTATTAGAAAAGAACGTGCTAGAGGTAATAAGTTTATTAGTACATATGAGGTGCAATTATATCGCAAAATTGCTGTTCCTATTTCTGCTTTCATCCTTACGCTTATAGCTGTTTCGGTTTCCTCTAGAAAAAAACGTGGTGGCATGGGAATTAATCTAGCTATCGGCATTTTCTTTGGATTCACTTATGTTTTTTTCGATAAAATATTCTTGAATTTGGCTGAAAAAAACGATATTTCTCCCTTAGCAGCCAATCTTATTCCCAATATTATTTTTTTAATCATTGGTTTATACTTTATGAAACGTGCTAGACAATAATCTCAAATCTTATTTAGAACTTCAACTCATTGTTTTTATATGGGGTTTCACAGCCATTTTAGGTGCATTAATCTCACTAGACGCATTGCCTTTGGTTTGGTATCGCATGCTTATTGCAGTTGGTTTTGTTTTAATATTTATGATTTGGAAAAAAGTTGATTTCAAAGTTTCTCCAAAAATCCTTTTGCGTTTGATGACATTAGGTATTATCATCGCCTTACATTGGCTCACTTTTTTTAAAGCAATTAAAGTTTCAAATGTGTCTGTTACTTTGGCTTGCTTATCAACCGGTGCTTTTTTCACAGCTTTTCTTGAACCAATTTTTCACAAAAGGAAAATTATTTTCTATGAAATATTATTAGGTTTAATTGTGGTTGCAGGACTTTTTATGATTTTCCAATCAAACACTTTATACATCGAAGGTATTATATTGGCTTTAATCTCTGCTTTTTTATCGGCTCTATTTTCAGTAGTTAATGGCAATTTAGCTAAACAATTGCCTGCCAGTACCATCTCATTCTATGAACTAGCTTCCGGTGTGGTATTTATCTCTATTTTCTTGCTAGTAACTTCAGGTTTTGAAGACAAATTCTTTGAATTGACTTTTAATGACTGGAAATATTTGTTGATACTAAGTTCTGTTTGTACAGCCTATGCTTTTATTGCTTCGGTAAAAGTCATGAAATACATTAGTCCTTATACGGTCATGTTGACTATAAATTTAGAACCCATCTATGGGATTATTTTGGCCTTACTCATTTTTGGCGAAAAAGAACATATGGGTAGTCATTTTTATATTGGTGCTGGCATTATCTTACTAACCGTTTTAGCCAATGGTTATTTAAAAATGAGAATTAAAAAAATATAAATTCCGTAATTTTTTATTAAAAAATTTTCCTTGTGCAATCAGCAACAGGTGCAAAATACTTGGCAAGCTATTTTCTCAGCTTTTAAATCAAATCAAAAAAATAGAAGGGTATACAAAAAAACGCCATGCATGGATATAGTCATTACTAAAAAATGTAAACCTTTATGATTTTTTAAAATAATCTGCAGCAATTAAATATAGCGAATAAATTAAGCTAATGACAGTTAAATAAAAAATGATCAAGGGATCTACTATTATTTTGTTTACAACAATAATGAGGCAAACAGTTAACATGAAGATAAAAAATGGATGATATTTTTTGGTACCAATCCAAGCAAATAGCCCAAACTTATTTTGAATAAATATGCCTGTTATACCACTAATGAAACCAAAAATACCTCCAATAATAACGTCTAAGGGAAAATGAGCGCCAACACCAACTCTTGTAAAAATCAGTACGAGACCTACCGCTATAAAAATTATAAAAAATAGCAGTTTATGTATCTTTTTTTGTGGAAGGAAAGCAAAAAACAGAATCGTCAGTATGGTAAAGTTTGTGATAGCATGACCAGATGGTAAACTATTGGTTGTGCTCATGAGCGGTTTACCAATTATCGTAAATGTATCATGAGGAAAAACTGCTGCTGGTCTTGGTACACTAAAAATTGCTTTCAGTGCCTTCGATAAAATGGCAGATATAATGCTTCCCGCTGCTAATGCTTGCCATATTTTTGGTGCCTTGACAATAAAAACGGCTAAAAATGACAAAAAAATCAAGGCATCTCCTAACTGCGTCAAGTTATTCTGCAATTGTGGCCATTGAGATAATTTATTATTTAGAAAATAAAACCAATCCTTTTGAAAATCCACATAGGAAGATACAGTTAAGGCGTCTTCTTGATAGAGAAAAAAGGCAATCATTGCCAATAAAACCAAAGGAAAAATATAAATTATACCTTTTAATTGTTGAAAATTTGCAGAAATTTTTAGATTCACAATTATAGAAAATTAAATTTTTGTTATTGAAACTTGGCTTATTCCAAAAAGAAAACTATGGTACTAACAACTCTTGCTTTTTGAATATAAGGTTCCTTAGGCTGTTGATTATTTGATTCAACGGCTTCTTGGTCATAATAGTAATTGCCCGCAATAGTGATTTGTCCTTGTGAAGCGGTTTTAATTTTACCTAAAGCTGCTTGTGAATCATTGGCAAACTGCTCGCCTGCAATCCTTGCGTTTTTGGTACTTTCTGCTATTAATTTAGGTTTGATTGAATTTAATTCAGGGAAAATATAGTTTGTAGTCACATTGGCTGTTAAATCTTTGCTGACTAATTCTAGTTTCATCTTAGCTGCAATATCTTCTGTTTTTTTTATGTCTTTTGATTGCAATGAAAGTCTTTGTAAGATGGTATATCTATCTATTTTCACCTGAATTTGCTGGCCATTAATCCACTGGGATTCATAATACGTTTGCCGGTCAGTTACATCAACATTCTCTATTTTCAAATTATTCTTACTATGTCCCGCAGCTTCTAAAAAGTTAATAATAGCCACTTTTTTATTTTCTGTTTGTTTGATGACGTCTTTTAAATCGTCGCTTGAAAAGGCAAAATCAAAATTTATAGCAGCTGCAGTAGCGGTCATATCCATTTCTGCTAATCCTTTAACAGTTACTATGCGGTCTTTATCGCTAAAGGTTTTTAGTCCTCTATAAATAAAAAAACCTAGAACAACAAGCCCCAAAAAAATTGCTAATCCTAAAATATTTGATTTTAATGAAAATTTGGTTTCCATAATAATGAAGATTTAAATTATAGTTGAAAAGCTTATGTCAAATGTAATGCCATTAACTAATATCTTAGCGTTATTTCGCCAATTAACATTTACATTTGCGCAAACAAAAATAGCAATATATTTTTAATGTGCAGTTTTATTTTTAAAATTACGGAATT
Source organism: Flavobacterium sp. (assembly GCA_044347145.1). Taxonomy (GTDB): domain Bacteria; phylum Bacteroidota; class Bacteroidia; order Flavobacteriales; family Flavobacteriaceae; genus Flavobacterium. The sequence goes on from JBIIXU010000002.1 coordinate 41,868, forward strand.
ATCGTTTTTTCCTTGCTGTAAAAATCAAAGCCACCTTCGTTTTTAATGAAATTTAATTGCGGAAAATTAGCCTTAATATTTTCTCTTTGATTGATTTTCGTAATAAAATAGGCTGGTTTGTCTATCGCTTCTGTCATGAGCCAATTATCTACTAATGCATTTAATGTAATCACATTAAAATCATTTTTATCTGCAAGCGTACTGACATAGTTTTTTCTTATGTCACTAATTTTATCAGTGGATTTTGGAGGCTTTACTTGTCCATAATAGTAATGGGCATAACTTTTGTGTCCAACTGTTGTCACATAAGCCTCTTTATTTTGTATGCTTTTCAAAAACAAAATAGCAGGTCCTTGCGAAAATCGTTCGATCTTTGGCACTACAAATATGGCATAACCCATCAAAGTTATTCCAGCTGCTAGGGCCAAAGAAAAAACCATTTTCTGATAGTCTTTTTGTTTGATAAAATACAAAGCCATTAGTATGCCTAAAGGATAAAAAATACCAATCAAGAATTCAAATCCTGTAAAATTTAAATCATAATTTAAACAGGCTACGGCAAACGGGTCTTTCACCAAAAGTTGTTCCAGCCATTTTTTTTGATAAAATAAAATAGGCGTTGCAATTAATAACAAGCTAAAAACAGAACCAATAATGACAAAAAATATCTTTATGAATTTTGGCAGATCTTGTTTTTCTTTAATCAAATGATAAACATATAAAGCCGCTAAATAAGATAATGGTAAGTAGGCCATTGAGGAGTAATGCACTATTTTAGTTTTAACAATGGTAAATAAAATCATCACTACCCAAAACAAAATCTTCATCCATAAAGTAAAATACGATTGATTTTGATCAGAAATACTGTTTTTTTGAAAAGCTTTTAGTGCTAATACTGACATGGGAAAACAGCCCAAAAGCACAACCAAAAAATGATAATAAAACGGTTGTTCATGACCTGCTACAGGCTGCGTAAAAAGTTCTATTTGATACTTAATAAATTCAATAATAAACCATGGACCGTTATTAATCACTTCATAACCAAACCACAACGAAGTCACAAGAAAGGCCGTCAACGCAAAAACTATAATGTCTTTAATACGCAGTTTATCTTTGAATCTGGTATAAATTAAATAAACAATATAGGATAAAATTATTAATAAAACAGCGACAGGTCCTTTGGTAATAATTGCTAATCCTGCAAAAAAACCGCCCCAAAAACTCCATTTTATTTGTTTGACTTGTACGTTTTTAGCTAAAAAATAAACCGCTATAAAAATAAATAAATTAAAAATGGGGTCAATAATCCCTGATTTAAAATATAAATGCGGTAAAAAAGAACCAAAATATAATAAACTCCAGATGAGCCCAAACTTTGGTGAATAGAGTTTTTTGCCCAATGTATAGAGTAACCACAAAGTAATTACGCCTGCCAAAGCATTTGGAAAACGAGCCGCAAATTCATTAATGCCAAATATTTCCATAGATAAGGCTTGTAGCCAAAAAAACAGAGGTGGTTTTTCCCAAAAGGGTTCGTAATTGATCTGTACCCTGAAAAAATCTTGCGTCACAAGCATTTCCCGTGCCGACTCGGCAAAATTAATTTCGTCCCAATCAAACAAATGAACATTACCCAAAAAAGGAAAAAAGAATAAAACACCTAATGCTACAATTAATACTAAATATTTTTGATTAATGGTCATAAGAATTAAAACTATTTTCTAATTAATAAAAAGCTTTGGCTAAAATGATTAGTCAGCAATGTGCCAAAATTAAATTTTAAATATTTTGCAGTCAACGATTCAATAAATTTTTGAAACAAATCTAGTCCTGAACTTGCTCCTAAAATGACTTGGATCATAAAAAATCGTCAGCTAATTACTTTAATAAATGCCAGTTATAAAGACCAATTCTTGTGAAGAAATGTTTGCAAGATGTACTTAAAACGCCCAATCCATAAGTTGTACTTCTTGAAAAGTTAATGGAGGAAGCTTCCTCAAAATATTTGGTTGGACAAGTGATTTCGGCAATTTCAAATTTTTTATATATAATTTGAGATAACATTTGATTATCAAAAACGAAATCATTTGAATTTTCATTATACTTCACACTTTGCAACACTTCTTTAGAAAAGGCACGATAGCCCGTATGATATTCCGAAAGCTTTTGACCAACCAGCACGTTTTGGAAAAGCGTTAAAAAACGATTGGCGATATATTTATACATCGGCATGCCACCTCTTAATGCACCATTCCCTAAAATACGAGAACCTAATACAACAGGATAAACGTCTTTGGCTATCAGATAAGCCATAGAATGAATCAGTTTTGGCGTATATTGATAATCGGGATGAAGCATGATGACAATATCTGCACCTATTTCAAGTGATTTATTGTAACATGATTTCTGGTTGCCACCATAGCCCAAATTTTGTTCATGAATGATAACGTGCTGTACACCTATTCTTTTGGCTAATTCGCTGGTGTTGTCCTTGCTTTTGTCATCAACCAAAACAACTTCATCTACAATGTCAAAAGGAATTTCTTGAAAGGTTTTTTCTAACGTGAGCGCTGCATTGTAAGCAGGCATGACTACGACTATTTTTTTTCCGTCTATCATTAATCGTTGAATTAAATTATGGACAAATATACTAAATCAAAATATAAATGTCATAAAGGGTTTGCATTAAAATTTGATGATGCAAAAATAGGGCTATAAATTTAATTTAATCTTCTGTTTTTTTTTGGTGAAACATTAAGGTGTTAAGGTATTAAGAAATTTTTTAGGTGATGTAAATTTAGTATTTGGAAAAACATCTTTATTTGAATGGTTCAATTATTTGCAATAATTGTGGATGGGTATAGAAATGTAGGATAAAAACCTTAACTTTGACTCTCAAATAATTTTCGTTGCAAAAATCATCTACCCTAGGGTTACTTTTCGGCTTTGTCTTTCTTGTTGTTTTTGAAGGAAAAACGCAAATTGTCAAAGATACGACCTCATTGTCAGAGATTATCTTGATAGGTTCACCTATTAAAAATACGGTGCAAAAAGCAGCTTCTTCAGTGGGGTTGATTACTGAAAAAGAAATTAATCAAACGGATGGGGTAATCTTAACACCACTGCTTAATAAAATCCCAGGTGTTTATAACCAACAAGGTGCCCTCAATACCAATCGATTGACGATTCGCGGCATTGGCGCCCGGTCATCATTTAGCACCAATCGCATTAAAGCTTATTTTGAAGAAATTCCACTCACGTCTGGAGAAGGCGAAACAACCCTAGAAGATATTGATTTGAGTGTTTTGCATAAAGTTGAAATAATTAAAGGGCCAAATTCCACAAGTTTTGGTGCTGGTTTGGGTGGCGTGGTTCACCTCTTCGGCAATCAATCGGCTACTGGTCAGTCATCAGTTAGAGCAGGCGCCACATGGGGAAGTTTTGGTTTAAATAAACAGACGATTACAGCACAATTGTCAACCGATAAAACCAATTTATCTATTAATTATAGTAACCTCAAGAATGAAGGTTTTAGAGCAAATAGTAACTATGACAGACAATCGCTAAATATATTTGGCAAACAACAACTTTCAGAAAAAGGCACATTAAATTTTATAGGGATAGCAACGCGAGTAAAAGCTTTTATTCCGAGTTCGATAAACCTGACAGATTTTAATAACAGACCAGAAATCGCGGCTGCAAATTGGAGTGCTGCCCAAGGCTTTGAATCCTATAATAAATTGCTTCTAGGCATTGGTTATGACCATTCTTTTTCAGAAAAATGGACTTGGCAAACCACTTTATTTACAAATTTTAAGGATGCCTATGAACCGCGACCTTTCAATATTATTGCCGATCAAACGTCAAATTTTGGTGTTCGAAGTAAAATGAACTATACTGATATGCTTTTTTCAATGCCAACCAAAATGAGTTTTGGCACGGAGGTACTTTTTGAAAAATATGCTTTTACTTTATATAGAAATTTGTATCTAACACAACCCGGTCAAGGCAGCATTCAAGGTGAAAAATTTAGCGATGCCAATCAAAACAGAAATTATATCAACCTATTTTGGCAAATGGACCTGCAGTTGAATGCAAAATTGCATTTAGAAGGGGGAATCGCTTTAAACAAAACTAATTATCGCCAAACAGACGATTTTCAAAATAACGAAAACAGCAGAGAAAACTATGCTTTTGATGCGATTTTGTCGCCACGACTAGGTTTATCTTATGAACTTTCAAAAGGGAAAAATTTGTTTGCATCATTAAGCAAAGGGTTTTCACATCCCACAGTTGCTGAAACTTTAACCCCTGAAGGTCAACTTAATCCGAGCATTTTACCCGAAATTGGCCTCAATTATGAATTGGGTTTTAAAGGAAACTTTTTTAATAAAAAACTTTATAGCGAGCTGAGTTTTTATGCCACTTCAATCCGTAATTTATTGGTGGCGCAACGGATAGCCGAAGATCAATTTGTGGGCATCAATGCTGGGGAAAGCCTGCATCTCGGTTTGGAATATCTGATTAATGGAAAAATCATTAACCGTGAAAAAATGCAATTAAATACTTATTTATCTGGTAGTTTAAACCAATTCAAGTTTGTTGATTTCATCAATAATGGCCTTGATTTTGGTGGTAATAAGCTACCATCCGTTCCAGAATTTCAATATAATCTTGGTTTAGATTTAACTGCCAACGGCTTTTCCTTTTCAAGCGTCTATCGTTATGTTGGCACCATTTTTTTGAATGACGGTAATTCTTTGTCCACACAACCCTATCAATTATTGGACTTCAACACGGCTTATTCTTTTTCTATTTGGAAAAAACTTCAGGCAACCTTCCAATTTGGTATTCAAAATAGTTTAAATGAAAAATATGTGGCGAGCTTGCTGCCTAATGCCGTTGGTTTTGGCAATGTTGCGCCACGGTATTTTTATCCTGGTCAACCAAGAAATTATTATGGCGGTCTACAGTTGACTTACCAATTTTTTTAAAAGGAATTTATCTACTTTTTTATCCCTGCAACCTCATCAACAGTGACCATTTTGGTTTGCTTATTTCCCCAAGAATTAGTAATGTAATTCATCACATCGGCCACTTCTTCATCGCTTAAACCCATGGGCGACATGGTGCCATTATATTTTTTTCCATTCACTTTTATTGGCCCAGATTGACCATATTTGATAGCGTGGATGCTTTCTTTGCGTTTGTTTACCAACCAATCTGAACCCGCTACAGGCGGCACCTTTTCACTGCCTTTTCCATGACCGAGATGACATTGGATGCAATAACCTGTATAAACTTCTTGGCCGCGTTGAATACTTTTGATTAAGTCATTGTTGGTTGCGCGCAGTTGTTCAATTGGCAATAATTCAACCGAAGTCAATACATTTGTAAAAGTAAGCATAGCCAAAACAACCATCAACTTCATTAGCCTTTTGGTATAATTTTAATGATTCCTTTTCCTTCTACCGCCATATAAATAAAGCCATCAGGACCTTGTCGGACGTCTCGCAATCTGCCGATGTCGGTCGCTATTTTTTGACGACCAATAACTTTTTCGCCTTCAAGCTTCACCAATTCTAAATATTGAAAACTAAGCGAACCAACCAACAAATGTCCTTTCCATTTCGGATATTTATCCCCTGAAACAAAGGCCATACCGCTTGGCGCAATAGAGGGCGTCCAATAGTAAAGTGGTTGTTCCATGCCTTCCTTTTCAGTTAAATTTGAAATGATTGACCCATTATAATCGATGCCATAGGTAATGACTGGCCAACCATAATTTGCCGCTTTTTTTACTATATTTATTTCATCACCGCCTTGTGGACCATGCTCATGCGTCCAAATTTTTCCTGTTATAGGATGTTTCGCCATACCTTGTGGATTGCGATGACCATAGGAAAAAATGGCTTCCTTGGCGCCATTTACACCAACAAACGGATTGTCTGCTGGTATCTTGCCGTCATCATGCAAACGGTAGACTTTACCGCCATCTCTGTTGACGTCTTGCGGATTTTCGGGATGATTGCCTCTATCACCTATTGTAAAATATAAAAAACCTTCGTTATCAAAAGCGATGCGAGAACCAAAATGATGTCCTCTCGTGGTGTTTGGCGTGCCTTTGTAGAGCGTTTCGATTTGCACCAAACTTTGTCCTTCCAACTTAGCCCGAATCAGTTGGGTATGTGAGCCTTTTTCTTGACCTTCATCGGAAGAATAAGTTATATACAGCCAACCATTTTTAGCATAGTCTTTATGGGCAACAATATCTAGCAAACCGCCTTGACCTTTTGCAATAACCTTTGGTACATTTTTGATTTCAGTTTTGTTTTGGCCTTTAATCAGATAAAGCATACCTGATCTTTCAGTCACTAACATGGCGCCATTGGGCAGCCAAGTCATTCCCCATGGGATGGCGATATCGGCCGCGACGGTTTCAAAGGTATATGTCACTTCCTCTGGTAACAGTGGAATATCGGTCGTTTTTTCTTGTGCTTTACAACTAACCAATGCAAAAAGTATTGCTAATATAAATGGACGCATAATCTTTATTTTTTTAATGAAACAAAAATAGGGATTAAATTGTAATGTAAAGTTTTTTTAGTGAAACATTAAGAAGTTAGGGGATGAAGAATGTTTAGGTAAGCGTTTGCAGTGTTTAATATTTTTTTTTAATCTTGCTGCGAAGTCATAGATGTTTAAAGCGTATTTAGGCTGAGACTTTGGGGAACTGCATTTTTATAAATTTCAGATTTTTTTAAGATCTAATGGCTTATTGTTTTTTATGAAGAATGAACAAGTAATAATCAAAATAATGAATGTCCCTTCTATTATGCGCTGATACAGTCCTGCAAATTCTGTCAATGGGTCTGATAACAAAATTCCAGTAAATAAAATACTATTTAGTCCGCAGATGATGGCAACTTTTGATAAACCTAAATGTGTCTTCATTTGACGGAGACCTATACCAATGGCTAATATACTAAACGGGACAAAAATGTAAGTCAATAAACCTGTTAGGTTATGAATTAATTGAGAAATACTCGGGTCAATTAATTCCTTATTACATCCTTTGTCGCATGGAAAAATACCAACAATTATTGTAGCAATTCCATAAAAAATTCCGATACCCAAAAAACCAATTTTTATTAAGTTAGATTTAGGAAATTCTCTGAATCCAAGAAAAGCGAATATTGTTAGTAGAAGACCACTAGGAATATAACCAAAATATCTTAAAGCCTGTCCATAAGGCGTACCAATAGCATACGTTTCACTAATATATTGTGAAAGTGGGTTGTAGTTGTCAAACTGAAAACCACCTAATATTGAAGCAGCCGAAAATAAAATCACACCAATTATTCCTGTCCAAAAAATCACTCTTTCATTCATAGTTATATTGCTGTTTTATGTTGATGTCTGAATTTGTGGCGTCGTGCGCTAGGCGTGTCGGAAATTAATAAATTTAGGTAAGTTTCTGTGTTTTTTAAATTGCTCATTACAACTCCCGCTCTGCTAAAATACCATTTATTTTTAACTCACCAAAATTTATAAAAAAATCAACCTGAAAATGTTTGTATTTATGCATGAGGTGCCAAATTTAGGTGACTTTAAAATTAGGAAGTTGATTTTTTAATCATGCTGTGAAGGTACTATTTTAAAAAGCATAACATCCTTAAGCCCATCTTTAAATTATTTTACATTTTGGAGACTTGGTGGTACTTTGTGATTTACTTCGTGTAACTTTGTGTAATAACTTTAGCCCAAAGTTTCACCAAGAATCCACAAAGACGCACAAAGTATAAAGGATTAATTATATAAAAAACTTGAAATGATTTTTTTTCAATATATTTTAACCTTTCGCAGCTGCTTAACCTTTAGAAAATTTTTGACCCCTCCTCTACTTCTTCGTGACCATAATTTTATCAATACGCTGACCATCTTTGTCAATAACCTCTAATTCATAATTGTCGATGGTTACTTTTTGCCCAATTTGCGGCAAGGTATTGTAGTTATAGATAATGAGTCCTGCCACTGTTGTATATTTTGATTGATAGTCTTCCTTTAATTCTATGTCAAAATATTTTACAAAATCAATAATCGCATATTGGCCGTCAACCAACCAGGAATTCTCATCTCTTTGTGTTATTTGATACTCTTCTTGATCAATTTCTGTGGCATCTCCTACCAAGGCGTCTACTACATCATCCATGGTTACGATGCCTTGCGTGGTGCCATATTCATCAACGACAATCCCATAGTGCATTTTTTCCTTTTTGAAAGATTCCAAGACATTATAAGCATAAGTATTCTCATTAAAGTAAATAGGCTCTTTGACGATTTCTTTTATACTAAAATCTTTATTTGTTGAAGGCGTAAATAAATCCTTTAATAAAGCAATACCAATGATATCATCTAAGTCATTGGTGCTACTCACTGGATAAGCCGAATGTTTCTCTTGATTAATTTTGCTTTTGATTTCTTCCCAAGTATCATTCAGCGTAAAAAATACGATTTCACTTCTATGTGTAAAAAGTGTATTGACTTTTCGGTCGCCCAGCTCAAAGACGCGTTCCATGATATTGTGCTCAATATCTTGAATTTCGCCACCTTCTGCACTTTCTTTGATGATGGATTTTATTTCTTCTTCTGATACCTTACTGTCTGTCGTTTTCTTGATACCCATAATATTCAATAAAAGATCATTGGTCGTGGTCAATAACCAAACAAAGGGTGAAGTAATTATGGACAGCACTTTCATCGGCTTCGCTAAAAAAATGGTAATTGGCTCTGGAAAAGTCATCCCCAATCTTTTTGGCAATAATTCGCCTAACAATATGGATAAAAAAGTGATGAAAACAACAATTAGTCCAGTTGCCGCAGCATGCGCATAGGGTTTGATGGTTTCAAATTGCATGAAATAGTCTGTCACATCTGTGGTTAAGTTTTCACCACTATAAACCCCAAGCAAAATACCAATTAAGGTGATGCCTATTTGAACTGTTGATAGAAACTTGGACGGATTTTCTGAAAGTTCCAAGGCGGTCTTTGCGCCTGTGCTGCCTTTCTTTTTGGCATTTTCTAACTTGAATTTTCGCGATGAAACCAATGACATTTCAGACATTGAAAAAACGCCATTAAGTAGCACTAAACCAATAATTATTAATATTTCCATTTTTTTTATTTCTATTTTTTAATGTTTGTTTGGTATTAGTTTGATTAAGCGAAGTTAGGTCTTTTTTTTAAGAGCGCAAATTTATGCTTGAAAAAATAGTGCTTGAAAATTGCCTTAGTTATAGCATGAATCGCCTAATAGCTTAATGCTGTATAGATAAGGAAAATACTACTGCTGCCTGGTGCTGAGGCTTTCGCAGCACAGTAAGGAAGAGACTTTGGGGAACCTGGGCAGTTTTCAGTGGGCAGTTGCAGTGGGCAGTTGCAGTTTACAATTTACAGTATACAATTTACAATATACAGTATACAAATTGCTAAATTGCTCCAAAAAAAATTAAAGAAATTTAAGGTCTTTGTTCAAAACCCAACCTTCGAGATCATCATTGATATAGATTTTCGACCAAGTGTTGTCGGTTTCTAGAATGCTTACTTTTGTGCCTTCATGGAGTTTAAAGGCTTCAGCAGATTGGTTGAGGGGTTCATTTTTTACAGAGATTTCTTCAGGGTAGATAATGGCAAAAGTTTGACTTTCTATGTTATTTTTTTCAAAAAAACCTGCAAAAAGTGATACCAACATAAGTACACCACCTAGGAAAATCCCAGTAAAAAACAGTCGCTTTTTAAAACTATCATGCACCATATAAAAACCTGCAAAACAGCCAACTGCCAACAAGAGGTTGACAATGCTCCAAATTGCCCAAGTATCATAATGAAAAATGCCCGTGAACTTTCTAAAAAAAGCCGTGACACCTACGGGCGGTTTTTCTTTTATGGCATCAATCTTTTTCTGATTAGCCAAAGTCAAATTGATTTTAGCATCTTTAAAGGCAGGCTCTAACATCAAGGCTTTTTCATAATGATAAATGGCTGGCCCGATTTTGTTTATTTTAAAATAGCAATTACCCAAATTAAAATATAATTCCGCAGAATGTTTTTTGGCTTTTAGAATGCTTTCATAACTGTCAATCGCTAATTGATAGTTAGCATTCTTGTAGGCCTCATTGGCTTTTTGAAACACATCTTTACCATAGTTTGGCTGTGCCATCAGTAACAGGACCAACAACAAAAGACTATATCTATTTTTAGTTATCAACTGTTTCATGATTTAAGAGGTTTTTCAATGGCGGCAATAGTTGAAACGGCTAGTTCATAATCTTCGCGCATTTTCGCTTCCGTAGATGGCGCATATCGGGCAAATTCACAGCTTTCAAGCAAAGCGATATATTGTTGAATATCTTGTTCAGCGATGTTATTAGCCGTCATCAATTCACTGATTCTTTCTTTAGTCATCTCTGTAGTTTCTAATTGCAATTTGGCTTTGAGATATTTGTGCAATGACCGTTCTAGGGCATCATAAAACAAAGCTTTTTCTTGCAGCTTCAATTGGGCGTCCTTCAAATATTTTTTAGCTAAACGCTGATTGGCTTTGATGCGATTGCCCACCACATCGCCTGCCCGTTGATCTTGTCTACGCTTGATAAAAATAAACAGCGGAATAAAGGCTAAAATCAAAATCATACCACCAAAATGACCAATAGAGCCAAGAAAATTGCCACGATTGGTGCTAAACAACTCGGTGTTGGTGTGTATATATTTAAATTGTTCCCCTCTAATTACAGGAGATTGACTGCTATCATCGTCTTTATCTTCTGCCGCAGCAATGTTGCCATCGCCATCGGTAACGATGATTTCAAAGGGTTCAGACTGCAGCGTTTTATAACTATTTGAACCTAAATCAAAATATGAAAAAGAAATATCACTAATGGTAAAATTGCCTTTGCTTTGTGGAATAAGCGTATACGTATCTATGGTTGAGCCAGTCATGCCCGACAAAGCAGTGCTGATGTTCTGCTTATTGACTGGATCATAAACTTCAAAGGCATTTGGAAATTTAATTTCTGGCAGTTTAAATAACTTTAAATTACCCGGCCCTGAAACTTGAACCTGTACATCAAGAGATTCACCAGCTTTTAGCGCAGTTCTAGACGGAATCACTTTGAAATCAAATTTACCTACAGCACCTGAAAAATTTTCTGGTTGATTGGCTAATGGCAAAGCTTTAACTTGCAAGGTTCTTTTTCCTGCAGAAAAGACCTTTTCTTGTGTAGATATTTCTTGCCTGCCAAAAAAATCTCGTCTGCCAGTTGGCACCTGTAAAACTAATTTATATGAAAGCGGTTCTATCTCTAGCGAGCCATTTTTCTGCGGATAGAGCACCACTTTTTTCAATTCAAGTTCACGCATTTTTTTGCCATTTCTCATGACATCTTTTGGCATGGGTTGTTTGATTTCAAAATGATGACTCCAGAAGTCATTATATTTGGGTTTGTTCAACTCTTTGAAATCTTCTATGCCTATATTATAACTTAAGTACATTTTGTAAACAACCGTCACTGGCTCGTTTACATAGGGATTACTTTTGTTGACTTCTGCAATTAGTTGTAATTCTTCAGCAACATCTATTGGATTTTGTTGACGCTGTTGCTGTTGATAAGGGTTTTGATTTTGCCCTTGTTGCTGGGGCGCTTCACCAGACATCACGTCTATAACGATAGGCTTAGTTTTAAATTTTTCACCTTTATATTCAATGATGGCTGAGCCTATAGTCTGCCTACCGGTTTTAGTTGGTTCAATGATATAACTGTAACCTTTATTAAATGAACTCTTACCATTAATCCAAGATTGGCTAATGCTGGTACTAGGCCCATGGGCATTAAAACTTCCAAAATCTGGTGGACGAAAATAATCGCCATCAAAGTTGGCTATAAATTCAACGCGAAGTCGTTCGTTTTCATATATTTTCGTTTTGCTCACCCGCGCTTCAAATTCATATTGGGCGTGCATGTGCGCACTAAATAAAAATAGTGTCAATAATAAGAAAAAATATTTAAGCTTAAAAAGTTTAAACATTGCGGTTGTTTTTAAAACGTGTGCAATATTAATCAAAAGGATTTGATGAAAGTTTTAAAAAAAGATTAAAATTTTGGGAAAATAGATTAATTTATGACAATATTAGCAGAGTGCTTCTCCAAATAAAACTGACGATAATTTAATTGTTAATCTTTTGTAAGGAAGTCTTTATCCCTTTAATCAAAGCCGAACTAAAGCCTTGATGCTCCATTTCGTTGAGTCCTACTATGGTGCAACCTTGAGGTGTTGTTACCCGATCAATGAGTTGTTCTGGATGGATGTTTTCATCTAAAGCCATTTTTGCAGCACCTTTAGCTGTTTGAGAGGCTATTTGCAAGGCTGTGTTCGCATCAAAACCAATTTCGATACCAGCTTGCATAGAAGCTCTGATATATCTTAAAGCGTAGGCTGTGCCGCAAGCTCCTAGGACTGTTGCTGAATCCATCAATTTTTCATCGATGAAGATGCTTGTCCCTAGTTGATTAAATAAATCTTCAACCGTTTTTTTATCCTCTTCGGAGGCATTTTTTACAGAAATACAAGTCGCTGATTCAGCAAATTCTGCGGCGATATTTGGCATGATTCTAAAAGCTTTTGTTGCATTCTCCGTGGCTAATATGCATTGGTCAAGAGAAAAACCACTCACAGTTGAACAGACGATCTGGTCATTTAAATGTGGTTTTATGCTCGCAAGCACTTGTTCTATTTGAAAAGGTTTGATGCAAAGGATAATTATATCAGCTTTATCAATTTCAAATAGATTATCTGAAGTTTTGATAAGATGTTCGTGGTTAAAAAATTCTAATTTACTCAGGTTGCGTCTTGTTAAAACAACCTCATATTGGCTGGTATAATTCAATATACCTTTAGCAATGGCTTTACCTAAATTACCACCACCAATAATGTGAATTCTTTTCATTTTTAAACGGCTTTCAGTCTTTTTAATAAAGTGCTATCGATAGCATTTGAGGCATAGACTTCATCGATAATTAGTTCTTTTTCATCGCTACTTGGCAAATGATACATGGCATCTGTTAGCATGGCTTCACATAAAGAACGCAAGCCTCTAGCGCCTAATTTATAATCCATGGCTTTGTCAACAATATAATTCAATGCCTCATCTGTCACAGTCAGTTTCACACCATCCATATCAAACAATTTTTCATATTGCTTAATTAAAGCATTTTTAGGCACAGTTAATATTTGTCTAAGCGCATTTTTGTCTAAAGGATCCATGTGCGTTAAAACTGGTAAACGTCCGATGATTTCGGGAATTAAACCAAAAGTTTTAACATCAGTAGGAATGATGTATTGCATGAGATTATCTTTATCAATTTCATCATCTTTTTTGGTTACACTATAACCAACAGCTTGTCTATTTAAGCGTTTTGAAATGATGCGTTCGATACCATCAAAAGCACCACCTGCAATAAATAATATATTTTGCGTATTGACCTCAATAAATTTTTGATCGGGATGCTTTCTGCCACCTTTTGGTGGGACATTAACCACAGTTCCTTCCAAAAGTTTAAGTAGTGCTTGCTGCACGCCTTCACCAGAAACATCTCTTGTGATGGAAGGATTGTCGCTTTTTCTGGCAATTTTATCAATTTCATCAATAAAAACAATACCTCGCTCCGCTTTTTCTACTTCATAATCAGCTGCCTGCAAAAGTCGCGTGAGGATACTTTCAACATCCTCGCCAACATAACCGGCTTCTGTTAAAACAGTTGCATCTACAATGGCTAAAGGTACATTGAGCATACGTGCGATGGTCTTGGCAACGAGTGTTTTACCTGTACCCGTTTGACCAACCAAAAGAATATTACTCTTTTCTATTTCAACATCGTCTTCTGTGTCTTTCTGCAATAATCTTTTGTAGTGATTATAAACAGCAACAGACAATACTTTTTTGGTATGGTCTTGCCCTATAACATATTGATCAAGAAAAGCACTGATTTCCCTCGGTTTTTTGAGTTCAAGCTCTTGATTCAATTTAGTTTTTTCTACATGATTTATTTCATCTTGCACAATACCATAAGCTTGCTCAATACATTTGTCACAAATATGTGCGTCTATGCCAGCAATTAGTATTTTGGTTTGGGCTTTTCGTCTGCCACAAAAGGAACAAGATGGTGCTTCTTTTGCCATTTTATTTTTGTCTAATTAATACTTCGTCAATCATGCCATATGCTTTTGCTTCTGCGGCAATCATCCAATAATCTCTTTCAGAATCTCTGTAAACCTTGTCAAAATCTTGATTTGAATGGTTTGCAATAATTTGATACAATTCATTTTTCAACTTCAACATTTCTTTTAAGTTGATTTCCATATCGGTTGCTACGCCTTGTGCTCCACCAGATGGTTGATGAATCATCACACGCGAATGCGGTAAGGCAGAACGCTTACCTTCTTGACCTGCACACAATAAAACTGCACCCATTGATGCTGCCATACCTGTACATATTGTTGCTACATCTGGTCTGACATATTGCATGGTGTCATAAATGCCGAGACCTGCATAAACGCTGCCACCTGGCGAATTGATATACAGTTGAATATCCTTTGACGCATCCGCGCTTTCCAAAAACAAAAGTTGGGCTTGAATCACATTGGCTACGTAATCATCAACACCAGTTCCTAGAAAGATAATACGATCCATCATTAGTCTTGAAAAAACATCTAGTTGAGAAATATTCAATTGACGTTCCTCTATAACGTATGGTGTCATGGCAGAAACAATCTTATCGTAATACATACTGTTAACGCCGTGATGCTTAGTTGCATATTTTTTAAATTCTTGTCCTATATTTTTCATGGTAAAAAGTTGAATGTCTTATATAAAATTAAAACGCCAAAATAACGAAATTTTGGCGTTTAAAACTAATTATTTTAGAAAATTTTATTTCTTTATTTGATCTAAAAATTGTTCAAAAGTGACATCTTTTGTTGTATAAGGCACTTTTTCAAGATACAAGCCAATCATTTTCTGACTGAGTAGTTGGTCAGACAATCGCTTCATTTCTTCTTTGTTTTTTAAAACGCGCATTACCGTGTCATTCAATTCATCTTCGGCTATATCATTTATACCATATTGTGCGTATTGCATTTTTATTCTATCAGCAGTTGTGTTTTTAATTTCTTCAAAAGTCACTTGCAGGTTATGTTCGGCCACAATCTTATTCTCTAACAATTGGTATTTGAAACCGTTTTCACTTTCTTCAAATGCTTTTAGTGCCTCGTCTGCGCTTAATGCTCTTTCGCCACTAAATTGAATCCATTTGGTTAAAAACGCTTTCGGTAAATCAATTTTAGTTTCCTTAATCAAATGATCAGTTACATCGTTCAAAAACTGTTGGTCAGCTTGTTGACGCAATTGATTTTCAGCATCTTCCTTTAGTTTTAAACGAAAATCTTCAGCTGATTGCACCACATCTTTTCCAAAAACGCGGTCAAAAACCTCTTGATTTAATTCCGCTGGAGTTGTTTTGGTTATGGTTTTAATCTCTGCTTGGATATCAACAGCTAAACCGTGTACTTGCTCATGAGAAACATTAAAAAAATGTTCTAATTCATGTTCATCCGCAAACAAACCTTTGGTGTTGAAAGTGACAATATCACCAGCCTTTTTGCCTAAAAATGATTTTTTGACTTCTTCGTTGGCAAATTTATCTAATTTAAAAGAGGCGGTTTTATCAATGCCTTCTTCTTCATTAATCATTTGAGCAGAAATTGTAAAGCCTTCTTCAACAGCCTCTTGTGATTCAATTTTGCCCATTGATTCCGTGATGCGACCAATTTGCTCATCAAGCATTTTATCATCAGCAACAATGTTATACTTAACTACCTGACCCATAGTAGTCAAATCTAGATTAAATTTTGGTGTGAAACCTAATTCGAAATCGAAAGTCAAAGTTTCGCTATCCCAATCAATATCATTTTTTGCCACTGGCAATGGATTACCTAAAATGTCTAATTTTTGGTCGTTGATATACTGGTTTATACTGTCTTGCAATATTTTGTTCACTTCATCAAATATAATCGCCTTTTCGTATTGTTTTTTGATCATGGACATAGGCGCCATACCTTTTCTAAAGCCAGGAATATTGGCGTTTTTTCTATAGTCACTTAAAATTTTTTCAACCTTATCTTTATAATCTTCCTTTGTTAGATTTATTGAAACTACGGCGTTTAAATCGTCTTGATTAACTTGTGAAATGTTCATTGCTTAAACTCTATTGCTAATTATTATTTGTTTTAATTTCTAAAAAATTGGGTGCAAAAGTACAGTTTTATTTCGGAATTCTAAAACTTTTAGTTTTGATTTTTTTAGACAGATTTTATATCTTTGCCAATATATCGTATAGATGAAAAAACGACTGATTTTTATTTTATTTGGTTTATCGCTTTTCATATTTATTGCCGTTCAAATAGCAGAATATGTTAAAAATCAAACAGTAGTTTTAAAAAAAGAGACCACTGAAAAATGGGCTTTATTTTCAAAAAGTTTTGATCTTTTACTCATAGATCTTGAAAATTTAAAAAAAGACAGTGCAAATATGACGACTAATGATGACCTTTTTAAGTTTCTCAATAAAAACATAGCGCATAATTCTATAAATAATACTGACTCCTTTGAGTTATTTTGCTATCAATTAAACAAAAAACACTTCCAACAGGTTTCAGATTCAAATATTCAAAATAATATGGCTATTCAAAATAGGCTCAGCCAATTAAACGCCCTTTCTTTAGCCTATAACGATATGGCAAAAAAACATAATGTTTTTTGTTGGCACTGTCCCTAATTTTTACATCATAAAAGAAAACCAGCGAAAAAGAATGCCATACTTTAGTGTGCGGTTTAATCAAAATAATCTTGATCCAGCATTATACAAAAAGCGTTTTAACAGTTATATAGAAACTGGTCAAGATAGATTTATAAACGAGCCTAATAAAAATTAATGGCTAATAAAATGGGCTACCCCAAGCAAAGGCCTTTTATTGCAAATTTAAAGGTACTCCACCTTTAAAATTCATAAGACGCCTTGTTTTTTTATTAAATTAATTAAATATCAATCCACTAAAACAACTTTTCAACGATAGAAAAACCTAAAAAGACACCCAAAATACAAAGCGTTACGCTTAAAATGGTATAAGACAAAAAGTAAAAAAATTGTTGGTTTTGCAAATAAACAAAGTTTTCATAAGAAAAAGTAGAAAAAGTCGTAAAACCGCCACAAAAACCGATAATGATTAGAAAAATTAAATTGTCATGCCAATGACCTTTCATCACTTGACTCATACCATATCCAATAATTATTGAACCAAAAAAATTGACGATGAAAGTTGCAAAAGTCTGATAGTCAATAGGAAATTACTTTTTAATAAAAAAACCAATAAGATATCTTAAAATACTGCCAACAGCACCCCCTAATCCTACTAATAAAATATTTTTTAGCATGTTTTAAATTTTTTGAAACCATTCGTTTTTGAATTGTGAAAGAAAATCGAGCATAAAGTCATGTCTAACTTGTGCCAGGGCTTTGCCACTTGACGTGTTCATTCGATCTTTTAAAAGCAATAATTTTTCATAAAAATGGTTAATGGTTGGCCCATCAGATTTTTTATAAGTTTCCTTATCCATGTCGAGTTTTGGCGAAATATCAGGGTCAAATAGTGACTTATTTTTATAACCTCCAAAATTGAAAGCTCTTGCAATACCAATAGCCCCTAAAGCATCCAGTCGGTCTGCATCCTGTACAATATCTAGCTCAATACTTTTGAATGTTTGATTAAAATGACCGCCCTTAAATGAAATATTTTCAATAATTTGTACAACATGATCAATAACCGACGTTTCTTCTGCAATGGTTTCCAAAAACGCTCGCGCTTTTCTAGGGCCAATCGTTTCATCACCTCCATGAAATTTTGAATCTGCAATATCGTGCAATAAGGCAGCATATTGAACAACTTTCAATTGGCAAATTTCTGTTTCAGCAATTTTGATAGCTAAGCCATAAACACGCTGAATATGAAACCAATCATGACCTGCTTCAGCCTGTTGCAGTTCTTTTTTTACATAAATAATTGTTTTTTCAATATTGGTCATGCTATCATCTAATATTTCAATAGGCTAACCACTTTTTCTTCGGTCAATGCAACTAGTTCATCAACGGCATAATCTGAAACTTTAAGCGGCTCATGGAAGTCAAAAGTAATCTGACTACCTAATCCCATTGGAAAGCTACCATACTTCACCATTTTCCATGAATTATTAATACTGACAGGCACAATATAGGCACTTGGCGCATATTTAATCAGCGTTTTTAAACCACTCACCGCAAACTTTTTGGGTGCACCAGTCTTGCTTCTAGTTCCTTCAGGGAAAATAACAACTGATCGCTTATGTAATTCTATGTATTTTCCTATTTTTTCAATTTGCGAAATGGCTTGTTTAAAATCCTTTCTATCGATTAATACTGACCCACCGTGCCTTAAATTAAATGAAACACTTGGTAAGCCTTTTCCAAGTTCTTTTTTACTGATAAATTTTGGATAATACTTTCTCATAAACCAGATAATCGGCGGGATATCATACATGCTTTGATGATTCGCTACCCAAATTATTGGTGTATTTTCAGGTATAGTTGCTTTTAAGGTTATTTTATAGGTGGTACCAAGTAGATGTGTTGTTCTCACCAATAAAAAATTAAGGATAGCGACCGATTTTGCATGAGCATTATGACCAAAATAATTAACACAAAGCCATTGAATGGGATGAAACAAGCATAACCAAAATCCAAAAACGCCATAATAAATGATTGAAATGGGATATGAAAAAAATTTCATTCTGAAAAAAAAATTAAAAATAAAAAACCCGATTCATTGAACCGGGTTGATTTTGCTAATTTGTTTAGAATTAGTTAGCAGGTGCAGCAGCAGGTGCAGCAGCAGCGTCAGCAGCAGGTGCAGCTTCAGTAGCAGCAGCGTCAGCAGCAGCTTCTTCAGCAACTGGAGCAGCTTCTTCAGCAACTGGAGCAACTTCTTCAGTTACTACTTCTTCAGTAGTTTCTTCAGTAGGTTCCTCAGCTTGTTTGCAAGATGTGAAAGATACAGCCATAGCTGATACTAATACTAAACTTAAGATTACTTTTTTCATTTGACTAAATTGATTAAAGGTTAATTATTAATTCGGGAGCAAAGATAATACTTTTTTTGAACTTCCAAATATTTTTTTTAGTTTTTTTAAAAATATTTTTCCTTGTGTCACGATACCCATTATAACAAATCTTGTGCCAAAAAACTTAACTTAATAAAAAAAAATCTAAAAAATCTAAAAAATCTAAAAAAAAAAATTCATACATAACTACAAGGCATTGTATTACATTTATTTAACTAATTTCATCTCTTCAATAAGATGTTTGGCTCCAGCATATTTATCAATAATAAATAAGATGTATCGCGCATCAACCATAATATTTCTGCAGATCTTGGGATCATAATAAATGTCGCTCATCGTTCCCTCCCAAACCCTATCAAAGTTTAAACCAATCAAATGGCCTTTTTTATTTAAGGCTGGGCTACCTGAATTACCCCCAGTGGTATGGTTGGTTGCAATAAAACAAACTGGCATTTTGCCATTTTTATCAGCGTATGCGCCAAAATCTTTCTTGTTATACAAATCAAGCAGTTTTTTTGGCACATCAAATTCATAATCATTTGGCACATATTTTTCTATTACCCCTTCCAGGTGTGATACAAAATCATATCTAATAGCATCTGCTGGATCATAACCCTTGACTTGTCCATAGGTTACGCGCAATGTACTATTAGCATCTGGAAAAATTCGGTCTTCCGGTTTTGAAAATTCAATAATGCCTTTCATATAAGTGCGCTGCAAGGCATTGATTTGCAATTGTAGCTCATCAAATTTTGGTGCTGTTTTCTGATGATAAATCTGACTTAGTTTTTTCACGAGCAAATAACCAACATCCTGATTTAGTCGACTAGTAACTTCTTCAAAATTTCCATTCAATAACTGATAAACACCTTGCTTAGAAGTTAACTTTGACTCAGCAAATATATTTTTAGTTAAAAGGGAAAAGTCAGTTTGCTGAAAATTTTCTGGCAAAAATGATACAGGTGTCTTTTCAGCATAGATTTGAATAAGCTTTTCAAATACTTTTTCATCTACTTTTTCATCATAGTTTTTAAAGAAACCTTCCAATGATGCCACTAAATTCTTTTTTCTGTCTTCAAAGGCTTGATTTCCTCTCGCCGCATGAACTTGCTCAAGTTGATATAATCTATAACCAATATTCAAAAATTCTACATGACGCATCACAACCTCTTGAAAACAATCTCTAGATAAGGCATAAGGTTCTATTTCTTGAAATAAAGTTTCAAAATCACTGAGCAAACCGCCATATTCTGCATGCTTAGAGGCTTTAGTGACATTTTGCATAAATAGACCTTCTTGTTTTTTCTTTATGGCAATGGCATCTGATTTTTTCAAGCCTTTATTTTCGCCTATCCACTTTTTCCATGCATTAGCTACAGAAGCATATTTTGCAGCATATTTAATTTTAATGGCTTGATCTTTTCGCATAAAGCCATCCTGTACCTTCAAAGCAGCATCTCTTATATCAATTTTAACAGGATTCAATACCTCAACTATTTGTTTAACAGCAACTGCTGGCAAATATTCTTGGGTTCTGCCCGGATAGCCAAAAACCATGGTGAAATCGCCTTCTTTTATGCCACCTGTTGAAACGGGGAAAAAATGCTTAGGCGTATAGGGTACATTGTCTTTTGAATACTCTGCTGGTCGATTGTTTTTATCGGCATAAATTCTAAAAAGTGCAAAATCACCTGTATGTCGCGGCCACATCCAATTGTCTGTATCTGAACCAAATTTGCCAATGGACGAAGGCGGCGCACCAACCAATCTAACATCTTTAAAAGTTTCTACAACAAATAAATAGTATTGATTGCCTTCAAAAAAAGCCCTAATACGAACATCCTGCCACATCTCTCTCTTATAAGTACTGGTTAAATTGGCAATATTTGCTTGTATTTTATCTTGAATCTCTTTTTCGCTCTTTAAAGCGCTTGTACCGTCTAAAACTAATTTGGTTACATCATCTATTTTTACCATAAAGGTAACCGTTAAGTTCTTGTTAGGCAATTCCTCCGCAAAATTCATGGCCCAAAAACCATCTTGCAAGTAATCTTTATCCACTGTTGAATGCGATTGAATTTGGCTATAGCCACAATGATGATTGGTCAACAACAACCCCTTTGAGGAGATTATTTCTGAAGTGCAACCATTATTAAAATGAGGCACCGCGTCTTTAAAACTTGATTGGTTGATATCATAAATATCCTTTGCTTTTAACTGAAATCCAAGGCTTTTCATTTCCTTTTCGTTCATACCTTCCAGTAGCGAAGGTATCCACATACCACCTTGTTGTCCAAAAGTAAATAAACTGATAAATAGTAATGCGAGTGTAATATGTTTCATCATGATAAGATTGAATATTTTGAAATATGATTGACAAAAATAAAAAATTGGTTGAATAATCACCCTTTACTTAATTTTTTTTAACATAAAGAATTTCTTTGGGCCTAATCCTGCTGTTCGCTCATAGTCCTCGTCAAAAAAGCTGTTTTTGTAAGGTTTGCGAGGAGCTTCCTGCCGGTCGCTCTCTATAATACCAATTGGTATAACCAACAAAAACTAGCTTTTTATCCTGCGGGCTAACCGCTGCCATCAGGGGCAAAAAACATCTGGAACATATTATAATACTCAAATAATTTTATTAAATTTGCCACTTCTAAAAATGATATCTAATGAAACCATTGCAAATGTGTGACCTAACTGGTCAATATGAAAAAATTAAAAATGATATTAATGCCAATATTCAAAGTGTTTTAGACAATAACACCTACATCAATGGACCCTTGGTAAAAGAATTTCAAGCTGATCTTGAAAAGTATTTAGGCGTAAAACATGTTATTCCTTGTGCAAACGGCACAGATGCTTTACAAATAGCTATGATGGGTCTCGATTTAAAGCCTGGTGATGAAGTAATTACCGCCGACTTTACCTTTGCAGCAACAGTTGAAGTAATCGCTTTACTTCAATTAACACCTGTTTTGGTTGATGTGGATATGAGCAATATGAACATTTCAATTGATGCGGTAAAAAAAGCGATTACCCCAAAAACTAAGGCAATCGTACCTGTTCACCTTTTTGGTAGAGCGGCCAATATGGAAGCTATTATGGAAATAGCCACTGAACACAATCTTTATGTTATTGAAGATAATGCGCAAGCCATTGGTGCTGACTTTACCTTTAAAGATGGCAGAAAACAAAAAGTGGGGACTATTGGTCATGTTGGTAGTACGTCTTTCTTTCCTTCTAAAAACTTGGGATGTTACGGTGATGGTGGTGCTTTGTTCACAAATGATGACGAATTGGCTCATAAATTAAGAGGCATCGTAAACCACGGCATGTACACACGTTATTACCATGATGTAGTGGGTGTAAATAGTCGTTTAGATTCTATTCAAGCTGGTGTTTTAAAAGTTAAGTTACCCTTTTTAGATGATTATGGTCAAGCGCGACAAGTAGCTGCTAGAAAATACAACGAACTGCTAGGCGCAAATCAAAATATATGGGTACCTACAATTTGTGATACTTGTGACTGCCATGTCTTTCATCAATATGTGATTAGAATTTTAAATGGTAAGCGCGATGAGCTTTTTGCCCATTTGCAAGAAAAAGGCATTCCATGTGCTATCTATTATCCTGTGCCTTTGCATAGTCAAAAAGCATATGCTGATAGCAGATACAAAGAAGAGGACTTTCCTGTGACCAATCAATTGGTGAAAGAAGTGATTGCCTTGCCGATGCATACGGAATTGGAAACCAATCAAATTGAGTTTATTGTAAAAACAATCTTAGACTTTATCGGTTAATGCAGCAGATATTAGTTACGGGTGGCTTGGGCTATATTGGTTCACATACCGTTGTAGCACTTCAAGAAAAGGGCTATGATGTGGTGATTGTTGATAATTTGGTAAACAGTAGCCTTGAGATTTTAGAGAGAATTACTAAAATTACCAATATTAAGCCTAGTTTTGAGCAAATTGATTTGAGAGATAAGTTATCTGTTATCAATTTGTTTGATAAATATAAAGCCATTGCTGGAATCATTCATTTTGCCGCGTTCAAAGCTGTTGGAGAAAGTGTGGCTAAACCACTTGATTATTATGAAAACAACCTCAACACTTTAGTTTATTTATTACAGAAAGTGGTTGAAAAAAACTTACCATTTATTTTTAGTTCATCATGCACAGTTTATGGTGAAGCCAAACAAATGCCGATTTTTGAAGATGCACCCGTTCAGCCAGCTATTTCACCTTATGGCAATACCAAACAAATTGGTGAAGAGATTGTTTTAGATGTTGCCAAATCAACTGCTATTAAAGCTATTTTACTCAGATATTTTAATCCAATCGGCGCCCATAAAAGTGGTCTTATCGGCGAACTACCGAATGGCGTGCCGCAGAACTTAGTACCATTTATTACGCAAACCGCCATCGGAAAAAGAGAAAAGTTATCTGTTTTTGGTAATGATTACCCTACGCCGGACGGTACCTGCATAAGAGATTATATCCATGTTGTTGATTTGGCAGAAGCCCATGTCGTGTCGCTCGAACGCCTTTTAAACAACCACAACTTAAACGCCGTTGAAATCTTTAACTTAGGAACTGGAAAAGGTAGCTCTGTTTTAGAGGTAATTCAAGCTTTTGAACGTGTGACTAATCAAAAATTAAATTACCAAATTGTTGACAGACGTGAAGGCGATGTTATCCAAGCGTATGCTGACACCACAAAGGCGAGGGAAGTTTTAGGTTGGCAAACGCATTTATCACTTGATGAAGCGCTTAAAAGTTCTTGGGATTGGGAAGTTTCGTTTAATGACAAAAAATAATTAAAATATAAAGTAAAAATTTTACTTTACATTTTTTTTCTTAATCTAGCCACAGGGAAATCTAATTGCTCTCTGTATTTAGCCACTGTTCTTCTAGCTATCGGATAACCAGCATCTTTTAATAAATCTGCTAATTTATCATCGGGTAGTGGTTTTCTCTTATCTTCGTTTTCTATCATTTTTTTCAAATGATTTTTTATTTCAATGGTTGATACATCATCCCCTTCAGAATTTTTCATGGATTCTGAGAAAAAGTCTTTGAGCAATTTGATGCCATAAGGCGTTTCAACATATTTACTATTGGCGACGCGTGAAATGGTGGAAATGTCTAAACCTACCATATCAGCAATATCCTTAAGAATCATTGGTTTAAGCAAAACTTCATCCCCTTCTAGAAAATATTTTTCTTGATAGTGCATGATGGCGTTCATGGTCACATAAAGCGTTTCCATGCGTTGCTTGATCGCATCTATAAACCATTTGGCAGAATCTAGTTTTTGCTTAATAAATTGAACCGCCTCTTTTTGTGAACTACTTTTATCTTCAGTAGCTTTATAAGTTTGCAGCATGTCTTTATAATCCTTTGAAACAATAAGATCAGGCGCATTTCTGCCGTTGAGCTTTAAAACCAGTTGGTCATCTTCAATTGTAATAATAAAATCTGGAATAATAACCTCTGTTTGTTTTTGATTACCGCTAAAAGCACCGCCTGGTTTAGGATTTAGTTTTTCAATTTCCGCAATGACCTTTTTTAAGGTTTGTTGGCTTAGATCATATTTTTGAAGTAATTTATCATAGTGCTTTTTACTAAAAGCTTCAAACTGATTTTCAATGATATCTATAGCCAAACTAGTTGCCTCAGTAGGCGTCTTTTGCTTTAATTGTAAGACTAGACATTCTTGCAAATCTCGCGCACCAACGCCGGATGGTTCTAATTGATGAATAATGTATAAAACCTCCTCTACCGTTTTTTCATCTGTATAGATACCTTGCGTAAAAGCCATATCATCGACGATTTCTGGAATTGTTCGCCTAATATAGCCAGCCTCATCTATGCTTCCTACTAAAAACTCTGCAATATCTCTTTGATCATCTGTTAAAATAAAGGTGTTTAACTGATTAATCAAATCTTGATGAAAACTGACACTTGCTGCATACGGCATTTCCTTGTCGTCATCATCTTCAGAAAAGTTATTGGTTTGTGTTTTATAATCTGGTGTTTCATCATTACTCAAATATTCATCAATATTGATGTCATCTGCCTCGATACTATTATCCTCATCATAATCGCTTTGTTCACCATAAAAATCATCATTGTCATCACCAGCAAATTCGTCTTGATTATCAAAATTACTTTCCAAATCGCCCTCAAGTGCTGGATTCTCATTCATCTCCTCTTTGATTCGCTGTTCCAAAGCCATGGTAGTCAATTGAATAAGCTTCATCAACTGTATTTGCTGTGGAGATAATTTTTGAGATAATTTAAATTGTAAATTCTGTTTGAGCATATCGCTGTTTTTGAATGTTTGTCAAGCTTCTAGCTTGACGGTTTGTTTATCAAGCTTCTAGCATGATCTACTCATTTTAGCATCGAGCTGGAAGCTCAATGAACATTAAAACTCCGCATTATTAACAGTTCTTGGAAAAGGTATCACATCTCTTACGTTAGTCATGCCTGTCATAAAAAGCACTAATCTTTCAAAACCTAAACCAAAACCAGCATGCACAGCTGTTCCAAACCTTCTAGTATCCAAATACCACCATAATTCTTTTTCATCTATATCAAAAGCTTTCATTTTCTCAACAAGAACATCGTATCTTTCTTCTCTTTGCGATCCGCCAACGATTTCACCTATACCCGGAAACAATATATCCATGGCCCTTACGGTCTGTCCATCATCATTTAATCGCATATAAAACGCCTTAATTTTGGCAGGATAATCATATAAAATCACTGGACATTTGAAGTGCTTTTCTACTAAAAATCTTTCGTGCTCACTTTGCAAATCTGCACCCCACTCTTCAATCGGGTATTGGAATTTTTTCTTTTTATTGGGTGTTGAATTTTTGAGTATTTCAATCGCTTCAGTATAAGTTAAACGAACAAAATTATTTTCAAGCACAAAATTTAGCTTTTCAATCAAAGTCATTTCACTTCTTTCGGCTTGTGGTTTGTTTTTTTCTTCGTCAGCTAAACGTTGTTCCAAAAATTTTAAATCATCTTGATGTTTGTCTAAAGTGAACTTAACAACGTATTTGATAAAATCTTCTGCTAAATCCATATTGTCATTCAAATCATTGAATGCGACCTCAGGTTCAATCATCCAAAATTCAGCCAAATGGCGCGACGTATTTGAATTTTCAGCTCTAAAAGTTGGTCCAAAAGTATAAACTTGACCTAATGCCATCGCATAAGTTTCAGCTTCTAATTGCCCTGAAACGGTTAAATTGGTTTCTTTACCAAAAAAATCTTCTTTAAAGTTGATTGATCCATCTTCTAATCTTGGTGGATTATCAAATGGCAAGGTTGAAACTCTAAACATTTCGCCTGCACCTTCTGCATCAGAACCTGTTATAATGGGCGTATGAACATAGGCAAATCCCTTATCATGAAAATATTTATGAATAGCATAGGCCAAAGTAGACTTCACGCGCATAATTGCACCAAAAGCATTGGTTCTAATACGTAAATGGGCATTTTCTCTTAAAAAATCTAAGGAGTGCTTTTTTGGTTGCATTGGATATTTTTCAGCATCAGAATCACCTAGAATTTCAAATCTATTTACTTGAATTTCAACTTTTTGACCAGCACCTTGACTCGCTTTCAAATCGCCTTCAATAAAAATCGCAGCGCCAGTAGTAATCCTTTTTAGCTCGCTTTCTGGCGTATTCTCAAAATCAACCACACATTGCATATTATTGATTGTTGAACCATCGTTTAGAGCGATGAATTGATTGTTTCTGAATGTTCGAACCCAACCGCGTAACTTAATGTTCGTACCTACGGGCGTCTCGTTTAAAAGTTCGTTTATTTTATAAAATTTTGTCATGGTGTAATTTCTAAATCAAGCGCAAAAATAAACATTCTTTTTGACTTTTCTAAGGATGTTTTCTTATTTTTTGAAGTATAGAATCTCAGACACTATCTTTAAATATAAGCTATAAACTAACAATCAAAAAAGGAATGACTTGTATTTTATAATTCTTAAAAGTTTAGTAAAAGTACCAAACCCATATTTCAGTTAACCATAAAACACCTCAAGATTAAATCCTGACGTTATAAACTCCCATTTCAATAACATCCCCATATTGAAAGTCCAAACCATCATTGGGAATAGACCGCTTAAACTTAATTTTCTTTAAGGTAACTTTATGACTATAATCGGTTTCAGCAGGATTTGTAGGGTTTGGGGCTGAGGTAGTAATCACTTCAATAATCCCGCTCAAATTAGCAACACCGTTGTCTGCTACCCAAACTTCAATAGCTGTATTGTTTTGCACACTACAAACGTCTGTTGGAATTTCAAAAGGAAATTGTCTTAAAGTCAAGGTGTTAGTAGAGCTAATTAGTGTCTGTCTAGGCGCGCCAACCGGCGTATTAACGTTGGCAAACATCGCATCAGGCAAAACCAATTCAAAAATTGAGTTGTTATTGTTTAAATAATACCTATTGGATGATGGGCATTTTTTGATCGCGCTATTAAAAGAGGGAATAGCATTTGCCGCTTCCTCATAAAAACCAACGGGATAAACATCAAAAGTTTGCAGCTGACCATCTCTGTTAATGGTTAAATTATTAACAACAATTTGATGTCTAAATTTTTGTATACGCGTTTCGCCGTTAGCGTTAGGCTCAGTTCTAATAGCCGTAGTTGTCACCGAAATAGTCCCGCTAACAGACTGCCATTCTCTTGTTACTTGCAAACCAGTTGGCGGCAATAAATTACAGATATCGTTAGGTCCAAGCGCTCTGTTATAAACTCTCTCAATTAATTTGATATTCCCTGAAATAGCTATTGTCCGTGGTGCACTATTAGTTAATTCTCGCTTAAATAAATTTGCCGCAGCATTACCTAGTTGCAAGATTAAGGACTTATCACCTTCAATTTTAAACAAATAAAAATTTTCAGGCGTTACTAAATTGCAAGATTTTAACTCATTTGATGTGAAAGTAGAATCTTGAAAAACGATATCACCATCATCACATGAAAAGATGATGAAAACAAAAATTATATATAAAAACTTTTTCATTATTGAAACCAAGAATTAAGCGACAAATCTACTATTTTTTTCATAAAATGATATTTTTAAATAGTATATTTGCACAAATTTAACGACTTATTTTACAGATAATGATTTATTTTGATCACGCGGCGACTACTTACATTAGAACGGAAGTTATTGACGACATGTCACAAGTAATGAAAACTTGCTATGGTAACCCCTCTTCAACGCATGCTGCTGGTAGAGATGCCAAAAATTTAATTGAACTGTCTAGAAAACAAATTGCAAAATTAGTGCATGCACAAGCCAAAGAAATCATGTTTACTTCTGGCGGCACAGAAAGCAATAATTGGATTATTCAACAAGCCGTAAACAAATTAGGTATAGAAAGAATCATTACCTCAAAAATTGAACATCATGCAGTTTTATATCCTATTCAACATTTAGAGAGAACAAAAAACATTCAAGTTGAATATGTCAACATAAACGCAGATGGTCAAATTGACTATGATCATTTGATTAAAATTTTGCCTGCTGATAAAAAAACCTTAGTATCATTAATGGCTGTCAACAATGAAACTGGCGCAATTTCTGATGTAAAAAAAATTGCAGAAGCCTGTCAAAGCCATCACGCTTTATTTCATTCAGACATGGTACAAGCCATTGGGAAATATCCTATTAATTTATCAGACCTTGGCGTTGATTTTGCAACGGCAAGTGGTCACAAATTTCACGGACCAAAAGGCATAGGCTTGGTTTATGTTAATCAAAAACATCAATTGGGTGCTTATATTTTAGGAGGTGAACAAGAAAAAGGCCAACGTGCGGGTACTGAAGGTACACATCAAATTGTTGGCATGGCGAAAGCGCTAGAATTATCTTTAGCGCACCTTGATGAGGAAAAACATACCATTGAAGAAATCAAAAGTTATGCGATTAATCGCTTAAAAGACATTTTTCCAGAGTTACGCATTAATGCACCTATTCAACATTCTGCATATAATATTTTGAATGTGGGCTTTAATTTATCCCCTGACCAATCCAATATGTTGCTCTTTCACCTAGATTTGAAAGGCATTTCTGTTTCTCGTGGTAGTGCTTGCCAATCTGGAAGCGCTAAACCCTCTCACGTTTTAAGTGAATTTTTGTTAGATGACCATCTCAATCAAGCCAATATGCGTTTGTCCTTTGCACATAGCAACACCAAAGCAGAAATTGATTGTTTAGTTAATGCTTTAGAGACACTAAAAGGTTAGATTACCTTAAAAATAAAAATTGAAAAGAGATGATAAAAGGCCTTTTCGAAACCCATCTATATGTCGAAAATCTTGAATGCTCAATAGATTTTTATACCAATGTTTTAGGTTTGCAACTCTATCTGTTTGAAGAAACCAGAAGGGCGGCCCTATTTTGGATTGGCGAACAACCAAGACAAGCTATGCTTGGACTTTGGGAAAAACCTAAGGCAGAAATAGACTTGAGGCATTTTGCTTTTGCATGTGATTGGGAATGGGTTCTAAATGAATCCGTAAATTTTTTAAAATCGCAAAAAATAGGTTTTTGGAATTTCTTGGGGGACAATTCAGAACGACCGATGGTTTTTGTAAACATACCTGCCATAGCCATTTATTTCTCGGATCCAGACGGTCATTATTTAGAATTTATTGGAAAATTACCAGGAAAATATCGCCCTGAAAAAGGTAGCGTGGTTGTCTCCTATGAAGAATGGTTAGCGATTGAAAAAAATGACAACTGATTGCTTCCTGTTATTTGTAAAAAAGTAAAGTAGAATTGAAGAACAATTAAAATGAAAAAGATTTTCAAAGTTAAAAACCTGCATTTACTTATTTCAGCCCTAATTGTTGGTCTAGCTGGCTTAGCATATGGTCTTTATCCCAATCAGATTTTGCCACTATTATTTGATTTTAAAATCGAAACCGTTGATTTAAATAACGTATTTAGGGCCATCATGGGTTTATACTTAGCTTTGGCTTTTTATTGGCTATATGGTGTTTGCAATATAGCCTACTGGCGACAAGCCACTTTATCAAACGTCATTTTTATCGCTGGTTTAGCATTCGGCAGAATAGTGAGTATTATTATAGACGGATGGCCATCATTGGCTTTTTCAATTGGAACATTCCTTGAAGTTATGGTTGTTATTTGGGGTGTCTTTAACTTAAAAAAGTATAGCCTTAATGAATAGAAATATAGAAAAATGTCGGTTAAAATAATTGAATATAGATGATGTATTAAATTTATTTTTCAAAACTATTTTTATTCACTTTAAGATTACTAAAATTAATTTAAATTGCATTTTTTTAACCTGCATTTAAAATGAATAAAATTGTTTTTTTAATTTTCATTAACTTATTCTTTAGCAAAAACTTATATGCTCAAGGATGTCAAAATATAACTGCAAATTTATTAAGTACCAGTCCACCGCAACAGCCAGATGGCATAATCAGATTGTGCCAGGGTGCGTCGGTTAATTTTATTGGCTCAGGAACTTTTTCAAATAGTGGTGCAGGGGCAACTTATCAATGGAACTTTGGAAACGGCGATGTACTGAATGGCACAAACGTCAATTATACCTTCAATAATTCGGGTGCTTATGTAGTTAATTTGAACATTACTGATCCTAATAATTGCACTAACGGCAATAGTTTAAATCTCATAGTCCAAGTTTCAACAACACCTGTGATTACCACTTCAGCTAGTCCAGATTTTATTTGCGTTGGTCAAACTTCAACGCTTAATGCAACAATAGCGGTAACACCTTTTGAAGTTGAGTGTACACCGCCAGTAAGCATAGAGACTTTTTTGCCAGACGGAAATGGCGTTTCTTATGATTCCTCCATCGAGGTCAATTGCTATTCAGCGGGACAAACTGTAACTGCCATATCTGATATTGAAAATATTTGTCTTAATATGGAACATTCTTTTTTAGGCGATTTAAACATTAAAATTATTTGTCCTAATGGCCAATCGATGGATTTACATACTTTTAATTCTTCTGCAAGTGGGCTATCAGCTAACCTTGGGACGCCTTGGGCTACAGGACCTATTGATTCAGATAGTGATAACACAACGCCAGGCACTGGATTACTTTACTGTTTTTTACCAACAGCTGGCCTACCATCTTTGATTGATGGGATTCAATCTGGTGGTATTTTCACCAGTAGTGATGGACCTGGCACTTACACAGATAGTTTTGTGCCAGCTGGAGATTATAGTCCAAGTGAATCTTTTGCAAATCTTATTGGTTGTCCGTGTAATGGCATTTGGACCATAGAAGTTACCGATAATTTCCCGCAAGATAATGGGTATATTTTCAGTTGGGAATTTAATTTTAACCCATCTATACCTATTTTAAATTTAAATTTTACACCAACCATCATTTCTCAAGGTTGGCTGCCTGCCGCAGATTTAACGATTGTTAATTCAACACAAGCTACCGTCACGGCTGTTTCAAATGGCAGTTCATGTTATACTTATTCAATGACCGATAACTTTGGTTGTACGTATACTGAAGAACAATGCATTACAGTTGGCATCAATCCAACTTTTGATCCTTTTGCAACCTATTGTGAAGGTTCAACGATACCACAATTACCTACAATTTCTAACAATTCTCCGCCAATTACTGGCACTTGGTCACCAGCAATCAACAATACAACAACCACCCTTTACACTTTCACACCAACCCCTGGTCAAAATTGTGTTGCTCCAACATTAACAACGATGACTATCCAGATTACGCCACTTGAGATTCCCAGTTTTACCCAAGTTCAAGCTATTTGCGCAGGCGACGCACTTAATCCATTGCCATTAATTTCTAATAATAATATTGCAGGTATTTGGTCTCCTCCCATCAATAACAATGTAACAACCCAATATACATTTACGCCCAACGTAGGGCAATGCGCCGCGATAGCGGTTATGACTATTGCCGTCCAAGACATTATTCCTAACTTTCAACTCGCCGATGGTTTTATTTGTTTAGATGAAAATGGTTTGTTGGTTCCAAATCGTGGATTTTTACTTGAAACAGGTTTAACAAATCCTTCATTTTCTTATGCATGGTATTTAAATGGTAACCTTATTCCTGGTGTACCTGCAAACAGTTCAACATTTTACGCAACTGAAATTGGTACATACAAGGTTGTTATTGATAATGGTTTTTGCACGCGTGAATCTACTGCAGTTATTATGGCTTACAACGCGCCGCGTATAACTAACGTAACTGTTGACCGTTG
Source organism: Flavobacterium sp. (assembly GCA_044347145.1). Lineage (GTDB taxonomy): Bacteria > Bacteroidota > Bacteroidia > Flavobacteriales > Flavobacteriaceae > Flavobacterium. The sequence goes on from JBIIXU010000002.1 coordinate 74,437, forward strand.
GTTTGAACAGCATGTTCGCGTAATGGTCAGTGTTTCTGGTACTGGTAATTATCTTTATCGCTTTAATAATGAGGCTTGGCAATCTAGCAATGTGTTTGAAAATGTGCCAGCTGGTCCTTTCCAAGTCTTCGTTAAAAATGCAGAAGAAAACCCATGTGGCGTTGATAGCGAAATGGGCTTGGTTGTCAAATACCCTCTTTTCTTTACGCCTAACGGTGATGGATTTAATAGTACTTGGAATATTGTTGGCTTAGAGAGTCAATCAAAATCAACGATAAATATATACGACCGACAAGGTAAACTTGTAGCTGAAATTCAACCAAACCGTCCAGGATGGGATGGTTCTTATAACGGAATGCCTTTACCATCATCCGATTATTGGTTTTCAGTTGATTATTTGCAAAATATGGAACTAAAAACCTTTAAAGCGCATTTTACGCTGAAAAGATAATCATTTCCAAACCCTACAAAATAGAATTTACATTGGCTTTAAATTAGATTATCATGCCAGATCACAAATAAAAAAACTTAAAACTGATAAAAATTCGGTGAAAACCCTAATTATGGACCTCCTACATCGTTCTAGTTACAAACTTCCGTTAAAAAGCGTTAACATTTACCCAAGCGAAAAATAAAAAAGCTTAAATTTGTCTTTGAAATTTAAACATTATGAGCAAAAAAGTCATTCTAATGATTTTAGATGGTTGGGGCCATTCTCCCGATCCAAAAGTTTCGGCTATAGACAACGCCCAAACACCTTTTATTGATAATCTTTACAAGCAATATGCCCATGCAGAACTTCGTACGGATGGGCTTCATGTTGGTCTACCCGAAGGACAAATGGGTAACTCAGAAGTTGGCCACATGAACCTTGGCGCTGGACGTATCATTTATCAAGAACTTACCAGAATTAATCTTGCGGTGAAAAACAAAACTTTGGCCAGCGAAAAAGTACTTCAAGATGCTTTTGACTATGCGAAAACTAATAATAAAAATGTACACTATTTAGGACTTCTTTCAGATGGTGGTGTGCATTCGCACACCGATCACCTCAAGGGACTAATTGAAGCTGCCACAACTTATGGCGTAAAAAATCAGTTTATTCATGCTTTTACAGATGGTCGAGATGTGGATCCGAAATCTGGCCTAGGCACTATTCAAAATCTAGAAGCCTTCTTAAGTGATCATCCAGCAAAAATAGCCACGGTTATTGGTCGCTACTATGCCATGGATAGAGATAAACGATGGGAACGCGTCAAATTAGCCTATGATTTATTGGTTAATGCAGAAGGAGAAAAAACCCAAAATATAAGCCATGCTGTTCAAGCAAGCTACGATAACCAAGTCACAGACGAATTTATCAAACCGTTGGTTGTTGTTGACGAAAACAACCAACCTTTGGCAAAAATTGAAGCAGATGATGTGGTCATCTTTTTTAATTTCCGCACCGATCGTGGTAGAGAATTGACCCAAGTGCTAAATCAGCAAGATTTTCACGAATATAACATGCACAAATTGCCACTATATTATGTGACCATGACGAATTATGATGAAACTTTCCAAGACATCAAGGTCGTTTATAACAAAGATAATATCACCGAAACACTAGGTGAAGTACTAGAAAAACATGGAAAAAAACAAATACGTATAGCAGAAACTGAAAAATATCCGCACGTGACCTTCTTCTTTTCTGGAGGTCGTGAAGAACCTTTTGTAGGCGAAAAACGTTTACTCTGTCCTTCGCCAAAAGTCGCTACTTATGATTTGCAACCAGAAATGAGTGCCTTCGACTTACGTGATGCGCTGTTGCCAGAACTAGAAAATCAAACCGTTGATTTTGTCTGTCTCAACTTCGCCAATGGCGATATGGTTGGTCATACAGGCGTTATGGCAGCCGCTATCAAAGCTTGCGAAGCCGTTGACCATTGCGTGAAAGATATCACTGAAACTGCTGTCAAAAATGGCTACACACTCCTCATCATTGCTGATCATGGCAATTGCGAGACGATGATTAACCCAGATGGTAGTCCAAATACGGCGCATACCACTAATCCTGTGCCAATTATTTTAGTTGATAAGGAATTAAAAAGTATCATAAATGGCGTCTTAGGGAATGTGGCGCCTACTATCTTACACCTGATGGGATTGCCCAAACCAGCAGTTATGAATTTAGAAAGTTTAGTTTAGGAGCTTGATCCAGCTTTTTAACCCGAAAACTTTCGGGACATGCTTGCAAAAAGTGGTTTTTCTATCTATTAGAGCTATTTGATTTGAAGAGCTTCCTGAAAGTTTAATGTAAATAAAATACTATATTTGTTCTTCAACAATGTTAGTTTCTCACAACGATTATCATGTACGAAAACACTTACCCTACCAAAAGATTCAATATCACCCTGGCCTTCGTAAAAAAACATGTCAAAACCACAGAAACTATTTTAGACTTGGGTGTTGAAAATCCTTTTTCTAAAATCATGAAGCAAGAAGGTTACCAGGTTTCAAACACCAGTGGAGAAGATTTAGATAATGACCAAACGGCATTAAACACTCACGCAGAAGTGGTAACTGCCTTTGAAATTTTTGAACATTTGCTTAATCCATTTACTGTTTTAAAGCAAATAAAAGCTAGTAAAATACTCATTTCTGTTCCCATGCGATTATGGTTTTCAACGGCATATAAAAGTAAAACAGACCCTTGGGACCGACATTTTCACGAATTTGAGGATTGGCAACTTGACTGGCTTTTACAAAAAACAGGTTGGGAGATTAAAGATCGTTTAAAATTTACACATCCAATTAAAAAGTTAGGCTTTAGACCAATATTGAGATATTTTACCAACCGCTACTATTTGGTTTACGCTGAAAAAACGCGATAAAAAAAGCCTCAAACAAATTGTTTAAGGCTTTGAGCGAAAGACGAGGGTCGAACTCGCGACATTCAGCTTGGAAGGCTGACGCTCTACCAACTGAGCTACTTTCGCATTTCCGAGTGCAAATATAAGAAAGGTTTTTTATATATTACAAATATTTTATTGAAAAATATTGCATTTAATGGCAAGTTACTGAAAATGAAAAATATTGTTTACCTTTACCTTTCAAAAATGAATCTTTAGCGTGAACTACAAATTCTTATTTATAAGTGCACTACTATTTCAATGTTTAGGTTGCATCAACGTTGAAATGGCGCAAGATTCTAGCGTACCAACCTTCATTAAAGGGGCAGATTTATCTTTTGTACCAGAAGCATTGAGCGCCAATGTTATTTATAAATATAACAATGAACTTTGTGATCCCATTAAATTGCTGAAGCAAAAAGGTGGCAATTATATAAGAGTTAGACTATGGCACTCCCCTACTAATAGCCATTCCAGTTTTGAAGAAGTAAGAGAATTATCCAAAAGAATCAGAGCTGCCGAAATGAACTTGTGGCTAACCGTTCATTATTCAGACACTTGGGCTGACCCGGGTCATCAACAAATACCACAAGCTTGGGCAAATTTGAGTTTTCAACAACTAAAAATTGAAATGGCAAATTATACCAGACAAATCATGCGTGAAATTAAACCTGATATCATCCAAATTGGCAATGAAATTAATAGTGGTTTTTTGCATCCTCATGGTCATTTGATTCAACAAGAGGCGCAGTGTCTAGACCTCATAAAAACAGCAATTACCGTTGTCAACAATGAGCGCCGCGCAACCAAAGTCATGCTTCATTTTGCTGGTATAGATGGTGCCAATTGGTTCTTTAACAAAATGACGGGACTCAATTTTGATTTAATTGGGCTGTCGTATTATCCCATTTGGCATGGTCAAAATTTAAACTTATTGAATCAAACCATCACACAACTTGGTCAACAACATCAAAAACCAGTAATTTTAGCAGAAACCTCTTATCCGTTTACGCTTGGTTGGAATGACTGGACCAATAATGTTGTTGGCTTAAACGAACATTTAATTCCTGCCTATCCTGCCACACCTCAAGGTCAAAAAGATTATATGTTGGCCCTCAAAAATTTAATCAGCAGTAATATTCACGCGAAAGGTTTTTGCTATTGGGGTGGAGAATGGACTGCTTTTAGAGGACCTCAAGCAACAAATGGTTCAAGTTGGGAAAATCAAGCATTTTGGGATTTTTCCAATAATGCGTTACCCATTTTAGATGTTTATGAAGATTAATTTTTAACCTAGTTTTGACATGAAAACATTTTATTTTTTCTTATTTATTACCTCTTTTAGCCTTGCACAACCCTTTCAAATAGGCACACTCAATGTAGATTTTGTAGATTCAAGTCGCAATAACCGCGTGGTTAATACCCGAATCTACTACCCTGCGAACACTGCTGGTAACAATGTACTAGTAACAACCTTGACTGCTGAACAATTTCCTGTTTTAACTTTTGGTCATGGTTTTTTAACGGCTTGGAGCGCTTATGCTAATATTTGGGAGGCTATCGTGCCGCAAGGCTATATCATGGCCTTTCCGACAACAGAAGGAGGAATTGCTCCATCTCATATAGAATTTGCAAGGGACTTGGTTTTTGTGAATAACACCATAAAAGACTTAGGCACTAATCCTACATCAATCTTTAACACACGTGTTCACCCGCGGTCAGGTGTGATGGGGCATAGTATGGGCGGCGGTGCAGCGCATATTGCTGCAACACTTAGTACAAATATTAATGCCTTGTTATCTTTATCCGCGGCCATTACCAATCCAAGTCCGGTTAGCTCTTCTGCCAGTATAAATATCCCCACTTTGTTGATTGCAGGAACGAATGATTGTGTAACGGTACCTCAAAACACGCAAATACCAATATACAACGCTATTACTAATTCTCCTTGCAAAAGTTTTGTTAGTATTACCGGCGGTAGCCACTGTCAAATGGCAAATTTTAATTTTAATTGCAATCTTGGTGATTCGACCTGCACGCCTGCGCCAACCATTACGAGAGAATTTCAACATCAAATATTAAATCAGTTCATGAGCTTATGGCTTGATGGCTTTCTTAAACAAATCTGCCAAAGTCATTTGACGTTTCTGCAAACCATGAGCCAAAGCCCTGCGATTACTTTTCAAAACAGCTGTGAACCTTGCGCTTTATCTGCTTCAAGTCTCATGGCAGATGAATTGACAATTTATCCAAATCCAACAGCGGGTGAGTTTGTCATTGATAAAATCACCTTTCAAAACATAACATTTTTTGATTTAAGCGGAAAAAATTATGAACTCTTATCAACTGAAGGAGGTAAAATTAATATAAGTCAATTCTCTCCTGGCATCTATTTCATAAAAATAACAACAATTGATAATAAAACCATTATCAAAAAATTGATTAAAAAATAATTTTAATTGGTATTAGCCAAGATTTATCCTTTTTCATTTGTAATTTTGTTCCCAAATTAGACCTGTTGAAACCCATCTATATCATTGCATCTGAAAGTTTATCGGCCTTAGGAGATCATACGGCAGATATTTGGCAAACTTACCAATCGAAAAAAGTTTTATTTTCAAAAAATGAAGCTAATGATTGGGTTTGTTGTCTCAATGCCAATCAAGAAAAAGCACTTGAAAAGCTTATTACTACAGATTTAAAGAAAAAAAAATTAGACAAAACTGTTTTGATGGCTTTATCGTTGGGTCAAAAGCTCATGGCCAAAGCCCATTGGCAAAATAAAAAAAATGTTGGTATCAATTTAGGTTCATCGAGAGGTGCGACCCATGTTTTTGAGCAGGATTTTCAATATTTTCTTGAAACGGGAACATCAAAGATACAGACCTCCCCAACTACTACTTTAGGTAATATTTCATCATGGTTGGCTCAAGATTTGTCACTTAATGGGCCAGAAATTTCACATTCAATCACTTGTTCTACCGGCCTGCATGCCTTATTAAATAGTATTGCTTGGTTAAATTCTGGTATGCGTAAACGGTTTATCATCGGTGCATCAGAAGCACCTTTAACCACTTTCACTATTGAACAAATGAAAGCACTCAAGGTCTATTCCAAATTAAATACTGAAAAACCATGTGAATCTATGCTTTTTGACAAAAAATCAAATAGTATGATTTTAGCAGAAGGCGCTATTTTGATGGCATTGCAGACCAATAAACCTCAAAAATACCTAGCAAAGGTTGTTGGGATTGGTTATGGGATTGAGCCCTTAGACTCTGCTACTGCTTTAAGTAAACAAGGACTCTGTCTACAAAAATCCATGGGCATGGCATTAAAGGGCATTGATAAAAAAAGCATAGATGCGATAGTGATGCATGCGCCAGGTACGATTCAAGGCGATCAATCTGAATTTGAGGCCATCAAAGCTATTTTTGAAACTGATATGCCCCTACTGACTTCAAATAAATGGCAATTAGGCCATACATTTGGCGCATCTGGTTTGTTCAGTTTAGAATTAGCCCTCCTTATGCTGCAAAACCAACAATTTATTGACAATCCTTTTTACACGAATAAAAAAACTGTTAAAGCACTGAAACGCATTTTAGTAAATTCGGTAGGTTTTGGTGGTAATGCAGTTAGTGTTTTGGTGGAAGTGTAATTTCCAAAATTAACCTACTTCCTATAAAACAAATTATGGTCAATGTATTGCCAAACGGTTTCTGGTAACATCGGTCTTACGTTTTTGCCGACTTTGATGCCTTGTCTAATGTCAGTTGCCGAAATTTCCATTATAGCTGAATCTACTTGATGAATATTTGTCGTATCAATGGTTAAATCCTCTGATTTTAGTCCCGTTATTCTTGGGTAAACATAAATTTTATGGTTAGCTAAAATTTGCTGATAATTTTTCCATTTGTGAATCGACAACAAATTATCTTCGCCCATGATGAGACTAAAAGTATGTTTGGGAAATTTATCAGTCAAATGAGCCAACGTATGCACCGTATAATTGGGTTGAGTCATTTTGAATTCGACATCAGAAGCTCTAAGTTTCGGGTAATCATTGATAGCTAATTGCACCATATAGAGCCGATGATGGTCATCAAGCAGTGTTCGTTTATCTTTGAGCGGATTATGAGGAGTTACAACGAGCCAAACCTCATCTAAATCAGTATTTTCAACCATATAGTTGGCAATTATCAGATGCCCAATATGTATGGGATTAAAGGTGCCGAAATATAAACCGATTTGCATATTATAAGTTATAGTCCTTAGTGATTAGTCCTTAGTGATTAGTACTTAGTTGAAATAAAATCTTTAACCAAGTCTTCTGCGTCTTTCTTAGCCGTTTCAAGGTCGTAGTTCTTGATGATTTTATCAAATTGTGGAGCGGTTGCCAACTCTACGTGTGCTTTAGCTATTCGCATATTTATTTTTTCATCACTCTCCGTGGAGCGCTGCTTTAAGCGTTTTTTGAGTTCATCTACACTAGGGGGCTTTACAAAAACAGCCAAAGTTTGTTCAGGAAATTTCTTTTTTATTCGGAGGCCACCCGCCACATCAATATCAAAAATCACGTGTTTGCCTTTTGCCCAAATGCGTTCTAATTCAGCTTTTAAAGTGCCATAAAAATTATCTGTATAAACTTCTTCCCATTCTACAAAGTCTTCGTTTTTGATGTGTTTTTTAAAGGTTTCCCAATTGATAAAATAATAATCTTTACCATCTGCTTCTTCACCTCTCGGTTTACGCGTAGTACAAGAAATAGAAAACTCAAGGTTGAGTTCGTCTTGGCTTAAAAGATGTCTGACGATGGTTGTTTTACCTGAACCGGATGGTGCTGAAAATACGATGAGTTTACCTTGCATAAAATATTAAAAAGGTTTATAAAGTTTAAGGTTTAAAAAGTTTTAAGTTTTAGGTTTTAGGTTTCAAGTTAAAAAGTTACAAGCTTATCGTTATTATAACAGGAACGTTTTAGCCCTGATAGCAGCGATAGCTTGGTGCCAACAATTGTTTAATTTTGTGGTGATTGCCAAAGCGACCTAAGAAGCTCTTGGCAATCCCGATAGCTATCGTTAAACAAAATAAGCTATTATTACGCCAACTAAAGCGAATAGCAGGTTTATGCTTTTCATTATTTTAAATTATAGTACATTTAATACTTGTTCTTTAATTTTTTCCAATTCATCTTTCATCAACACGACAAGCTTTTGCATCTCGGCGTGATTGGCTTTTGAGCCTAACGTATTGATTTCTCTGCCAATTTCTTGTGTAATAAAACCTAATTTACGTCCATTGTTTTCACTTGTTGATTGCATGGTTTTTAGGAAATAGTCCAAGTGACTTTTAAGGCGAACCTTCTCTTCGGTCACGTCATATTTTTCGAGATAATAAATCAATTCTTGCTCAAAGCGATTCTCATCGATGGTTACTTTTAGGTCGTCAATGGCAGTTTGAAGTTTGAGTCGCACATTATTTTTGCGTTCATATTCGAGGGGTTCAACTTGCTGCAAGAAATCATAGATATTTTTGATGCGTTTTTCAAAGTCATTGCTTAGGGTTTGACCATCACTTTGCCTAAATGCAATCAAAGCATTAAGCGCTTCTTTGATGGTTTCAAAAACTAAATGCGCTTCTTCCTTATCTAATTCGTCTCTTTCAGTTTTCAATACCTCTGGCATATTGATGGCCATTTTCATGCGGTCAATATCTGATGAATCTGGCAAAACTTGATACAACTGTTGCATATAACTTTTTAATATCGCTGCATTTACTTTAGTCGTTGTATCCTCAGATAAATTTTCAACGGTAATCATCAAATCCACTTTACCTCGTTCGAGGGTTTGGGACGCATGATTTCTAATTTCGCCTTCCATTTCTCTATAAAGTTGAGGCAGTCTCATGTTCAAATCAAGTCCTTTGCTGTTGAGTGATTTACACTCAACAATTATTTTCTTGATTTGATTGGTGCTTGAGGCTTTTCCGAAGCCAGTCATTGATATAATCATTTTTTTGAAATTTGAAAGCCCCCTAACCCCCGAAGGGGGAACAAGGCCGCTTAATATTTGTGTCTATTTTGAATTTGGGAAACATAGTCTTAATACTTTTATCTTAATACTTATTTAAGTCCTGTGCTACCAAAACCACCTGCGCCACGTTCAGTTTCAGATAAAGTTTCTACTGTTAACCACTCTGCTTGCTCATACTTGGCAAAAACAATTTGTGCAATACGTTCACCATCTTCAACCACAAAAGGTTCATTTGACAGATTAATCAAAATAACCCCTACCTCACCCCTATAGTCTGCATCAATGGTACCTGGTGAATTGAGAACGGTTATTCCTTTTTTAAGCGCTAAACCACTTCTGGGTCGCACTTGCGCTTCAAAGCCATGAGGTAGTTCTAAAAAAAGACCAGTTTTAACAAGCGCGCGTTCTAATGGTTTCAACGTTATCGGCTGGTCAATATTAGCTCTAATATCAACACCAGCAGAAGACAAAGTTTCATATTGCGGCAAATTATGCTTCGAATTGTTAATTAGTTTCACTGTCATTTGATAAAATAATTTCAGGTTCTTCTAGTTTTTCTTCTATTGTTTTAGTCTCCTCTTTAAATTTATCTCTTTCTCTAAAAAAAATAGTGGCTAAAAGTATGAATAAAAACCCATAACCAACCCAATAATTTTCTCTAAAATAATAAAAATAAATGAAAATAAATGCCGTAGAAAGGCCTAAATATAGCTTAATTGCTGCTTTATCATAAGGAATTGGATATTTTTTTTGTCCCCAATAATAAGAAATCAAGCACATGCCAGCATACGTAACGATTGTAGCAACGGCAGAAGCCATATAGCCATAGATAGGAATAAAAATCAAGTTGATGCCTATTGTAATTAAGGCGCCAAGAATAGATACAATGGCACCAACATAGGTTTTGTCAATCAACTTATACCATATAGATAAATTAGTATAGATACCTAAGAAAAAATTAGCTAAAATGATTATTGGCACAATTTGTATGGCAGAAAAGTAGGCTTCATTTCTAACGAAATAATGTTTAAATAAATCTAAATTGATAATAATAAATAATGAAAAAAGCGCACCTGCAATGATAAAATATTTGGTTACATTGGCATAGGTTTGCGTCGCATGCTTCTGATTAGAATGGCTAAAAAAGAAAGGTTCGATACCTAAAGAATAGGCCGTTCTGAATAAAATCATAAAAATTCCCAATTTATAGCAAGCACCATAAGCACCAATGATTGATTTATCAACACCAAGTTTGTCTAATAAAATTTTATCTAAATTTTCGTTGATTGCAAAGGCTAAACCTGACAAAAGTATAGGAAAACCATAGGCTAACATGTTTCGCCACAATTTGAAACTAAAATCAATCTTATAGAAAAAATAATTATAGCCCAGTATGACAAAGGTAATGAGCGAGGCCAATAAATTAGCCAAAAAAATGTAACCAACTTCATAATTTTCAAAATAAATGGTTTGAAAAAAATTGTTGTTTTCAAAATTTCTGGGTAAAAAGAGAAGGAAAAACAAGTTCAAACCGATGTTAACACTTACATTAAAAATTTTTATGAAAGCGAAGAAAGTTGCTTGTCCTTCAGCTCGTAGCCTAGCAAAAGGGATGACTACCCATGCATCTAGGGCTAAAATCCATAAAATATAGGTTACATACTCGGCATTGACACCTACATATTGACTGATAGTTGACCTAAACAACAACGCAATCGTTAATGCCAATGTGGTTGTCCAAAAAATGGATTGCAAGGCCGTTGAAAAAACTAATTTTTTATCTTCAGTTTTACTTCTGAATCTAAAAAAAGCGGTTTCTAAACCATAAGATAAAAACGTATTTCCAAAAACAATATAGGCAAACAAGATAATAATACTTGCATAGTCGCTAGATTTGCTAATAACTGACGCGTCAGTATAAAGTGGCACTAAAATGATATTTAACATTCTAGGTACAACCGTGGCTATGCCATAAATTATTGTTGTTTGAAAAAGTTTTTTATAAAGACTCAAACTGCATGCATTTCAGGCAAAAGTAAGAAAAAAAGCAGTAATAAACAATTACTTTATCGGGTTCTCTCATCTTTTTCGATGAGACCATCTTTCAATCTAATGACACGATGCGCGTGTTTAGCAATATCTTCTTCGTGTGTAACCACAATAACTGTATTGCCATTGGCATGAATATCGTCAAATAACTTCATGATTTCTAAGGAGGTAACGCTGTCAAGATTACCAGTTGGCTCATCAGCTAAAATGATAGATGGGTGATTTACAAGGGCTCTAGCGACCGCTACACGTTGTCTTTGTCCACCACTCAATTGATTTGGTTTGTGATCCATACGATCATTTAAACCTACTTGTGTTAATACTTCAGCAGCTCGTTTGGAGCGATCATCTTTGTTTTTTCCTGCGTAAACTAATGGCAAGGCGACATTATCTAGTGCTGTTGTGCGTGGCATCAGATTAAACGTTTGAAAAACAAAGCCAATTTCTTTGTTTCGTACTTCAGCCAATTCATTGTCTGACATTTGGCTAACATCCTTTCCATTCAAGACATAGCTACCTGAAGTTGGCGTATCTAAGCAACCTAATATATTCATCAAAGTAGATTTGCCAGAACCAGATGGTCCCATTAATGCCACATATTCACCTTTATTGATAAGCAAATCAATACCTTTCAACACATAAACAGTTTCAGAACCAAGTGCAAAATCTCTTTTGATATTTGTGATATTAATTATCGGTTGAATCATGGTTTAATGAATTTAGAAGTTGTAAATTAAGTGTTTGCAAAGGTTCTGAAAACATCCCTAAACCTGAAACGTTGGTTAAAATGATTACTGCCTTTTTTTGATCAGGTTGAATAGACCAAGAAGAGCTAAAACCACCTGTGCCACCATTATTGATAAAAACCTTTTTATCTTTAGCATATAACCAACTTAAAGTGGAAGAAACGTTTTCATTCATTTGATATCGTTCTTTAAATACCATTTTTACAACTGGATTTTCTTTATCAAAATGAATTTTAGTCAATTTAACCATATCTTCAATGGTTGATTTGAGTCCACCCGCAGCAGCCATCACATCAAAATCCCAATTTGAGGTTGGTTTTCCTTTAATGTCTAAACTTTTTACTTGATTTACCTTTAAAAAACTGCGATCAAGTTGCGTGTTTTCTAACTTAATTTTATTAAAAATGTATTTGTTATATAAATTTTGAAGCGATTCATTAGATTTTTGCTCTAAGGCATAACCGAGTACACCGAAACCTAAATTGGAATAATCCCATTTTTGTCCGGGCGGTTGATTAATGACCAAATTTTCAGTTAAATAGTCTTTCAAATCTGTTCGGCTATAATTTTTGTAAGGATTGTTGGAATATAAATCCTTCATATTATCTGGCAATCTAGGCAAACCAGACAAATGACTAGCCAAATGGTTTAAAGTGATTATTTCTTTAGTTTTTAATTTAAAATCGAAAATAGTGGCAATGTTTTCATTTAAATCTACCCTTTGAGCCACAACCATTTCTGCTAAAAGGAGGCTTGTAATGTTTTTTGTAAGAGACCCAATCTCAAAAGCTTCTTTCCTCAAATCTAACTTATAAAGTGAATCATTTAATCTTTTAATGCCGACATACTCGATTCTATCGCCATTAATTAAAGCCATAGCAATAACCGTTTCCTCTGGCACATTTTTAAGGGTTCGATAAATAAGTTCCGATTGTTCTGTTGATAATTTTTTATCTTTATCAAACTGATTAGAAGCGCCTTTGCTTTGACCAAAAATCATCGCAACAAGCAACAAAAGAAGAGATGTGATTAGCCTAATCATTAGATATCTATTTTTTTAAGTTCGTTATAATTTTTGTAAAGTCTTTTCAATAATATACCATAAATGATGCGATAAAAACCCCATAATAAAAGTGCAAACAGGATCAAAAAAATTAAAATGGTGACCACCAAAACAACAATATAAAGCGTTTCATTTCCATTTTCTGTAGCCGTTTGGTAATGATTTTGAAATTCACCTTGATTGGTTAACATGATATACATAACCCCTAAAGACGCCAAAATATTATAGGTAATAAAAACTTTAATATAGTTTGTTACCGTTTTACGTGTATGAATAATGCTATTCATTAATTTTTTGACTGAATCTGTGGTATTGATCGTTTTGAAATTTTTGTAAAATAAATAACTGAAATAAATGAGAATCACATAAGACAATAACTCTGTTATTAAAAAAATATTATCACTACCCATTTTTTGAAAGGTGTCAATTTGACCTGAACTTCTTATGCCTAAAGACAAACTAATCCATAAGATCAATTCAAAAATACTGATATAAAAAATCCACTTTACAATAGATGTTGATTGGCTATGCAACATTTTATAAATGTCAGTTTCCGAATAAGATTTAAACTTATCTGTGGCTTTCTCCCAATCTTTTTTCAAAATATCTAACGCATCCATCATTTTATGGGTTTAAAAGATTTCTTAATTTTGTTTTTACTCTATTCATTTTTACTCTAGCGTTTACTTCTGTTATACCTAAGGTTTCAGATATCTCTGCATAATCTTTATTTTCTAAATACATAAAAATTAATGCTTTATCTATGTCATTTAATTGTTGAATGGCTTGATACATCACTTTCAGTTGCTCTTCTTCCACCATATCATATTCCTCCGAAGAAATGAAAAAACTCGCCGATTCATAATCCACTGTTTTTATGGCTTTGGTGCTTTTCCTAAATAGCGTAATAGCAGTATTTAACCCCACGCGATAGGCCCAAGTCGTGAACTTAGAATCACCTCTAAATTTAGGATAAGCCTTCCAAAGCTGGATAGTTATTTCTTGAAACAAATCTTGGTGTTGATCCGCATCATTTGTATAAATTCTACAAATTTTGTGAATCAAATTTTGATTGTCTTTCAGTAATTTAATAAAAGTTTGTTCGTTTGTTTGACTCATTAGCAGTATTAGTATGAGTTTGGTGAAAAATGTTACATCAAAAGCATAGACCTTGCCTTAAATTTCTTTTAGTAATTTCAACTATTTATCTAACCTTATTCAAGCAATTAATCTCTAAATTTGAAATCTTGCCATTAAACTTAACTTTCTTTGATTCATTAGGCAATAGGTCAAAAAAATTATCTTCAAAAAATACATCCTCGCTTGTTAAATAAACTGATTTAGCAAAAACATTTGATGTTATTTCTAAGGTCTGCTGATCTAGCATGTTCCATTTTATGTCAGGGTTCATCCAATTGACCATTTTTGGTTTGACGAACAAATGATTAGCATGACAAACTGCGCGCTTATTGTCAAAAGTTACAACCAACACATGATTTTCATCTAAAAAAGATTTTATTTGTTCTTTTTCTACAAGATGAACGCTTTGACTACTTTGCTTATCAATGTGTGCAGATTTGCTTATTTCCCATTTAGATTGACCATTAAAATCAATGACTTTTAGACTTAATTGCCCAGCAAATTTCTCTAAACGATCATTGATGAGAAAAATCTCGATAACTTCAGGTTTTTCATTGATGCTAACGATTAAATTTTCAAAGCTCTTTTTGGCTTGATAATGCATGGCTTTCCAACGACCATAATAATCTATGGAGCTCCAAGAGGTCACCGGCCAGCAGTCATTAAACTGCCAATAAAGCGTCCCCATACAATAAGGCATGGCACGCCGATGCGCTTCAATGGCTGTTTTCATGCCCTCAGCTTGTAAAAGTTGAGAAACATAAACATAATCTTCAAACTTAACTGGCACCTTAAAATCCCTACTCATATAGGTTTGAATCGTTTCTCTACCTTTTGGATGCTTTTGATGCGTTTTCATGGCAGCGCTAGCGAGAGACAGCTGATCTTTTGACAAAAATAAACGAAAACTTTCCATCGGAGGCATCCCTTGAAAACCGTACTCACTGACAAATCTGCCAACCTTTTCTTTATAGGTATCAAAAGGTTCAAGTCCCCACCAAACACCCCAATAATGGACATCACCCACTAATAAACTTTCTTTTCTACCCCAACCTTTTGAAGGTGATGACGACCAATAGATATTTCTACTTTTAGGCACAAGTTCGCTTAAGGTTTGCGGAATTAACTCATGAAAAAGTTTTACATAGTCTTGCCAGATTTTCGTCGAATCTTTTTTGGTATATTTAAACTGCTTTTGCCAACCCCAATTATGCCAACCTTCATCAATTTCATTGTTACCACACCATAAAGCCAAAGAAGCATGATGTTGCAATCTGTTGATTTGATAGGTGACTTCTTCTTTAACATTATTCAAAAAAGTTTTATCACCAGGATACATCGCGCAAGCAAACATAAAGTCGTGCCATACCATGATACCCATTTCATCACAGGCATCCATAAAAGCTTGATCGGCATAGGTGCCACCGCCCCACACACGCAACATATTCATGTTGGCTATTTTTGCTTGTTTGACCAAATTAAAGTAGTCCGATTTTGAAACCCTTGGCAAAAAATGATCTGGCGGTATAAAATTTGCTCCTTTAATAAAAACCGATTCGCCATTTATTTTAAAATAAAAACTTTTTCCTTTTTCATCTGGTGTTTGAACCAATTCGATGGTTCTGAGGCCTATTCGCTTTTGTTTAGAGTCAACAGGTTTTTCATTAAGCAACAACTGAATATTAAAATCATAAAGATTGGGCTCCCCTAAACCGTTGCACCACCACCTTTTTGGTTGGTTAATGGTATATTTTTCCTTTATGAGATTTTCTCCTTTTAATAAATTAAGATTTGACTTTTGATCATTGATTATTAATGCGTATTCGCCAGATTTTTCACAATCAATATTTATAGTAAATTCAAGCTCTGCCTGCTGCTCTGTTAAGGTCAGTTGTTCATATTGTAAGTTCTTTATTTTGGCATTATTCCAAAATTCAATATAAATAGGTTGCCAAATGCCTGCTGAAATAAACCTGGGGCTCCAGTCCCAACCAAAATGATGTTGCGTTTTTCTAACAAAAACTCTTTCACCTTCTGGCAGGGTGTAGTCTAATTTTTTAGCCAATTGTTCACCTATTTTATTTGCCGAAAAAAAATGAATCTTTAAATGATTATCGCCGATTTTAAGGTATTTCTTAATATCTTTTTGCCATAATCTAAATATATTATCTGCATAAAAAAGCGGTTCATTGTTGAGATAGACTTGGGCATAGGTATCGAGACCTTCGCATACTAAATGGATTTGTTCATTTTGAATATTTAATGAATTGACCGTAAAAGTGGTTTCATATTGCCAATCTTTTTCGTCTAAATATCTCAATTGTTTTTCGTTATCGCCATAAAAAGGATCTGGAATAATCTGATTATTAAAGAGATCGGTATGCACAGTTCCAGGAACAATGGCAGCATGTTTTTCATGCTGACCTATTTCATTAAAAGTCCATTTTGCTTTGGTCAGGTCCAAACGGGATATTTGCGCCAGCATAACCTGTGCAAAAAAAATAATCACAAAAAAAGCTATTTTATCTAGCATGATTCAAAATATTTAAACAAGCTTTTATTTCATCTAAATCATTTACTTCCTGTTGAGGTAAAATAGCAGAAGTATGATAAAAATTAGCGTTTATGGCTAAGAGCTCAGTCAAATTTGAAGATCTCACAGCACCACCAGGCATAATATCTATGAGACCATTTGCCCATGACTTATATTGTTGCAAATTTGCTATGCCTGCTATGGCGCTAATTGCATGTCCGGAAGTTAATACAGTTTTAAAACCACATTGAATCAATTGTTCAAGCGCTAATTTTGCATCTGATGTTCTATCAAAAGCGCGATGAAATGTGCACGGTAAATCTTCTGCGAGATTTACAAGCGCGCTGTTTATTGCCAAATCAATTGCCAAATCATTGTTTAAGGCACCAAATACAAAACCATCGACCTTATTTTTTTTGAAAAGAGTAATGGCCAATTTCATTTGGTCAACTTCCTCTTGGTTATAGCAAAAATCACCTCCTCTAGGTCTGATCATCACATATATTGGAATATCAGTATGATTCTTTAAATATCTAACTTCTTCTATAGTTGGTGTTGTGCCACCTAAAACTAAATCCGAGCAATATTCAATGCGGTCCACTTTAGCTTTTATCGCATGTAAGGCGGACTTAAAATCAAAACAAGCGACTTCTAGTTTTGGATGACTCATGATTAATTTCTATGCAAAGGAAAAATCAATTTAAAAGTTGTGCCTATATTTTCTTCAGACTCAAAAGTAATTTGGCCGTTTAGGTTTTCAATAATGTTTTTAACCATCACAAGTCCTAAGCCCATACCGCTAGTTTTTGTTGTAAACTTGGGTTCAAAAATCATGGCTAGATTTTCTTTTTTAATACCGCAGCCATTATCGCTGATGTACACAAGCACCTGAGATTTAAATTTCAAAATTTCAATTTTTATTTCTGGTTTCTCGGCATTTTTTATGGCTTGAACGGCATTTTTAATTAAATTATTAAACACCCTAATGATTTGATTTTTATCTGCTAAAATTTCAAGGTCATCAAAATCAGACGTTAAAGTTATAAAATCTTCTTCGAACATGTTAATAGAACTTTTAGCTGCCTCGATAAGATTCACTTTTTCTTCTACCAGCGAAGGCATCGTTGCAAAAGTTGAAAATGTGCCTGCTACTTCGCTCATCACTTCAATTTGCTCTAGCATAGATTGCGTGAAGGTTTTAAATTTATTTTCAAAATCAGGGTCATTTTTATCAAATTTTCTTTGAAAACTTTGAATGGTTAACTTCATTGGTGTCAAAGGATTTTTAATTTCGTGCGCCACCTGTTTAGCCATTTCTTTCCATGCTAATTCTCTTTCAGATTGGGCTAATTTTATAGCACTATCTTCCAATTGGTCAACCATATCATTATATGAATTAATCATTAATTCAATTTCTTTGCTGGTTGGTTCAACCTCAATTTTCTCATTGCGTTTATTTAATTTAAATTTAGACAACTTATCTGTTATTAATCTTAAACTATTGGTAATATAATTAGAAAGAAAATAGGAAAGTATGACAGAAATAATAATGAGGAAAAAATAAATTTGCGCAAAGCCTTTCATGAAGGTTTCAATCTCTTCTTCAAATTCTGTTTCATCCTCAATATAAGGTAGTTCAAGTATGGCCACAGGCTTAAACTTTTCGTTGTTGATAACTGAATATGACGAAACATGTTTTTGGTCATTAATCACTTCCAAAGTTTCATGTTTTTTTTCGATACCTTGATCAATCATTCTCAAAGCTTTTTTATTAATAAACTTTTTTTCGTGTTCTTCTCTAAGATCTGGATGGGAGTTTATCAATAGCTTACCATTGAAATCATAAAAATTGATTTCCATGCTGTGGATATCACTGATTTCTCTGATGGCAGTTTTAAAAATGTAAGGAATGTTTTGTGACTCAACGGGAAAGGTTGTGTTTCTAATCACATACATTATATGCTCACGAATGGCATTTTCCTTTCGTTCTAATCGTGATTGATGGTATTCCTTGCTTTCCTTTCTAACTTGATATAAAGTAACAATCCCTATAAGAATTGATGACAAAACGATAAGCAAAACCATTGATAAAAAAACGCGAAGTTGTATAGATGGTCTGCTAACGATTTTCATCTGTTTAATTTAGTTGTTTTTAATACGCAATATCAATATTTTTGGTGAGCCATTCTTTATTGAAAATGTGGACTATGAATTGTTTTTCTTCCTAATCGATTTATAAGCCTTAATACCTATCATTAATAAAATGGACACACCCAAAATGCCAATGACACCATAAATCCAATCAATATTATTTTTTAAGACCACCAAGAAAACAATGGCAATTAAAATAATGGTCGCCACTTCATTCCAAATTCTGAAGAAATTTGATGACCATTTATTTCGATTTTGCTGCAATTCCCTAAAGATATAATGACAATAACCCTGATAGAAAAATAAACCTAAAACAAATAATAATTTAATATGCATCCAACCTGCTTGAAGCCAAGCTTGTCCTACTGGTGTAAAAAAAATCATCCAAAAACCAAAAATACTAGCCAAGATGGCACTTGGCCATGTAATGATGTACCATAAGCGATAAGACATTAATTGGTATTGTGGAATCAAAATATTTTTAACCTCATCACTTTTGGCAAGGGCTTCAACATGATAAACGAACAACCGAACAATATAAAACAACCCAGCAAACCACGTGGTGATAAAAATAATATGAAGTGATTTTAAAATGTTGTAATCCATTTATTTAGTGCTTAGTCTTTAATGAATAGTCCTTAGTTTGTTGATAATTCCCCCTTCGGGGGCTAGGGGGCATTAAAACTCATTCATCCAATTACTTAGGACTTCTACCCAAGCATCGCTGTCATTTAAGCAAGGAATGGCTTTAAAGTTTTCGCCACCATTGGCTTTAAATTCCTCAGCACCTTCCATGACAATTTCTTCCAAGGTTTCTAAACAATCTGAAACAAAGGCTGGTGTAACAATCGCTAAATTCTTGATGCCTTTCTTACCCATATCTTCCAAAGCATGATCAGTATATGGCTTTAACCATGGATCGCCTGCCAATCTTGATTGAAAGGTTGTTGAAATTTTATCATCTGCTAAATTTAATCTTTCTGCGATTTGCCTAGTCGTTTCATAACATTGATGTCTGTAACAAAATTCGTGTGCTGGTGAAGGTGTTTGACAGCAACTCTTATCTATTTTGCAATGTGATTTCGTTACATCCGTTTTTCGAATATGACGTTCTGGTATGCCATGATAAGAAAAAATAAAATGATCATAATCAAAACCTTTTAATCCTTCGGCAATGCTCTGACTTAGAACATCTAAATAATCTTTTTTGTTATAAAAAGCTGGAAAATGATGCAAGGTCATTTCTGGAAAATGCTTCTTTTGTAGGTCATTAGCTTTTTCCACGATAGTTTTTGTAGAAGCCATGGCATATTGTGGATATAAAGGCAAGACCAAAACGTCTGTTACACCTTTACTTTTTAACTCTTCTAAGCCCGCTTGTATGGATGGCTTGCCATATCGCATGGCTAAAACGACCGGTTTATTTACTTTTCTTTGAACCTTTTCATGTAATCGCTTTGACAAAATGATGAGCGGCGAACCTTCATCCCACCATATTTTTTTATAAGCGGCAGCTGATTTTTTTGGGCGTGTATTTAAAATGATACCCCGTACCAACAAAACACGCAATAAATATGGCACATCTATAACGTATTCATCCATTAAAAACTCATCTAAATAGGGTTTCACATCTTTAACCTCGGGACTTTCAGGCGAACCTAAATTAACTAATAATATACCTTTACTCATAGGTTTGATAAATTGAAATGCAAATTTAGGGATTTAAATTTTGAATATTTATTTTATAAGATTTTTTTTTGCAGTTGTTGGATGCTGGGTGCCGGATGCGGGATGCGGGATGCGGGATGTGGGATGCATCAAACATCGACCACCCAGCACCCAGCATCCAGCATCCAGCAACCTCACCTATCCATATACTTCTTTGGCGTAATGCCATATTTTTTCTTAAAAGCAGCAATAAAATGACTAGGTGTGCTATAACCAATTTCCGCGCTTACTTCATTGATATTGTGCTGGTTTGTATCCAATATTTTTCGAGATAGTTCGAGCTTGTGGTCCAATAAATAGCCATATACACTATTATCATAAAGCGTTTTAAAACCAGACTTCAACTTCTTTAAGGGTAACCCGACTTTGTCTGCCAATTCTTGCAAACTTGGTGGTTCAACCATATGATCGATCAAATATTCTTTGGCTTGCTTAATCTTCTTTAAATTTGTCTCATCACTCAAAAAGGGACAGTTTTCAATATTAGAGCCTTCGTTTCGGTTAAAATACAAGCTCATCAATTCATAACTTTTGCCTTTGATATATAGATTTTTTATGGATGAATTACTTTTATAGTGAAAAATTTGATTAAGAACAATAGCTATAGATGGACTCATATCTTCTTCTGTATAATATTTTTTGTCCGCATTTTCTAAACTTAAAAATGGAATATGTTCAGCGTCTTCAGAAACCAATTGGTGAAGTTTTTTTATACTCATCAAGACAGAAATTATCCAACTATCTTTTGAAATTTCAAGATGTAAGGGTAATTCTTTCTGCGGATTATAGAGTAACAAAGATTTTTCTTCCTTTACTTCTAGCGCGTACTGACCTTGATTAAAAATAAACTTTCCCTGACCTTTCAAAACAAAATGAAATTGAATTAAACCCAATGCTACTGGCTTTTCAACCCGTTGAATTTCATCACTTTCATTTTGTATTCTAATTAAAATAAAATCGTTGTCTATTTTTAATTCTTCTAAGTTCATAGGTAAAATACTTTATAATTATTTAAATTGAAATTGAACCTCTATCGTTATTTTAAAACATTAGTAATTACTATTTATTTAGAACAAATCTAAATTAATATCAAAAACTCTCATTATCAACGCTCAAAAATACTGATTTTATAGAAATAAAAAACAATTTTTAACAAAAAAAACAATTTTAACAAAAAAAGAACTTCTAGCGACATTTTTTAAAATCTAAGTGCTTAATTTTGCGTTACAAATGTATATTATCATATGTATATGAAGTCAATGAGTAACTCAAAAACACAAAACTTTTATGTGGTGGGTTTGAGTTATGTAAAAGCTGACGCCGAAACCCGTGGTCGATTTAGTCTAGATACTAAGGCCATGCAGGATGCTTTAGATATGGCCAAGGAAGAAAACTTGGAGGCAGTTATGCTCATGTCCACCTGCAACCGAACAGAAGTTTACGGTTTTGCAGAGCATCAATATCAACTCATTAAACTTATTTGTGATAACTCTAAAGGCACTGCCGCAGAATTTCAGCAAGTAGGCTATATCTATAAAAATGAAGCTGCCATTGATTTTATTTTTAAAGTAGGCACTGGTTTAGATAGTCAAATTCTTGGTGATTTTGAAATTATTTCCCAAATTAGAAATCGCTTTTCAGCTAGCAAAAACCAAAAGTTAACCAATACATTTTTAGAGCGATTAACTAATGCCGTGATTCAAGCTAGTAAACGCATCAAAAATGAAACTTTATTAAGTTCGGGTGCCACTTCCGTATCATTTGCATCTGTGCAATACATTCTAAAAAATGTTGAAAATATTAACCAAAAGAAAATTGTATTGTTTGGTACAGGTAAAATAGGTAGAAACACTTGCGAAAACCTTATCAAACATACTGAAAACAAAAACATTACGTTGATTAATCGCACCTTAGATAAAGCCCAAAAAATAGCTGGCAAATTCAATCTGATTGTTAAATCTTATGGTGAATTAATCACCGAAGTACAAATGGCAGATGTTTTAGTAGTTGCTACAGGCGCTACAAATCCTACGGTTGACAAAGATATTCTTGCTTTAAAAAAACCATTGTTGATTTTAGATTTATCAATTCCTAAAAATGTTCATGATAACGTTCTCAATAACCCCTTGGTTACTGTTGTGCATCTTGATCAATTATCTCAAATGACCGATGAAACCTTGGAAAAAAGAAAAAAAGATATTCCTAAAGCCAATGAAATCATTGCCGAAGTTAAGGCAGAATTTATGCAATGGTCAAAAACTAGAAAATTTGCCCCAGTCATTCATGCATTAAAAGAAAGGCTAAATGAAATTAATCAAGCAGAGCTCAAAAATCACAAAAAGAAAATTGACAATTTTAATGAAGAACAAGCTGAAATTATAACTAATCGATTGATTTCACGCATCACTTCGCATTTTGCGCATCATCTTAAATCTGATAAAGACTCCATTGATGAAAGCATTATGATGATTGAAAAAGTTTTTCAATTGGAAACGCAAGAGCTTTCATGAAAATTATCAAAATAGGAACGCGTGACAGTGAATTAGCCCTATGGCAAGCCAATACGGTTAGTCAATTATTACAAGATTTAGGTTACGAAACACAAGTTATTCCTATCAAATCAACTGGAGATATTGTTTTAGATAAACCTTTATATGAACTTGGCATAACCGGTATTTTTACAAAAGCACTGGATGTAGCCATGCTTAACAAAGAAGTTGACATCGCTGTACATTCTCTTAAAGATGTACCAACCAAGCTGCCTTACCACATTGAACAAATGGCTGTTTTGCCAAGAGCTACCACTTTAGACATTATGGTTTACAAACCTAATGGTTATAATTTAGAAAAAGCGGAAGTAACTTTAGCCACTAGCAGTTTGAGACGAAAAGCGCAATGGCTCAATCGCTACCCGACCCATCATTTTGAAGACATAAGAGGCAACGTAAATACCCGTTTAAGAAAACTTAATGAAAGTAATTGGGAAGGTGCTATTTTTGCCGCTGCTGGATTGGAACGCATCAACTTAAAGCCAGAAACATTTATTAATCTTGATTGGATGATTCCTGCTCCGGCACAAGGCGCCATGCAGGTTGTTGTAAATAAAGACAATGATTTTGCCAAAGAAGCGGTTGCCAAACTCAATGATAAAAATACCGAAATTTGTACAACGATTGAACGTCAATTTTTATCAACTTTAGAAGGTGGTTGTACTGCGCCTATTGGCGCTTTAGCGACTTTGGTTGATGATGAAATTCAATTTATTGGTGGTTTATTTTCATTAGATGGCAAACAAAAAGTAGTCATAGAAAAATCTATAAGGCTAGCTAAGATGGAAAATATAGGACAAACTTGGGCAAAAGAAGTTTTAGAAAAAGGCGGACGAGAAATAATGGACAACATGAATAGAAAAGGATAAATAGCCAGATAAACTTGCTGATTAAACCCAAAATACTATCCACCAAAACCATCAATCCAAAAATTGATAAAAACCGTTTTGACTATTTTGAACACGATTTTATTCAAACCAAATCTTTAGATTTTGAATTTGACTATGATTATGATTTCAATATTTTTAGTAGTCAAAATGCTGTGGAAAGTATTCTGAAAAGTAAACATTTAGAAAAAATAAAATCAAAACCATGCCTATGTGTTGGTCAAAAAACCAAACAACTGCTTCAAAAACATCAATTTGAGGTTTTAGAAGCCACAAACTATGCCGAACATTTAACTGAAATCATCAATCAAAAATACAAAACCAATTCATTTGCCTTTTTTTGTGGTAATCTCAGTTTGCCGACTATTCCTGATTATTTTACAAAAAAGGATATTATCTTTGCCAAAGTTTTGGTTTATGAAACCATCAAAACGCCAAAAAATTTCAATCAAGCTTTTGAGGCACTATTGTTTTTTAGTCCGTCGGCAGTTGAAAGTTTTTTAGAACAAAATGAAATAACAAACGAATTATGTTTTTGCATTGGTCATACCACCGCAAATGCCTTAAAAAATATAGATAATAAACAAATCATATTAGCCAAAATGCAAAGTATTGAAGGCGTTTTGGAAGCTTTAAACGACTATTACTCATGATCAAAAACGATTTATTTCTCCGTGCTTTAAACAATGAACCTGTTGAACGTCCACCTGTGTGGATGATGCGTCAAGCGGGACGCTATTTACCAGAATTTAGAGCCATCCGTGATAAATATGATTTCTTTACCCGTTGTGAAACGCCCGAATTAGCTGCTGAAATAACCGTTCAGCCCATTCGCATCGTGAAGCCAGATGCGGCAATTTTGTTTTCTGATATCTTGGTTGTACCTCGTGCCATGGGCATACACGTTGAACTCAAAGACAATATTGGGCCAATTATTCCAAACCCCATTCGCACACAAGAACAAGTGAATCAGGTATTTATACCGAATATTGAAGAATCTTTAGGCTATGTGATGAATGCCGTGAAACTAACTAAAGAAATGCTAAACAATGAAGTGCCTTTAATTGGTTTTGCTGGCTCGCCATGGACAATCTTTTGCTATGCCGTTGAAGGCAAAGGCTCAAAAAGTTTTGATACCGCCAAGGGCTTTTGTTTTTCAAATCCAGTGGCTGCTCATCAATTGTTGCAGAAAATTACAGATACTACCATTTTATATTTAAAAGAAAAAGTAAATGCTGGTTGCAATGCCATTCAGATTTTTGATTCTTGGGGAGGCATGTTGTCGCCAGTTGATTATCAGGAATTTTCTTATCAATACATCAACCAAATCGTTGAAGCCTTAGCGCCATTAACCAAAGTGATTATTTTTGGCAAAGGTTGTTGGTTTGCCCTAAACGAAATGGCAAAATCCAAGGCTTCTGCTTTGGGTGTGGACTGGACTTGCTCCCCACGAAATGCACGCTATTTAACTGGCGGTAAAATCACTTTGCAAGGCAATTTTGATCCTTCAAGATTATTATCGCCAATTCCAACCATCAAAAAAATGGTTCACGAGATGATAGACGCTTTTGGCAAAGACAACTATATCGTTAATCTTGGTCATGGGATTTTACCAAATATTCCTGTTGATCATGCGAAGGCCTTTGTGGAGGCGGTGAAGACTTATAGTAAATAAGACTCCTTTGCGTTAGGGATTGCAGTGGAAAGCCCGCAAGCAGGAAAACTAATTTTTGTGGGCGTGGAAAAGCGACACTAGAAGCTTTGCCACAACCTTCAAAAATAGTTTGACTGCTGAGGACTTGCAATGTAAAGCCCGCCCGAACGCCCAATTATTTAAAATATTTCACAAAAATTCCAAACCCACCAACCGCATATCATCCCAAAAATCTGGATAAGATTTATTCACAACTTCCGCATCTTCAATAATTAAAGTAGTTTTTAATGCCAAAGGTGCAAAAGCCATGGCCATGCGGTGATCTTGATAGCTTTTTACAGTTATATTTTCATTGATTTGATGGCTAGCTGCTAATGTTAAGCTATGATGATTAACGGCGATATTCGCACCAAATTTTGTGAGTTCAGTTTTTAAAGCTTCCAAACGATCGGTTTCTTTTATTTTTAACGTATGTAAACCTGTTAAATGACAAGCTAAACCAAGTCCGAAGCAAGTTACTGCAACGGTTTGGGCTATATCGGGACAATGGATTAAATTGGCCACAAACTGTTTGTTTTGATCATTTGATTTTTTTTTCAAAGTGATGCTCTCATCAGGATTAAAAACGGTTTCAACACCAAAATGTTTATAAATTTCAACTAGCGCTTGATCACCCTGTAAACTATTTGGCTTAAAATATTGTAAAGTGAGTTGAAAACCAACATCTGCCAACGCCACTAAACTATACCAATAAGAGGCCGATGACCAATCTGATTCGACTACAAATTTTTGATTTAATGCTTGATTTAATAAAGGTTTTATGGCAATTTGTTGCGCATCAAAATTAGTCTCAATACCAAGTTGAGCCATTAAAGCTTCAGTCATTTTGATATATGGCATGGAGGTACATTGTCCAATAAGCTGGATATTTAAACCAGTTTTCAAACCTGAACCGATTAACATTAAGGCAGTAATGTACTGGCTACTTACATCTGCATTTAGTTGGACTTCATTTTTAGTCATGGTTTTACCTTTAATATTTAAAGGAGGAAAGCCTTCATTTTTTTCATAAGTAATAGCAGCACCTAGTGCATTTAAAGCATCAACTAATAGCTTTATTGGTCGCTCTTGCATGCGACTTGACCCTGTGAGTTTGACTTGCAAACCAGGTTGACATGCGAAAAAAGCGGTAAGAAATCGCATGGCTGTTCCGGCGTGGTGAATATCAATTAATAAAACTTTTTCTGCATTTGAACCATTTTTTTTCCATTTTTCAAAATGAGCAAGTGCTTTTTTTAAATATTTGGTATCATCTGAATTTGATAAATTCTTAATATCAATATTTGAATAGATAGCTTGCAATAACAACAACCGATTGGATTCAGATTTAGAACCAGAAATGGTCAAGGTTTTATTGCTTATTAAATAGGTAGATTTTTGGCCTGTTCTGTTCATTTGGTTTTCATCTCAGCAAAAATATATTTAAATTTATGCAAAACCAACTTTTTTTCCAAAAAACATTTCATGCACAAAAACAGCCTTTTCATGCTGCAAAAAAAGTCTGCTATGCATAAAACCATTTTTGACAAATAAAACTTTTTTATCTTTGACTAGCAATTATGTGTATAAGTGCTAAAGTAGTTCAAATAATTAGTAGTTTTGAAAAAAAAGACGTTACCAGCTAAAGGTGACGTTTTTTTTTAAGACCAAACACATGTATAAATAAAGTCTAAAGATGCGAAGTAAATTTTTGGAAAAATAGAAGAGAGGAGATTGGACTATTTTAAATATTTATTTGGTACAAGCTCAAACAAGTTTCTAAACGGTCATCAAAAGAAACGACTAATCTCAAATTACAAAATTGATTCTTTCATAAATTATAAAAGGTCTTTATTCCTAACCATTTTTTAAAAAGGACCACAAATAGTAAATACAACTAACCATTGCTTTGAAAAAAAGTTGAATAAAAGTTTACATCGCTATCACATGATTTTACGACGCTTTTTTATCTTTTCACGATATTCAAACGTTCTATAATTTCGCTGGTTTTTTCGTTAGAAACAGGTAGTGAATTACCTATTGACAAATCGATCCAACCACCATCTGATATTGAAAAACTGATGATTTCCTCAAAATTAACTATATATGATTTATGCGAACGAATAAATCTATGATCTGCTTGCAAGATTTCTTCAAAATTTTTTTGGTTTATCGTTCATAAACCCTTCAACTTTGATGTAAACAACATCATTGAGTTTTAAGCCGATATAAATAGATTCAAATGGCACTGCAATTTATTCAAATTTTTCTAAATGTATAGAATATTAGAGTAGCTTAAGTACGTAGTCGTTTTTGAAAAAACGTTACCACAAAAGGTACCGTCGTTTTTTTGGCTCTTAAAAAGCCAAAATACGTTCTCAAAAAAAAACATCGACATGACTTCATTTACAAAAAAATACATCTCATGAACCAAAATAGACATTCCATGCATTTAATCAAATTAATTAATTATGCAGCTGTAAGTTTGTAGTGGAATTGCTAAGAAATGAGAGTTTAATAATAGTAATATTTGAAAAAGATGTTGCCGCTAAAAGGTGACGTCTTTTTGGTTAAATAAAGCTTTAATAGCACAAAATAACCCTTGTAAAAAATGAAGAAAACTATTTCATGAGAAAAAAACAGCCTTTCGTGAACCAAAATTGGCATTTGGTGAACTTAACGAATTTTAACAACATATACTTTACTACATTTGTAATGTAATAGCTGTGAAATGAGATAGTAGTTTAAGTTAAGTAGTAGTTTTTTTTAAAAGACGTTGACCTCAAAAAGCAACGTCTTTTATTTTTTTAAAATTATTTCAAAAAAAAGCGGTCATTTACTTGACATCCCCTAGGATGATATCGTATATTTGTCAACTTTTAAAACAATATAAAATTATCTTATGCTGTTTTAAGTTTAATAATTCAATCTTAATAATCTAATCTCAATACGCATAAATGAAACTATCAAACTTTAATTTCCATTTACCAGAAGAATTATTAGCTAAATTTCCAACTGAAGAACGCGATGAATCTCGCCTAATGGTTGTTCATAGAAAAACAGGTCAGATTGAACACAAACTTTTTAGAGACGTTATTGATTATTTTGAGGAAGGTGATGTGATGATTATGAATAACACCAAAGTTTTTCCTGCGCGCATGTATGGCAATAAAGAAAAAACTGGTGCCAAAATTGAAGTGTTTCTTTTAAGAGAACTTAACTCAGAAATGCGTTTATGGGATGTTTTGGTAGATCCTGCTAGAAAAATTAGAATTGGTAATAAGCTTTATTTTGGTGATGATGAAACTTTGGTTGCCGAAGTGATTGACAACACCACCTCGAGAGGTAGAACTTTACGTTTCTTATATGATGGCACCTATGAAGATTTTAGAAACAAGCTTACGGAACTTGGCGAAACACCCATCCCAAAATATTTCAATAGAGAGGCGACAGCAGAAGATGAGGAACGCTACCAAACCATTTATGCCAAAGTAGAAGGTGCAGTGGCAGCGCCAACAGCTGGTTTACATTTTTCTAAACATTTATTGAAAAAATTTGAAATAAAAGGCATTAATAAGGCCGAAGTCACGCTCCATGTTGGTTTAGGCACTTTCAATCCTGTTGAAGTTGAAGACCTTTCTAAACATAAAATGGATTCGGAAGAAATCATTATTACGCAAGAAGCTTGCGATATCGTTAATGCCAGTATTGCCAACAAAAAACGTGTTTGCGCCATTGGCACAACAACCATGCGAACCATTGAAAGTTCAGTATCTTCGTTTAAAAACCTAAACCCTTATGAAGGTTGGACCAATAAATACATCCATCCACCTTATGACTTTAGTATAGCCAATTGCATGATTACTAATTTTCATACACCAAAATCAACATTACTCATGATGGTTTCTGCATTTATGGGCCACGATTTAATGAAAAAAGCCTATGAGGAAGCTGTCAAAGAAAAGTATCGTTTCTATTCATATGGTGATGCGATGCTGATTTTGTAAATAACAACTTCTGAAAATATATAAAGGCAGCGTGAGTTGCCTTTTTTTGTTTAACACAAATTTGCTCAAGAAATTAACCTAGTCTGCTAGTCCAATTGTTATAAGGGAACCTCTAATTTGTTTTTAATGTTAATTGTTGTAAGGCTTTTCTCCTCTAATTTCAGATTTCATTCCTCAAATTTTTAAAAAGGCGTTCGAGCGGGTCTTCCGCTTTAGCTTACTTACATCAAGTGGTTTTTCTTCCCGATAGCTATCGGGATTTTAAGAGCTTCCTTTGGTCGCTTTAAAAAACTAATAAAAACTCACTTTCTGCTGCGCAAGGCTACCGCTGCAACCCCTAACGCAACTTGTGCTTGATGAGAAATTTTTCTTTTGGATTTAATCCCCTAATTTCCCTTGAGCCTATACCATAATTGTTTCAAAATCAATTTCCCCTCTGTTGGTTTTTTTTGACTTTCAACAAATTGAAACCCTTGAGAGGTAGGTATAACTTGGTAACTAAAAACAAAAGCACTACTTTGATCAATGCCCATCATCCCAAAGCGCAAATCGTTGAAATACAATTGGTCATTACCTTGATGCAACGTAAACCATTGATCTGCTATGTTTTTCAGCCTTTTAAAATCATCGTTTTTAGCAAGTTCAGCAGAAATTAACGCATGATTTTTCGGAAAAAATAGAAATACTATGGGCTGCGTATCAAATAAGCTATAATAGCCAATATAAAAACCATCTTTTGTCATGACGTTCGCCGACCACAAAATGGAATTCAAAGGCGACGGTTTATTCTGTAGGTCTTGGTATACAATTTTTTGTTTATCTAACGCTTTTTCAAATTTATCGCGTGTATAATATTTTACAGCTATCCCCCAAATTAAATAAACTAAACCCACGCTTAACCCTATTTGATTAGGCTTAAGTTTCTTAACAATTAAACTTATCATTAAACCAATAATTAGTGGTAAGGTAAACATGGGGTCAGCAACAAATATAGACTGAATGGCTAATTTGGCTGGAATTGGCCAAAAAAGTTGTGTCCCCCAAGTAGTTAAAACATCAAGAAACGCATGTGTGAAAAGGGTTAAAAAAACAAAAACATTTAATTTCACAAAATCTACTTTTTGCAAACCTTCAAGGCGTTTAATCAAATAAGCAAGTAAGGGTGACAAAAATAAAAAGACAAAAACCGAATGCGTAAACCCCCGATGAATTTCAATAGCAGTGATGGGATCAGTAAACTTGCCAAATAATATATCAATATCAGGCAAACTGCCAATAATTGCGCCATAAAGTAAACTGCGTGTACCTATTTTTTTATTTAATAATTGATGGCCTATGGCTGCGCCAAGGACAATGTGGGTGAGAGAATCCAACGTACTATAATTTTAGCAAAATTAGATAAAAATGATTTTAAAAATAGATTTAAACACATAATTTTTAAAATGAAATAAAAAAAATGGTTTTAAAATCCTTAAAAAAAACTTAATGAAAACTTAATAGTCGCTTAACGTCATCTTAATGTTTCAACGATAGTTTTGCATCAAATTTTAAAAACCAATTAAACATGAGGAGAATTTTATTTTTAGTTATGCTATCATTTAGCATTTTTGCTGTTTCTCAAAATAGTATTAAAGGAACAATTACTGATAGTCAAGATGGTATGCCAATACCTGGAGCAAATGTTTTAGTTAAAGGCACTCAAACTGGAACAACTACGGATTTTGATGGAAATTTTGAATTGAAAACGGTTCAATCTAAAGGTGAAATCGCTATTTCATTTTTAGGTTACAAATCTAAAAGTTTAGCTTTTGATGGTAAAGGTTCAATTAACTTGGGTACTATTGCATTAGATATTGCCGAAAGTGAATTAATTGAAATTGTTATTACAGGCGGTTCCTTAATGGATATTGCCAAAGATAGAAAAACCCCCGTTGCCGTTTCTACAATCAAGGCTTCGGATATTCAAAATAAATTAGGTAATAAAGAATTTGTTGAAGTTTTAGCTACTACGCCATCTGTTTATGCAACTAGAGGCAGTGGAGGTTTTGGAGATTCTGAAGTAACGGTAAGAGGATTTGGTCAAGAAAACATTGCAGTTATGATTAATGGTATGCCTGTAAATGACATGGAAAATGGTCGTGTCTTTTGGAGTAACTGGGCAGGTTTGTCAGATGTTGCCTCGGCTATGCAAGTGCAAAGAGGTTTAGGTTCTTCTAAATTAGCTATTGCTTCAGTGGGTGGTACAATTAATATTGTAACTAAATCTTCAGATAGAAAAGAAGGTGGCATGTTATCAAGTGCAATTGGCAATAATAACCATAGAAAATTTATTGGTAGTTATTCTACTGGCTTAATGAAAAATGGTCTTTCTGCTTCAGTGCTATTATCATCTACTGGTGGAAATGGTTATATTGAAGGTACTAAATACGAAGGACAAGCTTACTTCATTGGCCTTGGTTACAAATTTAATAATAAACATAGCTTAGAATTTACATTTACAGGCGCTCCACAATGGCATCACCAAAGAGGTCAACAGTTTACAATTCAAAGAGCTATTGAAGTTGGCAGTGATGGTGAACCAAATAGAAGATGGAATGAAGATTGGGGATATTTAAATGGGGAAGAGTTCAACTTAAGAAGAAATTTCTACCACAAACCTATTATGTCTTTAGCTTATGATTTTAAAATTAACGAATCAACCAAGCTTTCTACAATTATTTACGGTTCTTGGGGACGTGGTGGTGGTTCTGGTGCATTTGGGAGATTAAATGGTTCTATCAATTATTTTGATAATAGATTGAGAATTGGAAATTCAAGAGGAGTTATTGATTATAATTTGATTCAAAGTCATAATAGTGGAAATGCCATTGTAGGGAACAATGGTATTGCAATTCCTGCTAGAACTGGCGGGACGGTTAACACATCTTCAAACGGTATATCTATGATTTCTGGCATCAATTCTCACGATTGGTATGGTGCAATATCAAGTATAAACAAAAAATTTGGGAGATTTTCAATAGATTTAGGCGTTGATTGGCGAACCTATAAAGGTATACATGTTAGAAATATCAATAATTTATTAGGTGCTTCTGCCTATAGAGATACAAGAAATATCAATAATAACCCATTTGTAACTTCAGATACCTATGCTGCTTCACCATCTTTAAATCCATTTTTTGATGCTTTTTCTCGTACAATAGTTGATAGAGATTGGGATGGTTTAGCCAATTGGATTGGTGGTTTTGGTCAGGTGGAATATACCAATGACAAAATTTCAGCGTTCATTCAAGGAGCCGTTTCAAATCAATCATTTCAAAGAATTGATAGATTTGTGTATTTAAATTCAGACCCTTTACAAAAATCCGAAAAGGTTGATTTTTTAGGTGGAAATATAAAAGCTGGTGTTAATTACAATATTAACCAAAACCATAATGTTTTTGTAAATGCTGGATATTATTCGAGACAACCTTTTTTGAATGCAATTTTCCCTAGTAATAACAACGTTAAACAAGGTAATTTAAAAAATGAAACGATTATCGGAACAGAATTAGGTTATGGTTTTAGAAGTTCTAAATTTAATGCTAATGTGAATGTTTACAGAACAGAATGGTCTGATCGTTTTTTAAGAACTGGACCTGCAAACACTACAACTAATCCGAATGGTTATATTAACTTTAATGGTGTAACACAACTTCATCAAGGTGCCGAATTAGATTTTACAGTTAAACCAATTGATAAGTTGAAAATTAATGGTATGTTTTCTTATGGCATTTGGGAATATAAAGGAAATGCAGATAGTACCGAATATGACAATCAAGATAATGTATTTGGCGCTAGTAGCAGAGTTTTGTATTTAGATGGCATTAAGGTAGGAAATGCCGCACAAACTACCGCTGCCTTGGGTATTGATTATGAAGTTCTACCTAGATTTAGTATAAATCCAGTATTAAACTACTTTGACAATTTATATGGAAATCTCAATCCAACAAGTTTAACTACTGCTGATAATAAAGGTGCTATTAAATTGCCTGGTTATGAAGTTTTAGACCTAAATTTAAACTACACTTGGATAGTAGGAAACAAAAAACAAAATTCATTAAATTTTACTTTAAACATTGCTAACTTATTGGATAAAACTTATATTCAACAATCGTTAACCAATATTCATGCTGACGATAATGTAAATTCTACAAATCCTTCGTTAGGAACTTACGCATCAAATAATAGATTATTTAACGGTGTTGCTGATGCAAACCGTGTATGGTTTGGTTTTGGTAGAACCTGGAATTTTGGCATTCGTTATGAATTTTAATTAATATAAATAATGTTTCAAAAAAAAACCCGAGCCTCAAAACTCGGGTTTTTTTATACCATTTGGAATAGTAAAATAGTCTAAAGATGCGACACGAGCACCAGCGAACTGGGGAAGCAATTAAATTTTTGAATGAATTTTAACAAAAATAGAAAAGTAGATTGGACTATTTTACTGTTCCAATTGGTATTATAAACTAAAACAACCCCACAATTTTTCCATCCTCATCAAAATCAATATTTTCAGCATTTGGTATAGATGGCAATCCTGGCATACGCATAATATTCCCTACCAAAGCCACAATAAATCCTGCACCGCTAGATATCTCAAACTCTCTAACCGTCAATACAAAATCAGTTGGCGCACCTAATAATTTTTCGTCATCAGAAAAACTGCTAGGATTCTTAGCTATACAGATGGGTAAATGATTAAAACCCAACTGTTCAATTAATTTTAACTGTGTTTGCGCTTTTACAGCAAACTCAACATGGCTAGCGCGATAAATTTCTTTAGCAATGATTTGAATTTTTTCTACAATGCTGTGCTTTGCATCATACAAAGGTCTAAATAATGAAGCAGGACTTTCCAGTAATACTCTTACGCGTTTAGCCAAAGCCTCTCCTCCCCTACCACCTTTAGCAAAACCAAATGAAACCTCGGCTTCAATAGCCATTTCAGCACAAAGTTTTTTTACTAAATTAAATTCATTTTCTGTATCTGTTGGGAAAGAATTAATACAAACAATGGGCTTTAAACCAAATTTTTGAACATTTTCTAAATGACGTTGTAAATTGCAAAAACCAGCTTCAACAGCTGCTAAATTTTCATCATTTAAATCATTCGCTTTAATGCCACCATGGTGTTTAAGCGCTCTAACAGTTGCCACAACAACTACGAGCGCAGGTGTGAGACCATGAGCAACACATTTAATATGTAAAAATTTCTCAGTGCCAAGGTCAGCACCAAAACCAGCTTCGGTGACCACAACGCCACGCAATGATAGGCCCATTTTGGTCGCAATAACAGAATTGGTACCTTGCGCAATACTTGCAAATGGTCCACCGTGCAAAATACATGGATTGCCTTCCAATGTTTGAACCAAATTTGGTTTCAAAGCATCTTTCATCAAAACGGCCATGGCACCAACAGACTTCAAATCTCTCGCAAAAACCGGTTGATTGTCATAGGTTTGTCCAATATAAATATTTTCCATTCGTTGCTTTAAATCTGACATGTCTTTAGCCAAACAGAGAATAGCCATGATTTCAGAAGCAGGTGTAATATTAAAGCCATCTTCTCTCAAAACACCATTAGCTTTGGTTCCTACACCAACAATGATGCTTCGCAAAGAGCGATCGTTCATGTCCATCACACGTTTCCACGAAATGGTTTTAGGATCTATATTTAGCGTGTATTTTTGATTCTGCAGATTATTGTCGATAATGGCTGATAATAAATTATTGGCTTTTTCTACAGCCGAAAAATCACCTGTAAAATGAAGATTAATGTCTTCCATTGGAATCACTTGTGCATAGCCACCACCAGCAGCACCTCCTTTTACGCCAAAAACTGGACCTAAAGAAGGTTCTCTCAAAACGGCCATGGCAGGTACATCAATATGATTCAGTGCATCTGTCAATGCTATAGACATGGTAGTTTTTCCCTCGCCATATTTGGTTGGCGACATGGCTGTAACCAAAATCAATTTACTTTTTTCAACCTGGGCTTCATCAATTAGATTTAGTGGCAATTTGGCTTTAAATTTGCCATAATACTCCAAATCTTCCGCATCTACATTTATTTTTTTTGCAATGATTTTG
Source organism: Flavobacterium sp. (assembly GCA_044347145.1). Classification (GTDB taxonomy): domain Bacteria; phylum Bacteroidota; class Bacteroidia; order Flavobacteriales; family Flavobacteriaceae; genus Flavobacterium. Next base: position 110,041 of record JBIIXU010000002.1, read on the forward strand.
ATGTGTTCTGGAATGGCATTTTGGGCAATTTGAATATCTGAAAGCATAAGTTTTGATTTAAAAATCCAAATATATAATTTTCAATGAAATGTACGACTGATAGACATCAAAAAAAAAGGCTGCCAAAATGACAACCTTGTTCACGCATGCAATATCTTTAGTCTCTAACGTCTTGATTTAAAATCAGGTCGATATAAAGATTTATTTTGTTTTTCAAATCCTTTCTATGCGAAATAAAATCTAAAAAACCATGTTCTAAAACAAACTCGGCCGATTGAAAACCTTCTGGTAAATCTTTACCTGTGGTATCTCTTACAACGCGCGGACCAGCAAAGCCAATTAAAGCGCCAGGTTCAGAAATGTTAACATCACCCAACATCGCATAAGAGGCAGTTGTTCCACCAGTTGTTGGATCTGTACAAAGGGAAATATAAGGCACTTTAGCATCAGCCAATTGGGCTAATTTGGCAGAAGTTTTTGCCAGCTGCATCAATGAAAATGCGGCTTCCATCATTCTGGCGCCCCCTGATTTTGATATCATTATAAATGGCACTTTATGCTTGATGGAATAATCAATACCCCTAGCAATTTTTTCACCAACAACAGCCCCCATGGAGCCACCGATGAAACCAAAATCCATACAACAAACACAGATGTCTTTACCTTTAGATTTGCCAACACCTGTTCTCACAGCGTCCTTTAAACCTGTTTTGGCGATGGTATCCTTTATTCTATCTGCATATTTCTTGGTATCTACAAAACCTAAAGGATCTTTAGAGGTCATGTTTTTATCAAGCTCTTTAAATTCATTGTTATCAAACAAAATTTGAAAATACTCTTTACTGCCAATTCTCACGTGAAAATCATCATCTGGACTAACCCATAAATTCTTTTCCAATTCGTCATGGGAGATAACCTTACCTGTCGGTGACTTATACCATAAGCCTTCAGGCACATCTTTCTTCTCTTCTGTTGGCGTTGTGATGCCTTTTGCTGTTCGTTTAAACCAAGCCATAATTTATTGTATAATGTATATTGTAAAATTGTATAGAGTAAATTAATGTATTGCTTTACATCGTACAATTTTACACTAAACAGTTTTTATAAAGTGTTAATATTATTTAAATCTGCAAAAGCTTGCTCTAATCTTTGATTAAAAGTAACTTCGCCTTCACGTATCCATTTTCTTGGATCGTAATGTTTTTTGTTTGGTACATCAGCACCTTCAGGATTACCAATTTGCGTCATCAGATAGTCTTTTTTAGACAACATATAATTTCTAATGCCTTCTGTAAAAGCAAATTGTAAATCTGTGTCAATATTCATTTTAATGACCCCATAACCAATGGCTTCTCTAATTTCTTCAAGTGTTGAACCTGACCCGCCATGGAAAACAAAATCTATTGGATTATGACCCGTATTAAACTTTTCTTGCACATACTTTTGTGAATTATCTAAAATCTTTGGCGTTAATTTTACGTTACCAGGCTTATATACGCCATGCACATTACCGAAAGCTGCTGCAATAGTGAATTGAGGACTCACTTTCAGTAACTCTTCATAAGCATAGGCCACTTCGGCTGGTTGCGTATACAACTTTGAACTATCTACATCAGAGTTATCAACACCATCTTCTTCACCGCCAGTAATACCTAATTCAATTTCCAAGGTCATATCCATTTTGCTCATGCGTGCCAAGTATTCCTTACAAATTTCAATATTTTCTTCGATAGGTTCTTCAGACAAATCAATCATGTGTGAAGAATATAACGGTTTGCCTGTTTCTGCAAAATGTTTTTCTGATGCATCTAACAACCCATCAATCCAAGGTAACAAATTTTTTGCGCAATGGTCGGTGTGTAAAATAACTGTTGCACCATATAATTCAGCAAGTTCATGGACATGTTTCGCACCTGCTATGGCACCTGCAATAGCTGATTGCTCATTGACATTTTTTAAACCTTTTCCAGCATTATATTGTGCACCACCGTTAGAAAACTGAATAATAACTGGGGCATTCAACTTGGCAGCAGTTTCCAAAACACCATTAATTGTACTTGAACCAATAACGTTTACAGCTGGCATAGCAAATGCTTTCTCTTTTGCATATTTAAACAAAGCCTGCACATCTTTGCCTGTTACGACCCCTTTTTTTATGTTATGTGACATATTTTAAATAATTTGTTGTTTAAATTTAGTGAAGCACAAAGTTAACAATTTATTTATATTCATGATAAAAAAGTTTGATATTTTTTGGTGTAAATGGCTTGGACTTGATCTATTTTTTGTTAATCCTGCTGCTGCCAGTCGCATGGTCTTCCTGCAAAATGATGGTTCACAGACGAGAACTTGAGCAATTGGGAACTTAGCGCTAAGTTGCAGTGACTGCTAAATTTAAAAAGGACTTGGAAATTTTTAAAACTTTCAAAAAAATATATTATTCATGATAAATATCATAATTTAAAAATAGAAATTGTCAGACATTTGAATATAATTTTAAAACCTTACAAAGATGAAACCTATAGTTCCCGTATCAACCATTATGTCAACGCATTTGATTAAATTAAATATCACTGACGAGTTGACCAAAGCTGAACTTTTATTTAAAAAAAATAAAATTAGACACATCCCCGTTGTATCAGGAAATACCATAGTCGGCATGCTTAGTTATACCGATTTGTTGCGTATTTCATTTGCAGACGCAGTAGAAGAAGATGAAGTTGTTGATGTGATGGTTTACAATATGTTTACCATTGATCAAGTGATGACTAAAAATTTAACAACAGTTTCTCCGAATACTTCAATAAAAGAAGTTGCTGAAATATTATCAACAAAAGAATTTCATGCTTTACCTGTGGTTGAAGATAAACTACTAGTTGGTATTGTAACTACAACTGATATCATTAAATATTTATTAAAGCAATATACTGCTTCATAAAAAAATAATATAAAAAGCTAAATAATAGGCTGCTTGAAGGATAATTTCTTTGAGAAGTGGTATATTTGCACAAATTTATTTCAATGAAGTTAGCTTTACTTACGATATCGCTCTTAGCTGTGGCATTTGCAGGCATAGCCATTAAAATTTGGGCTAAAAAGAATGGTAAATTTTCTGGCACCTGCGCCTCTCAAAGTCCGTTTTTAAATACTGAAGGTGAGAATTGCGGTTTCTGTGGCAGAACGCCAGAACAAATGAAAAATTGTGACGAACCAGTACACCAAAAATAATTTTTCAAATGTCTGTACTTTGGATTGCATTAGCAATAGTTGTTGCTGTTCAGTTTTTTTATTTTGTGCTTGTTTTCACCAAACTAGCCTATCATAAAGTCCCAAAAGTTGCGACAAATAATCAAGCGGCGTCTGTGATTATATGTTGCAAAAATGAACTAGCAAATCTCAAAACCAATTTAGATTTATTTCTCACCCAAGATTATCCCAATTTTGAAGTCGTGGTCATTAATGATTGTTCAACAGATGGCACTAAAGAGTATTTGGAAGAGAAAGTAATTAATCATAAGCAATTAAAAGTTGTAACTGTTGAACCCAATGAAACCTTTTGGAGTAATAAGAAATATGCCTTAACACTTGGTATTAAAGCTGCAAAAAATGATTTACTACTTTTTGCTGATGCAGATTGTCAACCTGCTTCCAATCAATGGTTAAAAAGCATGGTCAATTTGCTTAGTGATAAAAAAGACATCGTTTTAGGTTATAGTCCATATTTACCAAACAAAAGTTTGTTGAATTATTTAATCCGTTTTGAAACGGTCATGTCTGCCATTCAATATTTTTCATGGGCCTTGTTTTCTAAACCTTATATGGGGGTAGGTAGAAATCTAGCCTATAAAAAATCTCTGTTTTTTAAAAATAATGGATTCATCAATCACATAAAAGTACGTTCTGGTGATGACGATTTATTTATTAATGAAACGGCCAATAAAAACAACACACAAATCAATATTAATCCTGAAAGCTATATGCAGTCAATTCCTAAAACCACATGGAAAGATTGGATTTATCAAAAAAGACGTCATATTACAACAGCCAAATATTATAAATGGTCTGATAAACTAAAATTGGGTTTGTTTTACGTTTCTCAGGTATTGTTTTTTATATTACTGATTTTAAATTTATTGCTTTTTGACAACATTATTATTGTTGCTTCTATTATTGTTTTTAGATATTTATTTGTTTTGTTAAGTTTTGGATTTGCTAGCCATAAAATACAAGAAGCCAAACTTACTTGGATGTATGTTTTTTTGGAACCTATACTCATTATTATTCAATTTCATATCTTTGTGCGTAATCTAATCTCAAAGCCTACTCTTTGGAAATAAATGAACTCATCCAATTAGCCTTAAATGGCAATCAAAACGCTTACAAAAGTTTGCTAGACAAACATTGGAATGAAGTTTATTTTTTTATGCTAAAGCGCTCGGAAAATGAAACGGAAGCTGAAGACATTACCATTGAAACTTTTTCAAAAGCCTTTGAAAAACTTGTAAGTTATAATTCAGATTACCAATTTAATACTTGGTTAATTAGTATTGCAAAAAATCTCTATGTAGATTATTTACGAAAAAAGAAAGTCCAACATTTTGTGGACCTTGATGATGAAGAAAAAATGAAATTTTTTGAAGTCATCGATGACAGTCCAACCCTTGAAGACCAACTGATCATTGAACAAAATTTAGCAAATTTGTTAATTTACATCAAACAGTTAAAACCACACTACCAAGAAGTTATTCAATTACGCTATTTTCAAGAAATGAGCTATAATGATATCGCAACCCATTTGAATGAGCCGCTTAGCAATGTGAAGATTAAACTTTTAAGAGCTAAAAATCTATTGGCAGAGGTTATCAAGAAAAGTCGTTAGTTTTATAAGTTTAACCCTAAAAGGGTTTTAAACCCTTTCAGGATTAACATCAATAAGTCATGCACTACCAATCTACTAATAAGCCAACAGCTCCTTAACAGCAACCTCAAACCGCGCCTTTGGCAAATATTGATCTTCTAAAGATTTTACAAAAGGAATAGGCGTCTCTAAGCTACCTATACGCTTCACTGGCGCATCAAGGTGTTCAAAACAGTTTTCCATAATCCAACTTGAAATATCGCTGGCTACACCACCAAAAAGTGAATCTTCTTGTAAAATAATCACTTTATTAGTTTTTCTAACTGATTTTCTGATGCTTTCGTAATCTAAAGGTTGAAGCGTTCTCAAATCTATTAAATCGGCAGCTATATTTTTGTTTTGGTCTAAAAATTCTATTGCCCAATGCACGCCAAGTCCAAATGAAATAATGGTTACTGCTCCTCCTGCTCTAATTAATGCCGCTTGACCAAAAGGAATGGTGAAATAATCCGAAGGCACATCCTGCGTTATACTTCTATACAAGGCTTTGTGTTCAAAAAACATTACTGGATTTGGGTCATTAAAAGCTGTATTTAGCAAACCTTTGGCGTCATATGGAAAAGCTGGATAAACTACTTTTAGACCTGGTGTTTTTGTAAACCATGCTTCATTGGTTTGTGAATGAAAAGGACCTGCTTGTACGCCTGCACCACAGGGCATTCTGACCACTACGTCCGCATTTTGTCCCCAACGATAATTTACTTTCGCCAAATAATTTACTATCGGGTTAAAACCAGTAGAAACAAAATCTGCAAATTGCATTTCAACCATGGCTTTCATCCCATTGATAGACAAGCCCATCGCAGCAGAAACGATGGCACTTTCACAAATTGGGGTATTCCGTACCCTATCTTTACCAAATTTTTCAACAAAACCTTCCGTAATTTTAAATGCACCACCGTATTCGGCAATATCTTGCCCCATCAATACTAAATCTTGATGTTTTTCCATTGATTGACTTAGTCCGTCTTGAATAGCATCAATAAAACGCATATTTTTTTTGGCATCACTTGGCTGAATGTCCTCATGATTATAAGGCGCATAGACATCATCTAATTCCTCTTTTAGATCAGCTACAACATCAGGCTGAGCAATCGTCATTGCCCAATGCTTATCAATTTCAAATTTAAGGTCAGCTTTAATTTCTTCCAACTTTTTTTCATCGAGAATTGAGGTACGAATTAAAAAATCTTTATACTGCTCAACCGGATCTTTTGCTGCCCACAAATCCATTAGCTCTTGCGGCACATATTTAGTACCGCTGGCTTCTTCGTGACCACGCATACGGAACGTTTTAAATTCTAACAACATAGGTCTAGGATTCTCAAGCATTGAAGTTCTAATTTGGGTAACTTTATTATAGACTTCTAGTAAATTATTACCATCAATGATATGCGACTCCATACCATAGCCAACACCTTTATCAGCTAAATTCTCACACTTATATTGTTCATTTGTGGGCGTTGACAAACCATAGCCATTGTTTTCAATTACAAAAATAACTGGTAATTGCCACACAGCGGCAACATTCAATGCTTCGTGAAAATCTCCCTCAGACGTAGCGCCTTCACCAGTGAAAACGGCTGTCACTTTCTTCTGACCTTTTAAAATATCTCCCAAAGCTATGCCATCTGCTACGCCTAATTGTGGACCAAGATGAGAAATCATACCGATAATTTTAAATTCTTGGGTACCAAAATGAAAGCTTCTATCTCTACCTTTTGTAAAACCTTCCTTTTTACCTTGCCATTGTGAAAACAAACGATGCAACGGCATATCTCTAGACGTGAAAACACCCAAATTGCGATGCATCGGTAAAATATATTCTTCTTTATCCAAAGCCATGGTCAAGCCAACGGAAATTGCTTCTTGTCCCATGCCCGAAAACCATTTAGAAATTTTGCCTTGTCGCAATAAAATCAACATTTTTTCCTCAATCATGCGAGGTTTCAAGATGGCTCTATATAATTGAATAAGTTTTTCGTTTGATAAATCTTGACGATCAAAAACCATAAGAGGGGATTTTAAAAAATTTCACAAATTTAATCATTATTGTTTTATTTATAACAATTAGAGTAGCATTTTTTAAGTCAATAGTGATAAGTATTTAGCAGTTAGTATTTAGGGTCTGCTGAAAAATTAGCAAAAATATTTTAGAGGAGTTATCTGTCATTTCGACGTAGGAGAAATCTCATCAATACTTGTGTTTATGCGATTTCTCCTACGTCGAAATGAAAACTATCGCAAAAAAAAACACTACAAATATGAGGTCTTAAATTAATCGAACTTTTTTAAGTGCACGATTTTTTGAGGTGTTTTGCATATTTCCTTGCACTTAATTATACAAATATAGCACTTATCCGATACTATTAAAGAAATTTTTGTTTTTCAGCAGACCCTATTTAGTCATTAGTTTTAAGCAATCGGCATCTTATAGTAGAGAAAATATTGACTTTTTATTTTGAACTAAAGGCTAAGGACTTTGGAATAAGAACTATCGACTAAGAACTATGGATTAATTACTAATAACTACGTTTTCTGCTTCTTCTTTTCTGCTGCAGGAAATAGCACATTATTGAGGATTAAACGGTAGCCTGGCGAGGTTGGATGTAAGGCTAATTCTGTAGGTGCATCACCTACTTTATGTTGATAATCTTCTGGGTCATGACCTCCATAATAGGTGAACATGCCTTTACCTACTGTACCATGTAAATAACGCACTTCACCATTAATTTGGTTTTGTCCCAAAATGATAATGTTTGACTTGATCATGTCAGTTGTAAAGGCGGTGGTTTGACCCATAAAGCCTTTTATCATTTGTGTATGATTTTGATTAAGCATGGTTGGAATAGGATCCCATTTAGCAGAAAACTCCGTTAAGATAAAATAATCTCTTTCAAAAGGCACGGTGCGTTTATCTGTTGTGTCTAAATCTGAAAATTCATAAACATTTGGATTATTTTCTAATTTAAAATTTTTAAAGGCCAGCGTTTTTCTATAATCTAGTCTACTTTGAAAATCAGCGTCTGATGGGTCACCATCAAACATGGGTTCACAAATATCAGTGTCTTCCGCAGCTAAAGTAATATCGAAAGAGTCAGTGGCTGCGCACATCGCAAACATAAAACCACCACCAACAGCAAACTGCTTAATTTTTTTGGCAACAGCCTTTTTGCTGTCAGAAACTTTATCAAAACCTAGCTTTTTGGCTAAATCCTCTGCTTCCTTTTTTTGCGCAATATACCATGGTGTGTTTCTATAGGCCCCAAAGAATTTACCATATTGTCCTGTAAAATCTTCATGATGCAAGTGTAGCCAATCATAAAGCAATAATCGATCAGTCAACACTTCTTCATCATAAACCTTATCAAAGGGAATTTCTGCAAAAGTCAGGGCTAAAGTCACCGCATCATCCCAAGGTCTTTTGCCAGCAGGCGTGTATACCGCAATTTTTGGTGCTTTCTCTAAAACAACAGCTTCCATGTTTTGCGATGGACTACTAATCATATTTAAAATTTCAGCCGTTTGCGATTCAGAAATTACTTCATAAATCACGCCTTTCAACTTACATTCCTTAATAATTTCTTGACTATCTGGAAATAAAAAGGACCCGCCGCGATAATTAAGCAACCAAGTCACTTTATAATCTTTGGTTAATGCCCAGTAAGTAACACCGTAGGCTTTCAGATGATTTTCTTGGGCTTCATCCATAAAGACTAAAACATTCGCAGAGAATGTAAGATTTGAGATGAAAAGTAAAACAAAAATGAATTTCATAAAAAAATTTATAAGACAAAGGTATGAAATGCGAATCGTTTAAAAGCTTTTTAAAAAAACATTAACAAAAAAAAACCACCCGAGTGGGTGGTTTAAAATTTATAATTCTAAAATTATTTTTTTATTAATTTAGAAGTTCCTTTGCCATTTTCGCTAGTCACTTCAACAAAATAAACGCCAGCGTTTAATTCTGATACATTCATTTCAACAGTGCTTGCACCACTAAAAGATCTAGTAGATACAATTCTACCATTAATATCAGTAATTTCGATTAAAGAAATTGGCTCAGACTTACTTGAAACATTTATTGTGCTAGTAGCAGGATTTGGATACATCGCAAAGTTTGCACCAAAGAAAGCCTCTGCGCTTAAAGTTCTTGTTACTTTAAAGTCATCAACACCAATAACATTTGAATTATCTCCAGTAGGACCGCCACTTTCAGGAATATGGTATCTGAAGGCAATTCTACAATTAGTTGCACCTGTTAAACCAGCAACTGTATGTGTTTGTAAAGTCCAAACATCAGGATATCCAGCAGGATCTGGGAAACCAGGATTAACTTGCAAAGCAAGTGTAGTATAACTACCTAAACCAGTTACACCAGATGGCGCAGTAGAGCCAGCACCAGCGGTACTAATTCTCATTTCTAAATCATCCGCATAGATTGAAGCAGCAATGGTTCTTGTCCAAAATGTAACCACATCACCATTTTGTAATTCTATAACTGGCGTCATCAACCATGTACTAATTGGGTTAGTACCAGTGGTGTTGTTAAAATTCGCAGCAATCCAACCAGCACCTTCTTGCGCAGGCCAGTTTGTACCATTAAACCACGTGGTTGACCCAGCTGGTGTGCTCGTGTTTAAAATAGTCCAACCAGTTGGCAAGTTGTTTGCTTGCGTTGGTCCAGTTCCATTTGTCAAGCCATTAAAACCGTATTCAAATACCACAGTTTGCGCCAGTGCTAAAGCTGGCAATAAGCATAAAGAAAATAAAATTTTTTTCATTTGTTTTAAATTTAATAGTTAATAATTATGCAAATATATAGTAAAATTAATGTTAACCAAAAATTAATTGTTAAAATTATTAACACTTTTAATCAACCAATTGTTGAAAAAGTTAATATCAGGGTTATAACCAATGCGTTCAGGTGATATTTCTTTCTCATCGTGATTCAGCATAATGTATTGTGGCTGGGAGTTTGTTTGATAGCGCGTAATTTGAAAATCGCTCCATTTGTCACCAACGGTTTTAATCCTTTCTCCTGTAGTTTTAGACACATATTGCTCTGATTTTGGCAACTTTTTTCTTTCATCAACATATAAGGAAACTATAACAACATCATTTTTTAATTGTTTTAAAATGCTTTTGTCAGACCATACTTTACCTTCCATCCTTCTACAATTAGCACATGCATGACCGGTGAAATCAATAAATAATGGCTTATTCACTTTTTTAGCATAAGCCATACCTTTTTCATAATCGGTAAAAGCTTGTAAACCATGAGCAATTCTTTTAGTTTCGGCTAAATCGTTTCCAATATAACTATTTTTACCAATACCCTCTGGACTTTCACTATATTCCATTGGTGGCGGTATGCCATCAATAATTTTTAAAGGTGCGCCCCAAAGACCGGGCACTAAATAAATAGTAAAAATTAAAACTAATAATCCCATAAACAATCTGCCAACGCTGATATGTGTTAGCGGACTATCATGTGGCAGAGTAATTTTCCCAAATAAATACAATGACCAAGTAGCAAAAACAGCAATCCATATAGCTAAAAAAGGCTCTCGTTCTAAGTAATGTGCTTGCATGACCAAATCAGCATTCGATAAAAATTTGAAAGCTAAAGCTAATTCTAGAAAGCCTAAAGACACTTTCACTGTATTCATCCAGCCCCCAGATTTTGGCAATGAATTTAGATAACCTGGAAATAATGCAAAAAACATGAATGGTAAAGCAATCGCTAAAGAGAATCCAAGCATGCCAACAATAGGTGCAATGCCTCCTTTTGAAGCGGCTTCAACTAAAAGTGTTCCAACAATCGGTCCAGTGCAGGAAAACGAAACAACGGCCAAAGCCAAAGCCATAAAAAATATACCCACAAGACCCGATTTGTTTGATTGGGCATCAATTTTATTGGCCCATGATTGCGGCAAAGTGATTTCAAATGCGCCCAAAAAAGAAATGGCGAAAACCACTAAAATACCAAAAAAAATGAGATTAAAAATCACGCTTGTTGATAGTTTATTTAAGGCGGTGGGTCCAAATATGGCCACAATGCCTGCACCTAAACCTACATATATTATTACAATAGACAAACCATAAAGTAATGCATTACGAATTCCTTTTTGCCGTGTACCACTTTGTTTGGTGAAAAAACTCACCGTAAGCGGAATCATAGGAAAAACACAAGGCGTTAACAAGGCTAAAAAGCCTGACAAAAAAGCCGCGATGAAAATACCCCAAAGTCCTTTTTTATCTGCCTTTTTTGACGCAATCTCTTTGATGTTCTTTTGAGTACTATTGCTATTTTTATCAACAGTTGTTGCCTCAACTGATTGATTACTATCTTGATTCAAGGTATCAACCTTAATGACTTCAATTGGCACCTCATTTTCTGCACCTTCAGCAGTTGTGGCAGTCAAAATTGGTAAAGTAACTTTTAATACTTTTCCCGTTTGTACACATTTACCTTCTATACATGCTTGGCCAAAAATATCAACTTCTAGGGTCTTTAAGTCTTTTTTTAACAGCTTAATTTTTTGGGTAAACTGCGCTTGTTTTTCAAAATAATATTCGTCCGTTTTAAAAGCTTCACTATAGCCTTTCTTGTATTTAGGCTCACTAGTTTTTCCAATTAGCTGGTAATCTTTATCTTTGTTTATCCAATCAAATTCAAGCGGCAACGCACCACCATCTGGATTTTTCTGAGAATACAAATGCCAACCTTGATCAATTTTTGCATCTATGGCAATGGTTATTTCATCTGGTGCGGTTTGTTTGGCTGAAGCAGACCATTTGACAGGATCTATCATTTGTGCTAATGACAAAAACGGCAGAAGCAAAAATAAAAACAGGCTTTTATTAAACATGATAAGTAAGTTTTAAAATATGGGTTGTAGTAGGTTTAATTTTAAATCGGTCATCCAAGCGATGGTTAATGACCCAAACAATTTCATCGTTTGCACAGAGTAGCCAAACATCTTCTTTTTGTATTTGAGAAAATTTCTCATCCTTAAAAAATTTGCTTAGTTTCTTTTTGCCGATCATTCCGAAGGGGTAAAAATAATCACCTTTTTGATATTTTCTAATTTTTAACGGAAATTTTAATGAATTTTTATCTATGTAAATGGTTGGATGCTGAATGTTGGCTGTCGGGTGTTGGGTAATTTCTGAAAAATCTTCTATATTAATCTGTTCAAATATAATCCATTTATTGTCAAATGATATATTTGTTAAGTCATCAAATGTATAGGTGTTAAAACCTTGACGCGATATTTTTGAAAGGATCAACTCGTTTCTGTTTTTTAATAATTTGTGAGTCGTTGAAAAAACATTTTTACCAGATTGTGCTTCTATTAATAAATAAATGTCATCCCAAGCTTTGAAGCCAAAAGGTTGAAGCCAATCAAATAACAGCAATTCATAACTAGCAATTTTTTTTAAGGGTTCAATTTGAATGTGCCAATTATCTCCTTTTACAATAGCAACCTCATCAAAGATTTTTGCAGATTGTTGCTTAAAAAATATCTGATGTTTTTTCAACCAAACTATATTTTGATTAGCCGTTTGAATAAAACTTGGATTAATGTTTTGTAGCGTAGGAATTACTTGTAGTCTGATTTTATTTCTTACATATTTACTATCATTATTGCTTTCATCTTCTCTAAAAGGAATGCTGTTTTCTTTAGCATAATTTGAAATGTCATTTTTTGAAAAGGACAACATTGGTCTTAATATTTTATCAACTGAAATACCTGAAAGTCCTTCTAAGCCAGAACCTCTTGTAAAATTGATTAAAAAAGTCTCCACTTGATCATTGGCATGATGAGCGGTTACAATTTGGTTTAAATGTCTGTTATTTAGCAATGCACTAAACCAATCGTAACGCAGTTCTCTGGCTTTCATTTGAGTAGATTGCTGTGGCAAATTAGTGATTTCAAACTTTTTTGTATGACAAATTATTTGATTGTTTAGGCAATAATCTTCGACTAATTTTTGGTCAAGGTCTGAGTCTTCTCCACGTAATTGAAAATTGGCGTGGGCGACTTCAAAATCAAAATTATTCGTCTGAAACAAGTGCAGTAAAACCATGCTGTCCACACCACCACTTATGGCTAAAAGAAACTTTTTACCTACAGACTTTGGGTAATTGGCTAAAAAATGCTTTAAAAACTCTCCTTGCACTTACTTATTATATTAAAACGACAAATATATTATTTTTTTTGGCGTAAATCACTCATATACTCCCAGCTAAGAAGAAGCCTTTAGCTTCCAAAAAAAAAGTAAAAAATACTATCTTTGTCAAAATTTTTAATCCCTTGCCAAGAGAACTTATTTTTCAAACCACACCTGAAATCGCTTCAAATACTGAAAGCCTCAATCAATTTATTTATAAAGCTTATGGCTTTAATGCTGAAGAAGTTTTTCATATCGAAGTGATTAAGCGGTCGATAGACGCTCGGCAAAAATTAGTGAAAATCAACTTAAAAGTAGTTGTTTTCTTTAAGGATGAAACTTTTGAGGGCACTGATTACCAATTACCCAATTATATTAACGTGTCAAACAAACCTGAGGTGGTTATTGTGGGTGCCGGTCCAGCGGGACTTTTTGCAGCCCTCCAATTAATAGAGAAAGGTTTGAAACCCATAGTTTTAGAACGTGGGAAAGATGTTAAAGCTAGACGTAGAGATTTAAAAAGTATAAATCAAGAGCACATTGTTAACCCAGAATCTAATTACTGCTTTGGTGAAGGTGGTGCTGGCACTTATTCTGATGGCAAACTTTATACGCGTTCTAAAAAACGCGGCGACATAGACCGCATTCTTAAACTTTTGGTTGCTTTTGGTGCCAAAAAAGACATTTTGATTGATGCACATCCACATATAGGCACCAACAAACTTCCACAGATTATTTCACTCATGCGCGAAACCATTATTGCGCATGGTGGCCAAGTGCTGTTTGAAACAAAAATGATTGATTTACTGATTAAAAACCATGCCGTTGCAGGTGTAAAAACACAAAATGGCCATGAGATTTTATGTCAACAAGTCATTTTGGCAACTGGACATTCTGCCAGAGATATTTTTGAGCTTTTACATCAAAAAAGCATTTTGATTGAAGCCAAACCTTTTGCCATAGGTGTTAGAGCTGAGCATCCGCAGACACTCATTGACCAAATTCAGTACAAGTGTAGCAGTCGAGGTGAGTATCTACCACCTGCGCCCTATAGTATTGTTAAACAAGTGAATGACAGAGGGATGTATTCTTTTTGCATGTGTCCTGGCGGTATCATTGCGCCATGTGCTACAGCCATTGGAGAGGTGGTTACAAATGGCTGGTCGCCATCTAAGCGCGATCAACCGACTGCCAATTCAGGCATCGTGGTCGAATTAAAATTAGAAGATTTTAAACCGTATGAAAAATTTGGTCCTTTGGCGGGACTAAAATTTCAAGAGCAAATTGAACAAAAGGCTTGGTATTTAGCCAAAGATAAAAATATGATGGATTCGCAAAAGGTCCCAGCGCAACGTTTGGTCGATTTTACGCAGAAAAAAGTTTCTGCTAATATACCAAAAACCTCTTACGTCCCTGGTACAACTTCTATAGAATTAGGCGAGGTATTTCCTACATTTATCACCAAAATTTTGAGAGAAGGCTTTCAGGCATTTGGCAAAAGTATGAAAGGCTATTATACCAATGATGCCATTTTACATGCACCAGAAAGCAGAACTTCATCACCTGTGCGCATACCAAGAGACCCAATAACCTTTGAGCATATTCAAATTAAAGGTTTATATCCTTGCGGTGAGGGTGCTGGCTATGCTGGTGGCATCGTATCAGCAGCGATTGATGGTGAAAAATGTGCCTTGGCAGTCAGTGAAAAATATACTTTGAAATAAATTTACCTGAAGGTTTTTTTCTTTCCAGCAAAAGAAAAAGACAAAAATTAATTTGACTGCTTAAAAGTAAACTTCTATTTTTTTTATATAGAAAAAAAATTTTACATTTAATTCTTAAAGTTACTGACATCATGAAAAATTTAATCCTTACAATCTTAATCTTTATTAACTTATCGCTTGTTTTTGCCCAAGAAAATAAATTCGGGGTCTCTGCTTATGACGGTT
This sequence comes from Flavobacterium sp., assembly GCA_044347145.1. Taxonomy (GTDB): domain Bacteria; phylum Bacteroidota; class Bacteroidia; order Flavobacteriales; family Flavobacteriaceae; genus Flavobacterium. The sequence continues at coordinate 125,089 of JBIIXU010000002.1, forward strand.
TCATCGTTGGCGGTTATGTTGACAAAGGGATGTTTTTTAATTTTGTTGGTCCAAATGTGAGTTATACAAATAATAATAGTAAAATTTCGCTTGGCGTGTTGCCGTCGTTAAGATTCAAAGAAGATCAAGGCGCCACCAAGAATGCCCTTATTACACCTAGTCTAGGCTTTGGCTTAACTTATTTTTATAAGCAATTTGCCGTTCAATTACCTTTTTATATAATGGCAATACTGCAGCAGCAGACGGGCAATGGCAGGTAGGGTTTGGCATTGGGTTTAAATTAAGCGCATTGAATAAAAAATAAATCTAAAGATATGTGCCTACAATAATTTAGATTTATGGACCAACAACTAACATTGACCCTTGGGCAAAGCCAAGCCCATTATTATTAAGATTATATTATGCAATACAAAATCCCTTTAATCTTGTTGCATATTAAATTTTACATTCAAGATTCAAGATTTAATATTTTAATATCTCATTTTTTTTTTTACAACCTTTGGCTTTTAATTCTTTAATTTCTTTTAATTATGAGATGGCAAGGTAGAAGACAATCAGAAAATATGGAAGACCGCAGAGGCATGAGCACTGGTGGGAAAGTAGTTGCTGGCGGTGGTTTCATTGGTTTAATTATTTTGTTTTTGAATATTTTCGGTGGTGAAAATGCGCAAATGATTACGCCGATATTAGAACAAATGAATCAGCAGGAGCAAGTAGCCCCAACCGGCAATAGTAATCTCTCTGCCAAAGACAAAGAAATGGGTGATTTTGTTGCCACAATCCTTGCAGAAACAGAAGACGTTTGGACTAAAAAATTTCAAGAGAATGGTTTGGTTTATAAAAAACCTAAACTCATTCTCTTTAAAGAGCAAGTGGAATCAGCTTGCGGTTTTGCGAGCAGTGCTTCAGGACCTTTTTATTGCCCTGGTGATCAAAAAGTGTATATGGATTTGGCTTTTTTTGATGAACTTAAAAGGCGTTTCGGTGCAAAAGGTGGCGAGTTTGCCATTGCTTACGTGATTGCGCATGAGATTGGTCATCACGTACAATTTCTTTTAGGTACATTGCAAGATGTTCAAAATGCGAGAAGCAGGATGCCAAAAGCAGAAGGCAATCAATTGATGGTGGCTCTAGAACTTCAAGCAGATTTTTATGCTGGCGTTTGGGCACATGAAGTAAAAAGTTTGTTGGAAGATGGAGATATCGAACAAGCCCTTGATGCGGCGGCTGCTGTGGGCGATGATACCATTCAAAAACGCATGCAAGGCTATGTTGTGCCAGAAACCTTTACGCATGGCACCTCAAAACAACGTTATACTTGGCTCAAAAAAGGTTTCGTAACAGGCGATTTGTCTCAGCATGATACCTTCAAAGCGTTAAAAAATGGGACTTTGTAACTACTTTTTTATTATTTTTGCAAAATAAATACTTTCTTATGAACAAAATACCTAGTGTAGATTTGCGTGATTTCCTATCGGATGACCCGATACGCAAGCAGAAATTTGTAAATGAAATCGGTTATGCTTATTCTAATATTGGCTTTGTAGCCCTAAAAGGTCACTTTTTAGATGATCAATTGGTCGAAAATCTTTATACTGAAGTGAGAAATTTTTTCCATCTACCATTAGAAACGAAAGCTAAATATGAAATCCCTGGCATTGGTGGCCAAAGAGGTTATGTGTCTTTTGGTAAAGAACACGCCAAAGGCCGTTCTGCTGGTGATTTAAAAGAGTTTTGGCATTTTGGTCAATATGTTGCGGCAGATTCTAAATGGGCCAATGAATACCCTGATAATGTGCAGGTAACAGAATTACCCAATTTTAATGCTGTGGGCAAAGAAGCTTATCAGATGCTTGAAAAAACAGGTATTTATGTATTGAGAGCCTTGGCTATTTATTGCGGCTTGGATGAATTTTATTTTGATGATTATATCAAAGATGGGAACAGTATTTTGCGACCTATTCATTATCCACCAATCACTGACGAACCACAAGATGGTGCGGTGCGTGCCGCTGCGCATGGCGATATTAACCTCATCACACTTTTGATGGGCGCACAAGGCAAAGGCCTCCAAGTACAAAACCATGCGGGCGACTGGATTGATGCCATGGCAGAACCAGATGAACTCATGATTAATGTAGGAGACATGTTGTCTAGACATACCAACAACAAGCTTAAATCAACCATTCATCAGGTAGTTAATCCACCGAGAGAATTATGGGGGACTTCACGTTTTTCTATTCCGTTTTTTATGCATCCAGTGAGCGATATGCCGCTCAATTGCTTGCCTGGTTGCATCGATGAAAACAACCCGAAAGCTTTTGAAGATATCACTGCTGGCGACTATCTCAATGAAAGACTAGTGGAATTGGGCTTGATTAAGAAATAATCTAATTTGTTATTAGCGGTTTGGATGTCTCTTCTAATTTCTAATTTCATTCCTCTAATTTCTAATTTCATTCTTCAGAATTTGATAAGGGCGTTCGAGCGGGCTGTCCGTTTTAGCTTGTTTCTTTCAAGCAGTTTTTGTAAGGTGTGGCAAAAGCTTCCTACCGGTCGCTATGCCACACCAACAAAAACTAGCTTTCAAGTGCACAAGGCTGCCACTACCATCCCTAACGAAAACCGTTAACCTATAAAGTTTCGTTTTTCAATGAGACTAGGTCTCGCATAGGCGCAAAGACGCAAAGAAAAACATTTAAACTTTGCGCCTCTGCTTTTTGGTGAAAAATTTTGTACACATAAATTATCAAGAATTTTAAGATTTGCAAAAAACAAACAAAAACCTTATATTTGCATGCTTTAACTAGCATCCTCATGACCACTTTAGCCGCTTTGCACGCCATTTCACCCATTGATGGCAGATATAGTAACAAAACGAAAGACCTTGTTCCCTATTTTTCTGAATTTGCATTAATCAAATATCGTGTTTGGGTAGAAATAGAATACTTTATTGGGCTTTGTGAATGGCCTCTACCGCAGTTAAAAAACGTTGATCAAAAAGTTTTTGAGGACCTTCGTTTGATTTATAAAAATTTTAGTAACGATGATGCCTTAGCCATCAAAGAAATTGAAACCACAACCAATCATGATGTTAAAGCGGTTGAATATTTTATTAAACAAGAATTTGAGGCCTTGGGTCTATCGCAATATAAAGAATTTATCCACTTCGGTTTAACCTCTCAAGATGTGAATAATACGGCCATTCCGCTCAGTTTAAAGCATAGTTTTGAAATAGTCTATTTACCAAATTTAGTACAGCTCATTTCTAAATTAAAAGACCTCAGCATGGCCTGGAAAGATGTGCCACTACTAGCGCGTACGCACGGTCAAGCGGCATCACCTACCCGATTGGGTAAAGAATTTTTGGTTTTCGTTGAGCGATTGGAACAACAAATGCGTTTGCTATTAAATGTACCCTTTGCTGCAAAATTTGGCGGTGCAACTGGCAATTTTAATGCACATCATGTGGCTTATCCAGCCATTGATTGGAAAGATTTTGGCAGCCAATTTATCGAAGATACTCTAGGTCTTCACCATTCTTTTCCAACCACACAAATAGAACATTATGACCATTTGGCAGCCTTTTGCGATGCGCTTAAACGGATTAATACGATTATCATCGACTTGGATAGAGACATTTGGACCTATGTTTCGATGGACTATTTCAAACAAAAAATAAAAGCAGGCGAAGTGGGTTCAAGCGCCATGCCCCATAAAGTCAATCCTATTGATTTTGAAAATTCTGAAGGCAATTTAGGCTTAGCTAATGCCCTATTTGAGCATTTAGCGGCTAAACTGCCTATTTCTCGACTTCAACGTGATTTGACTGATAGCACAGTTTTAAGAAACTTAGGCATGCCAATCGCCTACACCTTAATTGCTTTTGAAGCAACTTTAAATGGATTAAATAAATTAATTCTCAATGAACATAAACTTAATGAAGACCTAGAAAATAATTGGGCTGTTGTTGCCGAAGCGCTTCAAACCATATTAAGAAGAGAAAACTTTCCCAACCCTTATGAGGCGTTAAAAGGCCTAACAAGAACGAATGAAAAGATGAACCAACAATCCATTCATGCATTTATTGAAACTTTAGAGATTTCAGATGCCATCAAAACCGAATTAAAGCAAATTACACCTCATAATTATTTAGGCATTTAAAATGAGATTTACCTGCAAATATATTTTTATTTTTTGTTTAGCCATGAGCTTGCCTGCCATGGCGCAAATTATTAAAAAGGATAGTATAAACAACCATGTTAAGATAGAAAATTTACCTTATTATAGTTATGGTAAAGGTATTGGTATCACTTCGCCTGATAGTATTTTTCAATTTAACATTCGCTTTCGCATGCAAAACAGGCTAACTTATCTCAATACAGAAGATAATGAAAGCATAGATGCCCAAATCAGGCGTTTGCGTTTGCGTTTTGATGGTTATGTGGGTAACCCCAAATTTTTATACGTTGTCCAACTATCATTTGCTGCAGGTGATGTAGGCGAGATTGAAGAGGGCAAAAACATTAACATCATAAGAGATGCTGCCTTAACCTATAAACCTAATAAAAATTGGAGTTTTATTTTTGGTCAAACAAAATTGCCTGGCAATAGACAGCGTATTGTGTCATCGGGCGCCTTACAACTTACTGACCGCTCAATCAATAATGCGAGATTTAACATTGATCGAGATTTTGGTTTTCAAGCGTATTATAGTAACCAAAATTTTAATAAGTTTTCTTATAACATAAAAACAGCCATTTCTAATGGTGAAGGAAGAAATTTTACACAAAACAACGACATGAACTTGGCTTATACTGCCAAAGTTGAATTGATGCCACTTGGCGCTTTCAGTAGAGATGGTAATAATTTTGAAGGTGATTTAGCGAGAGAGAAAAAACCAAAATTGTTTTTTGCTGGTGTGTATTCTCAAAATAATTTTGCCAAAAATAGTCAAGGGCAATTAGGTACAGAACTTTTTGAAGGCCGAACCTTAACGAGTACATTTTTAGAAAGTTTACTAAAATATAGGGGCTTTTCATTAGCCATAGCGTATATGAATCGTCGATCGTTGCGCGATCCGATAACTATCAATCCAAACGATCCTTCAGACTTTAGATATGCATTTGTTGGTGAGGGTATGGACTATCAAGCCAGCTATCTTTTTACCTCAAACTATGAAGTTATTTTAAGGTATTCGCATTTAAAACCTCAAGAAAGTATATCTACTTTTGAACCTAGAAGGAAAGAATTAACTTTAGGTGTAACAAAATATTTGTGGGAACACTCCTTTAAGTTACAATCTGAATTAACATATCAGCGCGCTACGCTATTTAGTCAGAATCAAAATCAATGGTATTTTAGGATTCAAGTAGAAATGGGGATTTGATGGATGATGGATGCGGGGTGATGGATGCATGATGCTGGATGCCTTATGTTGGGTGATGGATGCTAAACCTCTAAATATTGCGTTAATTCTTTTGTTTTTTAATTTTATTTTCCTAACTTTACGAAACTAAAAATAAAAAATGGTCGCAACGATAATCAAAAAAATTATTGGCAAACTCAGAACCGCTATCATGGATTTGGCACCAATAGTAATTGTTGTAACTTTTTTTCAATTGGTCGTTTTGCGTCAGCCGTTTCCAAATTTAATTGATATACTTTTCGGCCTATTTTTTGTTGTTATTGGCCTCATGCTTTTTGTTGAAGGGCTAGAAATTGGCTTGTTTCCTATTGGCGAAAATTTGTCTTTTGCTTTAGCCAAAAAAGGCAGTGTCTTTTGGTTGTTATTTTTCTCTTTTTTATTAGGTTTTTCTACAACTATTGCAGAGCCAGCGCTTATTGCCATAGCCAAAGAAGCTGCTCGCATTGCGGTTGATGGTCAACTCATTGCGAAAGACATAGAAGAAAGCTATGCTTTAGGTCTTCGTGTGAGCGTTGCGCTTTCAGTAGGTTTAGCCATTTTGATAGGCATTTGGCGAATTATAAAAGGTTGGCCTATCTACTATTTTATTATTGGTGGTTACGTTTTGGTGATGCTAATGACTTTAATCGCGCCAAAAGAAATTATTGGTCTTGCCTATGATTCAGGCGGTGTTACCACATCAACCATTACCGTTCCTTTAGTAACTGCTTTAGGCGTTGGCTTAGCCACCGTTTTAGAAGGAAGAAGTCCTTTAGTTGATGGTTTTGGTTTGATTGCCTTTGCTTCTTTAATGCCGATGATATTTGTAATGGGCTACGGTTTGATTATTTTTTAATGATGTTAGAGATTTTTTTTGATACTTTTTTAGATACTATGCTAGATGTTGCGCCAATTGTTATGCTCATTGGTTGTTTTCAATTATTTGTCATCAAAAAAAATATTCCAAACCTAAAAAGCGTTATGATTGGTGCTGTGTATGTCATTTTTGGTTTAACTTTCTTTCTTATGGGTCTTGAACAAGCCTTATTCCCAGTGGGAGAAACTATGGCTAAACAATTAAGTAACCTAGATTTTATCAAGCAAAGTTATGCAGGAAACCCATCAGATTGGCAAGCGTATTATTGGATCTACATTTTTGCTTTTTTTATAGGCTTTTCAACAACTATAGCCGAACCTTCACTTTATGCTGTTGCCTTAAAAGCGAATGAAGTTTCGGGTGGAACCATAAATGCTTTAACTTTGCGGCTGACTGTGGCTATTGGGGTGGCTTTTTCTTTAGCTGTTGGCACCTATCGGATTGTTGTTGGTGATTCATTAATGCTTTATATTCTTGGCGGCTATATCGTGGTTATTGTGCAAACCTTTTTTGTAAAAAAAGACCTAGTGGCCTTGGCCTATGACTCGGGAGGCGTTACGACCTCAACTGTAACTGTGCCAATAGTTGCCGCTTTAGGCATTGGTTTAGCAACGACCGTTCCAGGTAGAAACCCTGCTATTGATGGTTTTGGTCTGATTGCTTTTGCCAGCATTTTTCCCATTATCACAGTATTAGGCTATGCGCAATACAATGATTTATTAAAATATTTTAATCAATATAAAAAATCTAAATCAACCTAAAATTTTAAACATATGAGATTTAAGCTAATTGTCGCTTTTGTTGACCCAGACATTACAGAGAAAGTGGTTAAGGCCGCTAAAAATGCTGGTGCAACTGGCGATGTGATCATTCAAGGTAAAGGAACTGGCATTGAACAAGCTAGTTTTTTAGGCATGTCTATACAAAATCAAACCAATATCATATTGTTTGTGGTTGAAGAGCACCATGTAGACAAAATCATCAAAGCTGTTACAGAAAAATGTCAATTGGAAGAACCAGGCAATGGCATCATGATTTGCTTAAGCATTGATAAAGTAGCTGGTCTGTCACGGCAGATTAAAAAGATAAGAGAAAATTTAAATAACGAATTATTATAAATATCATGGAAACAATAAAAACAGCAAAAGACATTGCGTCAAACGACTTATTTTATATTGACGGTTTAGCTAGTGTAAAAGATGCTTTAGACATTATGAAGTCAAAAGGAGTTGGTGCTTTAATTATTCAAAAACGCAATGAAGCTGATGCAAACGGCATTATCACCATTACAGATATTATGGATGGTGTTGTTGTGCAAAACAAAACTTTAGAAGAGGTGAGCATTTATGAAATTATGACTAAACCTGTGGTTTCAATACCAAGTCATCTCAATATAAAATATATTCCTAGATTGCTTAATCGACTACATATTAGACAAGCGCCCGTAGAGGAAAATGGCAAATATATTGGCATGATAGATTTTAGGCAACTGCTTTTCAGCATTTAACCGCTAACCATTCTTTTTCTTTTTCTGCGCTCTATTACCAGTTTGTTTGGGTGGTTTTCTTTTGCCAGGTCCGCCTAAATTAATTTTTTTGTTTTTGTCTTTCTTTTCATGAAAGGCTTTACCTCCTTCATTAATGGTATTGGTTTTAATTAAGACTTTTGGTTTATCTTTTTCGAATTCTAAAAGTTTTTCTTCAATCAAAACTTTAGGTAAATCAGTATAAGGCAAATCTTTAGCCATCATCAATTGAATCTCTATAAATTGCTCTTCTTCTTTTGGCGTAATCATGCTAATAGCCACACCTAACTTATCTGCTCTACCTGTTCTACCAATCCGGTGCATGTATTGTTGATTATGAATAGGCAAATCCAAATTAATGACATGAGAAATATCAATGATATCAAGGCCTCTTGACATAACATCCGTTGTGATTATTCCTCTAATTTCATGATTTTGAAAAGATCTCAGTGCATTTAAGCGATAATTTTGTGATTTATTAGCGTGTAGTATATCAAATTCATTGGGGAAGTTTTCACTCACTGATTCATGGATAAACTCTACTAATTTTTTATTATTTGTAAAAACTAAAACCCTTTTCAAGGCTTCATCTTTTAATAAATGATTAAGCAGATTAAGCTTCGTTAAAAAGTTTGGCAAATAGAAAGCTATTTGTTCAATACTTTCCAAGGGCGTGCCCGAAGGTGCTAAGCTAACTTCCTCAGGAAACTCAAAATAATCATCAATCACATCATCTACATCTTCAGTCATTGTTGCAGAAAACAATATGTTTTGTCGCTTGCGTTTCATCATTGTTAATAGCGTGGTGACCTGTGTCTTGAACCCTAAAGTTAACATTTCATCAAATTCATCAATGACTAATTTTTGCAGATTATCAAACCTTAAAATGCCGTCTAAAGCTAAATCCAATGTCCTACCCGGCGTGCCAACTAAAACATCAACACCTTCAGAAACCGCAGCTCTTTGCGGATTAATATTTGTGCCGCCATATATACCTACGGCCTTAATTGACATATATTTGGTCAACTTGTCAACTTCTTCCACCACCTGCACAACGAGCTCTCTTGTAGGAACGAGTATTAACACACGAGGTGCGTTCGTATTTTGAAAAGTCCAATTTTTTAAAATAGGAAGCAAATAGGCAAAAGTTTTACCCGTTCCTGTTTGTGAAATACCTATCACATCCCTTCCAGAAGCAATAACAGGCAATGCTTTGACTTGAATAGGTGTAGGCGTTTCAAAACCCAAATCATCGATGGCCTTTTGAAGCGTTTTTGGTAAATTTAAATCTTTAAAGGTCATTGAAATGATATATGAAATTATTTAGTTATTTATTCGCAATTTAGACTTAATAAAACTAAGGACTATGGACTAAAAACTTAATTATGCTGCGATTTAAAAATAGACAACAACAAGTCGGGGTCAATGGTATAGGTTGGAGATTTTTCCATTTCATCTAAAACTTTTTTGATTAAAACTGGGTTTAACCCTAAATTTAAACCAATGGAATGAAGAAAATCTAATTCCTCGTCTTGTTTATGATAATCAGAATGCATCAATAAAGCCAAGCGATAAAACTGTTCAATACGCTGAAATTCAGATTTAATTACTTTTTTTTCAGCTTTAACTAACCAAAGCTCATCTAAATCTTCTTTACTAACGGTGAATTCTTCAGCAATAAGCGAAATAAACCGTTTTTCACGCGCATGTATATTGTCATCAATTTTTGCAAGCTGGATCATTTCAGACAAAAGTGATAATTTTTCTTTGTAAGTCAACATATTAGGTTAGTTTTACTGTATTTATAATACTTGGTGTTTAAAAATTATTGTTTTTATAATATTTCTAATCAGTGAATTAATCCTTAAAAAAAAAATGATTGAACTTTCAATTAACGGAATTATTCTCAAAGAATTAATAACTTTTTTTTAGGTTAAAAACGTTTATAGGGCACGAAAGTACTAAAATCTGATGAAATAACGACAACTAGAGGTAAAAACTTTGTTTAAAAAAATTCAAACTAATTGAAAATAAGTCATTTAGCATTTTGGCATTTCGATTAAAAATTTACCTTAAAAAAAAGAAAGTGTTTTCATATGTAAAATAATTATTGTTTTTTAAGGACTCCCACTAGCTATCGGAAAGAATCGATTAATCTTCATTGGTTTTTGCTTTTGGTAAACTTTTTGTCACTGGCATTTCATTTATCAGGAAACAAATGTTAAAAGATGTGTCTATACATGACTTCATTAGAATAAATTTTATATTTGCATAATATAAAAATTCTTCATAATAAATCAAATACATCAATTATCAATCACTATATGAAAAAATTATCGCTCTTACTACTATTCATCAGTTTTACTGTTTTTGGTCAATACAATGAAACTGCGCCTTGGGTTGAAGAATTAAAAAAAAATAAGACAGATGAAAAGCCTTTAAAAATGGCTGAACTCAAAACCGCTTTTGACAATTATTATAAGATAAATGACCCAAATGTTAAAGGATCTGGCCATAAGCCTTTCATGCGCTGGTATTCGGCCTATGAAAATGCCGTGGATGAGACTGGACAATTGCAAAGTGGCGAAAGTTTTTGGCAAGCTTGGGAAGCCAAGGAAAATTTAAAGTTTCAGGCCAGAAATAACCAAAACAATCCGATTAGCAATTGGGAACCTCTGGGGCCATTTACGAACACAAGTTATGGTGGTCCTTCAAATGGTCAAGGTCGCATAAACATTATAGAAGTCGACCCAAATAACGCCAATATTTGGTACATTGGGACACCTGCAGGTGGTATATGGAAATCAACAAATGCTGGCAACAATTGGACGCCTCTAACCGATTTTTTACCACAAATTGGTGTATCTGGCATCGCTATCGATCCATCCAACAGCAACATCATTTACATTGCAACTGGAGATAAAGACAATTCCGATTCGTATTCTTTTGGCATCTTCAAATCAACAGATGCTGGACAAAGCTGGAATCAAACTGGTTTTCAACATACTTGGGAGTTTAGAGGTCTAGGTGATTTAATCGTTAATCCTAATGCTACAAATACTTTAATAGCGGCAACAAAAACAGGCCTTTTCAGAACAACAGATGGCGGAACTACTTGGTCTAATAGACGATCAGGAAATTTTACACAAGGTAATTTAAAATTTAAAACGGACGACCCCAATACGGTCTTTGCTACATCAACTAATGGTTTTTTCAAATCAACAGATGGTGGCAATACCTTTTTAGCAATAACTAGTGGTTTACCAACCAATGCCACACGCATCGTAATGGATGTAACGGCCAATGATCCCAATTTTGTTTATGTTTTATGCTACAGTAGCCAATTACATAGTACCAATAATGGTTACATTGGTATTTATCGGTCAACCAATGCTGGTAATAGTTTTCAATTGATGAATAGCACAACTAATGTTGTAGAAGCAAGTCAAGGTTGGTATGATTTAGCCATTGCCGCCAATCCGAATAATAAAAATGAAATTTTTACAGGTGCTCTAAATGTTTGGAAGTCTACTGATGGTGGCAGCACATTAAGCGTAGTTAATAATTGGAGTCAAATGACTGCAACTTACACCCATGCTGATATTCATTATTTAGGTTTTAAAAATGGTCTTCTTTTTTGTGGTAGTGATGGCGGTATTTATGTTTCAAATGCTAATGTAAGTGCTTTTACCAACAAAACAGCTACCGCGCAGATTAGCCAAATGTATAAGATTTCAAGCGCTAATTCAGCTAACCCAAATATTACTACTGGACTGCAGGACAATGGCGGCTTTGGACGAACTAATAATTCTTGGAATAGATGGCATGGCGGCGATGGCATGGATAATGCTATTCATCAAACCAATAGCAGCTTATTTTATGCCTTTATGCAATACGGCCAAAGGCTATTTATTAGCAATAATACAGGATTTAATACCTCTAGCAATGTGAACTCGCCAAACGCTTTAAATGGGTATTGGGTAACACCATTAAAACTGAATCAAACTAATCAACTTTTTTCTGGCTTTAATCAACTTTATAGATTTAATGGTACAACAAGTGGCAACTGGGTTGCACACTCAACTAATACCTTTTCAAGTAATATTAGAGATTTTGAATTTCATCCAACAAACAGTCAAATTGTTTATTTGGCGGTTGGTGCCACTTTGCATAAAAGTACTGATGGTGGTATAAATTTTACAAATATTTTCACTTTTAGTAGCTTTATTACAAGCGTAGCCCCCCATCAATCAGATACTAATATAGTTTATGTGACCACTTCAGGATGGACTGGTAATCGCGTGCATCAATCAACTAATGGCGGCCAATCATTTACGGCTATTTCTAATGCATTACCTTATGTTGCGGTGAACGTCATAAAACACCAGAAAAATCATCCGCATGATGCTTTGTATATAGGCACAGCACATGGTGTCTATTATAAAGACAACAATACAAGCGACTGGTTGCCCTTTGATACTAACTTACCAAATGTATCGGTAAGAGATATAGAAATTAACCTTTTGAGTAATAAATTATATGCTGGAACTTTTGGCAGAGGTTTGTGGGGAACTGATTTACCTGTTCCCCTCTCAACTTCAAATTTTAATGCTTCGCAAGTGTCCATTTATCCCAATCCTACCCAAAATCTGATTAATATTCATGCACCTGTTGAACAACCCGAAGTAGCCAATTTGTTTGATATGAGTGGGAAACTTATTCTGTCTGTGGAATTAAATGAAAACAAGAAATCTATTGATTTGTCGCATTTAGACGCAGGTGTCTATTTGATGAAAATTATTTTCGCAGATAAAGCAGTCACGCATAAAGTGGTTAGGGAGTAATTAAAAAAAACAATAGCAATAGCAATAGCAATAAACAATAGTAATAAACAATAGTAATAGCAATAAACAATTGCAATAAACAATAGGCAAATTCCTTTATGAGCTATTCAAGCAGCCTATTGGTTCTTCCTTTTTGCACTGCGGGACTTTTCTCCAACAGCCACATCGTCACCTCGCGGGTCTGCCCCACCTTGTAAACTAGCGTCGTGCATCATTTTTATAGCATTAACTTTTCCAATAATTATCGTATTGTTCTCATTAATGATATAGCCTAAAGCTATTAATTGACGTAACAAGTCCTTTGAAAAACCATTTGGTTCCATCGTGATTTCATCAGGTAGCCATTGGTGATGAAATCTTGATGCGGCAACAGCATCTTGCATGGTCATATCAAATTCATAAACATTCAAAATGGTTTGTAAAACAGACGTTATGATGGTTGAACCACCCGGGGTGCCAACTACCATAAATAATTTGCCCTCTCTTTCAACAATAGTTGGGGTCATAGAACTCAACATGCGCTTGCCTGGTGCAATACTATTGGCTTCATTACCAACTAATCCAAACATATTTGGCACGCCTGGTTTAGATGAAAAATCATCCATTTCATTATTGAGAAAAAAACCTAATTCCTCACAATACAGTTTTGAACCGTATGCATCATTGAGTGTTGTGGTTGCAGAAACGGCATTGCCCTCAAAATCGACTATGGAATAGTGCGTTGTTTCAGTGCTTTCTTTAAATAGCACTTCTCCCCTTTTTACGTCAGCAGATAAAGTTGCTTTATCCATTCTAAAATCAGACATCCGTAAGCTTAAATAGGTTGGATTTAACAAATCAGCAACAGGAATTTTTACAAAATCTGGGTCGCCCAAATAATGATTGCGATCCGCATAAGCGCGGCGTTCTGCTTCCACCAATGTTTGGATATATTTGGTTTGATTGTGACCAAAGGATTTTAAATCGTAGGGTTCAATCATTTTCATAATTTGTCCTAAGGTGATGCCTCCACTGCTAGGCGGTGCCATTGATATGATGCGCAAATCTTTATAATCAAATGTAATTGGTTCTCGCCATATCGCTTGATAATTATCCAAATCTGCCATAGAAAGGATGCCTCCTTTTGCTTGTAAATAATTGACTAATTTTTGCGCGGTTTCACCTTTGTAGAATTCATCTTTCCCATTCTTCATAATCCGCTTGAGTGTTTGCGCAAGTGCGTAATACTTAATAAAATCCCCTTTTTTGAAATTCTGCGCCATTAAGGTTTGTGGTCCATTGACTTCAATAATTGCATCTATATATGGCTTTAAACGTGCTTCTTGCTTTTCTGTTACAACCACGCCTTTTTCTGCTAAGGCTATCACTGGTATTAATATATCTGCCATGGGCAATTTGCCAAATTTTTCATGAACCGCAAATACGCCCGCAATTGTTCCAGGTACACCAACAGCCAAAGCACTTTGCCGACTAAGCATGGGAATCACCTCACCTTTGTCATCTAAAAACATATCTTTGTGGGCTTTCAAAGGGGCTTTTTCTCTATAATCCAAAGAACCAATTTCGCCATTATTTTTACGATAAACCATAAATCCACCGCCACCAATGTTTCCCGCATAGGGGTATGCAACAGCTAAAGCCAATTCTGTAGCAACCATAGCATCAAAAGCATTGCCCCCTTTTTTCATAATATCTAAACCAATTTGTGAAGCTTCCACGCGAGCAGAAACTACCATCGCTTCAGAACTGCCTATCGCTTCATGCGTAGATTTGCATGAAATAAAGAAAGTGATGAAGATAGAAAAAAGTAAATTTTTCATGCCAAATGCGATTTAAAATGATCGATATGATTTTGAATAAGCTCAAAAAATTCATAAAATTCTTCTTCAAATAATTGGTAATCTGCTTTTAAATTATTGATTCCAAATCGCATTTTCGATTGATTTTGCGTGCGATAATCCATTTGAATCATAATTTTTTCAATGCCCGCCAATGTCTGATAACTTTCTAACCAATTATGACTAATCATATATGGCATCATGTTTTGAATTTTTGGTGTCAATAATTCAAAGTTAGTGTTCAAGGATAAATAAAATTTTTGCACGAAAACTTTTAAAGGTTGATCACTCCATTTGTCAAAATTTTTAGCCAAAAAATGATCGTAATACAAATCGATCAAAACACCTGAGTAATGTCCAAAATCTGCATGTAAGCGGTGTTTACTTTGTCTAAAAATTAGGTGACTATCTGTAAAAGTGTCAATTTCTCTATGCAATAAAACGCCTCTTTGAATTTTAGGATGAAAATCCAAATAGCTTTTCCCTTTGATGGTATCAGCCATGAAATTACCAATACGCACCAAATCGTCGTCATCAGAAAGAAAGATGTGTGCCAGAAAATTCAATTTGACTCATTTAAAAAACAAATATAAACATATTGCCTTGACTAACATTGCTTTTTATTAAAACAATAGTAGGTCAATCAAAAATTTGTCCGTTTATATCAAAAAAAATATTGGCTGTTTTTTTATTAAAAAGCTATCCTATTAAAGCTTTGGCATTTAATAAAGCCTCTTTAATGCCGTTGACATGTTTACCGCCAGCCGTTGCAAAAAATGGTTGCCCACCGCCACCGCCTTGAATATATTTTCCTAATTCTCTAACAACCGTGCTGGCATTTAAACCTTTTGAATCGACCAAAGCTTTAGAAATATAGCAAGTTAACATTGGTTTATCTTCAAAAGCTGTGGCAAATAAAATAAAACAATCATCTTTGCCTTCGCCTAAGGCATAGGCTAAATCTTTTGCGCCAGTCGGATCTAAATCCACTTGTTTGGCTAAGAAATTTATGCCATTAACAATTGTGAATTCAGTTAATAAATTTGCTTTTAGTTGCAAAGCTTTTTCTTTCAATAATTGCTCTGTTTGTTTTTTCAATTTCAAGTTATCCTCTTGCAATTGTGTCAAGGCTTTTAAAACATCCTGAGGGTTTTTCAACACCTCTTTTATATCTTGTAATAGTTGTTCTTGACTAGAAAAATGTTGTTTGACTGCATCACCAGTAATCGCTTCCACTCTCCGAATACCCGCTGCAACAGCACCTTCAGAAACAATTTTGAAATGCCAAATATCAGCAGAATTATTCACATGGATGCCGCCACAAAGTTCCATACTCTCGCCGAATTTAATGGCACGAACGCTATCACCATATTTTTCGCCAAACAAAGCCATGGCTCCTTCGTCTATAGCTTGTTGAAAAGGAATGCTTCTGCGCTCAACCAATGGCCATTGCGCTTGAATATTAGCATTGACCATCGCTTCAACCTGCTGCAATTCTTCAGAAGTGACCTTTGAAAAATGTGAAAAGTCAAAACGCAAATAGTCTGGATTAACCAACGAGCCTTTTTGTTCAACATGCGTACCTAAAACTGTGCGCAAAGCTTGATGCAGCAAATGTGTTGCCGTATGATTTTTTGAAGATGATGTTCTCAAGGAATTATTGACCGTTGCAACAAACTTTTGATTTAAATCTGTAGGTAATTTTTTGGTAAAATGTAGAATTAAATTATTCTCCTTTTTGGTATCTATAATATCTATCGCTCCCTCTCCTTTGGAGAGGGTTGGGGTGAGGCTACCCTTATCCCCTACTTGACCACCACCCTCTGGATAAAAAGGTGTATCGGTTAAAACCAATTGATAAAGCACACCATCCTTTTTACTGTCTATTTTACGATAGCGGGTGATTTGAACTTCATTTTCTACTAAATCATAACCTACAAAACTTTCTGCATAACTTGGCATCAAAATCTGCCAATCATCTGTTGACATCTCCGAAGCAGCACGCGAGGTGTCTTTCTGATTTTTCATGGCTTCATTAAATTCATTTTCATCAAAAGTCAAACCTTTTTCTTTCAAAATCAGTGCAGTTAAGTCTTTTGGAAAACCAAAAGTATCATACAATTCAAAAGCCTTAAATCCAGAAATATTGTTGCCATTAGATTGTTTAATCAAATCTTCGAGCAGCAATAAACCCCGCTCTAACGTTCTTAAAAATGAAGCTTCTTCTTCTCTGATTACATTGGTTACTAACTGTTGTTGCGACTTAATTTCAGGGAAAAACGCGCCCATTTGATCAGCTAAAACCTCAACCAATTGGTTAATAAATGGTTCTTTCACATTTAAAAAGGTGAAACCATAGCGAATGGCGCGTCTTAAGATACGCCTAATCACATAACCTGCACCAGTACTTGAAGGCAATTGGCCATCTGCAATCGCAAAAGCCACTGCCCGCACATGGTCAACAATGACACGGATGGCAATATTGGTCTTTTCCTCTGTTAAAGACAGGGCATGCCCTTTAGGTTGAGACAGGGCATGCCCTGTCTCTCCAATATATATAATACCAGACAGGTTTTCAACCTTTTTAATCAAGGGCGTGAACACATCTGTGTCATAATTTGAGGTAACACCTTGCATCGCCATACATAAGCGCTCAAAGCCCATACCTGTATCTACGTGTTGCGCTGGTAATTTTTCTAAAGAACCATCTGCTTTACGGTTAAATTCCATAAAAACATTGTTCCAAATCTCCACCACTTGCGGATGATCTGCATTAACCAATGCGCGTCCTGATACTTTAGCGCGTTCTTCTGCTGTTCTTAAATCAATATGAATTTCCGAACAAGGACCACACGGCCCCTGATCGCCCATTTCCCAAAAGTTATCTTTTTTATTGCCTAAAATAATGCGGTCGTCAGACACATATTGCTTCCATATATCAAAAGCTTCTTGGTCAAAGGGTACATTTTCTTCGGCATTGCCTTCAAAAACAGACACATATAAACGGTCTTTATCTAATTTCAATACCTCCGTCAAAAACTCCCAAGCCCACGCCAAGGCTTCTTTCTTAAAGTAATCGCCAAAAGACCAGTTGCCCAACATTTCAAACATCGTGTGATGATAAGTATCAAAGCCAACATCTTCCAAATCATTGTGCTTGCCAGATACGCGCAAACATTTTTGCGTATCAGCAATTCTCGGGTGTTTCGGCTTGGCATTGCCCAAAAAATATTCTTTAAACTGCGCCATCCCTGAGTTATTAAACATCAGCGTTGGGTCATCTTTTAGAACGATAGGTGCAGATGGTACAATTAAGTGGTCTTTTGATTGAAAAAAATCTAAATATTTTTGGCGAATCTCTTGTGAAGTCATATAAAAAATTAAAGTGCGAAAATACAACAAAAAGTAAAAATAATAAAAGTAAAATAAGTGTTTTTTATTTGAAGCTGATCCAGCTGTCCATCCCGAAAACTTTCGGGACTTGTTTGCAAAAAGCGGTTTTTGTATGGCATGGCAAGAGCTTCTAGGGTCGCTTTGCCACACCTACAAAAACTCGCTTTTTGCTTCACAAGGCTATCGTTGCCATCAGGGCTAATATATATCAATAAATTTCATATTTTTGCCAAACATTCAACATTTATGCAAAATTCACTTCACGTTTTAGTGCTTGGTGCTTCCACAAATCCTGAAAGGTATAGCAACAAAGCTATCAAATTATTAAAAGATAAAGGTCATCAAATATTTGCTATTGGCAATAAACAAGACCAATTTGAAGACATTATAATTCATCAAGACCAAATCATTTTTGATAATATACATACGATTACTTTGTATCTGTCCGCAAAAAACCAAGTGGCTTTTTATGATTATATCATCGCTTTAAAACCTCAACGGGTCATTTTTAATCCAGGCACAGAAAACCCAGAATTATACAAACTACTAGCAGAAAACAGTATTTCATTTGAAAAATCTTGCACTCTGGTCTTATTGTCTACTAATCAGTTTTAATGGCAATAGCAAAATTCAATGGCAACAGCAATAGCAATGGCAATGGCAATGGCAATGGCAATGGCAATAGCAAAATTCTAATTTCTAATTTCTAATTTCTAATTTTTAATGAAAATATACACCAAAACAGGCGACCAAGGTCAAACTTCCCTTTACGGCGGCACACGCGTATCTAAAGCTCATCTGCGTATTGAAAGCTATGGTACTTTAGATGAACTCAACAGTTATATAGGTTTGTTAAAAGACCAAACTATTGCTCAAAACCTAAAAGACATTTTACTTGATATTCAAGATAAGCTTTTTATAGCCGGTGCCATATTAGCTACTCCACCAGAAAAGGAATTATTAAAAAATGGTACACCCAGATTAAATATTCAACGTATCGAAGAAAAAGATGTTGAAATTATGGAAAACCACATTGACGATTTAGAACAAGGTCTCCCGCAAATGACGCATTTTATTTTGCCTGGAGGTCATACCACGGTGTCATTTTGTCATATTGCTAGATGCGTTTGCAGACGTGCTGAACGACTAGTTGTCTTACTTAGCGAAAATGAAGTCATAGACACTGTCATAATTACCTACCTCAATAGACTTTCTGATTTACTTTTTGTCATGGCACGAAAATTGACAAATGATTTAGCAGTTGAAGAAATAAAGTGGATACCTAAACAAAAATAACCATTTTAATTATTTGATTTTAAGTTCTTTAAAATTTATTTATATTTTTTTTCATTTTTACTTGTTAATTTGAATTTAAAATATACTTTTGCAAAAATTTAAAATTTTTTAAATATGTATTGGACACTAGAATTAGCATCGTATTTAAGCGATGCGCCATGGCCAGCAACTAAAGATGAATTGATAGATTATGCTATTCGTACTGGAGCACCTTTAGAGGTTGTAGAAAATCTACAATCAATAGAAGACGAAGGTGAAATGTATGAATCTATGGAGGAAATTTGGCCGGATTATCCCACTGATGAAGATTATCTCTGGAATGAGGATGAATACTAAAATCTAAAAAACTAATTAAAAAGCCATTAAATAATGGCTTTTTTTTATAAATTTACACCCCTTTATTAAATTAAATATTAAAATGAAACTTATTAACAATCTACTTAAAATATTTGTAGGCGATAAATCTGAAAAAGACATTAAAGCCATACAACCACTAGTTAAACAAGTGCTTAAATTTGAGCAAGAATTTAGCAACTTATCTCATGAAGAATTGCGAGAAAAAACTACTGCTTTCAAACAAAAAATTCAAACGGCAATCACCAAACAAAAAGAGGACATTGCCAACTTAAAAACACAAATTGAAGCCACAGAAGACATTGATAAGCGCGAAGATTTATACTTAGAAATAGATAAAATTGAGAAAGAGGCTTACGATATTTCTGAAAAAGTATTAACCGATATCTTACCTGAAGCTTTTGCCGTTGTTAAAGAAACTGCTAAAAGATTTACGAATAATACAACCCTCTCAATTAAAGCAACGCCTAATGATGTTGCGCTTTCAGCCACAAAATCATATGTAACGATTGCAGGCGACCAAGCCATTTGGTCTAACGCATGGAATGCCGCAGGAAAAGAAGTAACCTGGGACATGGTTCATTATGATGTGCAGTTGATTGGTGGCGTTGTGCTTCATCAAGGTAAAATTGCTGAAATGCAGACTGGTGAAGGTAAAACTTTGGTTTCAACGCTACCTGTTTATCTTAATGCCTTAACGGGTAATGGCGTTCATTTGGTGACCGTTAATGACTATTTGGCTAAACGTGACAGCATGTGGAATGCCCCCCTTTTTGAATTTCATGGTTTAACGGTAGACTGTATCGATAACCATCAACCCAATTCAGAAGCGCGTAAAAAAGCCTACGAAGCCGATATCACTTATGGTACAAATAATGAATTTGGTTTTGATTATTTAAGAGACAATATGGCACATGCGCCAGAAGATTTGGTACAAAGAAAACACAATTTTGCTATCGTTGATGAGGTTGACTCCGTATTAGTAGATGATGCGAGAACACCGTTGATCATTTCTGGACAAGTGCAGGATGGTGACCACCATGAGTTTAATGAACTTAAACCAAAAGTGGAAAGTTTATTTAACATGCAGAAACAACTGGCTACTAATTTCTTAACAGAAGCCAAAAAATTAATCAAGGAGGGCAACACCAAAGATGGCGGTTTCTATTTATTGCGTTCATATAGAGCTTTGCCAAAAAACAAAGCTTTAATCAAGTTTTTAAGTGAGGAAGGCATTAAGCAATTACTTCAAAAGACGGAGAATTTCCATATGCAAGACAATAATAAAGAAATGCCCAAAGTTGATGAAGCGCTCTATTTTGTTATTGAAGAAAAAAATAACCAAGTGGAGTTGACCGATAATGGTTTCAAATATTTGTCGCAAGATGTTGATGGCAATTTTTTTATTTTACCTGAAATTGGCGTGGAAATTGGAAAAATTGAGCAGCTTAATTTATCTAAAGAAGAAGAAGCGGAGAAAAAAGAAATTTTATTTAGAGACTTTTCCATCAAATCTGAGCGCATTCACACTTTAACGCAGTTGCTAAAAGCTTATGCTGTTTTTGAAAAAGATGTGGAATATATCATTGAAAATGACGAAGTAAAAATTGTGGACGAGCAAACTGGTCGGATCATGGACGGCAGACGCTATTCAGACGGCCTGCATCAAGCCATTGAAGCTAAAGAAAACGTCAAAATCAATGCCGCTACGCAAACCTTTGCTACCATTACACTTCAAAATTACTTCAGAATGTATAAGAAATTGGCGGGTATGACTGGAACAGCCATTACTGAAGCAGGCGAATTTTGGGAAATATACAAATTAGATGTGGTTGAAATTCCAACCAACCGTCCGATGTCAAGAAAAGATCAGGATGATTTAATTTATAAAACCACCCGTGAAAAATTTAATGCAGTTATAGAAGATGTTACAAAAATTTCACAAGCAGGTCGTCCAATTCTAATTGGTACAACTTCAGTTGAAATCTCTGAATTATTGAGTCGCATGCTAAAAATGCGCAATGTGCCACATAATGTTTTGAATGCCAAATTACATAAAAAAGAAGCGGAAATTGTGGCCGAGGCAGGTTTAGCTGGAAAAGTAACCATAGCCACCAATATGGCAGGTCGTGGAACAGATATTAAGCTATCTGATGAAGTAAAAGCCGCAGGTGGTTTAGCTATTATTGGCACTGAACGTCATGACTCTCGTCGTGTAGACCGTCAGTTACGAGGACGTGCGGGTCGTCAAGGTGACCCAGGAAGTTCACAATTTTATGTGTCTTTAGAAGACAATTTGATGCGTTTGTTTGGTTCTGAACGAATTGCCAAAGTTATGGACAGAATGGGGCTCAAAGAAGGTGAAGTTATTCAACACTCCATGATGACTAGCTCAATAGAACGCGCACAGAAAAAAGTGGAAGAAAACAATTTTGGTATTAGAAAACGTTTGTTAGAATATGATGACGTGATGAATGCCCAACGTGAAGTGATCTACAAACGCAGAAAAAATGCCCTTCACGGCGAAAGACTGCAAGTAGACATTGCCAATATGTTGTTTGATACATGTGAAAACATTGCCATCGACAATAAAAAAATTGGTGATTTTAAAAATTTTGAATTTGAATTGATTCGTTACTTTTCTATTACATCGCCAATAAGTGAACAAGAATTTGGCAAACTTACCGAATTTGAAATTACGTCAAGGTGTTATAAAGAAGTGTTGAAAGTTTATCAAGAAAAAAATGAAAGAAACATTAAAGAAGCGTTTCCTATCATCAAAAATGTATTTGAAAATCCAACCAATCATTTTGAACGCATCGTGGTTCCTTTTTCTGATGGTATCAAAACTTTGAATGTGGTCACAGATTTAAAGAAAGCATACGAAAACCAAGGAAAAGAGCTCATTAAAGACTTTGAGAAAAACATTACCTTGGCTATTGTTGACGAAGCTTGGAAAAAACACTTAAGAAAAATGGACGAATTGAAGCAATCCGTTCAATTGGCTGTTCATGAACAAAAAGACCCGCTACTTATCTATAAATTCGAAGCTTTAGAATTATTTAGAAAAATGGTTGACAAAATGAATAAGGAGATTATTTCGTTTTTATTAAAAGGTGATTTACCACAACAAAATGCAAGTATTCAAGAAGCAAAAGAAATCAAACGAAAAGAATCCTTAAATGAATCACGCAGCGAGATGCCTAATTCAGATACTTTAGCACAACAAAACCGTGAAGCTGGACAAATGCAAAGACCACAAGTGACAGAAACTATTGTGAGAGACCAACCAAAAATTAACAGAAACGACACCGTGACCATAAGACACATCATGTCTGGCAAAACCGAAACTATGAAATATAAAAAGGCAGAAGCCATGGTTAATTCTGGCGAATGGGTTATTGTTTAATCTAAGACGTAAATATGATAAAATGTGCAATTGGCACAACTTTAATCTTACTACTTGCGGCTTTTCATACCATAATCTTTATACCATAAAAATGAAAAAAAACTTGTTAATATTAGTTGCCTTTATTTCGTTGCAAATATTTGGACAAAAAAAGGAAGACATAGGGCCAGATGTGTCAAAAATGATAATTGCCACCACTAAATTAGATTTTGATGGTGTAATAGATTATACCTATCCTGGTTTGTTTGATTTGGCACCCAAAGAAATGCTCGTTGATCTGATGAAAGAAACCTTTTCTAATGATATGATGTCTATCAGTTTTATTGAAACCGAGATAAAAACAACCATTTCTGATGTCGTTCATATAAAAGAAGCGCACTATGCCTTGGTAATTTTTCCATCAATAGTGAATATGTCTTTTTAAAATCAGCTGTCAACCGAACAAATTGACGGTATGCTAGAGGGACACTAAAAAGCAATATGAAAACCGATAACATTAGTTATAACAAAGAAAGGAATAGCATAATTGCCGAAATCAGTTCTAAAACAATTGCTGTTTTTGATAAATTTACTGAAGGCAAATGGAAATTTTTGAATTATCAAGAAGGTCAAAAGGAAAAAATGCTCATGATCCTCAATCAAGAGGTATTTGACGCTTTAGGTTTGTAAAAACATCAAAAAATATAAAAATATAGGTAAGTTTGTACTAATCTATATTTTTTTTGCAAAATTTATATCTTTTTTAACTATAAATCCTTTGTCATTATTTTTTTATAATCTCAATATTTTGTATATTTGTAGACATTTGTATAACGCTATAAAACACCTTTATAATGAGTGAATTTGCAACATTAAAAATTAATGGCAAAGAGATAGAGCTACCAGTAATAAAAGGCAGTGAAAATGAAATAGCCATTGATATTGAAAAATTAAGAACTTTAACAGGCGCGATAACCTTAGATTCGGGTTATAAAAATACAGGTGCCTGTACAAGTGCCATTACATTTTTAGACGGCGAAGAAGGGATTTTAAGATATAGAGGTTATGCCATAGAAGACTTGGCTGATCAAGCCTCGTTTTTAGAAGTATGTTTCCTTTTGGTTTTTGGAGAATTGCCGACTAAAACCCAATTAGAACAATTCGAAAATGATATCAGAAAATACACTTTAGTTCATGAAGAAATGAAGAGTATTTTGGATGGCTTTCCAAAAACAGCGCATCCAATGGGTGTTTTATCATCACTAATGAGTGCCTTAACAGCTTTTAATCCTAAAGCAGTTAATCCGCATAATGAAACAGATATGTATCATGCGGTTTGCAAAACTTTAGCAAAATTTATTGTTATCGCTACTTGGACCTATAGAAAAGCCAAAGGTTTTCCTTTAAACTATTATGACAACTCAAAAGGGTATGTAGAAAACTTTATGCACATGATGTTTGAATTACCAACACAAAAATATGTGGCTGATCCAAAAATCATTGCGGCTTTAGATAAATTATTTATCCTGCATGCAGATCATGAACAAAACTGCTCTACCTCAACAGTTCGAATTGTTGGCTCTTCGCATGGTAGTCTGTTTGCTTCTATTTCTTCTGGTATTTCTGCGCTTTGGGGACCACTGCATGGTGGTGCCAATCAGGCGGTATTAGAAATGCTTGAAGAAATTCATGGTAATGGTGGTGATGTGGCAAAATATGTTTTAAAAGCTAAGGACAAAGATGACTCCTTCCGATTAATGGGCTTTGGTCACCGCGTTTATAAAAACTTTGACCCCAGAGCAACCATTATTAAAAAAGCAGCTGATGATGTTCTTGCAACTCTAGGCGTACAAGATCCTCTACTAAACATCGCTAAACAGTTGGAGCAGGTAGCCTTAGAAGACGAGTACTTCAAATCAAGAAATCTTTACCCAAATGTTGACTTCTATTCTGGTATCATCTATAAAGCGCTAGATATTCCTAACGATATGTTTACCGTTTTATTTGCTATTGGTCGTTTACCTGGTTGGATTGCACAATGGAAAGAAATGCGTATCAATAAAGAACCTATCGGCAGACCAAGACAATTATATGTTGGAGAGCCTTTTAGACCATTCAAAAAAGTGAATGAAAGATAAATACATTAAAAAAGTCCCGATGGTTTCATCGGGACTTTTTTATGAATTAAGGAGAAAATAAGACCTATTTTGTAAAACTACTCCTCCTTTTTAGAAGCCGTTAAATCATCAATTTTGTTTTCTACTTTCTCAACCACATCAGAAAATGTTTCTTTAGCTTGACCAGCTTTTTCTTCAACCCATTCAGTGGCAACGTCTAATTTTTCTCTTGCCGTATCAATAGCACCTGCTAGTTTATCTTTCACGCCCATTTCGTCTAATTTTGCTTCTGCCTGATCAGCTAAAATTTCTGCCTTTTCTTTTAACTCTCCAGCCAATTCTGTCCCTTTTTCTAAAGCATTTTCAGCTACGTCAGTAATCTTTTCTGTTACTTGGTCAATGGTTCCTTTGGCTTTTCCAAATAACGAACCAAAAAAGTTTGAAATACTCATGCTTTAAAATATTTAAAATGAGCAACAAATGTAATTTTTTTTTTGATAAGCACAAATAAAACTTTTTCTACTTAAAGATTTTTTATTTTAATAACTAAAGGTATATTTGTCTCAAATTTTACAACTATCATATGCTTCATCTAAACGTTACTAACGAAACTAACCGCTTAAAAAGTGTTATTCTTGGTATAGCAAATAGCAATGGTCCAACACCACTAGCAGAAGAAGCTTATGACCCTAAATCACTCGAACATATTTTGGCTGGCACCTATCCAATTGAAAGTGATATGATCAAGGAAATGGAAGCCTTTAATCAAGTTTTTCTAAAATATGGCGTAAAAGTTTATAGACCACAATTGATAGAAAACTTCAATCAAATTTTTGCGAGAGATATTGGTTTTGTGATAGAAAACACTTTCATCAAGTCAAATATATTGCCAGATAGAGAACGGGAATTGGAAGCCATTCAGTACATTATTGACCAGATGAATCCTGCTCAGGTGGTTAGACCGCCTGAAGAGGTGCATATAGAAGGTGGCGATGTGATGCCATGGAACGACTATATTTTTATTGGCACCTACAAAGGATCAGATTATAAAGACTTTATTACTGCACGCACTAATCTGGCAGGTGTCGAGTATATTAAAAATTTGTTTCCGCATAAAAAAGTCAAAGCTTTTGACTTGGTTAAATCTAAACTAGAAGCAAGAGACAACGCCTTGCATTTAGATTGCTGCTTTCAACCAGTAGGCACAAACAAAGGCATTATTTATAAAAGTGGTTTCAGAGAGGAAGCAGATTATGAATTTCTGCTCAATCTTTTTGGTAAAGACAATCTTTTTCATATCACCAGAGATGAAATGTACCACATGAACTCCAATGTGTTTTCGATCGACAAAAATATAGTCGTTAGTGAACAGCATTTCACGAGACTCAATCAGTGGTTGCGTGAAAATGATTTCATTGTTGAAGAAATACCCTATGCCGAAATAGCCAAGCAAGAAGGTCTTTTAAGATGTTCGACCTTACCTTTATGTCGCGAATAAGCCCCCCAAGTTACAGTCGTTTTCGGTAGTCGCAGTAATCAATCGCAGTTGGCAAACGCAATTTACAATATACATAATACATAATACAATAAAAACATGAACCTGACCTCATCAACCAAAACCCACAACAAAAATATTGAAGATTTATTCAATGCTTTGTTAAATGTCAATAATTATGAGAAATTAATGCCCGAAAGCATTTCAAAATTTGAAGTATTGACTGACGAGCTGTTCGCCTTTCAATTATCTGCCATGCCAGAAATCAAACTTAAACTGAAGGGCAACACGCCACATACGCAAATTATTTTAGGGGCGGCTAGTGATAAATTACCTTTTCAATTAATCACAAACCTAAAAGCCATTGATGATCAAAACTGTGAGGTTTATATGGCATTTGAAGGCGATTTTAACCCCATGATGGCTATGATGATAAAAGGACCTATAACGAAGTTGATGGAAACTTTGGTAGAAAACATGGGCAAACTATAAGCTATTTTTCTTTTCTTGCTAGTTGCAAATGGCTTGGTCTCTTTTTATGAGCGCCATAACTATACCAACGAAAAATGTCGGCGCAGCGCCATCTTTCGCCTCTGTTTAACGCTGTAGCTTTTTTTTTTTAAAAGCTATCGCTCCAATGATGGCGCCGTGTGTCTTCATGCAGACTTAACAAAGGTATTTCATTATCACGAAAGTATGAATTTGAAAATAATTAGTCAGTTTATTGTTGACATTCGTCAAAGTTTAGTCCTTGTTTAACCCTAATTACGCATTAGAAAATCAATTACGACTTGAAATATTTTCAAAATAAGGCGTTTTACTCTGTTTTGCTCATTAATCTTAGCGGTGCATGCCTCAATCACAAAAATAGGTTATTTTATTGCCATTTCAACCGTCACTTCGAAGTTCTAATGTATAATGCGGGCTAAAAACAAAATGATCGCTATCCATCAATCTTCCACGTTTTATCGTTAGCGTAAATCAATCGGCCATTGTCTATCACTAAAGGACTTTCAAAGTTATTGGTATATAAACTGCCTGTGCCTAATCCTTGCGGCATAACATTGCCAAGGGTAAAGGTATATTGCGAAATAGCATTAAGGCCAATATTGCTCTCCAAAGCAGAGGTCATCCACCATTTGATATGATTTTGATCTGCTAAATCTATCCAAGTATTACAATGCGCGATGCCTCCTAATAAACTCGGTTTAAGAATAATATAGGCTGGTTGGATGGTCTGCAAAAGTTGTAATTTTTCCTTTTTACTAACCACACCAAATAACTCTTCATCAAGCGCAATTGGGATTGGCGATTGCTCACCTAGCTGCGCCATCCATTCAAGTTGTTTAGGTTTGATGGGTTGTTCAATACTATGCAGATTATAAGCACTAAGTCTTTTCAGTTTTTCTAAGGCATCTTTAGGTGAAAAAGCACCGTTGGCATCAACGCGTATTTCTATATCTTTTTCAGAAAAATCTTGCCGAATATGTTTTAATAAATCCAATTCTTTTTCAAAATCAATGGCACCAATTTTAAGCTTGATGCAACTAAAATTTTGGTTAATTTTTTCAGCAATTTGCTTTTTCATAGAGGCGTAATCACCCATCCAAACGAGTCCATTGATGGTTATGGGCGCTTGATTTTTAGTAAAATCCGAAGGAAAGAGTTCAAAAGGATGATCTCCAGCTAGTGATAAAAAAGCTTGTTCAAGCGCAAAAATGATGGCGGGATAATCTTTAATTTTATCAAACAACACCTCTTTTTCAAAGTTTATGTGGTCACAAAGCCATTGCAATGTTGATTCGATACTGCCATAATCGTCGATACTTAAACCTTCGAGATAGCCACATTCACCAATGCCCATTTTTTCACCTTGATAAAGTTGAATAAACCAAGAATCTTTGGTGTGCATCACCCCTCTCGACGTGCCCGCAGCTTGCTTAAAAATCAGTTGATGTTTGAAAAATTTAGCTTGGATGGTCATATCTTTTAAAAATGTTGCTATCTTGCTGTGCGAGGCTACATGCGCACAAGTCAAGTTGGAAGCTTAAAGAACAAAACACTTTAAGCTGGAAGCTTAAAGAACAATAGATTCACCAATTTCTAATAGCATGAGATCCTTGTTGGCTTTGAAGAATTTTTGAATAGCTTCTTCGTGATTGATTTCAATATAGCCAAAAGTATCGTAATGATAGCCTAAAATTTTGTCGCAGCCAATAAAATTTGAGGCCTCAATGGCATCATCGACATCCATTGTAAAATTGTCGCCAATTGGCAAAATGGCTAAGTCGAGCTGATGTTTTAGCGGTATCAATTTCATGTCAAAAGTCAGCGCGGTGTCGCCTGCAATATATATGGTTTTATGCTCCCCTTGAATAATGAATCCACCAGGCTGACCACCATAACTGCCATCAGGAAATGAGCTCGAGTGCACGGCGTTGCTATAGGTTACTTTACCGAAATCGAAAGTCCAACTGCCACCCTGGTTCATGGGATGCGATTTAAAACCTTTGTTGCCATAATAAGTTGCTATTTCCCAATTAGACACAATCAAAGCATTATTTTTCTTAGCAAAAAGTTCAACATCAAGTGTGTGGTCTTGATGCGCGTGCGTCAATAATATCACTTGCGGATTAATCTCCTCCAGATTGAGATGTGCCGCTTTTGGATTCGCTGTAATAAATGGGTCAACCAAAATAGTAATATCTTTTATGGTGATGTAAAGACATGCGTGACCAAGAAATTGTATTTTCATAATGACTGGGGTTAAAGCATTAGAAACAAGAAAAATTAAGACCTCATGATAATATCAGACAAGAAGAAAATCATACTCAACGCCATGAGAATGGCATAAAAAAAAGTAGATAATGCCAATTTTTTTAGTTCAGGATCAAATTGTTGGGCTACTTGCACTTGTTTAACACGGGTTAAATGTCTCAGGATGGGAATATAAGCCAACACAAACAAATACTGATCAAAATTAAAATCTTTGAGCCAAGCAAAAAGAACAGAAGCAAACATAGCCACGAAGATGATGGCAAAATGGTACTTTTTGGCATTATTTAAACCAATTTTCACCACTAAAGTATTTTTACCTGCTAGTTTATCTGAAGCGATATCACGCATATTATTCAGGTTGAGTACCCCAACGCTAAACAGACCGATGGTTGTTGCTGGTAAAAGAATGAGCCAATCTATTCTTTTTGTAATCAGAAAATAAACCCCTAAGGTACTAACTAAACCGAAAAAAATATAAACAAAAACATCGCCGAAACCTTGATAACCGTATGGATTATTGCCCACGGTATAACGAATAGCAGAAGCAATGGCTACAATGCCCAGCGCCAAAAACAAAAGTGAATAATACAAATACTGGTCTTTAAAAGAATAGTAAATGAGCAAAACAGCTAAAACAAAAGTAATGACAGCTGTTAAAAACATCGCGTTTTTCATGGCTTTTGGACTAATAACACCTTTTTGCACGGTACGAGATGGACCAACCCTATTATCATTATCTGTCCCTTTTATGCCATCGCCATAATCATTTGCAAAGTTAGACAGAATTTGAAGGCCAAGTGTTGTTAAAATGGCGAAAAAGAAAACATACCAATTAAAAATTGATTGAGAAACGGCATAAAAACTGCCAACTAAAATCCCAGATAAAGAAAGAGGTAAAGTGCGCAATCGAGCGGCTTGAATCCAGTGTTTCACTTTTATAAATTAAAAATTAGAAGTTAGAAATTAGAGAAAAAATTTCATAAACATTAACCGCCAATAACATCTACAAAGATAAGAAATAAATTTAGAAATTAGAAATTAGAAATTAGAAAAAAAGGGATTGTTTTTGCACACGCAATGAAACAGTAGATAAAAAAATTTAACTAAGGACTAAGGACTAGCGACTAAAGCCTAATTACAATACTTCTTGATGAACTCATAGACCCCTTCAAAACCCAATTCCCCTGCCCTGCTCCAATCTAAGCAGGCGGCTTGCATCTGGTCGAGTTGAAAAAACGCTAAACCTCTTTTGGTGTAGGCATCCACATCTTTAGGGTTAAGTTTTATCACTTGGTTATACACTTCAATGGCTTCC
The DNA here is from genome assembly GCA_044347145.1 of Flavobacterium sp. GTDB lineage: Bacteria > Bacteroidota > Bacteroidia > Flavobacteriales > Flavobacteriaceae > Flavobacterium. The sequence goes on from JBIIXU010000002.1 coordinate 155,716, forward strand.
TGGTAGCGTTTGAGTTGTGTGAGCGTGTTACCTTTTGCAATGAGCAAGTCAAGGTTTTCATTTTTTAAAGTTAACGCCACGTTATAATTGGTTAAAGCTTCTTCAAAGTTGTTCATAGCATAATAGATTTCGGCTTTAAATTCAAAAACACTCACGTCATTTTTATCTAGTGATTGAATGGTTTCATAATCACTTAAAGCGCCTCTATAATCTTTTAATAAGGTTTTGAGATGTGCTCTTCTAAAATAAAGTGCAATATCCGTTGGATGATTATCAATAATGGCCGTAAAGTCTTTCAAGGCATTTTTATAATCTTGGAGTAAAACCAGTACATCTGCTTTATTGATTAAATAATCTATTTTTTTATCGTTTAATTCATGAGCTCTTGAAAATTCTGCAAATGCGCCTTGATAATCTTTTAAACCTTTTTTAGACAACCCCAAATAATAATGAATGTCAGCCAAATTATTTTTATTGGATTCTAAAGCAATGATCGCATTAAAATCCTTAATCGCCTCTTGAAACCGCTTTAATTCAAATTTTACATCGGCGCGCTGGCGTAGCATATCAATCGTAGGATTTGGAGATAAAGAGATGGCCTTGTCAAAATCTAAAGCTGCACCTTCAAAATCCTTGCCTTGTATTTTTAATAGGCCTCTGCTATAAAAAGATTCGGCATGATGTGGGCTCAAAGCGATGGCTTGGCTAAAATCGTAAATGGCTTTTTGCTTTTTATTGGTTAAAGCTAAAATCTGTCCTCTTTGGTAATAGGCTTCTACATGATTGGCATCAATTTCTAGCACACGATTTAAGTCTTTAATCGCTGATTCATTTTCGCCAAGGGCTAATTTAGATTTAGCCATGTCTAACCATGCATCGGTATTTTTGGGATTATCAATAATTCTCTCGGAGGATTCCTCAATTTTTGACAGCAATTCTTCTTTGGAAAAAATCTTTGTTATTGGTTTGTGAATAGTTTCTTTCATTAGCAAAAAGAGCAATCTTCTGTTGTAATCAATTTTAATTTCATCAAAACGCTCTAAAACACTTTGTCCTAAAAGTAAGGGTGAGGCTTGTGTATGCACCACAGAGGCTGCAACATTTTCTAAGACTATATCCCCAATTTCTAACCTTCTAATATTTAACTTCGTACCTTCAGCAATGTTGCCATCGGCCATTTCATAGTATTGTTTATCGAGCAAATCACTGCTGTCTAAATAACCATTTTTCAACATAAACATGGATTCACTTTTAGAAATGGTGACATCGCTTGCACCTGTATCTAAAATAAATTGGAGTTCAAGGCCGTTAATTTTACAGGGTATATAAAAAACACCATTTTTCTTTTCCATTTTAATGCCTGGTTGTGCATTCAAAGGAGCTGAAATAAATAGTATTATTAAGAAATTAAAAAAGAATTTATACAATTGACGACTTTTACAAGCAACAAAGTTAAAGGTTAAAGGCTATTTTTTCTTTACCGCTAACGAATGATATCAACTAATTTATTCACAAAAAACCAAAAAAAATCCCCTACCGAAGCAGAGGATTTTTTCATTTTAATCTAAATTATTTGCGCTATTTTTTTACCATTTTGATGTTTTGGATATCACCATTTTGTTCAATTCTCACGAGGTAAACGCCTGTTTCTAGGTTTTGACCTAATTCAATTTCATAAATGGCATTAACTACTTGGTCACTAATTAACTTACCTGTGATGTCAAAAACTTGGATTGAAGCCTCAGTATTGTTGGCTAATTTTAAAGTAAATTGACTAAAAAACGGGTTTGGATAAGCTGTTGCTTGAAGAACAGTGGTCATTTCTACAAATTCTTCATCCATGTCGCCTGGTGTAAACACATTACATGATGCACTCCAATCTGCAACAATGGTATTAACAGTAGCTCTTACCCTAACCGAAATGGTTGAACCAGCACCCGGCAAAGCACTTAATTGACTAAAGTTAAAAAAGCTATTGGCTGTGTTGATTAATTGTTCCGCACCGCCATTAACGATTACACCAAATTGATAGTTTGAAGCACCAGTAACTGGGTTTGCGTTGATAACAATAGAACCATTATTTGCAGGCACGGTTATACCGCATTGCGAAGCTCTAATGCTTGTTATTGGCGTTGCCGTAAAAATATTACAAGAATTACCATAAGCACCAACTATAGTATTTACCGTTGCTCGTACTCTAATAGACAAAATGGTGCTGCTAGCTGGCAATGTACTTAATTGACTAAAAGTGAAAAACGCACTTGGGGTAGTAATAACTTCTGTATTCCCACCATTACGCATCACTTCAAAATCATAAGAGGTTGCACCAACCACGGGTATAGCATTAACTACTATACTGCCATTGTTTCCGGTAACAGTGATACCGCATTGCGTAAATCTTACTTGCGTAATCTGCGTTCTCGTAAACACATTGCAAGAGGTGCCATATGGCTGCTGAACACCACCAACGTTAGCACTTACTGCAATACTTATTATTCTAGACAAACCAGGTAAGACATTTAATTGTCCAAAATTAAAAGAGGCTGTTGCGCTAGTTATCACTTGCGCGGCTTCACCATCAAGTGTCACCTGAAAATCATATGAGGTTGCACCAGAAACCGTTATCGCATTAATAACGATGGATGCATTATTTGCAGCTAAAATCAAACCACATTGATTAGGTCTTACCGCTGTTAAAATTGGGTCACCTAAAAAAACATTAACAGATGTTCGTGGACTCTCACAACCATTAGTAGTTTGTGACACATAATAGGTACCTGTTACTAATGGGGTTGAAGCACCTAAAGCAGTGCCAGCAATAGCCACATCATACCAAGCTAAGTTATTGCCTGAAGCAACCAATTGCGCCACGGTTGCACCAAAGGCAACGTTTTGCGATGAAGCTGTTGGGGCAGTTGGAATTGGATTAAAGACCGCTGCAACAGCTTGAGAAGCACTACAAGAACCAAGCGTTCCAGTCAAAGTGTAGGTACCTGAGGAAGTTACAGAAACAGATGACTGGTCATTAGCACCCATGATAGTGCCACCATCAGTAGCAGTCCATAATAAATTTTGACCCGAAGCGACAAAATTTGAGATAACTACGGTAGCTGCACCGAAACCATTATCCACTGTACGCATATTGAAAGCAAAAGTATCGCCTCCATTAAGCGTTACAGACATCGTTCCTGATTGAGATGTTGAACCAGAAATATCATATCCTGTAAAAGTGGCTGCACTACCATTTACAATAACTTGTGGAAAATCAAACTCTGCACCATCATCTGTTGTGTAGGCCCAATTAAATGAAAGCGTTGTTGCCGCGGGAATCGTAATGGTAAAACCGCTATTTCCAGCACTGTTAGATCCATTATTACCGCCAGTAATGGCAATAGAATTAGGTGCCAAAGATGTATTTACGCTGCCGTCTGCATTTGTATTTGAGAATGCCCAATTGGCAACAGCATAAGGTCCAACAAAATTATTGACACTAGCTGATGCAGTTGAGGTTAAAACTAGCGTATCGCCTTCGCAGGCAGCACCCGGCGCATTAATGCTAAAGGATGGTACAGGATTAACTACAATTTGTAAAGTGGTTGAATTAGCACATTGTCCAGTATCAGGTGTAAAAGTATAAGTGGTGGTTACCATATTATTCAGCGCTGGACTCCATGTCCCATTTATGCTATTATTTGAAGTGGTTGGCAAAGCTGATAAAGTTTCGCCCGAACAAATAGCTGCTACCGCAGTAAATGTAGGGGTTGTTGGTGCATTCACAACAATAGTCATGGTGGTCGCTGTACCACATTCGCCTACATTTGGTGTAAAGGTATACTCAGTGGTTGCCATATTATTCAAGGCAGGACTCCATGTACCATTAATGCCATTATTTGACAAGGTTGGTAAGGCTAGCAATGTTGTACCTGCACAAATTGGATCCACCTGAGTAAAGGTTGGCGTTAGCGGCTGATTAACAACAATGGTCATCGTTGTTGTTGTGCCACATTGGCCAGCATCTGGTGTAAAAGTATATTCAGTTGTTGCCATATTATTCAAAGCTGGCGCCCATGTCCCATTTATGCTATTGTTTGAAGTGGTTGGCAAAGCTGATAAAGAATCACCTGCACAAATAGGATCAACTTGCGTAAAGGTTGGTGTTAGTATTGGATTCACCGTAATGGTCATGGTAGTGGTTGTGCCACATTCACCCATATTTGGTGTAAACGTGTACTCTGTGGTTGCCATATTATTCAAAGCTGGCGCCCATGTGCCATTAATGCCATTGGTTGAAGTCGTTGGCAAGGCTGATAAAGTTGCCCCAGCACAAATAGGATCCACTTGCGTGAATGTTGGTGTTGGAGGCGTTCCGCACAGTACATTCAAGTTGCTAAAAGGCACTGTTGAAAGTGCAGCAGGTGATTGCGCATGCACCCAATTTGATGTACTTTCAAAAACTGCTTCAGTGACTGAGATTGCGCGTTTTGTTGCGTCATATTCTGTTCTTAATGGTGCCGAAGCTGGGAAACCACTTACAACAATTGCCCTTGTGTAAACAGATCTAGGATCTTCTATGGCTGGAATTGTTCCTCCAGAAACTGATGATGTTCCAGTAAATAATGCAGAATCAATATGCGTAAAACCATTCGTAGGGTCAGCATCATTATCTCTGTAAGCATAGAAGGTCTCGCCAGCTGAAGCTAATGCAAAATCTCCGACCACTGATGTAACACTGCCACAAGAGCCATTGCTACAAGTGACGTTGAGTGTATTAGTACTTGTTCCAGTTTCTGTTAAAACTATGACATGGCCTTTTGGTATAATTGTCCCAGGTGAAGTCCATTGAACGGTAACTTCAGGTGCAAATGTACTAAAACGCAAAGTGGTTGCATCGAAAGAATGATCTGTAAAATAAAAAATAGAATTAGCCGGTATGTCTTGAAGCGCTACAAAAGAAATGGCATCCGGGTCTGTATGACTAATGCCAGTTACCGCAACCATTGAATCCATAACTACGGTATCGTCATTAACAATGGTCCCCGTGGCAGCACCTGGACTACCGCCATCATAACCAGTGCCAGCTGTGATTGTTAAAATAACTGTTTCATTTGGTTCTAAATCAGTATCGCCAATTGGTGTTACCGTAACTGTAGCAGAATTACTTCCACTAGGAATAACCACTGTGCCTGCACTGCTAGAAAAAGAAGCGGCACCTGTTTGATTATAATCAGTGCTTAAAATGGCAGTACCACCTACGGTAAAATTTATAGTTGTATTAGCAGCTGCGTTTGCACTTAGAGAGAAAGTATAGACCATACCTGTGCCACTGTTTTCATTAACAGAACTAGGCGACGCTGATACAGTAGCCACTGGATTTGATGAGACTAAGTTTAAATTAGTGAAAAATTGGGTTGACAGCGCTTGCTGAGTTACTGCACCTGTTGAACCCGTATATTGATAGTTACTAACGTTTTCTAAAACCACTTTTGTAACGTTGGTTCTAGCCAAAGCAGTGGTATTAAATTCTGCACGATGATGACTATATCCCACCACTGCACTTGATGGAAAACCATCTACGACTATAGCATTAGGAAAATTAACTGTTCCAATTCTAGGATCTTGAGAGGAAACGATATCTCCACCTACAATCGTATTGCCTCCTTCTGCAAAACCAGTATATAAAACCGCATGAATAGTGGTTAAACCATTTATTGGATTATCATCACTATCAGAATAAGCATAAAATGACTCACCGCCCTGACCAATTGCAAATGGTCCAGTATTCACGCGCACAGCGCTACCGCAGTTGCTTCCATTTGTGCATGAAACTGTGAATGCGTTAGTTGTTGTGCCAGTTTCAACTACATATATGACATTGCCCTTTGCAACAGCAGCGCTAGCAGTATATTTTACGACAGCCTCATTAGAGTCAGTAAAACTCCCGGTGGCATTGTTATATTCGTTTTCTGTAAAATAAATCACTTCATTCACAGCTAAATCTTGAACCACAACAAAGCTAAAACCATCAGGATCGGAGTGATTTAGACCAATTACGGCTACTTTCTGTGCAAAACCTATGCTGCACAAGAGCAACATAAAAAAGATAAATAAATTTTGTTTCATTGTTTTCTTTGTTTTCTTTGTTTTAAAATTTTAAGTGCATATATAAGGATTCTTCCAGCCAGTGTCTGGAACTTCTGCCATCTTTTCATAAAGCGTAGCAGCAGAATATTTGTTTATGACATCAACCACTACATTTTGATAATGGTCAGTGAATGGTTCAAGTTTGCGAAGTTTAAAATCAGAAGCGATGATTTCATTAAATGATGTTAAGTTTATTTGGCCACGTGGTGATTTTATGTTGACAGTTTTAAAATAATCACCAATTTGCTTAGGTAAATGACCTTCATTTTGAAAAGCTTGTACAATCATTGAACCAACTTCAAAACCAAGTAATCCCATGATATTAGGGTTTTCTTCATAGTCCGAATGATAATTTGCAACAAAACCATTCATATTTGTATCATTCGTGTCAAAAGACCACGAGGCGATTGAAAATATATTATTTGGATACATGGCATGCGTCAATAAACTTTCATCAGTCATTAAAGGTACCACAAAAGCAGGTAAATCGGCTAAACCATTTTTGAGCATAACCTCCATGATTTTTTTGGCTTCATTGTAGCTAAAAATCATAAAAGCAAAATCAGGTCTTGTTGTTTGTAGTCCTGAAATCATGTTTTCAAATGATTCTGCTTGATAATCCATGGGGCTCACATAGTTGTAAACGATCTCCCCGTCCTTTTCAACCAACCCATTATAAAAAGCCTCAGCCATGTGATAACCGCCATCATAAAAAGAGGAAAGCATCGCCACTTTTTTACCAAATTTTTCTACACCCATTAATGCGGACAAATAACAACTATGAGATAAATTAAGTGATTGATGAATCAAATATGGACTAAAGTGTATTTCTTTAACTACTCTCGCCCCCAAAGTGACATGAAAAATTGGTTTTTTATAAGTATTAGCCATTGTAGTCAATTGATCTAAAAAAAAATAACTGCAAAAACAAACAATCGCGTCAACGTCATCTTGAAGCAGCATCTTCTCAATTTTACTAAGCATATCCTTATCTGCCCCGTTGCCAACACCCTCAAAAATAAATTGCGGAAGTTCTTGACTTTCATTTAAAGAATTAAATGGGAGTTTAATGCCATTCAAAAATTCAAAGGAAAGCTTTGGAAACATATCTGACTTTGGTAAAAAAAGGCCTATTCTTAAATTCATATACTATGATTGAGATGGAAAAATTCCATATAAACTAATAATATAATTCACGCCTAAATATGGATTCCTTATAGCTAATGGCTGAGAACCTCCTGCAGGCGTAACCGTAACACCGCCTAATGCAGCATTTGATTCTTCAGAATATCCAGCGGCATGACTTGCTAAAAAACTGGTTGGACTACTCTCATCGCCAATAGCTGTATTTACTCCAATGCTGACATTGTGATTATGTGCAGGCAGATTATTAGGAATTAAAATAACGCTTTCATTACCGCCAGTTTCGCCAATTTGCACATTTGGTAGGCCCGGCCCTTGACCAACACCCACAGGCACTCTACCTCTTAGATCTGGCAAAGCAAAAGTACTTTGACCATCACCGCCATAAGTGGTGCCTATCAAAGCAAATAGTGCATCATATTCACTAATTGGAAGTAATGACCCATTACAAAATGCCCAGCCATTGGGGGCATAAGTGCCACAAAATATTATGATATTTCCTATAAATGTATCCATTATTAATATGTTTTAAGTTTATAAATTATTTAACTTCTAGGCGGATAAATACCTTGCATGGCTATGCAAAAATTTATACCTAAATAAGGATTTCTAATACCAAATGGTTGATTTCCGCCTTGGGGTGTTACATTTACACCGCCTAATGCACCATTGGCTGTTGGGCTAAATCCATTGGCTTTTGAAGCAATAACACCTTGGGTTGGATTTGAAACCTCGCCTTCAAATGAACTTGCTGAAACAGTGACCGCATGCGTGTGTGCTGGCATTGTTTGTGTGGTTAATGTTATATTTTCGACACCTCCCACTTCTCCCAAGGCTATAGGAGAAAGTCCTGGTCCTTGCCCTACACCAACGGCAAATCTGCCTTGCAAATTGGGTAAAGCAAAATTTGTGGTGCCATTTCCGCCGTAAGTTGTGCCCAATAAGGAAAATAAAGCTGTGTTTTGTGCAATAGAAATAGTTTGTCCATTACATAGTGCCCAACCAGTAGGATTGAAATTAAATCCTGCGGTTTGAATAGATGCTATAAAAGGTTCAATTGGCATGATATTTATTTTTTGATTAATTAATAATTGTTAACTTCTTGATGGAAAAACGCCGCTACGAGCTATACAATGGTTTATGCCAAGATACGGATTACGGATAGAAAAGGGCGATGATTGCCCAATACTTCCTACTGTTACGCCATTTAGTAACTTTCCGCTTTCTGCACTATCTTTAAAGGCATTAGGGTTAGCTGCTAATCTATCTGTTACCATATCAGTTGTCCCAGCAGCTGTATTAACAGCCACACTAATCGCATGTGTGTGCGTGGGCATATTTTGTGTTAATAGGGTTACGGTTGGTGTACCACCAACTTCTCCTAAATTAATTGTTCCAAAATGAACCATACTTCTACCTCGTAAATCAGGTAGTGCAAAAGTAGTCATACCATTACCCCCATAAGTTGTGCCTAACAAAGCAAACAAAGCTTGATTTTGATTGATCGGCATCTGCTGACCTTGACAAAATAACCACCCTTGTGGCGCAAAATTAAAGGCAAACATTTGGATTTCTCCTAAAAATGGCTCCATAATAAAATAGTTTTAAATTAAAGTATTAAAATTTATATATTTTTCATTATTAATGATATACGTTGTAGGGAACAACTTGTCACCTAAGGCGAGGTTGTCTACATAGTATGTATCATTAATATAGGCACCAAAGTTGTTAAGTATTAATTCTGCATTAATGACTTTAGTTTGATTAACAATTTTAAAAAATAGTCTTGGGTTTTTACCCTCTGTTTTACCAGGAAAATCAGTCACAAAACTATATTCACCGTTGGCATTAACACCTATATTAGCGCGATATTCTTCAATGTTGTCAGGAGACAAATGCCAAACTTCAACAGTAGTCTTTGATAAATCTGTTAAATGGTTTTTGGCATAAATCTTACCATGAATAGTAACGTCATTGTCAGAAAGCCATTGCTTTCTCAAATCCATTTTTTGTATTGCTAAAGCATTATTTCCGTCGGCAAATTTGCTAATCTGATTAAACGCTTGCATACCTGTGATTGATGAAAGAAACATAACTCCAGTAGAGGATAATGCTACATTTTTGAGAAATTTTCTCCTTGCATAGGTTTGTTCCATAAAAGAAAAAGTTTTGGTTAATAGTTTGATTGAAATTCGTCTTAAAATTAAAATAAAATAAAACACAAAATAAAAAAAATGTCACGAAAGGCTGTTTTTTTGTGCATGAAATCCTTTTTTTGGCAAAAAAAAGGCTTTTTGAGCAGATAAAAACACTGCTTAAATTCATAGAATCATGTGATCAATTGAAAATAAAAATTTTAAAAAAATAGACTAAGTTAGCAAAAAATAGAAAATTGCTATTTAGTAAAACAAATCCTTTAAATAAAATACTATAATAAGTTGTACCTTTGAACAAATCCTTTATAATGATCGCTAAGTTGTACTTTGTGACCGCCTTCCATAATGATTAAGTTATCTTTCATATTAATCTCATTAATACGATCTATATTTACCATAAAATTTCTGTGGCTTTTTGCAAATATGTCTTCATTGAGGTATTCAACTAATTTTTTTAAGGAAAGGGTAACTATAAAATTTTCTTTAAGTGTAATGAGATGGCAAAAGCGTTCCTCTACTTCAATATAAATGATTTCTCTGATGTTGACTTTTTTTAAGCTTTTATTCTTTTTTACAAAAAAATAATCCGTGCTTAAAACAACATTTTGATTTTCACTATCTAAATTATCTTTTTGGTCATAAAACTTTTCTACAGCCATTTCTATGGCATAAAGCACCTCTAATTCATTAAAGGGCTTCATTAAAAAACTGAAGGGTTTAGTAAGCTTTGCACGTTCAAAAATCTGCCGATCCTTTGAACTAGTCAAAAATATAAATGGTTTAGCCATATTAGGCGCAATACAAATGGTTTCTGCAAAATTAATGCCCTCTGGTATACCGTTCAAAAAAACATCGATAATGACCAAATCGATTTGATTTTCATAAAACAATTTTAAAGCCTCACTATAATTAGTTGCTACGCCAACCACCTGGTGCTGATTAGCGGCCAGCGCGTAAGACAATTCATCACTATCTGATTTCGTATCCTCTATTATAAGTATGCGCAAACCCTCCATTGATCATAATTTTGGTAAATATAAAATAATTTTTGTTCCTACCCCAATTTCACTTTCAATTTTTATTTTTCCGCTATTTTTATAAATCATAGTCTTGCATAACTGAAAACCTAAACCTGAACCAATGGCCTCTTTATCATTCTTTTTTGATAAAAGATTTTTATCATCGAGTAAGTCATCTATAATTTTTTGATTCATACCAACACCATTATCCGCAATAGTTAAAACAACAAAATCATTATTTTCGGATTGAGAACGAATTGAAATCTTACCATTTTCTTTGGTAAATTTTAAAGCATTGTCCAGCAAATTTCTTAATACAATTTTAAGGGAATCTAAATCCATGAAAATCCTATGCGAGTGGTCAACTTCAATAATTAAGTCAATATTTTTTTCAACAGTAAGTGGTCTAAAATTATACTCAACATGATTGACAACAGTTTTTAAGTGCAAGGATTCCTTTTCAAAATAAATTTGATTGGTTTGTTGATTGGCCCAATTCAATAAGTTGTCAAGCAAATTGTATGAACCATTGGCTATAGCACTATTTTTATGAAGCAAACCATCCAATGCTTCATAATTTTTGTTTTCTAAACATTCCATTAATTTGTTATTGCTAGATTTTAGCGCATTAACAGAGGATCTTAAATCATGACTAACAATTGAAAACAACTTGTCTTTCGTGGCATTTAAAGCATCTAAATCTTCTTTTTGTGCTTGAATCACTTGATTTCTTTTTACTTTCATGCGATAAAAATACAAGCTTATACCAAGTGTCAAAATAAGTAAAGAGGCAATAATAAAAAGGCCATTGCGTTGGGTTCTTCGCGCCTCATTCTTTACCTCTAGGAGTTGTATTTCTTTTTCTTTTTCATTCACAGCAAATTTCTTTTCTAGCTGTGCAATATTCCATATTTTGTTTTGATCATTTAGAGAATCTTTCCAGATGCCAGCCTCTTTTCGGTAATCAACGGCTTTTTTATAATTCTTTCTGTTTTCCTCAATAACAGCCATATTTAGAGCCGTACTGTATTTCTCTTTAACATAATTGGTTTTCTGCGCTAAATCATAAGCTTTTTGAAAAAAGCCAATAGCTTTCTCATCTAGATATTGTTCATAGTATAAATTTGCCAAATTGCTATATGTGGCAATCATTGCGCGAGTATCTTTGGTGGCTCCATGAATTTTAGTGCTTTGAGTTAAATAACTTTCTGCTAGGTCTAATTTATTTTGAAGAAAAAAGCACATCCCTAGATTCATTATCAAATTCCCTTTATTGATGTTGTAATAATTATAAATATCTATATTTTCTATAGTTTTAAAATAATTCATGGCATCATCAATTCTATTTTGTTCAAATGCAATTTGTCCTAAATGGTAAAAAACACTTTTGTAAAAAACAAAATCTCTACTAATCATTAAAAAATTTTTATTCGCCTCATCATAAAGTTCCTTTTCTTTAAAACTATGACCACGGAAAAAGTAAAAAAAATTATCAGTTTGCGATTTACTTTTTTTAGCATTCAAATATTTTGAACTATAGAATAAAGTTGAATCAATTTGATCATTAAGATAAAAAAAATGGACCTTATTCAACAAAGGATTTTCGAATAAGCTAACTTCTTTACTTAATTTTGATTTAAAAGCTACTTCAAAAGCGTTTTCTTGCGCAATTATTGGCAAGGAAAAAAAAGCAAAAAATAAACAAAAAAGAAAATATTTTGACATTTTGAAGTAGCTAAAAAAAGAAGTGATTTAAATCGCTTTAATTAAAAAAAAACGCTATTAGTTTAAGAAAAATAAAAGCATCCGTTTATAGTAATTTTATATCTATCTAGCTACTATCACAATTGTTCCTCGAGAGGTTGTTGGGTCTTCGTTCCATAAAATGGTTTGAATTTCAATTGGCATGGGGTCTAATCTTAATTCAAAATTGACTTGATAGGCACTAAAATTTGAGGCTTCGGTTTCTGGTCCATTATAAACAATATAAAAAGTTGGCATTGGTCCAGAATTATCAAAATAAACATCAATTTTATCAATTTTTATGTCAGAATCAATAAAAACTACATTACTAACTTGTAATAAACCACTATCATCATTTGCTTGTGATAATGGTTGAAGTGGTTCTATTGGTCGTGCGCGCAGGAAGCTTATTTGGCTTTGAATATCTGAATAATTAGAGGCGATTTTATTGCCAGGTGGCAATACAAGGTTGGGATTATTTGCTGGCATGTTTAGTTGATTGAGGTTAATAATTTATTTTAGTTGTAGCAAATATAATAAAATAATTCCTGACAATCGCGTTACAAATAATAACAAATACAAAGATGGTCTAAATCAGCAGGCGAAAGCCCTTCCATTTATATCAATAAAAGACTTCAATTAAGACCTACTTAAATCCACTTCTTAACCGATTTCTCAATTTTGTATAACCAAATATTTGTATTTTGAACCAAAACATTAAATGTTGTTGTTTTAAAACTGACGTTACTACCAGCTGTGAAAAAAGTAATTGAACCAATATTAGCTTTCTTTTGCCAAAAATATTGTTGCAAGGCAATGCCTTGAATTTTATGAACTTCTACTATTTCACTTTCAACATCCCAAATACCAGATTGTTTTTTAATTAGCTCCTGATTAAAATAAAACTTATAATTTCTGTAATCAATTATGCTTAAGATTAAAACCAAAATGACAAAGCCCAATAGGAAGGTATAAGAATAGGTGATGAACTGAAAATGCTTTAAAATTACAAAGACCAGTGCAGGCAAAGCAACAAAGAAGAAAACATTTAAAATTAAACGTCTGATGTTTGGTAGCAACAGTTGCTTTGCCTCAATATTTGTATAATTGGTTAGTTTAAGGAAGTCCGTCAATTCACTGGCATTCAAACCTGGAATTTGAAGCATATTGAGCATCTTGTTCACATCGCCTTGGTCTTGTAATTGTTGAATGGCGACATCATGCAAACCAAGTTTTCTTTGCAGCCAATTTTGTGCTATCGTAATTTTTTGAATTTTATAAGGCTTTAAGATGATTTCTCGCGTTTTTAGTAAGCCGTATTTAAAAACCAAAACATCATTTTCAACGGAAAAAGTATAATTATAGAACTTAAATATTGTTCTGATGAGGTTAACGAGTAATAAGATGAAGATTATTAAGGGAATAGCCAAAAACAAAAACAAGTAATCATTGGTTAGCGTTTGAACATCATCAAAATAATTTTCATTGATCCATTTATTTTCAATAAATTTTTCCGCATATTGACCTAAATAGATAACAAAAGCAATAAACAGGGCAATGCTTTCTCTATAGCGGGAAGTTAAACCAATTTTAATCAGCGTTGCTGTTGAAATCTTAAATTTTTTAATCTGAATTTCATCAATGGCCATTTCTTGATTAGCTAGTTTGGCCTCATTTAAGCTCCTTTTTAAAAGAAAGGCCAAATCACTTGACAAGGCGTTGATAGAAACTTCCTGCGCACTACTGCCCGCCGATTCAATGGCGATTTTATAGACCTTTGCCATTTTATGTAAAACATTTTGCGTCAGATTTACATTTTGTATCTTTTCAATGGGCAAAACTATTGTTGTTTTATTAATGATGCCTTTTTTCAAGATAAACTCTTTGGTTTCACCATCTATCCAAAACGTAAAGAACCAATAATTTAGGTATGAAAAAATCAAAATAAGCAATAATAGCACTAACGAACCTATTATAATTTTAACCAAATGTTCGTGCTGCTGATAAAAGATATAAATGATAAAAAACCAAAAGTTCCTCACCATTTTTTGAAGATTATAGCCAAAAAAAATCAATATACCAGCCATCGACTGGCGTTGCGGTGAACTAAAGGTCTGATTCATCTTTTTTGTCCGCTATTTGATCATCTGTAATTGTTTTCTCAGCAATTTCTTGTTTACTTATAAAAGACAAAGCATAAGCTCTGTACCTTTCTGCCTCTTGAAAAGTTAAACCAGGTATCGATAAATCTATAGAGCTGCCACCAGCCGTAAAAAATTGCAAAGTAGCCAATTGAAATAGTCTTGAAATCCAACCTTGATTTAATGCAATGTGCTGCATTTTGTTAAATGGCACAATGGTCGTTGTTTCACTAATTATCCCAGACTTATAAATGACATCTTTTTCCCTCATGCAATATCTTTTGCTTTTATAATAAAAAAACTGGTAAATATGAACTAAAATTAAAAAAAAATAGCCGATGACAATAAACCAAAAATTAAATGGTACTTCCGTCATTTTTTCGGCAACGAAAAAATAAGCAAAGGCAAGCATAAGCACAAAAAAATAAATCAAAAGCATATTGATATGCATTACATTGATATATTTGTCTGACAACTTGTTTAAAGAAATGGTTTCAAATTGCGGTAATTTAAAGACGTCTAAAGGTTCATTTTGAAAAGTTTCTTCCATTGCTATTTTTGATAAATCGTTCATTTAAGGAATATATTTCTTTTCAAAATTGGGTTTGCGTTTTTCTAGGAAAGCATTTCTACCTTCCACGGCTTCGTCTGTCATATAAGCTAAACGGGTGGCTTCACCAGCAAAAACTTGTTGACCAACCATGCCATCATCGGTTAGATTCATGGCAAATTTCAGCATTTTGATAGATAAAGGTGACTTGGCCAAAATTTCTTGCGCCCATTCAAAAGCGGTGTCTTCAAGTTCTGCATGTGGAATGACGGCATTGACCATACCCATATCAAAGGCATCTTGTGCGGAATAATTTCGTCCTAAAAAGAAAATTTCTCTCGCTCTTTTCTGCCCGACCATTTTGGCTAAATAAGCTGAACCATAACCACCGTCAAAACTCGTGACATCAGCATCGGTTTGTTTAAAAATGGCGTGTTCTTTGCTCGCCAAGGTTAGATCGCAAACCACATGAAGACTATGCCCGCCGCCTACTGCCCAACCCGGCACAACAGCAATAACGGCCTTTGGCATAAAGCGAATGAGGCGTTGCACTTCTAGGATGTTTAATCGGTGATAACCATCTTCGCCAACATAACCTTGTTGTCCGCGCGCTCTTTGGTCGCCCCCACTACAAAAACTCCATATACCATCTTTTGTTGATGGTCCTTCTGCGGACAGCAGAACCACTCCAATTGATGTGTCTTCGTTAGCATCATGAAAAGCATCGTAAAGTTCTTTGGTTGTGTTTGGTCTAAACGCATTGCGGACATCTGGTCGGTTGAAGGCAATACGTGCGACACCCTTAGATTTTTTGTAGGTGATGTCTTGGTATTCTTTGGCAGTTTGCCAGTCGGCTTTTGGAAATGACATGGTTTTAAGGCATTATGGTTAATAGATGTACATGATTTTAGCCGTGGGTGAAGCGGTACCCCCGCTAGACTAAAACGCTAGTTTTGTTAGTGTTTGACAGCGACCTTAGAAGCTGGAAAAACGCTATACAAACCTTAGGTTTAGGCTAGCGGTGTATAGCGAAACACGCGATTAGCTTCAATTTTTATTTAAAAGATCAATAAACTGGTCAAACAAATAAGTTGAATCATTTGGTCCAGGACTTGCTTCTGGGTGATATTGCACGGAAAACACGTCTTTATTTTTCATGCGCATACCAGCCACTGTTTGATCGTTGAGGTGGTAATGCGTCAATTCTAATTCGGCATGATTTTCTAATTTTTCTCTATCCACTGCAAAGCCGTGATTTTGTGAAGTGATTTCACCTTTTCCAGACAAAATATTCATGATGGGGTGATTAATTCCCCGATGACCGTTAAACATCTTATAGGTTGAAACCCCATTGGCCAAGGCTAATATTTGATGACCCAAGCAAATACCAAAAACAGGTTTGTTTGAATTGATCATTTGTTTAGCGGTATTTTGCACTTGGGTTAAGGGTTCTGGATCGCCAGGTCCATTACTTAAAAAATAGCCATCTGGATTATTCGCTTGCAATTTTTCAAAAGGCGTATCATAAGGAAAAACTTCAATAAAGCAATCGCGAGCGGCTAAATGTCTTAGTATATTGCGTTTAATGCCCAAATCTAAGGCTGCGATTTTAAATTTTGCTGAAGAATCGCCAAAGGTGTAAGTGGCTTTGGTAGAAACTTTAGATGCTAATTCTAAACCTTTCATTTGTGGTAAATTAGCCAAGCGCGATTTTAAATCTTCTAAAGGTGTATCATCCGTGCAAATGATGGCATTTTGCGCACCATGATCTCTAATGTATCCAACGAGTGCTCTGGTGTCAACATCTGAAATACAAATGAGGTTATGTTTTTGAAAGTAGGTAAAAAGATCGGTGTCTGCTAAAGGTCGCGAGTGGTTAAAACTAAAGTTTTTACAAACCAGTCCAGCAATCATGACCTGGTCAGATTCTTCTTCGGCAGCGACCACACCATAATTTCCGATATGTGGATTGGTTGTTACCATAATTTGTCCAAAGTATGATGGGTCTGTAAAAATTTCTTGATAACCAGTCATACCAGTATTAAAGCAAATTTCGCCAGTTGTAGTGCCAGCAATACCAATTGATTTTCCATAAAACATGGTGCCATCAGCTAGTAATAATCGGGCTTGTTTTCTTGCTATAAAAGACATAGGATATATTTTAAGTTTTGCAAAGTTAAGATTTGATAGGACAAAAAAAAAGACAAACCTAAAAAAGTTTGTCTTTTAATATTTGCGAAATGAAAATCATTATTCGGCTTTCGTATTTTCGTCAGAAGATTCAGTTTTTGGTGCTTCTTCAACAGCAGGTGCATCTTCAACAGCAGGTGTTTCTTCAACAGCAGTTGCAGCTTCAACAGTAGGTGCAGCTTCAACAACTTCTTCAGTTACGGCAGTCACTTCTTTTTTAGCTTTACCACCTCTTCTGCTACGCGATTTTTTCTCTTCTTTTTTACCGCCGTTATAGATGTCGTTGAAATCAACAAATTCTATCATGGCCATATCCGCGTTATCACCTAAACGATTACCAAGTTTGATAATTCTTAAATAACCACCTGGTCTATCCGCAATTTTAGGTGCAATAGTTCTGAATAATTCAGTTACTGCATACTTATCTCTCAAATATGAGAAGCAAGTTCTGCGATTATGCGTATGATCTTCTTTAGACTTTGTTACTATTGGCTCAAGAAAAACTCTTAAAGCTTTTGCTTTAGCAACAGTAGTATTAATTCTTTTGTGCTCAATTAAAGAGCATGCCATATTAGCAAGCATAGATTTTCTATGGCCTACTTTTCTACTTAAATGATTAAATTTTTTACCGTGTCTCATTGTAATGTGTTTACTAGCAGAAAGCTATAAAATTATTCTTTATCTAATTTGTATCTCGACAAGTCCATCCCAAAATTAAGGTTTTTATTTGCCACTAATTCGTCCAATTCTATCAACGACTTTTTGCCAAAGTTTCTAAACTTCATCAAATCATTTTTATTGAAAGAAACTAATTCTCCAAGTGTTTCAACTTCAGCAGCTTTAAGGCAATTTAATGCTCTCACAGACAAATCCATATCAACTAGTTTCGTTTTAAGCAATTGTCTCATGTGCAATGATTCTTCATCATACACTTCAGCTTGTGCTTTTTCTGCAGTATCTAAAGTAATTCTCTCATCTGAGAAAAGCATGAAATGATAAATCAAAACTTTAGCAGCTTCTGTTAAAGCTTCTTTAGGGTGAATAGAACCATCGGTAACAATTTCGAAGATCAATTTTTCGTAGTCTGTTCTTTGCTCTACACGGCTATTTTCGATGGTATATTTTACATTTTTTACAGGTGTAAAAATCGAATCGATAAATATGGTGCCAATAGGTGCATTAGACTTTTTATTTTCTTCAGCAGGCACATATCCTCTACCCTTTTCAATGGTTAGTTCCATATTGAAACTTACTTTTGATTCAAGGCTACAAATGTGTAGGTCAGGATTTAACACTTGAAAACCAGAGATAAATTTTTGAAAATCGGCTGCTGTTATTTCCTCTTTACCAGAGATAGAAACAGTTACGGTTTCGTTATCGAGATTTTCTATTTGTCTTTTAAATCTAATTTGTTTAAGATTTAAAATAATTTCAGTAACGTCTTCAACAATACCTGCAATGGTACTGAATTCATGGTCAACACCTTCAATTTTAATTGAGGTGATGGCATAGCCTTCTAAAGCAGACAAAAGTACACGTCTTAATGAATTACCAACAGTTAAACCATAACCTGGCTCCAAAGGTCTAAATTCAAATGTACCAACATGATCATTAGATTCGATCATGATTACTTTGTCTGGTTTTTGGAAATTTAATATTGCCATAATTTTATGTCAAATTTTATTTGTTGTATAACTCAACGATTAATTGTTCTTTGATATTTTCTGGGATTTGCAAACGTTGTGGAACGCTAACAAAAGTACCTTCTTTCGTGTCAGTATTGAATGTTAACCACTCATAAACTGATGAATTAGACAAAATTGAATTGTTAATAGCTTCAAGAGATTTTGATTTTTCTCTAACAGCTACTTTGTCACCAGCTTTTAAGTGATAAGACGCCACATTAACAACTTCACCATTTACGGTAATGTGTCTGTGAGAAACAAATTGTCTTGCTGCTCTGCGGCTAGGTGCAATACCCATTCTGTAAACAACGTTATCTAATCTAGCTTCACAAAGTTGTAAAAGGATTTCACCTGTTACCCCAGAAGCTGCAGCAGCTTTTTGGAATAAATTTCTAAATTGTTTTTCTAAAATACCATAAGTATATTTAGCTTTTTGCTTTTCCATTAACTGAACAGCATATTCAGAACGTTTAGCTCTTCTTTTAGCTACGCCATGCTGCCCCGGAGGGTAATTTCTTTTTTGGAAAGCCTTATCTTCGCCGAAGATGGCTTCACCGAATTTACGAGCAATTTTCGTAGTTGGACCAGTATATCTTGCCATTTTTTAAAATTTATATAAGTTGCGATATGAATTCAGGTCTAAAAATCCTTCGATACCTTTCAACTTATGATTAGACATTAAATTAAACTCTTCTTCTTTTTGGAGGACGACAGCCATTGTGAGGCATCGGTGTAACGTCAATGATTTCAGTTACTTCAATACCCGTGTTATGGATATATCTGATGGCTGATTCTCTGCCGTTTCCTGGACCTTTCACAAAAACTTTCACTTTCTTTAAACCAGCATCTAAAGCAGCTTTTGTACAATCTTCAGCAGCCAACTGTGCAGCATAAGGTGTGTTCTTTTTAGAACCTCTAAAACCCATTTTGCCAGCAGACGACCAAGATATTACTTCTCCTTTTTTATTAGTTAACGAGATGATAATGTTGTTAAAAGTTGCATTGATGTGTGCTTCTCCAGAAGACTCAACAATTACTTTACGCTTTTTTGTAACTTTAGCCATAATTAATTATTATTTAGTAGCTTTTTTCTTGTTAGCCACAGTTTTTCTCTTACCTTTTCTAGTTCTTGAATTGTTTTTAGTACGTTGACCTCTTAATGGTAAGCCATTTCTGTGTCTAATACCTCTATAACAACCAATATCCATCAAACGTTTGATGTTTAATGAAGTTTCTGAACGTAGTTCACCTTCAATTTTGTAGAAAGAAACTGCTTCACGAATAGCTGCAATTTCATCATCATTCCAGTCTTGAACTTTTTTGTCTTGACTAACTTTAGATTTCTCTAAAATTTCAATAGCTCTTGGCTTGCCTATACCAAAGATATAAGTTAGTGCTATTACTCCTCTTTTGTTTTTAGGTATGTCTACCCCTGAAATTCTTGCCATAATTATCCTTGTCTTTGTTTAAATCTAGGATTTTTTTTGTTAATAACATATAATCTGCCTTTTCTGCGTACAATAACACACTCGGCACTTCTTTTCTTAACTGATGTTCTTACTTTCATCTTTTATAAATTTGTTTATCTTAAGAATCATTTGAAAATCAAAACAAATGAATCTCAATTAAGTTAATATCTGTATGTGATTCTAGCCTTTGATAAATCGTAAGGACTCATTTCTAATTTCACTTTATCTCCTGGTAATAATTTAATGTAATGCATACGCATTTTACCTGAAATATGTGCAATTACTATGTGACCATTTTCCAATTCAACGCGAAACATTGCATTAGATAATGATTCAATAATAGTTCCGTCTTGCTCTATCGCTGATTGCTTTGCCATATTATTATGCTACTGATTTTCTATTTTTACCAGTTTTTATTAAGCCATCATAATGTTTGTTCAACAAATATGACTGTACTTGTTGAATAGTATCTATAGCCACACCTACTAAAATAAGTAATGACGTTCCACCAAAAAACATAGCCCAGTTGGCTTGCACACCAAACTGATAAACTAAGGCTGGAAAAACTGCAATTAAAGCAAGGAATAATGACCCTGGAAAAGTGATCAAAGACATGATTTTATCAAGATATTCATTGGTCTCTTCACCGGGTCTTACGCCAGGAATGAAACCACCACTTCTCTTTAAATCGTCAGCCAATTTGTTTGAAGGTACAGTAATTGCTGTATAAAAATAGGTAAATACTATAATCAAAATAGCAAAAACGATATTATAAACCAGACCAAACATATTGCTAAATTCCACTGCAATTGATTGAGCCACTTCAGATTTCTCAGCTAAACCAACTAAGGCAGCTGGCACAAACATAATTGCTTGTGCAAAAATGATTGGCATTACACCCGAAGCATTTAATTTTAATGGAATAAACTGTCTTGCACCGCCCATCATATCAGCTTCAAAATCACCAGTGGTTGTTCTTCTAGCATATTGCACAGGCACGCGTCTAACGGCCATTGACAAATAAACTGAAGCCACAATAATTAATAACCATATAACAATTTCAATGATAAATTTCATCAAACCACCCTGATTATTACTAACTGTTGAAACAAACTCCTGAACGATAGATTGCGGCAATTGCGCAATAATACCAACCATTATCAACAATGATATACCATTTCCAATACCTTTATCTGTAATTTTTTCACCTAACCACATGGCAAAAATTGTACCTGTAGTTAGAATTAGTACTGAAGAAAAGACAAATGTACTTTGAGAAATATCAGTTGTAATAGCAGGGCCTACAGTTCTAAATAAATTGATGATGTAGCCAGGTCCTTGAATTAAAGTGATAGCAATGGTTAACCATCTTGTAATTTGGTTAATTTTTTTTCTTCCACTTTCTCCTTCTTTTTGTAATTTCTGAAGGTAAGGTATGGCAATACCCATCAATTGCACAACGATTGAAGCCGAAATATATGGCATAATACCCAATGCAAAAACAGAAGCTTGCGAAAATGCACCTCCTGTAAACATATTAAGTAAACCACCTATACCACCTTCCGTTTGTGTAGAAAGCCCTTGTAATTGTGAAGGATCTATACCTGGCAAAGTAACTTGTGCACCAAAGCGATAAACAGCTACTAATCCTAAGGTAAGGATTAGTCTGTTTCTCAATTCTTCGATACTCCAAATGTCTTTTATAGATTGAATAAAATTCTTCATAATTATAATTCTATTGCTTCTCCACCTGCAGCAATGATAGCTTGTTTTGCAGATGCAGTAAATTTGTGAGCAGTTATTGTTAATTTGGCTTTTAATTCACCTCTACCAGTCACTTTTACTAAGTCGGTAGTGGCAGAAATACCATTGGCAACAAATGTATCAAGATTTGCTGAATCAGTTATTTTTGCTGAATCAACAAGTGCTTGCAATTTATCAAGGTTTACCACTTGATAATCTTTTCTATTGATATTATTGAAACCAAATTTTGGCACACGACGTTGCAAAGGCATCTGACCACCTTCAAAACCAACTTTCTTTGAATAACCAGAGCGAGACTTGGCACCTTTGTGACCTCTTGCAGAAGTACCACCTTTACCTGAACCTTCACCTCTACCTACCCTTTTGTTTTGGTTGTGTGTAGAACCTGTTGCTGGAGTTAAATTACTTAAATTCATCGCTTAAAAAATTATTTAGCTTCTACAACAGAAACTAGATGTTGAACTTTATTGATCATTCCCATTATGGCTGGTGTAGCCTCATGTTGAGCTGATTTACCTAACCTTTTTAAACCTAATGCAATTAATGTCTTCTTTTGTGTTAAAGGTGCATTAATTTGGCTTCTTACTTGAGTAACCGTTACTTTTGCCATGATGATTATCCTTTAAATAATTTATCTAATGAAATACCTCTTTGATTGGCAACAGTTAATGCACTTCTCATTTGAAGTAAGGCATCAAAAGTAGCTTTTACAACATTATGTGGATTTGAAGATCCTTGAGATTTAGACAATACGTCATGTACCCCAACTGATTCAAGTACCGCGCGAACGGCTCCACCTGCAATAACCCCTGTACCATGTGATGCAGGCATTAAATATACTTTAGCTCCACCAAATTTACCTTTTTGTTGATGAGGAATTGAGTGACCACTTAGTGGCACTTTTACCAAATTCTTCTTGGCATCTTCGACAGCTTTTGCAATAGCTTCAGAAACATCTTTAGATTTTCCTAGGCCATGACCTACCACACCATGTTCATCACCAACCACAACGATTGCAGAGAAACCGAATGCTCTACCACCTTTAGTTACTTTAGTTACACGGTTTACGTTAACCAATCTGTCTTTAAGTTCTAGACCACTAGGTCTTACTCTCTCTACTTTACTGTATTTTTCAAACATAATGATTAGAATTTTAGTCCAGCAGATCTAGCGCCTTCTGCTAAAGATTTTACACGTCCATGATAAAGGTATCCGCCACGATCAAAGGCTACAGTTTCTAAACCAGCTGCTTTAGCCTTTTCAGCTATCGCTTTGCCAACTTCGGCTGCAACTTCGATACTAGTGCCAGAAACACTAAATCCTTTATCTCTTGATGATACAGCAGCTAAAGTAACACCTGTGGTGTCATCGATAAGCTGTGCATAAATTTCCTTGTTACTTCTAAATACAGACAATCTTGGCATTTGAGCTGTTCCGCTAACTACCTTACGTATTCTGTATTTAATACGTTGTCTTCTATTAACTTTATTTGTTGACATAATTTAAGTTATTAAGCTGATTTACCTGCTTTTCTTCTTAAGACTTCACCTACAAACTTGATACCTTTACCTTTGTAAGGTTCAGGTCTTCTATAACTTCTGATTTTAGCAGTTACTGTTCCCAGTAATTGTTTATCATATGAAGTTAATTTGATGATTGGGTTTTTCCCTTTTTCAGAAATTGTTTCCACCTTTACTTCAGGTGCAACTTCTAAAACAATATTATGAGAAAATCCTAAAGCCAAATCAAGTTTTTGTCCTTGGTTTGAAGCTCTATAACCAACACCAACTAATTCAAGTTCTTTTGTGAAACCAGTAGAAACGCCAGAAATCATATTATTTACTAAGGCTCTATAAAGACCATGTTTTGCTCTTAGGTCTTTGTGATCAGATGATCTTTCAAAAGTTATGATACCATCTTCAATCTTTAAATCAATATCTCTAACTTCTTGAGATAATTCACCTAACTTACCTTTGGCCTTAACTACATTGTTTTCAAATGTAATTGTTACACCTGCAGGTATCGTTATTGGGTTTTTTCCTATTCTAGACATCGTAATTAAATATTAAATTTAGTAAACATAACAAATTACTTCTCCACCCACATTTAATTGTTTAGCCTGTTTGCCTGTCATTACACCTCTAGATGTAGAAACGATTGCAATACCTAAACCATTTAAAATACGAGGTAAAGTTGTTGAACCTGAATATTTACGTAAACCTGGTTTACTAATTCTTTGTAAATCTTTAATTATTGGTTCTTTGGTAACTTTGTCATATTTCAAAGCTATCTTGATAGACCCTTGAGTGGTGCCATCTTCGAACTTGTAACTTAAGATATATCCTTGGTCAAATAAAATTTTAGTAATTTCCTTTTTCAATTTTGAAGCTGGAATTTCTACTACTTTATGATTTGCTCTAACAGCGTTTCTTACGCGAGTTAAATAATCTGCAATTGGATCTGTGTACATGTTTTTTCTTATTTAAAAAATTACCAACTTGCTTTTGTTACACCAGGTATTAAACCTTGGTTTGCCATTTCACGAAAAGTAACACGAGACAGACCGAATGTACGCATATATCCTCTTGGTCTTCCTGTAAGTTTACATCTGTTGTGTAATCTTACTGGGGAAGCATTTTTAGGAAGTTTTTGCAAACCTTCATAATCTTTAGCCTCTAATAGTGCTTTACGCTTTTCAGCATATTTAGCAACTGTTTTACTTCTTTTAACCTCACGGGCTTTCATTGATTCTTTAGCCATACCTTAGTTCTTTTTAAAGGGTAAACCTAGTTCTGTTAGTAACGATTTTGCTTCTTTGTCCGTTTGAGCACTTGTAACGAAAGTGATATCAAAACCGGCTATCTTATTTACTTTATCAATATCAATCTCTGGAAAGATGATTTGTTCAGTAACCCCTAAATTGTAGTTACCTCTACCATCAAAACCAGTTGCTTTGATACCTTGAAAGTCTCTTACACGTGGCAAAGAAGACGTGATTAATCTATCTAAAAATTCATACATTCTTTCACCTCTTAAAGTTACTTTAGCGCCAATTGGCATACCTTTACGAAGTTTGAAAGACGCGACGTCTTTTTTAGAAATACAAGATACAGCTTTTTGACCTGTAATTTTTGTTAATTCATCAACAGCATGGTCAACCAATTTTTTATCAGATACAGCTGCACCTACACCACGGCTAAGAACAATTTTTTCAAGTTTTGGAACTTGCATAACGTTTTTATAGCCGAATTCTTCCTTAAGAGCAGATACTACTCTGTCCTTATATTCTTGCTTAAGTCTTGGTATATATGACATAACTATAATACTTGATTAGATTTTTTTGAAAATCTCACTTTCTTATCATTTTCAACTTTGAATCCAACGCGTGTAGCAGTTTTAGATTTTGGGTCAATTAATGACAAATTAGACACATGAATAGGTGCTTCTTTTTTGATGATACCACCTTGAGGGCTTTTTGCACTTGGTTTTGTATGTACAGAAACCATATTTACACCTTCAACGATAGCTTTATTTTTATCAATAAATACGCGCACAACCTTACCTTCTGAACCTTTGTGATCACCAGCAATAACTTTTACTGCATCACCTGTTTTTATCTTTAACTTTGACATCTTCATATAAAATTAAAGCACTTCAGGTGCTAGTGAAACGACTTTCATAAATTGCTTTTCCCTTAACTCACGAGCAACAGGACCGAATACACGAGTTCCTCTCATCTCGCCAGCTGCATTTAATAAAACGCAAGCATTATCATCAAAACGTATGTAAGAACCATCAGCTCTACGAACTTCTTTCTTGGTTCTAACAACAACTGCTGTGGCAACAGCACCTTTTTTAATATTTCCGTTTGGAGTGGCAGATTTCACAGCTACAACTATTTTATCGCCAACAGAAGCATATCTTCTTCCAGTACCGCCTAAAACGCGGATAGTCAACACTTCTTTTGCGCCAGTGTTGTCTGCTACTTTTAATCTTGATTCTTGTTGTACCATTATTTAGCTCTTTCTATAATTTCTACTAATCTCCAACACTTTGATTTGCTCAAAGGTCTTGTTTCCATTATTTTCACAGTATCACCTATGTTAACTTCATTCTTCTCGTCGTGTGCAACATATTTCTTAGTGCTTAACACGAACTTACCGTACATCGGGTGTTTTACTTTTTTAGTTTCAGATACCACAATTGACTTGTTCATCTTGTTGCTAGTAACAACACCAACTCTTTCTTTTCTTAAGTTTCTTTTCTCCATCTTTAAATAGATATCAATTATTAAGATTTAGTGCTGATTTCAGTATTCAACCTTGCAATAGTTCTGCGCATAGCACGAATTTGCAAAGGGTTTTGTATTGGTGTTACAGCATGTGACATGGTCAAATCGTTGTATGCTTTTTTCATTTCTCCAAGTTTAGTTTGTAACTCAAGTAATGAAAGATTTTTGATTTCTGATTGTTTCATTTTAAATTAAATAAATGATTAAGCTTCAAAATCTCTAGCAATAACGAATTTAGTTTTTACAGGTAGCTTTTGTGCAGCTAAGCGAAGTGCTTCTTTAGCAACATCAATAGGCACACCACCTACTTCAAACATTATTCTTCCTGGTTTAATAACGGCTGCCCAATATTCTACGGCACCTTTACCTTTACCCATACGTACTTCTAAAGGCTTTTTAGTAATAGGCTTGTCTGGGAAAATTTTAATCCACAATTGACCTTCTCTCTTCATAAAACGTGTAGCAGCAATACGTGCAGCCTCGATTTGTCTTGAAGTTAAAAAAGTATATTCTAAAGATTTAATACCAAACATTCCATTAGAAAGGATTGAACCTCTCGTAGAATTGCCTTTCATTTTACCTTTCTGAACTTTACGGTATTTTGTTCTTTTTGGTTGTAACATTTCTTAAAATATTTTAAAAATTATTTCTTCTTACGGAATGGCTTTCCACCACTTGGTGCTGGCTTGCTTGATGATGGCGTTTTACCACCTTTCTTGTCCATTCCTACCAAAGGAGATAAATCTCTTTTACCGTAAACCTCACCTTTCATGATCCATACTTTGATACCCATTCTACCATAAGTAGTATGCGCTTCTGCCAAAGCATAGTCGATGTCTGCTCTAAATGTAGACAATGGAATTCTTCCATCTTTATACATTTCAGAACGTGCCATTTCAGCACCATTCAAACGACCTGATATCAACACTTTAATACCTTCTGCATTCATTCTCATTGAAGATGTAATCGCCATTTTGATGGCTCTTCTGTAAGAAATTCTACTTTCAATTTGACGAGCAATGCTATTTGCAACTAAAAATGCATCAAGCTCTGGTCTTTTGATTTCGAAGATATTAATTTGAATATCCTTGTCGGTAATTTTCTTAAGTTCCTCTTTAATCTTGTCTACCTCCTGACCAGCTTTTCCAATAATGATACCTGGACGAGCTGTGGTGATAGTAACGGTTACAAGTTTAAGGGTTCTCTCGATAATTATTTTAGATACACTCGCTTTTGATAAACGTGCATGAAGATACTTTCTGATTTTATAATCTTCGGCGATTTTGTCACCGTAATCATTTCCACCATACCAGTTTGAATCCCAGCCTCTAATGATTCCTAGACGATTTCCAATTGGATTAGTTTTTTGTCCCATACTATTTATTAATTGCTAGTTGTGTTATTAATTGACCCAAGCACGATAGTTACGTGATTTGAACGTTTTCTGATTCTATGAGCTCTTCCTTGAGGAGCTGGTCTAAGTCTTTTCAACATAGCCCCACCATCAACACGGATTTCTTTAACAAATAAGCCTGCTTCTTCTAAGCTAGCACCTTCATTCTTCTGCTCCCAATTATTGATTGCTGATAATAAAAGTTTCTCTAATTTTCTTGAAGCTTCTTTTTGGCTAAATCTTAAAATATTTAAAGCTCTATCAATTTTTTCACCTCTCACCAAATCCGCTACTAAACGCATCTTTCTTGGTGAAGTTGGGCAGTTGTTTAACTTTGCAAATGCTAACTGAGCTTTTTGCTCTTTTATAGCGTTGGCCATTTCTCTTTTACGTACTCCCATGGCTTATTATTTTTTACCTTTATTTTTGTTTCCTCCGTGACCTCTGAATGATCTTGTTGGTGAAAACTCACCAAGCTTATGACCTACCATATTTTCAGTAACATAAACTGGAACAAACTGTTTACCGTTATGCACTGCTATCGTCTGACCAACGAAGTCAGGCGTTATCATAGATGCTCTTGACCATGTTTTCAATACTGCTTTTTTCTCAGTATTTTCAAGAACTCTTTGCTCTAATTTGTAATGTACAAATGGACCTTTTTTTAATGAACGTGCCATACTAAATTATTTCTTTCTGCGTTCTACAATGAATTTACTACTCTCTTTGGTTTTAGACCTCGTTCTGTATCCTTTAGCAGGTATACCGTTTCTTGATCTTGGGTGACCACCTGATGATCTACCCTCACCACCACCCATTGGGTGATCTACTGGGTTCATCGCAACTGGTCTAGTTCGTGGTCTTCTTCCTAACCAACGAGATCTACCAGCTTTACCAGAAACAATTAACTGATGGTCTGAGTTAGAAACTACACCAATGGTTGCTTTACAAGTTAACAAGATTAATCTTGTTTCACCTGAAGGCATCTTTATGGTTGCAAATTTTCCGTCTCTAGCCATTAATTGAGCAAATGTACCTGCAGATCTTGCGATAAGTGCACCTTGCCCTGGTCTCAATTCTATACACGAAATAACTGTACCTAGTGGAATATGAGCTAATGTCATACAATTTCCAACATCAGGCGTCGCGTTTTCACCAGACATAACTGATTGACCTACTTTTAAACCATTTTGAGCAATAACGTAGGTTTTTTCACCATCTACATAACTCAAAAGCGCAATAAAAGCGGTTCTGTTTGGATCATATTCAATTGATTTTACTGTAGCTGGAATACCATCTTTGGTACGCTTAAAATCAATGATACGATACTTTTGCTTGTGACCACCACCGATATAACGCATGGTCATTTTTCCTTGACGATTTCTACCGCCTGAGTTATTTTTCGGAGCAAGTAATGACTTCTCCGGCTTATCAGTTGTTAATGTGTCAAATCCATTTACAACTCTAAAACGCTGACCCGGGGTAATAGGTTTTAATTTTCTAACTGCCATTTTATATGTTAGATATTATTGTTATACAATTCGATTGTTTCTCCATCTTGTACCTGAACAAAAGCTTTCTTATAGGCTGTAGTTCTAGCTGACAAAACGCCACTTTTAGTGAATTTTACAGAACGATTAGGTCTTACTTTCATTGTATTAACAGAAACAACATTCACGCCATATGCCGCTTGAACAGCATTTTTGATTTGAATTTTATTAGCGTTAAAATCAACAACAAAACCGTAACGGTTTAAAAGCTCACTATGCTTAGTGGCTTTTTCTGTAATGATAGGCTTAATTATGATACTCATGATATCTACTATTTACTTAAATTATCCTCGATTACGGCTATTGAACTCTCTGCTAACACTAGTTTCTTAGTGTTTAAAATACCATAAGTATTTAATTCTGAAGCAATTAAGACTTTAGAGGCCTTCAAATTTCGAGACGACAAATATACATTATTATTTGATTCTCCAAACACTAACAATGATTTTTTATCATTTACACCTAAATTTGTTAAAACCTTGATATAATTTTTAGTATTTGGTGTGTCAAATTGAAAATCTTCTACAATTATCAAATTATTTTCAGCAAGTTTTGATGATAAAGCAGATTTTCTTGCTACTTTCTTCAAAGACTTATTTAATTTGAAAGAATAATCTCTTGGTCTTGGTCCAAAAATAGTACCACCACCTTTAAAAACAGGACTTTTTCTGCTACCTGCTCTTGCTGTACCAGTTCCTTTTTGTTTTTTGATTTTTCTTGTACTTCCAGCTACTTCAGCTCTTTCTTTAGCTTTATGCGTACCTTGTCTTTGATTGGCAAGATATTGCTTAACATCTAAATAAACCGCATGCTTATTTGGTTCAATAGCAAATATAGAATCAGCAAGTTGAATTGTTCTTCCTGTTTCTTTTCCGTTTACGTCTAATACTTTTGCTTCCATTATCTATGAATAGTTACGTAAGAGTTTTTATGACCTGGCACAGCACCCTTTACAATTAAAAGATTTTTCTCCGCCAGTACTTTTACAACTCTAAGGTTTTGCACTGTTACATTATCACTACCTGTTCTTCCTGCCATACGCATACCTTTAAATACACGTGAAGGATAAGAAGATGCACCAACTGAACCTGGCGCTCTTAAACGATTGTGCTGACCGTGCGTAGCTTGACCAACACCACCAAAACCATGACGTTTTACAACACCTTGGAAACCTTTACCTTTAGATACACCTTGCACATCAACAAATTCGCCTTCCGCGAATAAGTCAACCGTGATGGTGTCTCCTAATTTATACTCACTTTCAAATTCCTTGAATTCAACGACTTTTTTCTTAGCAGCGGTGTTAGCCTTTTTAAAGTGACCAGCCTCAGCTTTAATGGTCTTTCTTTCTGCTTTGTCATCGAAACCAAGTTGATAAGCTTTATACCCGTCAACCTCTTCGGTTCTGACTTGGGTAACGACACATGGACCTGCTTCAATTACTGTACATGGAATATTCTTTCCATTTTCGTCAAAGATACTAGTCATGCCGATTTTTCTTCCGATTAACCCAGACATAATTATAATTATTTAATTTGTTACTAATTGATTTTTATAAGTATCTAGACTTTTGTATTAAATATTAAGATTCATCACAAAACTTGTCTTAATACCTAATACTTCAATCTAAATTTAAAAATACTTATACTTTTATTTCTACTTCAACACCACTTGGTAATTCTAACTTCATCAAGGCATCGATAGTCTTTGATGAATTACAATAGATATCTAATAATCTTTTGTAAGAGCATAATTGAAATTGCTCTCTAGATTTTTTATTTACGTGTGGCGAACGTAGTACAGTAAATATTTTTTTGTGTGTTGGTAATGGAATTGGACCAGTTACAACAGCACCTGTAGTTTTTACCGTTTTTACAATCTTCTCTGCTGATTTATCAACCAACATATGATCGTAAGATTTTAATTTTATTCTAATTTTTTGACTCATGATTCTCGTGAATTAAGCGTTACCTTTTGCTTTTTTAATAACTTCCTCTGAAATATTAGTTGGTGTTTGCTCATAATGCGCAAACTCCATTGTTGATGTTGCTCTACCTGAAGATAAAGTTCTTAAAGTAGTTACATAGCCAAACATTTCTGATAGTGGCACAAAAGCTTTGATTGTTTTTGCCCCAGCTCTATCACCCATGTCATTTACTTGACCTCTTCTTCTGTTCAAGTCACCAACAATATCACCCATATTTTCTTCTGGTGTAATCACTTCAATTTTCATAATTGGCTCAAGAATCACAGCACCAGCAGCTTTTGCTACTTCTTTGTAACCTAATTTAGCAGCCAATTCAAAAGAAAGCGCATCAGAGTCAACCGGGTGGAATGATCCATCTAATAAAGTAACTTTCAAACTATCTACAGTGTAACCAGCTAATGGTCCTGTTTTCATAGCTTCTTTGAAACCTTTTTCAACAGCAGGAATATATTCTTTAGGAACGTTACCACCTTTAACAGAATTAACAAACTGTAAACCAACCACACCTTCGTCAGCAGGTTCTAAACGGAAAACGATATCACCAAATTTACCTCTACCACCAGATTGTTTTTTATAAACTTCTCTGTGTTCAGCAGATTTAGTAAATGCTTCTTTATACTCTACTTGAGGTTCACCTTGGTTAACTTCAACTTTGAATTCACGTTTCATTCTATCTACAAGAATGTCTAGGTGTAGCTCACCCATACCTGAAATAATAGTTTGTCCTGAAGCTTCGTCAGTTCTAACTGTAAACGTTGGATCTTCTTCAGCTAATTTAGCTAAAGCCATACCCATTTTTTCAACGTCAGCTTTAGTTTTAGGCTCAATAGCGATACCAATTACTGGCTCAGGGAATTTCATTGACTCTAAAACAATTGGGTGTTTTTCTTCACACATGGTGTCACCTGTTTTAATGTCTTTAAAACCAACTGCTGCACCAATATCTCCCGCTTCGATAAAATCAATTGGAATTTGTTTGTTGGCATGCATTTGGTAGATACGAGAAATTCTTTCTTTGTTACCAGATCTTGTGTTTAAGACATAAGAACCAGCATCTAAACGACCTGAATAGGCTCTAAAGAATGCCAAACGACCTACATAAGGGTCAGTTGCAATTTTGAATGCTAAAGCGGCAAAAGGTTCTTTTGCATCTGGTTTTCTTAAGATTTTACGTTGGTCTTCTTCAGCTAAATCAATATCATCAGGGTGTGTACCAATAATACCTTCTTTATCCATTGGAGAAGGTAAATATTTACATACTGCATCAAGCATATGCTGAACGCCTTTATTTTTGAAAGAAGAACCACACATCATTGGTATGATAGCCATATCCATCGTAGCTGCTCTTAAAGCGGCATTGATTTCGTCTTCAGTGATTGAATTTTCATCTTCCATGAATTTCTCTAAAAGATTTTCATCATAAGAAGCGATTTCTTCAATCAATATACTTCTATATTGTTTCACTTCATCAAGCATATCAGCAGGAATATCGACAATATCATAAGAAGCACCTTGTGTTTCATCATGCCAAACAATTGCTTGATTTTTGATTAAGTCCACAACGCCTTTAAAGTCTATTTCATCACCGATAGGTAAAGTAATAGCTACTGCATTTGAACGCAACATGTCTTTAACTTGTTGACAAACATTCAAAAAGTTTGCCCCTTGACGGTCCATTTTATTAACGAAACCTAAACGAGGTACATTGTATTGATCAGCTAAACGCCAGTTTGTTTCAGATTGAGGTTCAACACCATCAACAGCTGAAAACAAAAACACTAAACCATCTAGTACACGCAAAGAACGGTTTACCTCAACAGTGAAGTCAACGTGTCCTGGGGTATCGATAATATTAAAGTGAAAACCTTTAGTTTCTGGTAAAGTTTTACCTTGCTCAGTTGGGAAGTTCCAGGTACAAGTTGTAGCTGCAGAAGTAATTGTGATACCTCTTTCTGCCTCTTGCTCCATCCAGTCCATCGTAGATGCACCATCGTGAACTTCACCAATTTTATGTGTTTTACCTGTATAAAATAAGATACGCTCTGTAGTCGTCGTTTTACCAGCATCAATGTGCGCTGCAATACCGATATTTCTTGTAAATTTTAAATCTCTACTTGCCATTTTTGATATTTGATAAAATTAAACTTTAAAATGCGAGAATGCTTTATTAGCATCTGCCATTTTGTGCGTATCCATTCTTTTCTTAACCGCAGCGCCCTCTTCTTTGGCAGCAGCTAAAATTTCAGCAGCTAATTTATTAGCCATTGATTTTTCATTTCTTTTACGTGCGTATAAAATTAACCATTTGATAGCCATAGAGACTTTTCTATCTGGTCTAATTTGCATCGGGATTTGAAAGGTTGCTCCACCTACTCTACGGCTTCTCACTTCTACGTGAGGCATAACGTTTGTAAGAGCGTCTTTCCAAGTTTCTAAAGCTGATTTTTCAGCATCAGTTTTTTTAGTTTCTACAATTTCCAAAGCATCATAAAACACTGTGAAAGCTGTTGATTTTTTGCCATCCCACATTAAGTTGTTTACAAAACGTGTTACCAATTGATCGTTAAATTTTGGATCTGGTAATAATGGTCTTTTTTTGGCCTGTCTTTTTCTCATGACTTCGTTGTCTTAAAAGATTTTAAAATTATTTCTTCTTACCTTTTGCTGGTGCTGCTGCTGCTTGACCTGGTTTAGGACGCTTGGCGCCATACTTTGATCTTCTTTGCGTACGACCTGCAACACCTGCAGTATCCAATGCACCTCTCACGATGTGATAACGTACACCTGGCAAATCTTTTACTCTCCCGCCTCTCACTAATACTATCGAGTGCTCTTGTAGATTGTGACCTTCTCCAGGGATGTATGCATTCACCTCGTTACCGTTTGTTAGCCTTACCCTTGCTACTTTACGCATAGCTGAGTTTGGTTTCTTAGGTGTAGTGGTGTAAACACGCGTACAAACCCCTCTTCTTTGAGGACACGAATCTAATGCAGCCGATTTACTCTTCTTAGTTACACTGGCTCTACCGATTCTTACTAATTGTTGAATTGTTGGCATAATTAAATTGTGTTAATAAAACTTAAATATATATAACCCCTATTTATAGGGCGTGCAAAATTATAACATTTTTATTTATTTACAAAACTTTTTTAAATATTTTATTTTCAATGTTTTTTATTTAATTTTTCAGTTGTATTATAATTGTCAATTTCAAGGTTTTTTCGTGGTTTTTTACATTGTTTATTTTTGCCTATTCCGGCTGTTCGCTTTATGAAATTAGAAATTAGAAGTTAGAAGTTAGAAGTTAGAAGTTAGAAATTAGAAGTTAGAAATTAGAAGTTAGAAATTAGAAGTTAGAGGTTAGAAGTTAGAAGTTAGAAAATTGAAGAGATTGCGAGTCGGCGTTTATCTTCATCACAATGAATGAAAACTGGAGCATTGTGCATTAGCCCAGATGGCAGCGGCAGCCTTGTGAAGCAAAAACCGCATTTTGCTAGCAAGTCCCGAAAGTTTTCAGGATGGACAGCCGGAATAGCTCCCAAAAAAAATGTACCATTATACAATTTACATTATACAATGATACATTTTTTACCGAATTGAATATCTTACAACTCCAAAGCTCTCTTAGGATTATTATCCATCAATAACTCTGTTGGGTTTTCTAAAGCTTCTTTAACTGCCACCAAGAAACCAACTGATTCACGACCATCGATGATGCGGTGATCATAGGACAAAGCTACAAACATGACTGGTGCAATCACAATTTGACCATTTTTAACAATGGCACGATCAACCACATTGTGCATACCCAAAATTCCAGATTGCGGCGGGTTTATGATTGGCGTACTCAACATGCTGCCAAACACACCACCGTTTGAAATGGTAAATGTTCCACCTGTCATTTCATCAACGGTGATTTGGCCGTCTCTTGCTCTAATAGCTAAACGCTTGATTTCAGCTTCAACGCCTCTGAAAGATAGGTTTTCTGCATTTCTAACAATTGGCACCATCAGGCCTTTTGGCCCAGAAACTGCTACAGAAATATCGCAAAAGTTATATGTAATTTTTTCTTGACCATCAATCATAGAATTGACATCAGGATAAAGTTGTAAAGCTCTTGTGACCGCTTTGGTAAAGAACGACATAAAGCCCAACCCTAAACCATGCTTGTCTTTGAAAGCTTCTTTAAATTCTGCTCTCAACGCATAGATTGCGCTCATATCCACTTCATTAAAAGTGGTTAACATAGCGGTTTCATTTTTCGCGGCTACCAATCTTTCTGCCACTTTTCTGCGCAACATAGAAAGTTTTGATTTTTCAGAGCTTCTATTACCACCTGTTGGGGTCCCCATTGAAACTTGCGCATTTTCTGCATCTTCCTTGGTTATTCTGCCACCTTTGCCAGTGCCAACAATATCTGATGGGCTAATCGCTTTCTCGTCCAATATTTTTTTAGCAGCAGGTGATGGGTGATTGGCTGCATGTGAAACTGGCGCTGGCGCTACCTTTTGTGGTTCAACTTTGGCAGGTGTTGCAACTTTGGCTGGTTCTGGCGCTTTGTTTTCTACTTTTGGAGCAGGTTCGCCTCCCGCTGGCGCACTTGCTGACGTATCAATTAAACACACCACAGCACCTACAGCTACTGCATCGCCTTCAGCGGCTTTAAGCGTAATGACACCACTAGCTTCTGCTGGTAACTCAAGGGTTGCTTTGTCTGAATCCACTTCGGCAATGGCCTGATCTTTGGTTACATAATCACCATCTTTTACTAGCCAAGTGGCTATTTCTACTTCGGTAATTGACTCCCCCGGCGAGGGAACTTTCATTTCTAATACCATAATTTTAGGATTATTTTTAGAGAATATATTTAAATTTTAGCAAATATAATAAGTTATCTAAACAAGTTTTTATCAAACACCATTTGCACAGCATCATTGTGTCTTCTGCGGTCTCTGGTATGGCTACCTGATGCAGGTGCTGCATAAGCTTTTAAAGAAGCCAAACGCCATTTGACCAAATCAAAATTCACCAACATATAAGCGTAACCGCCCATGTTTTTTGGTTCTTCTTGTGCCCATACGTAGTCATCTGCCTGAGGATAACTTGCAATAATTTCCTTCAGTTGCTCTACTGGCAATGGGAACAATTGCTCAATTCTAACAACTGCTACATCGAACCTTTCATTTTTTTCACGCTCTGCGATAATAGAAAAATAAAATTTTCCAGAAGTAAACACCAATGTTTTCACCTTTGATTTATCTGTGAAAGCTGGGTCATCAATGATTTCTTGGAACTGACCATTTGCCAAATCATTAGCACTTGACACGCACAAAGGATGTCTAAGCAAGCTTTTTGGTGACATATTAATTAGGGGCTTTCTAAAATTTGTTTTCATTTGTCTTCTCAACAAATGGAAATAATTGGCAGGTGAGGTAATATTGGTAACAAACATGTTATGTCTGGCACAAAGCTGCAAAAATCTTTCTAAACGTGCAGAAGAATGTTCAGCGCCTTGGCCTTCATAACCATGAGGTAAAGACATTACTATACCATTTTGGTTATTCCATTTGTCTTCACCGCACGATATATACTGGTCAATCATGATTTGCGCGCCATTATTAAAATCACCAAATTGTGCCTCCCAAATGGTCAATGTATTTGGATTAGCTAAAGCATAACCATAATCAAAACCTAAAACCCCGTATTCTGATAATAGGGAATTATAAACATAAAACTTTCCTTTATTTCCTTCAATATTTTCAAGCAAAACAACTTCTTCTTCACTATCCTCTACTTTTACGACGGCATGACGATGTGAAAAAGTTCCACGCTCAACATCTTGACCAGAAATCCTCACATCAAAGCCCTCTTGAAGCAAAGTAGCATAAGCTAAAGTTTCGGCTGTCCCCCAATCAATTTTATCAAGGTCATACATAACCTTTCTGTCCTCAATAATCTTTGTAATTTTATTGATGAATTTTTTATCACTTGGTAAAGTAGATATTGCTACTGCCAATTGATCTAATTTTGCTTTATCAAAAGTCGTATCAACTTTTTTCAACATGGCTTCAACACTGACTTGCTCAAATCCTTGCCACTCATCCTGCATAAATGGTGTAATGATTGTTAATGCCTTTTCTCTTGAAGCTTGCAGATTTAACTCTAACTTCGCTTTGTAATCGGCTTCAATTTCATTAATATATTGTGCGGTAATAACGCCACTTTCAATTAATATTTTTGCATAAATATCTCTTGGGTTTGGATGTCTGGCGATAATTTTATACAATATTGGTTGGGTAAACCTTGGTTCATCTCCTTCATTGTGACCATATTTTCTGTAGCCTAATAAATCTATAAACACATCAGACTTAAATGTCATACGATAATCTAACGCAAAAAGCATGGCATGTACAACAGCTTCAGCGTCGTCTGAATTAACATGAAGCACTGGAGACAGGGTTACTTTGGCCACATCTGTGCAATAGGTTGATGAACGCGCATCTAAATAGTTAGTGGTGAAACCTACTTGATTATTTATTACTATATGTATGGTACCTGCCGTTTTATAACCATCAAGTTGAGACATTTGGATGGTTTCATAAACAATGCCTTGTCCAGCAACGGCAGCATCACCATGAACAGCAATAGGTAAAACTTTAGAAAAATCATTAGGAAAATGATGATCTTGTTTGGCTCTTGTTATTCCTAATATAACCGCACCAACAGTCTCTAAATGCGATGGATTAGGTGCTAGATTAAGATTGATATTCTTTCCAGTTTTAGTTACACGATTAGAGGTCAGGCCTAAATGGTATTTCACATCACCATCAAAATATTCTTTGTCATAATCTTTTCCATCAAATTCAGAAAAAATATCTTGGGTTGGTTTGCCAAAAATATTGGCTAAGACATTTAAACGACCTCGATGAGCCATACCCATTACAAATTGTTCTACACCTTGTTCAGCTGCAGCATCAATCAAAGCGTCAAGTGCCGGAATTATGCTTTCGCCACCTTCTAGTGAAAATCGCTTTTGACCAACATATTTAGTATGTATAAAATTTTCAAAAGAAACCGCTTCATTTAATTTTCTTAAAATGTGTTTTTTTTCTTCTAAATCGAAATTTGGCAAATTGTCATTTATGTTTAATCGATTTTGAATCCAATCAATCACATCTGGTTTTCTGATATAAGCAAATTCTACACCTATTGACTGACAATAAACATGATCTAAATGCTGGATAATCTCCTTTAAAGGAGAAGGTTTTAGGTTTAACAATTTGGCCGCATCAAAGACAGTGTCTAAATCAGCTGGTGTTAAACCAAAATTTTCTATGGCTAAAGAGGGAACATAAGAGCGTCGGTCACGCACAGGATTGGTTTTGGTAAAAAGATGGCCGCGCGTACGATAATTTTCAATTAACTTGATGACTTTAAATTCTTTTTCAACTTTTCCAACTATATCACCGCAACTTGCATTATCGTTTGCATAATCAACAATATTTTCAACTGCATTAAATTCATTTGCAAAATCAAAACCTTGAAAAAAGGCACGCCAACTTGGCTCTACTGCATCAGGGTTTTGTATATATTGATCATATAAATCAGCAAAAAACTGTGAATGAGCGGCATTTAAAAATGAAAATCTATCCATGATTTGACTTGTAGTTTTTTAAGTTTTGCAAAATTAAAACAATATTTTGTGATTAATCTCTATTTTTGTAAAATATTAAATAATTTTGTAAAATAATTATAGTCTAAATAAAGAGGTTTAATCATGAAAAAATTAGCATTATTTTTGTTTTTATTATTAAGTTTTTCCATAATTTCTCAAAACGTAACTACACCTCAAGCAAATGCTAACGATTTTTGGCAGAAGGTGCGTTTTGGCGGTGGTTTCCAGTTAGGCATTGGTAATAACTTTACGAATATAGGTATTTCACCAATTGGCATTTATCCTTTGACTGAAAAGATCAGTGTAGGAGTAGGTGTTCAGTTTAGTTATTTAAGTCAAAGAGATTTTTATCAGGCTTATCTATATGGCGGAAGTATTATTACACTTTTTAGCCCTATCAATGACATACAATTATCGATGGAAATGGAGCAATTAATGGTTAATAGATCCTTTGAAAACCCAACATTTAAAGATAATTTTTGGAATACAGCACTTTTTCTGGGTGCTGGCTATCAAACTGATTTTGCAGTTATAGGCATTAGATATAATGTTTTGTTTAAAAGGCAAGATAATATATATGGTGAGCCATGGATGCCATTTGTTAGAATTATATTTTAGCATGTGGTATATATATGCTTATTTTCTTACATAATTCATTTTAATTGGTAGAAATAGCCTTTCCTTCATTTTTATATATTACTAACATATAGACTTTTGCAGGTAGAAAATGAAAAATAAATGAATTTTTATTTGTTTTATACAAAAAGTGTAATTATATTTGCCCCTCGAAAAGTCACGTAAATAAATTAAATACTTAAAAATTATGAAAGTTTTTACAGAATCAAAATTACTAATTGTATTAGTAATAGTCGGTTTTTAATCTACATTTGCGCAGTTACGCGTATTACCTCAAGGCTCAATTTTTTCCAAGGGAAATACCATTGTGTATAGTAATGAAAATACTACAAATGATGGTGTTTTATCATTTGAAACAGGTAAATTGATTGTTGATAAAGAATTCGTTAACAATGCGCCTACAAGCGCAACCTCTTTAGGAACACCCTTTTTCAATATGACACGTGCCACCTTGCAAATTGGTAGCGGTAGTACGAGGTCAAGTGATTCGCAAACGCTGCAGTTTAGAGCTTTTCCAAATTGGAATCCTGGCGATCCTGTTAGTACTTTTGCAAACAATGTACATACACCTAATAGTAGGTTTTGATCAAATTTTGCACGTAATTGTAAATAAAACAGGGGGCGATGTTTCAGTAACCAGGGGGTCTTTGCATCTAACCAGTTTAAATCCTTTAAGTACGGCTGACGGCTTGGCTACGCTATCAGTTTTATCTCCAACAACATTAAATGCTAATGAGAGAATTACTATGAGAAGTTCTTCTGTAGCAAATACGGCTGTTGTTGGTGCATCTGACAACAGTGCTGTTGTTAATAACATCGTTGTTGAGAGATACCTTCCGAGAAATAACACATTTAATTCTACAACAACAACAACAAGAGGTAGAGCTTGGCGTTTACTTGCACCCACAACCACTGGCGGCACGATAAACTCAAATTGGCAAGAAGGTGCTTCAAATCCGCAGCATTTACCAGCTACCGATCCAACATGGGGCCCTACTTTAACACCAACAGTTGGTGTAAATAACAACCCTAGACCAGGTTATGGCACACATATTACCGGTGCAGGTTTGGCAACAGGCACTGATTCTCAGCCTAGTCAAAACCCTTCTATGTTTGCTTTTAATAATAATACACAAACTTGGAGCGAGGTGCTTAATACATTTGGTACGCCCATGGTTGCCGGTACACCTTATAGAATATTAGTGAGAGGTACGAGAAGTAATAACTTAAACTTCAATATATCGCAAGCAGAAAATACGGTTCTTAGAACTAAAGGAAGTTTAAGATTTGGAACTGTTAATAATACGGTTGCGGCAACTACTGCAAACGCCTTTATCTTTCTAGGGAATGCCTTTCAATCTACAGTAGATATGGGTGCTGCTACTTTAGTTAATGTTAAAACAATGCTATTCGTGTTTGGGATCCAACATTAAACGTTGTTGGTGCATTTACAACTGTAGACATTGCAAACAACGTTTCTACTGGTGGTTCTTCTATGACTAGATTCTTGCAGCCAGGGCAAGCTTATGTGGTTGAATCACAAAATCCAGGTCCAGTTACCGTTTCCTTCAA
This sequence comes from Flavobacterium sp., assembly GCA_044347145.1. GTDB lineage: Bacteria > Bacteroidota > Bacteroidia > Flavobacteriales > Flavobacteriaceae > Flavobacterium. The sequence goes on from JBIIXU010000002.1 coordinate 196,822, forward strand.
TGAGACCAATAAAGTAACTAATCAAGATTTGGTTAATGTTTTTGACATTGGTCTATTAAACCGCATGGACGTTAGATTGTATTCACAATCTAATTTCAGTACTAATGGGCCAGCTTCTGCCGGTATTTTTATTGATTCTAAAGAAAATGGTAACAATAATTATGACATGGTTGATATCGGCCATTCTAATAATATTGATGAAACGTTAGCTTCTCTAACAGATGACAATCTTGCTTCATCTATGCAAAATAGAAGTATGCCTATGAATAATGAGATTGTAAAATTAGACGTTACAAGATATAGAGGCCAAAATTATACATTCAGATTATTTTTAGATAATTATTTAGGTAGAGATGCCTTCCTTAAAGATAAGTTTACAAATACTGAAACAGCAATTGTTCCAGGGGAAGCATTAGTTTATAATTTTAATGTGGATAGTCAAGTTGCAACTTCAATTGCAGCTAATAGATTTGATATAGTTTTCAGAAACAGTTTGAACACGGAAGTACCATTTGGTTCTAATTTTGCACTTTTTCCTAATCCAAATAAAACGGATAAGTTCTTTATTTCAACACAAGGTATGGTCGGAGAAGATGTTAAAATTAGCATAGTAAATATGTTAGGCCAAACGATTAACGTGGTTGACACAACCGTGCCAGTTGATGGTATAGTTGAAGTAAAATCATCTCACTTGGCTGAAGGCGTTTATAGCATCATCCTAGCAAATGAAAGCAACCAAAAATATAGTGCTAAACTGATTAAAAACAACTAAAACATTTATTATGAAACTTTTTAAAAACACAAAATATATTTTCTTTATTATAATGTTTTTTTTCTTTTAACCTAGTTCTAGCTCAGGGAGGTCCAGGAGATTTTGGTGGAGGAGATATTGATGAAATACCAATTAACGGTTTAGTCGTTGTTGGCTTAATTGCTGGAGCAGCATTAGGCATAAGAAAAACTAAAAAATAAAAAAAAGGAGACCAAATGGTCTCCTTTTTTATTAGCTTATCCTTGTGGAATTTAAACCTCCCTTTCCATTAAATATTGTCCAAAAGCGATGAAGATCTGTTTGCTTTCCATAGATAAATTAAGACCATCTAACTGTTTAAAGGCTTGCTCCGTATAATTTGAAATCTTTTCCTTAATTGCAATAGCTGCACCAGTAGCCAAAAATATAGCCTTAACCTGCTCAATTTTTAGGTATATATCAACATTGGTGGTCTGAAACAAATCTAATAAAGACTTTTTTTCTTCTTCATTTGCTAATTCTAACGCCTTGATGTATAAGTAAGTTTTCTTGTTTTCAATAATATCTCCCCCTACCTGCTTTCCAAATGTCTCGGGATCGCCAAAGGCATCAAGATAATCATCAAGTAATTGAAAGGCTAAACCTAAGTTTAAACCATAATTGTAAATCTGTTGTTGCTCTACTTCATTTGCGCCAGAAACAATGGCTCCCATTTGTAAGGCGGCTGCAAGCAATACAGAAGTTTTATACTCAATCATTTTTAAATATTGAGCCATCTCTACGTTTGATATATTTTCAAAGTCAACGTCCCACTGCTGGCCTTCACAAACTTGTATTGCTGTTTGAGAAAACAAAGTCATTAACTGTTTAAATACAATAGGATCATATGATTCAAAGCACTGATAGGCCCTTATCAACATGGCATCACCAGACAAAATACCTGTATTCACATCCCATTTATGATGAACCGTAGGTTGACCTCTCCGTAATGGTGCACCATCCATAATATCATCATGAATCAAAGAAAAATTATGAAACAACTCAATGGCTAAAGCAGCTGGTAAGGCATCATCAACCTTACCTCCAAAAGCTTCCGCTGCCATCAAAGTTAAAAGTGGTCTGATTTTCTTTCCGCCTAAACTTAATATATATGATATAGGCTCATACAATTGTTTAGGTTCATTATCATAATTTTGCAGTTTTTGATAAGTAGAAAATAAATTGTAATAATTTTTTAAAGCATCCATGTTAATAAATTGGTCCGCAAAATAACGAAATAAATTTCAAAAAAATAAAAATAAGTCATAAGATTGAAGGATTAAGACTAGCAGCAAAATTAACCAAATCAACTTTTCGACATAATGCATTTTAGGCTAATAATTAAAAAACAGCCTTAAATTGAATGTGCACCAAGCTATTAGACCATTGGAAGGAATCAAAACCAACTATTGGATTCACGTAGTTGAACTTAATGATGCCATTTCTGGTTTGTAAGCCAAAACCCAAACCCATTGTAATTAAATGATTCGATACATTTGAAGTTTTATCACTATAAAAAGCATAATCAGAAACGGTATGTAAATAAAAATTTGGGTTAAAAAAATACTGATACTCTGACAACAAAGCATGATATTGACTAGCATAAAGACTGTTATCTAAAAACCCTCGTAAGGACTGATGACCACCAAAGCGATGCAATTCATTGGCCAAATAAATATCACTTCTCAGATAAAAATTTTCACTTTTAACCCATAGATTTTGCTTGTTTGTAATTAAAAAGTTCTTTTCAATATCCAATTTTATTTTAAACTGCTGATTATTAGCTAATTTACTTTTTCTTTCACCATAACCTACTTCAGAGAAAATAAAAAGCTGATCATTACGCTGAAATGGTTGCATGATCACAGGGTAATTGGTGTAAGAAAATAACCAATAAGTTGAATTAAAGTCACTAATAAAACCAGTGTTTAAATTTGAAATATTATTTGAAGTATTACTTTCAAATCCTAAAAAAACTTTTTGACTAAACTTGAGATGATATCCTACCTTTAATTTTGTTAAGGTATTTTGGAAAGTTGAATCCTGCTGTAAAATATTTAGGTCTAATCCACCAGTAAATCTAGAGCCAAACAAAAAAGGTAAATCTAAATTAGCTTGAAATTCTGTTTGATCTTCGCCGTTATTTCGCCAATAAATTTTAATATGCTCACCACCATTCAACAAATTTGATAAAGCTAAATCTAAATAGCCATTAATTTTGAAGGCGTTATTTTCATCGGTTGAAAATCCTGCATAACCATCAAATTGATTATTCTTCTTTTTTTCTAAGGTCAAATAAACTTTTGTACTATCTTTTGAAAACAAAACTTCTGGCGCCTTAATTAACTGACAAAAATGAAATTGATTAATCTCCTTCGTTAAAAGGTCTATATTTGCCTGACTAAAAGGCAATTGACGATAGGACTTATAAATGTGCTTTTTAAAATTTTTAGGAAATTTATCTATCCCTTGCCAAACAAACTCATTAAAGACCCTTGCATCCTTCGTCTGAACATAAAGTTCGGCCGAAAGCCCGTCTACTGTCATTTGAAAATTTCGAAGTTTCAATTGGTGAAACACAAATCCCAATGCATCGTATTTTTTTTGAATTTTACGAATAAAAAATTCCACTTCAGAAGTTTTTAACCGTTCAAATGGCTCTAAATCAAACTTATCTTGCAGGTCTTTTGGTATCAATATCGTCAAAAAATTAACCTTTTTCCCTAAATCTACTTGATAAACATACAGCGTATCATTACTCAATTTTGGAATTATCTTGGCGTTAAAATAACCTTTTCGCAAGAGTTTTTCATTAATTGATTTGACATTGGTTTCAATTTCAGTAAGCGTAAACATGTCACCAAAACGATATAATGAATCAATAATTGGCTGATTTTCTTTAGTCAAAGATTCTAACCTCAGCTTTTGCTGCGCAGTCGTCGACAAACAAAAAAATGTAACTACTAAAATTAGAATAAACCTCATGTGATACATAACGCACAAACATAAGAAATATTTGGCAAAAGCTGCTCCATAGCCTCCGATTTACTTTTAAATAATTAATGGCTTTCGAGCGGGCTGTTTGCTTTAGCTTGTTTGCGCCAGGCAGTTTTTCTATGCTTTTTCAAGAGCTTCTTAGGTCGCTTTGAAAAAGCAACAAAAACTCGCCTGCCATCTGCACAAGGCTATCGCGACCATCCCTAAAGCCGTTTGAAACAAATAAAGCACAATAAGTTTAAAAACAAACATAAATTTTATATCTTGCCAATCGAAATTTATTTAATCCATATACATGAAATCAGCACCATATTTCACAGACGACACCATAGTTTTTGGCATTTTAATGCTCTTATTGGCATTCGTTTTTTATAGCTCATCTTCTGAAAATAAAAACTGGAAAAAGTTTTATGTTATTTTCCCTTCCCTACTTATGTGCTATTTGTTGCCTTCTATATTAAGCACAATGAATATCATTTCACCAGAATGGGAAACGGTTAATGAAGCAGGAGAAATTGTTAAAGAAAAATCTAAAATATATTACATCACTAGTCGGTTTATGTTGCCAGCTGCCTTAATTTTATTGACGTTAAGTTTGGATTTTAAGGCCATGATTAAATTAGGTCCTAAAGCTTTAATCATGTTTTTGACTGGCACCATAGGGGTGATTATTGGTGGTCCTATAGCCATTTTGATTATGTCTATCTTTAGTCCTGAAACTGTTGGCGGTGCTGATTCAGATGCCGTGTGGCGTGGTCTTTCAACGCTAGCTGGTAGCTGGATTGGTGGGGGTGCAAATCAGACGGCTATGCTAGAAGTTTATAAATACAATCAAGAGAAATATGGCGCCATGGTTTTGGTAGACATTGTAGTGGCGAATATTTGGATGGCTTTTCTTCTATTTGGCATTGGCAAAAAAGAAAAAATTGACAAATGGCTTAAGGCCGATAACAAAGAAATCGAAGAACTTAAAGAGCGGGTTTCAAATTATTCTGCTAGCATTACGAGAAACCCAAGTTTAAAGGAGTTGATGATTATTCTTGGTTTGGCGTTTGGCGCAGTTTCAGTTTCTCATTGGGGTAGCAAAAGTATCACCACTTTTTTAAAAGCTAACTTTGAAGCTGTGAATGACTTAGGCAGTGTTTTCTCTACTTTTGGCGACGAATTTTTTTGGTTGGTTTCTATTGCCACTGCACTAGGCATGGCGATGTCTTTCACCAAGCTTAAAGATTTGGAAGGTGCTGGCGCTAGCAAACTAGGTAGTGTCTTTATTTATATTTTAGTGGCATCAATTGGTATGAAAATGGACTTAGGTGCGGTGCTTAGCAACCCAGGTTTACTAGTAGTTGGTCTCATTTGGATGGCGGTTCACGTTATTTTGCTGTTCATTGTTGCCAAAATCATCAAAGCACCTTATTTCTATTTAGCTGTTGGTAGTAAGGCCAATATAGGCGGTGCAGCTTCAGCACCTATTGTTGCGTCTGCTTTTCATCCGTCTTTGGCAAGTGTTGGTGTGCTTCTAGCTGTTTTTGGCTATGTTTTAGGGACCTATGGCGCTATTATTTCTGCTACATTAATGGAAATGGTTGCACCAAAATAGTTATCTTTGCATTCTTTTTTTCAATCATTATGCATAGACTATTTTACATCCTTTCAGTCATTATATTTATTTCGTGTAGCAAAACCGATCAGGGTTTTTCTCTTCAAGGCGAAATTGTTGGCATCAAACAAGGCAAACTTTTTTTACAACAGATTAAAGACAGCACGCTGGTTAATGTTGATTCGATTATTTTTGATGGTGATTCTAAATTTTTATTCAAAGCGGATGTTAAAGAACCTGATATGCTTTATCTATATTTAGATCGAGGGGAAAGCAAATCATTAGACAATACGCTTCAGTTTTTTGCAGAGCCAAAACCAATGACTTTAAAAACAACCTTAGATAAATTCTATTATGATAGCAAATTTTCTGGCTCTAAAAATCATGACCTATTAGTAAATTTTCAAGAAAGTTTACAAAAATATAAAGAAAAAGAATTAACCCTTGTGGAATGGGAAATTCGCTATAAAAAACTTAATAATCAAAAAAAATTAGATAGTGTTTTCCAAGACATGCATAAACTCATGCGTCGTCAATATCTCTACGTGATAAATTTTGCTAAAAACAATAAAAACCATGAAATTGCCCCTTTTCTAGCGGTCAATAATTTGGCCAATGCTAGAACTATATATTTAGATACCATTTATAAAAGCTTGCCAAAAAACATTGCTTCATCTAAATATGGTGTCATCCTCGATCAAATGATAAAAGAAAGAAAAAAGAATAATATTGAATGACAATATAAATTAGAAGTTAGAAATTAGAAATTAGAAGTTAAAAATTGAGATTGATTTTTGAAATTGAAGATTTAAATTACTTTATTCCTCTAATTAACCTACTGCTACCCCACCCTTTTCCCATACCAATTACTCATCAAAGTAACAAAACTAATAATGGTTACGGTGCTCAATGGCATAATGATGGCTGCGACCAAAGGCGATAATTGACCAGTAACAGCAAATGATAAACCAACCACATTATATAGCAGTGACAAGACAAAACTCATATAAATGGTTCTTTTGCCATTTTTGCTAAAGTTTAAAAACCTGTCAATTTTTGTGAATTCACGCGCATCTAAAATACCATCGCAAGCTGGTGAAAACACATTAATATTTTCGGAAATTGACCAACCTACATGACTTTGTGCCAAAGCACCAGCATCATTTAAGCCGTCACCTATCATCATTACTTGATGATTTTGCTCTTGTAATTGTTTGATAAAATTGAGTTTTTCATCTGGCTTTTGATCAAAAACTAAAGTGGTTGCGCTTGGCAACAATTTTTCTAAATAAGGTCTCTCACCTTCATTGTCACCAGACAAAATATAGAGCTTATACTTTTTGCTTAATCTATTAAAAAGTTCCGTCAAACCTTTTCTATATTGGTTTTTAAAAACAAATTTACCTTTATAAATGCCATCAATACCAATATGGACATGGGTTTGCTTATGTTGTGTTTCACTATAAGTCTTAACCCAACTAGACGACCCAATTTTAATTGGTATTCCTTTATAAGTAGCTTCAATCCCCTTTCCAATTCTTTCTTCAATTTTATCAATTTTAAGTATTTGCACATCCGGCAAATAATCATAAAGCCTTCTGCTTAATGGATGGTTAGATAACTTAATACAATTTTTAACAATCGCTATCTCATCTTCGGTCAAATGACCATCAAAAGAAATGTCAGATTTTTCATTGGTTGTAATGGTCCCTGTTTTATCAAAAACGATGGTGTCTATTTGCGCCATTTTTTCAATGACTTGCGCATTTTTGAGGTACAGTTTTTTGTAACCCATTATTCTTAAAACATTACCTAGCGTAAAAGGTGCGGTTAAAGCCAAAGCACAAGGACAAGCAACAATCAAAACAGCTGTGAATACATTAAATGCGGTCTGGGTATCGATAAATATCCAATAAAGAAAACCAGCCCCCGCAATAAAAAGCAAAATAGGTGTAAAATATTGACTAATCTTGTCTGTGATCGTTTTATAGTTTTGTTCATCAGTTTTTGAAAAAATATCATTGCTCCATAGCTGCGTCAAATAGCTTTGTGACAACTCACTGAGTACTTCAAATTCAATGGCTTGTCCCACTTGCTTGCCGCCAGCAAAAAGTTTATCGCCAGAAGATTTTCTCATTGGCACAGATTCACCAGTAACAAAACTATAATCAATCTGCGCTTGCTCAGAGATTAAAATACCATCAACTGGAATTAATTCATGGTTGCGAATCAATAAGCGATCACCTTTTTTGATGTCATAAACTTGGACAGAAACTTCATTTTTGTCTGTTGCTATTTTGGTTACCGCAATAGGAAAGTAGGATTTGTAATCTCTTTCAAAAGATAGAAACTCGTAGGTTTTCCGTTGAAATAATTTGCCGATTAACATAAAGAAAATGAGCCCGGTCATGCTGTCAAAAAAACCTTGACCATAATCAAAAATGATATCAAAAGTGGAGCGAACAAACATCACAATGATGCCTAAAGCAATGGGCACATCAATATTTAAAAAGCCACTTTTCAAACTTTTATAGGCAGAAACATAGTAAATGCTTGCAGAATAAAAAAATGGCGGCAAAGATAAACCGAATATCAACCATCTAAAAAAAGGCTTATATTGCTCTATCCAAAATTCGTTCGTTTCAAAATACTCAGGAAAAGACAGTAACATGATGTTACCAAATGAAAAAAAAGCAATGCCAGCGCGATAAACTAAACTGCGATCAACACTTGACTTGGCTTGATTGTATTTTTCCAAGGAAATATAAGGTTCATAACCAACACTACTCAGCAGTAAAACAATTGCTTTTAAGGAGGTTTGGTTGGCATCAAAGGTGATTCTCACATTTTTCTTAGGAAAGTTAACCACTGATTTCGAAATACCTTGGTTAAGTTTTTGTAGATTTTCTAAAATCCAAATACAAGAACTACAGTGAATTTGTGGAATGTCTAAAGTTACTATTTTGGTGTTATCTTCATCAAAATCTAACATTTTAGAAACAATGTCGCCATTGTCCAGAAAATCATATTTACCGGCTATATCTTGAGGGGTTGTACCAGGTGATTGACTGATTACGTAATAATTACACAAATCATTTTGGCTAAAAATATCATAAACAGTCTGACAACCTTGACAACAAAATTTTTTATCATCAAAAATAATTTGCGCCTTTGTCGTAACCTCATTACCACAATGATAGCATGTTTCAACTTGACTCATTAGTATTGCTCATTTACTAGGCGCAAAGTTGCTGTTTTTTTTTATATCTGAACATGATATTTGTCAGAAAAAAATTACCTTTGTAAAAACTAAAATGTCACAAATCTTATGAGCAAATGTGAGCAGTGTATTGTGAGGGAATTGAGTTCAATGAAAGCTTTAAACAAAGATGAACTTTTGAAAATTGCCAATTGCAAAACCTCATATACTATAAAAAAAGGTGAATCTATTTTTGAGGAAGGCGAAAAGCTCAATGGCGTATTTTGCATCAAAGAAGGGGTTTGTAAAATGACCAAATTGAGTTCAAATGGTAAAGACCAAATTATTAAATTTGTTAAACCCGGTGAGCTCCTAGGACAACGCTCCATGATTAGTGAAGAGATAGCTAATTTGAGTGCAGTCGCTTTAGACGATATGGAAGTTTGCTTTATTCCTAGAGCAGAAATTTTGGATCGTTTCAATCATAACAATAAGTTTTCAATGGAATTAATGAAGAATGTTTGTGGCGATTTAAAAGACGCAAATGACCATTTGGTTTCCATTACACAAAAAACGGTCTCTCAACGTCTTGCTGAAACCATACTTTACTTAGAAAATATTTTTGACGTGGATGATGAAGGTTTTGTTAAAATGCAGCTGAGCAGAGATGATATAGCAGGCATGATTGGCACCGCCACTGAAAGTTGTATTAGAATATTATCCGAGTTTAAGAAAAAAGACCTGATTGAATTAAGTGGAAAAAAAATAAAGATTATTAATCAATCCGCTTTAAAAAAATTGTCTGAGTAAAGTTAATTTTTCTTTCCTAACAATTATCATATTTTACATCAAAGGACACTTCTATATTTGAACCAAATTTTGAGGTATGTCAAATTCATTGATTCAAAAATATAATATTCCTATTCCACGGTATACCAGCTATCCAACGGTACCTTATTGGCAGGAAGAAACCTTTTCAAAATCTTTATGGATAGAGTCGGTTAAAAAACAATTTAATTTATCAAACAGTAGCGAAGGATTAAGTCTTTACATTCATCTGCCTTTTTGCGAAAGTTTATGCACTTTTTGTGGTTGTCATAAAAGAATCACTAAGCGACATGAAGTCGAGAATCCATATATTTGGGCTATTTTGAAGGAATGGCATTTGTATCTTGATATTTTTCACAAAAAACCAATCATCAAAGAAATTCATTTAGGTGGCGGTACACCTACTTTCTTTTCGGCTGAAAATCTCCGCAATCTCATTACTGGTATTTTAGACAAAAGTGAATTGGCAAAGGACTTCGAATTTAGTTTTGAAGGCCATCCCAATAATACCACGAAAGAACATTTACAAACCTTATATGATTTAGGCTTTAGACGCGTGAGTTTTGGTGTGCAAGATTATTCGGAAAAAATACAAAAAGCAATCCATCGCATTCAACCTTATCAACAAGTGGCTAAAGTGACTTTATGGGCCAAAGAAATTGGCTATACTTCAGTTAATCATGATTTAGTTTTTGGCTTGCCTTTTCAAACCTTAGAAAACGTTATTGATACCATTGAAAAAACAAATGCCTTAAATCCTGACCGATTGGCTTTCTATAGCTATGCCCATGTGCCATGGATAAAAGGTAACGGTCAACGAGGTTTTGCCGATGAGGATGTGCCAAAAGATGATCAAAAAAGACAACTCTATGAGGAAGGTAAAAAACTGTTATCCCTTAATGGTTTTGAAGAAATAGGCATGGATCATTTTGCAAAATCGACAGATGGTATGTATCAAGCATTCAATGCTGGTAAACTCAATAGAAATTTTATGGGTTACACAACCACAAATACAAGATTGTTAATCGGCTTAGGCATGTCATCAATCAGTGATAGTTGGTTTGGATTTGCTCAAAATGAGAAAGACTTAGAAAGCTATTACAAAGCTATTGAAAACAATGAATTGCCCGTTTTTAAAGGTCATGCCCTTAATGAAGAAGACCTGATCATTCGTCAACACATATTAAACATTATGTGTCGATTTGAAACAGCTTTTGATGATGCCAACAATTTTTCAGAGCTAAATGATATTTTAGATAGTTTGGAAGAAATGCAAAACGATGGTCTATTAATTATAGATAACAACAAATTAATAGTTACTGAAAAAGGCAAAGCTTTTGTGCGCAACATTTGCATGGCTTTTGACTTGCGTTTGCTGAGAAACAAACCTAGCACGAAAGTTTTTTCTATGACGGTGTAAGAGGTTTAAGGTTTAAAAATCTGTTATTAAAAATTTTTTCAATAAAAATACTGTCTAATTAGGGTCTGTTGAATAAGTCGAAAAAAAAAACAGTAATCTTTGTCATCCCGACGAAGGAGGAATGACATTAATCGTACATATAAATATAATAAAAATAAGCATATTATTATTGACTTATTTTGAGAGGCAAGTTTTTTGAATAGTTATTTCATTATTCCTTGCACTTAAAAAACAAATACAACAGATAATACATACCAATAAAAAAAAGTTTGTTTTTCAGCAGGCCCTAATAAAAAAAGGTTCAAAATTCAATATTGAACTTTAAACCTTAAACTTTTAAACTTGAAACCTCAATATGGCTTAGCCCATAATTTCGCCACCGCCTTCATTATCTCGTCTTGGCTGTCTTTCCTTTTCGTTTTTAGCTCTATTAAAACGATAAGTTAAACTTAGCGTAAACTGTCTAACACGCCACTGAACTTCAGAATATGAGTTGATAAAATTTGGGATATTAGCCTCAAAAATACGCTTTCTACTGTTAAAAACATCACTAACATTGAAGGCAATGGTAGCTTTTTCTTTAAAAATATCTTTACTGAAAGCTAAATTCATCGCCGCAATGCCAAATACTGTACCTTGGGCTGTTTCCTCCGGTGCGTTATAGGTAAAGTTTGTTTGCCAGTCTATTTTTCCTGGTAGAGTTACTTTAGAATTTAATCTAGCAAACCAAGTAAAAGCTTTTGCATCAAGATTGATATTTCGTATATTGTTACTTGCATCTGTATAAGAATATTCACCTTCAGATTGGGTGTAAAAGAAATTGGTATTGGCATTGATTCTCCACCATTTGAACGGCGAATAGTTAAATGTCATTTCAAATCCTAAACGCTGATTAGAACCAATATTTACTGGACCTGTAAAAAGAATAGGTGTGCCATCTGGATTAATTATACCTGAATTTCTTCTGACAAATTGAAAAGGATTTTCTGTAAAATTATAATAAGCCGATGTATTAAAAGTCAATTTTTTCCAACGTTTGATATAAGCGATATCAATAGCATGCGTAAGTGCAGGATCTAAATCTGGATTACCTCTAAAAATATTGATGTTACTTGAAATATTTGAAAAAGGATTCAAAAATCTGCCGCGCGGACGTTGGATTCTTCGGCTGTAACTGATGGTCGAAGATGCCGTTTCACTAATTTCATAATTAAAAAAGGCACTAGGAAACAAATTAGCGTATCTTTTGTTATTAAAACTGTTTTGCGTCAATTGATTCACATGAATATTAGAATCCTCCAATCGCAAACCAAAAAGAAAAGAAAACTTATTAAACTTGTTGCCATATTGCGTGTAAAAAGCATTAACATACTCTTTATATTCAAATACATTTGAAAAATTAGTATTATTTATCCACGTATTATTTACAAATATTTCAGCAAAAAAGTCTGTTGTACTATTTATAAAATCGCCACGGTAACCTGCCTCAAAACGCTGATTTTTTCCGAAGGGTAACACATAATCTAGCCCAACAAAAGAACGGAATTGTTTTTGGTCATTATCATTTCTTTCATTCTCATTTTGTGTATCAATAATGTTTGTAAAATCAAAATCTTTACTATCCGAATAAAGTGCATCTAACGTTATTTGATGGTCTTCCTTTTTAAATTTATGCACAAAATTTGTCGCTATTTCAAAATTTTCCGAACCTGAATCTGAAGTGTTGTCTCTTTTTCTTGCATTTCTTAGCACTCTATTGCTATCATATTCAAAAAACGTCACATCATCAATATTACTTCCAGCATTTTGAGAATACGTAAAAGTATTCGTCCAAGTTGTTTTTGGTCCTATAAACCATTCAATGCCATAATTTCCATTGTAACCTTTTCTTATCCGATCATTTTGTCGACGTTCATCAATAAACCTTTGATTAGGGTTTACAGGATTAAGATATTCAGTGTCTAGTATAAAGTTACCCGGACTATTTCTATAATTGTAACCTTGTGTCGTAAAAAGATTAACATCTTTAGTTTTGTAGTTCAAGTTTAATGAAGCACCATGGTTATCTGGAAAACCAGTATTTAAAGTTAATATGGCATTTGTCCCTGTATTTTTGCCTTTTTTTAGGATAATATTAATGATACCAGCACCACCTTCAGCATCATATCTCGATGAAGGATTGGTAATTACTTCTACTTTATCAATGGCATCAGCTGGCAACATTCGAAGCGCTTCGTTAACATTAATACCCGCTAAACCAGATGGTTTACCATCAATTAAAATTCTAACATTTTCATTACCTCTCAGCGTTACAGAACCTTCTGCATCAACCGCAATTGAAGGAACATTGTCTAAAACATCACTAATTGTACCACCTTTAACCATTAAGTCTTGCCCAACATTATAAACCTTCTTATCAAGTTTTATTTCAACTGTACTTCGCTCAGATCGGACCTCAACTCCTTGTAAAGTCTGTGAATCTTCGGCAATTAATAATTCACCTAAATTTAGACTTTCAGTTATTTTTCTATTTTTAAATTCGATGGATTTAAAAGAAATAAATTCAATCTTAATATTATACTCGCCTGATTTTACTTCAACGTTAAACTCGCCTTTGGCATTTGTAATGCCGCCGCTAATATTTGCAGGATTTTTCGAGTCAACCAAAGAAATCGTCGCATATTCAAGTGGTTGTTTAGTTTCTTTTTCAATAACTTTACCTGAAACTTTAATGGGTTTACCCTGTGAAAAAGTTAAAAATGAAAACAATAAAAGTATAATTTGCAAAAAATAACGCATCATGTTTAGATTAATTGAGCGCAAAATTAAAATAATTAGTAATTGATATTCACAAATCTATGTTAACATTAAAAAATATATTAAAATTAAATGTTAAAACCCCTGTTTTATTGAAAATATGATAATTTTAAAGATATTTATTTAACAACCTAATAACTAAATTAATAAATTTATATATTTGACACATTAACTTAAAATTATTTCCAATGATAAAAAATTTAACTTTAGTTATTTCAATGAGCTTAATGACCTTAATCAGTTGCTCAGAAGAGCAAATTGAACAAAATAATGAAGAAAATATAAATTTTCAAGAGGTTTTAAGCACAAGGCAAATTAATGATGCCATAAATGAAACAGCTAGCAAAGAGCATTTCTACTGGAGCAAAGCGAGTTTACAGCAATTGTGGAGTGCAGTAAAAAATGGCAATGATTTGGTTTCCATAGGTTTTGGCGAAAACAAAAATGATTTTGACAAATCTACTTCAAGGCAAGCCAATCAAATTGAAACTTCTTTATTAGAATTAATTGCAAAATATGAAAATGTAGCCATTGATAAGATTCTTGTTAATAAAAGTTCATACATTAATCAATTTGATGTCATTATTAAAAATCCAAATACTTTATTAGCCTTAAGAAAGCACAAAAACATTAGATATGTTGAGCCCGCAGATTATCGCTATTTTGACCATGAACCAAATAACCGTTCAAGTTCAGGCTGTGGTTATGGCTCATCTACCATTAGCACGGCTGATTTCACACAAGATAATTTAACTAATTCAAAAATTCCATGGACATTTGCTAAGCATAGCATTACTGCTGCGTGGAACAAAGGTGCAGCTGGGCAAGGCATTACAATTGGTGTTATTGATACAGGTTTATCTTCTGGTCAATCATTGATGAATGGTAGTGGTTTTGCTTCTGGCCTTTCAACAGGTAGAACGGTTTCAAGATTCGGCATTTTTGTTAATTCGATTTGGCCTTGGTCAACCACCACTGATGGGGTTAATGATTTATGCGGACATGGCACAAGCATGGCATCTGCTGCCACCGCGCCTCGTTCTAATTCAGGCATGCCAGTAGGTGTAGCCTATAGAGCGAATTTAATTTCTTATCGTGCGGCTGAAGATGTGGTCTTGAATGGCTATCACGAAGAAAGAGGCGTTCAGCGTGCCTTTGAAGGATTGGGTAACAATGCCAATGTAAGAGTAATTTCTATGTCGATGGGGCATATTTTCTCGTCAGGTAGAATTGAAGATGGTGTAAGATATGCTAACAATAGAGGTAAATTGATATTCTGCGCTGGTGGCACTTCAACAAGTTTTACAACTTTTGTTGGCGTTATTTTTCCAGCATGGATGCCGGAAACTGTTGCAGTAACTGGTATAAAAGAAGCAAGTACTTATCAAAAATGTGATGTTTGCCACGTAGGTTCAGAAATTGATTTTACCATCATGATGGAAAAAGCTGTTACAAACAAACACGTACCTGTTTTAAGTTATTACAATAATCAAGCGGAGTACGTTGGTGGTTCATCTGTTGCCACTGCAACTACTGCTGGTATTGCAGCTCTGGTTTGGTCAAAATATCCAACTTGGTCTAAAACGCAAATATTAAGCAGGATGAGAGCGTCATCGCAATTCAACCCTAAAAATAGTCAATTTGGCCATGGGATGATTAATGCTAATCTAGCAACTAATTAATACCAAAAATTTAGAAAACATAAAAAGGCTGTTCACAATGAACAGCCTCTTTTTTTTTATTAAAATTACAATATACTAAATTACAATTTACATAAAAATCTAATCTCTACTCGCCAATTTTGACAATAATCTTAAAAATTCAATGTATAGCCATAATAAGGTAATCATTAAACCCATAGCGCCAAACCACTCCATGTATTTGGGTTGATTATTATTAACACCATCTTCAATATTATCAAAGTCTAAAAACAAATTCATCGCTGCTATAACAATTACAAACACACTGATGCCAATGCTCATGAGGGAATTGCCGTAATGAACTGGTGTGTAAACACCAGTAATATTTAAAATAAATGAAATAACATAATACGTTAAAATAGCCATCGTTGATGCAATAACAACACTCCTAAACGTTTGATTAACTTTTACAATTCTAAATTTGTATAAGGCCAAACATACGGCAAAAGTTACGAAAGTGGCACTGACAGCTTGAATGACAATTCCTGGATACATGGTTTCAAAATAATAAGACAAACCACCAATAAAAAGACCTTCAAACAGCGCATAGCCTGGTGCTAAATAACTTGACAAATGTGGTTTAAAAGCAGCTACAATTACTAAGATTAAACCTACAACTGCGCCACCAATCATCATAATCAAAACATTTTGACCTAAGGATGCCATATACCAAGTTAAAGTTGAAGTAATAGCTAAAATACCAAAAAGCAAGGCAGTTTTGTTGATCGTGCCTTCAACGGTCATGGGCTCATGTACAATAGCTCGGCTATCGTGAATTGTATCCACTTGCGTCTCTTGTCTTGCGGTATAGGATTTGGTTTTAAAAAAAGGGTTGTTTGATTTCATACTTTTGAATTTTAAAATTTGTCAAATATAATTTTTTTTTAAAGACATTTAATGTTAAAAAAAATAAAATTTACAGCATGACAAATATCATATTTTAACAAATCTTAACACTTTAAATTTGTCCAGAATTTCAAATTCAGGTGAAGTATGAGCGTTATTTACCTTTTAATTACAATTAGTATTGCTGTTGCAGCCTTTTTTCTAATAGCTTTTATAAAAGCTGTGAAATCAGGGCAATATGATGATGATTATACACCATCTGTGCGCATGTTGTTTGATGACGAACTGGTAAAAGACAAAGAAAAAGAAAACGAAACTAAAATTTAATATAATAAACAGAAACTAAATATTTTTTTTTATGGAGAATCAACAATTTTATTATGACAACAAGGTAGTAAGGAATTTCCTTTATGCTTCCATCATTTTTGGTGTTGTTGGTATGTTGGTTGGTCTTATTGTAGCAATCCTTTACCTTTTTCCAAATATGACAGACGGTATTTCTTTTTTAAGTTACGGCCGTTTGAGACCTTTACATACCAACGCAGTAATTTTTGCGTTTGTGGGTAATGCCATGTTTGCTGGTGTTTATTACTCTTTGCAACGTTTGTTAAAAACTAGAATGTTTAGTGATGTGCTTACGCAAATTAATTTTTGGGGTTGGCAGTTAATCATCGTTGCAGCTGCCATTTCATTACCATTAGGTATTACATCTGGCAAGGAATATGCCGAGTTAGAATGGCCAATTGATATTGCCATTGCTTTAGTTTGGGTAGCTTTTGGAGTAAATATGATAGGTACAATTCTGAAAAGAAGAGAACGTCATATTTATGTAGCCATTTGGTTTTACCTAGCCACTTTTATAACTGTTGCAGTTCTTCATATTTTTAACAGTTTAGAATTACCAGTTTCCTTAACAAAGAGTTACTCTGTTTACGCTGGTGTACAAGACGCTTTAGTGCAATGGTGGTATGGCCATAATGCCGTGGCGTTCTTCCTAACCACGCCATTTTTAGGCTTGATGTATTATTATGTGCCAAAAATAGCGAATAGACCTGTTTATTCTTATAGATTGTCAATCATTCACTTTTGGTCGTTAATATTCTTATACATTTGGGCAGGACCTCACCATTTATTGTATTCAACTTTACCTGATTGGGCCCAAAACCTTGGCGTTGTGTTTTCAGTGATGTTGATTGCACCATCTTGGGGCGGTATGATTAATGGTCTTTTAACCTTGAGAGGCGTTTGGGATAAGGTACGTGTTGACCCCATCTTAAAATTCTTTGTGGTGGCAATTACAGGTTATGGTATGGCTACTTTTGAAGGCCCAATGCTTTCTTTAAAAAATGTAAATGCCATTGCACACTTCACTGATTGGGTTGTTGCACACGTTCACGTAGGTGCATTAGCTTGGAACGGCTTTATGTCGTTTGCCTTAATGTATTGGTTGATTCCTCGCTTAACAAAAACACAACTATATTCTAAATCATTAGCTAATTTCCACTTTTGGATTGGTACGCTTGGTATTGTATTGTATTCACTCCCAATGTATGTGGCTGGTTTTCAACAAGCTTCTATGTGGAAACAATTTAATCCAGATGGTACTTTAACTTATGGAAACTTCCTTGAAACGGTTACAGCCATTATGCCTATGTATTGGATGCGTGCCATTGGTGGTCTATTATACTTTACCGGCGTTTTGGTATTGGTTTACAATATCATTAAAACCGTTTCAAGCGGTAGCACTGTTCAAGATGAAATGGCAGAAGCACCTGCCTTAAAAGATATGTCTCCAAAAAGAAAAGCTGGTGAAGCCTGGCATTCATGGTTGGAAAGACGCACCGTATTATTTTCAATTTTTACATTAATGGCTGTTTTAATTGGTGGTATTGTTCAAATTGTTCCGATGATCGTCGTAGATTCCAACGTACAAACCATTGCTAGTGTAAAACCTTATTCGCCATTAGAACTGCAAGGTCGTGATTTATACATCAGAGAAGGTTGTAACAATTGTCACTCGCAAATGGTTAGGCCATTTAGAAGCGAAGTTGTGAGATATGACCCTAATGGCATGAATTATTCTCGCTCTGGCGAATATGTTTATGACCATCCATTCTTATGGGGTTCAAAACGTACAGGTCCAGATTTACAGAGGCTTGGTGGCAAATATAATGACAATTGGCACTTTAACCACATGTGGGATCCGCAAAGCACTTCACCTGGATCAATTATGCCGGGTTACAAATGGATGTTTGATAATGAAGCAATGGATCATTCTTTAATCGGTAAAAAAATGCAGGTGATGCAAACGTTAGGCGTACCGTATACAGACGAAGAGGTTAAAAATGCCCTAGCAAGCATTGAAAAACAAGCTGCTCAAATTGAAGAGAATCTTCAATCTGATCCTGAGTTTGTTAAAAATGTTGCCGCAAGCAAAAAACAATATGGTGATAAATATGTACCTATCAAAGATAGAGAAATCACAGCAATGATTGCTTATTTGCAACGATTAGGTACTGATATGAAAGGTTTCAAAGCCAATATAACAGAAGAATAATATGTTAAAATTCATCAAACATAATATGGAGACCATCACTGGGGTAGAAATCTACCCCATCATCTCCCTATCAATATTTTTTACAATCTTTATTGTATATGCTATTTATGCTTACAGATTTAAAAAAACCACGATAGCTGAATTGAGTCAATTACCATTAGAAGATAACATCATTAACAAATAATTTTTAGTCATGAGAAAATTAATCCCTTCATATATTAGAATACCAGCCATTTTCTTTGCTGTTTTCGGTGCAATGGAATATTTTATAGAATCAGAAAAACCTGCATTCATAGAGTTTCCAATGGTTTCAGTATTCTTAATTGTATTTCTATTTTTTTTAATTGCTATAGAGGTCGTTATGAATACTACGGACAGCATTACTTATCACATGTTGACCGATGAACAAAAGAAAAAGTTAGAAGAAATCCAATCTATACCTTTCACTGAAAGTACTTTCTATCAAGGGCTGATGAAAAAATTTACTAAAAGTAAAGATATCGAACATGAAGATGAAATTATTCTTGACCACGACTATGATGGTATCAAAGAACTAGACAACGTTTTACCACCTTGGTGGGTATATCTTTTTTATGCAACCATTATTTTTTCCGTTGTCTATTTAGTGCGTTTCCATATTATTAAAGAATATGATCAGGACAAAGAATTTCGCATGGAAATGGCTGATGCACAAAAACAAATTGATACCTACAAACTAACAGCACCAGACTTAATGAGTGTGGATAAGGTAGTGCTTTTAACTGATGCAGCAGATTTAGCCAAAGGAAAAGTGTTATATGAAGCCCATTGCATTGCTTGTCATAAAGCAGATGGTGGTGGAAGTATAGGCCCAAACTTAACTGATGAACACTGGATTTTAGGTGGTGGCATAAAAAATGTTTTTAATACACTCATGGAAGGCGGCAGAGATGGAAAAGGGATGATTTCTTGGAAAAATACAGTTAAACCTTCTGATTTACAAAAAGTTGCGAGTTACGTGTTGACTTTGCAAGGTACAAATCCTAAAGACGCAAAAGCAGCTGAAGGAGAAATTTGGGTAGAAGCCCCCCAACTCCCGAAGGGGGAGTTAGAGACTCAAAATCAAGAAGTGACTCCGTTTGAAACTAAAGAATAATTTTGGGTTTATAATAAATAAAAATGTCCACAATAAACGACGATACATTTAGAGATACGATTGCCACCATTAATGAAGATGGTAAAAGAGTATGGATAAATCCTAAAAAACCAAAAGGACCATTTTATGATAAAAGAAAATGGGTAAGCTACGGCTTACTCATTTTTCTTATTTCTGCACCATTTATTAAAATTAATGGGAATCAATTTTTGATGTTTAATGTCTTAGAAAGACGTTTTAATATTTATAGTTTTCCCTTTTGGCCACAAGATTTTTATCTTTTTGTGATTTCAATGATTATTGGTGTGGTTGGTCTCGCCCTTTTCACTGTAGCGTTCGGCCGCATATTTTGTGGTTGGATTTGCCCGCAAACTATTTTCATGGAAATGGTTTTCAGACGCATTGAATATTGGATTGATGGTGATCGAGGGGCTCAAATTAAACTAGAAAAACAAGCTTGGGATAGCGAGAAAATTATAAAAAGAGTAACCAAGTGGTTCATTTTTGCTATTGTTTCTTTTTTGATTGCCAATGTCTTTTTAGCTTATCTGATAAGTAGTGATGAGCTATTGTTAATGATTAAAGAAGGACCAGTAAAACATGCGCATAATTTAATCGCCTTGTTAATTTTTACTGCTGTTTTCTACTTCATTTTTGCTTGGTTTAGAGAGCAAGTTTGCATCATTGCTTGTCCATACGGCAGGCTTCAAGGTGCTTTATTAGATGACAAATCAATCATTGTGGCCTACGACCACAAACGTGGCGAAAAAGAAATTGGAAGAGCCAAATTTGACAAGCGAGAAGACCGAAGCACAACTGGCAAAGGCGATTGTATTGATTGTAAACAATGTGTCGTGGTTTGTCCGACAGGTATTGATATTAGAAATGGCACCCAACTAGAATGTGTTAATTGTACCGCTTGTATTGATGAATGCGATACCATTATGGAAAATGTAGGTTTACCTAAAGGTCTTATTCGTTACACCAGTGAAGACGAAATAAACAACAACAAAAAATTTGAATTTACAACCCGCATGAAAGGTTATGCAGCGGTCCTAGTCATTCTTACAGGTTTGCTAATTGGCATGCTTTTTTTGAGAAGCGATGTAGAAGCAACTATTTTGCGGTTACCCGGTCAATTATTTCAGGAAAAAGATGGCATGATTAGTAATGTCTTTACTTATAAAATAGTCAATAAAACATCCTATAATTATAGTGATCTAACCTTTAAATTAACCTCACATCAGGGGAAAATAATTGTAGTAGGTAATGATAAAATTAAATTGCCCTCACAAAAATTAGCTAAAGGCACAATGTTCGTCGAAATTTCTACGTCAAAACTAAATTCTGATAAAACTAAAATCACTATTGAAGTTTTTCATAAGGGGAAAATGATTGAAAAAACAACCACTAATTTTATGAGTCCACGTTCTTTTTAATAGCCCCCTCTCGTCATGCTGCCGAGACACAGTAACCCCCGAAGGGGGAACTACAAGGCTTCTTAATAGGCCCCCTCTCGTCATGCTGCCGAGACACAGTAACCCCCGAAGGGGGAATTACAAGGCTTCTTTATAAAAACCAACTTGAAACTTCTAAACTTGAAACTTTTAAATGCAGACGATGAATGTCTTAACAGGAACAAGCAAAGCTTCGTCTCGACTTGAAACTTTTTTAAAACTTAAATATGATACCATGAAAATTAACTGGGGAACCGCCATTGTCATTGCTTTTGTGCTTTTTATGACTTTTATTCTATATTTTGTTTATAAAATTCAAACCAATTCAGCCTATGACCACGAATTGGTTGAAACAGATTACTATCATCAAGAACAAATGATCAATAGTAACATGGAAAAAACAGCCAATGCCACTGCTTTGTCCCAACCAATTGCCATTAATAAAACTGAGGAAGGAATTATGATTAAATTTCCTGAAGAAATAAACGGTGCTTCCATAAAAGGTAAAGTGTTCCTATATAGACCATCTGACCAAACTTTGGATTTTGAATTGCCAATTTCCATCAACGACTCAAATTTGCTCATACCTAGTCAACGTTTGACAGGTGGTCTTTGGAACATTACCCTTGATTTTGAAGTGGATGGGAAAAACTATTTTTATAAGAAACCATTTTACTACTAGTCCATAGTGATTAGTCCCAAGTACGAGTTAAGAACTAAAGACTAAAAACTATAGACTAAAAAATATAGACTAAGGACTAAAGACTAAGAACTAAATACTAAGGACTAAAAACATGCTTTACACAGCGCTCATCTTCGGTTTATTAAGTAGTTTCCACTGCCTGGGCATGTGTGGCCCTATAGCCATGATGCTGCCTGTGAGCAGGGACCATCAAGGTCAGCGCATTATGCAGATTTTAACCTATCACTTGGGGCGATTGACCAGCTATGCCACCCTTGGTTTATTATTTGGACTTTTAGGTAAAGGTCTATACTTTGCTGGTTTGCAGAAACAAATTTCAATTATTGCAGGTGTTTTAATGATTTTATACGTGCTCATTCCAGAAAATAAATGGGCTAAAATTCCTGGGCTAAATTTGATTTACAAACTATACAACCCCATCAAAAACCATCTGGGCCAACAATTTAAACGTAAAACATTTGATGCTTTTTTCAGCATTGGCATTCTCAATGGCTTCTTGCCTTGTGGCTTAGTTTACGTCGCATTATTTGGTGCCTTAGCTATGGGCGATTTTCTAATGAGCGCATTATTTATGGTTCTTTTTGGCCTTGGTACTGTGCCAATTATGAGTAGTATTACGCTTTTTTCAAATTTATTGTCAATGCCTATTCGCAACAAAATAAGGAAATTTGTTCCAGTGATGCTACTATTTATGGCCTCACTCTTTATTCTTCGAGGCATGAATTTAGGCATTCCCTACCTCTCCCCTACCGAAACCCAATTAATGGTGCAAGCTGAAGGACATTGTAATTAATCTTTTTCTCTTTAAAAAATAAAAACCACAACTTTCTTATTAAAGATAATTGTGGTTTCTGTGGAGTCGGAGAGAATCGAACTCTCGTCCAAACAAGCAACCGAAAAGCTTTCTACGCGCTTATGTCTTGTTTAGATTTTCGACAAAAAGCTAGACCAAGACCAGTCACTTTTTGCTTAGCACTATCAGTGTCAAAAGGGATTCAATGCGTTACCCTTTCTAGGTTTACTTTTTCGGTTCCCCTTGATCAATCGCCATAAACCAAGGCTCTCGAGGAGAATTTAGCCCTCCAACCTGGTTGGAGCGAAGCCAATAATCTTACTATAATTCAGATTAGGCAGCTAAAGCGTAGTTATCTTCGCCGTTTATTGTTGTTGTACTTTTGGATTAACGAGCAAAAAATACAATGCTCGACGTGCTTACTTTTGAGTTCCACTCGCTGTCAAAACCGGTCGACCCCATTTGTAGCGGCAAAGGTACAATAAATATGCCAACTTTAAAAAAAAATCTTTATTGTACGCATTCCCTAGCCCAGATGCAGACGATAAATGTCTGCATGGAGACACATGGTCGTCTCCATGGCAGCGGTAGCCTTGTGCAGCAAAAAGTGAGTTTTTGTGTCTTTTGACTGGCGACCATAGAAGCCAAAGCAAAAGGCTACAAAAACCACTTTTTGTTAACAAGTCCCGAACGTTTTCGGGATGGACAGCTGGAAATTGCTTCAAAAAATATTAAATATATCGTTTGCGGATGTTAACAATAATTTAAACTTCTAGGAGAGTTTGCCAAACATTTGCTTAATTTTGCGTTTTTGAAAAAGCCAATGAACAGATATTTTATTTTTGACTTTGATAGCACTTTTATGCAGGTGGAAGCGCTTGATGTTCTTTGTGAAATTGTTTATAAAGATAATCCCAAAGGCGGAGAAGTTTTAGCTGAAATTCAACGAATTACCGATTTAGGTATGGCTGGTGATTTGTCGCTCAAAGAATCGCTGTCGCAACGCATTCAACTGCTCAATGCCACAAGAGACGATTTGGAAACTTTAATCCATGCCTTAGGCCATAAAGTATCGCCTTCAATTTTGCGGAATGCCATTTTTTTTAGGCAATTTGCTGATCAAATTTATATTATTTCTAATGGTTTCAAGGAAGTTATCATTCCTGTTGTTCAAAAATATGGCATCAAACCAAACCATGTGTTGGCCAACAGTTTTGAATTTGACCACCAAGGCAACATTATTGGTTTTGACCAAACTGAAGAACTTTGTGAAAATAAAGGCAAGGCATTAAAAATACAATCGCTGAATCTCAATGGTGAAGTCGTGATGATAGGTGACGGTTATACCGATTATGAAACCAAAAAATATGGTGTGGTACATCAATTTTATGCCTATACCGAAAATGTTAAACGTCAAGTAGTCATTGATGTCGCAGAAAAAGTAGCGCCATCTTTAGACGAAATTTTATATGATTTATCCATGAAAGCCTCTGTTTCTTATCCAAAAAATCGCATCAATGTTTTGCTATTAGAAAATGTGCATCCTGATGCTGTTGCAACCTTTGAACGTGAGGGTTATAACGTAAAAACCCTCAAAGGCTCGCTTAATGAAGCTGAACTATGCGAAGCCATAAAGGAAGTTAGCATCTTGGGTATTCGTTCCAAAACACAAGTTACAGTTAAGGTTTTAGAGCATGCTAAAAAGCTACATGCCATTGGTGCATTTTGCATTGGGACTAACCAAATTAATTTAGCCGCTTGTAGCGATAAAGGTATAGCAGTTTTTAATGCACCTTATAGTAACACCCGCTCTGTTGTTGAATTGGCTATTGGCCAAATGATTATGCTCGTGCGGTCAGTTTTTGAGAAAAGTGTTAAAATGCATAAAGGCGAATGGGACAAATCTGCTAATGGCAGTGTAGAAATTCGCGGCAAAAAGCTTGGCATTGTTGGCTATGGTAGCATTGGTAGTCAATTGTCTGTCTTAGCAGAAGGTCTCGGTATGCAGGTCTATTTTTATGATGTGGTTGATAGATTAGCGCTTGGAAATGCCAAAAAATGTGCTTCAATGAATGAGCTATTTGCTTTAGCTGATATTATTTCATTACACGTAGATGGCAGAGAATCAAATCTCAACATCATTGATGAAAGTAGTTTTAACGCCATGAGAAACGGGGTGATTTTTATCAATCTGTCTCGCGGTCATGTGGTCAATATCAATGCCCTCATCAACGCTTTAGATAGCGGTAAAGTCAAAGGCGCTGCTGTTGATGTTTTTCCTTATGAGCCAAAAGACAACAACGAAACTTTTGAATCGCCTTTGCGTGGCAGAGACAATGTGATTCTTACGCCACACATCGGTGGCAGTACAGAAGAAGCGCAATACCATATTGGCAATTATGTCTCAAACAAAATTATTCAATACATTAATACAGGCTCTACTTTTGGCAGTGTTAATTTACCAGAAATTCAACTACCCGAATTTGTTAATGCGCACCGCGTGATGCACATCCATGAAAACGTAAAGGGGATTTTGGCACATATCAACACTATTTTTTCACAAAGTGATTGTAATATATTAGGGCAATACCTCAAAACCAATGAACAAATTGGCTATGTGATTACCGATGTAGATGTGTTTGATAATCCAAATTTAGAAAAACAATTGCGTGATATTCCAAATACCATTAGGTACCGTATATTGTATTAGGATACTTCACAAATATTATTATACAGACATTTATCGTCTGCACTATCCGCTTTAGTTTTTACGTTTATTATTTAAAATAATAAAACCAAGGATGCCTGACAATAACGAGCCAAACAGAATACCAACTTTAGCTTCTGCTATATAATCTGGATTAACAAATGCCAGGTTAGAAACAAATAAAGACATCGTAAAGCCAATTCCTGCTAATAAAGATAAGCCCATAAGTTGATGTCGAGAAATATCATCAGGCAATTTCGCAATTTTAAGTTTAAGCAATAGGTTGGTTGAAAGATATACACCGAGAAACTTCCCCACAAATAATCCTAAAAAAACACCTAATGCAACAGGTGTAAACAAGGTGCTAAAAAGACTTTTTTCAACAGTGATACCTGCATTAGAAAGCGCAAACAATGGCAAAATAATAAAAGTTACATATGGATGTAAATGATGTAATATTTTTTGCAAAGGAGAATTTGCTCTCAAGGTTGTCTTTTTAATATCTTCCAATAAATGCAATTGTTCATCCGTAATCATTTTGCTATTTTCTGTATGTGTTTTAGCAAAAGCCCGCGTTAGACTAATTATTTTATTAATAAATATATCTTTTCTTAGTTTAACATCGCTTGGTATAGTGAAAGCAACTAAAACACCAGCTAAAGTTGCGTGTATACCGGATGCAAGAAAGGTAAGCCATAAAACACCTAAACCAAATATCCCATAAAATGCTGAATTTCTCACGCCTATCAAATTTGCAATTGTAAGTACGGTAAGAATAGCTGCGCCGATGCCCAAATGTAAAAATGAAATATCAGAAGTATAAAAGAAGGCAATAACTAAAACAGCACCAATATCATCTGCAATGGCTAAAGTGGCTAAAAACACTTTTAATGAGGCTGGCACTTTAGCCCCTAAAAGATATAAAATACCTAAAGCAAAAGCAATGTCAGTAGCCATTGGTATTCCCCAACCACTAATAGATGGTAGATTATAATTAAACAAAAAATAAATGAAGGCAGGCACAATCATGCCGCCTAATGCTGCAAAAATTGGCAGAATAGCAACTTTTATACTTTTTAGTTGGCCGCCCATCACTTCTCTCTTTAGTTCGAGACCAACCACAAAAAAGAAAACCGCCATTAAACCATCATTAATCCAATGGTGAAAGCTGTTTGAAAAATTGAAATTATCTACTTTTAAACCTATTTCATGTTTCCAAATCGCATGATACCAATCGCCATAAGGAGAATTAGATAACACAATAGCAATAATTGCACATACAAACAAAACAATTCCACCAGTTGTACTTTTGCTTATAAAATGATTTACCGGATTAATAATCCACTTATCTATATTTGATTCATCTAATTCGTTAGCGGCCATAGTGATGAAAAATTATTTTAAACAAAATTAAACAAAAAAAATTAAAATCAACAGTAGAAAAAAAATTAAAAATTAATTAAACTTTTTAAATTAATTTTAAAATTTAGATTAAGGTTTTGATTATCTAACCGCTTCGTAATCCCTAAAAATTACTTATTTTTGTATCCAATTTCATTCAAAAATAAATGTCTGTCGATTTAAGTATATTGTCATCAAAATTAAGTGGCGAATTTTATACAGATAAAACCTTGCGCACGCTATACGCTACCGACGCTAGTGCTTATAAACAAATGCCTCTTGCGGTGGCCATACCAAAAACTATAGCAGATATCAAAATAATCATTGATTTTGCTCGTGTAAATAATTTAAGTATTATTCCTAGAGCAGCAGGTACATCTTTGGCCGGTCAAGTAGTTGGTCACGGCATAGTCGTTGATATTTCAAAATATTTCGTCAATATAATTAGTATAGATCCTAAAGATAAATCAATTTGGGTAGAGCCAGGTGTGATAAGAGATGAACTTAATTTATTTTTAAAACCTTATCAATTATTTTTTGGCCCAGAAACTTCAACAAGCAACCGTTGCATGATTGGTGGTATGGTTGGCAATAATGCTTGTGGCGCAAGAAGCGTTGTTTATGGCTCCACACGTGAACATTTGTTAGAAATCAAAGGTTTTTTAGCAGATGGTCACGAAGTTACTTTTAGCAAAATAACTCAAGCAGAATTTTTAGACAAATGTCAAGGAAAAAATGTAGTCAGCCCTTTAGAGCAAAAAATCTATCAACAAGCTTATAATTTACTGTCAAATCAAGACATCAGAGAAAAGATAACAGAAAATTATCCAAAAAAATCTATTCCACGCCGCAATACAGGCTATGCCTTAGACATGTTGGCAGACACTTCACCTTTTGGTGATTTTACCGAAGATTTTAATATGTGTAAACTGCTCGCCGGTTCAGAAGGCACGTTGTTTTTTTCAACGGCTATAAAACTTAATTTAGTTGACGCACTAAAACCGCATGCGGCCTTAGTATGTATTCATTTTAATAGTATCAATGATAGTTTAAAAGCTAATTTAATCGCTTTAAAATATAAACCAGATAGTGTAGAACTTATTGACCACTACGTATTAGAATGCACCAAAGAAAATATTGAACAAAATCAAAATCGCTTTTTTGTTGAAGGCGATCCGAAAGCCATTTTAGTTGTTGAATTTTTAAGAGATGCCGAAGAAGAAATTAAGCAGTTAACTAATGCCATGGAAGCAGAGATGCGGGCAGTAAATTTAGGTTACCATTTTCCGATTGTTTGGGGTGAAAACACTAATAAAGTTTGGAATTTACGTAAAGCTGGCTTGGGATTGCTATCAAATATTCCTGGTGATGCCAAGGCTGTTGCTGTTATAGAAGATACTGCTGTTGCTGTTGAAGATTTGCCAGATTTTATAGAGGAATTTAATATTATTCTTAAACAAAGAAACCTTTTTTGTGTGCATTATGCACACGCGGCTACGGGCGAATTGCATCTTAGACCAATTATTGACCTAAAAATAACCGAAGGCACTGCGCTTTTTAGAGCCATTGCGACAGATATTGCACATTTAGTAAAAAAGTATAAAGGTTCTTTGAGTGGTGAACATGGCGATGGCCGATTGCGTGGAGAATTCATACCATTAATGTATGGTCAAGATATTTATGATTTGTTTGTGCAAGTAAAGAAAACTTGGGATCCTTGGGGTGTATTCAATCCTAATAAAATCGTGAATACCGAGCCAATGGACACCTTTTTGCGCTATGAACCAGGACAAAAAACACCTATGCCAGAAACCTATTTTGATTTTTCTGAAAATAATGGTTTTGTCCGAGCTACAGAAATGTGTAATGGCTCTGGCGATTGTCGCAAAACTGAAAAAAGTGGTGGCACCATGTGTCCAAGTTATATGGCAACCCGCGAAGAAAAACACACCACTAGAGCAAGAGCAAATATCTTAAGAGATACCATTTCAAATTCTTCTAAAGCAAATCCCTTTGACCATGAAGAAATATTAGATGTACTTGATTTATGTTTAAGCTGCAAAGGTTGTAAATCAGAATGCCCATCAAATGTAGATATAGCAAAACTTAAAGCAGAAGCTTTACAGCAATATCATGACAAAAATGGGATTAAATTCAGATCAAAAATAATTGGTCATACGCCCAGAATCAATGCCTTTTTCTCGAATACACCAGGGCTGTTTAATTTAACGACTAAAGGTTTTATTGGTAATCTAACCAAAAGAATGACCGGTTTTGCTATTGAACGACCTTTGCCGCAAATGCATCATACAACTTTTGACAAATGGTTCAAAAATTTCAAACAAGTTGGTCCTTTTAACAATGGACAAGTTTATCTATACAATGATGAATTTATCAATTATTTTGATGTTGCTATTGGGCAAACTGCCGTTAAACTCCTTAATCATCTCAGTTATGAAGTAGTTGTGCCTAAATTAGGCATTAGCGGACGAACCTATTTGTCTAAAGGTATGGTGAAAAAAGCAAGAGACATAGCTGAAAAAAATGTGAAACTTGCAACAAATCTTTTGCCACCTGATGCCATTTTAATTGGCATTGAACCATCTGCTATTCTCACATTCAGAGATGAATATCCTGATTTATGCAGAAATGAGCTCCAAGAAAAAGCCAAAGTCTTGGCAAAAAAAACATTTTTGATCGAAGAATTTTTAGCTTCGGAAATAGATAACGGAAAAATTTCTTCTCAGTCCTTTACCAATAAACTTGAACGCATTCGCATGCATGGCCATTGTTTTCAAAAAGCCTTATCGTCATTAGTCCCCTTAAAAAAAATACTGAGTTTGCCCAAAAATTATACTGTACTAAATATCCCAAGCGGCTGCTGTGGTATGGCCGGCTCATTTGGCTACGAAAAGGAACACTATGACCTTTCTATGAAAATTGGCGAATTGGTCTTGTTCCCAACCATCCGACAAGAAAATCAAGAAACAATTATTTCAGCATCTGGAACCAGTTGTCGCCATCAAATCACAGATGGCACAGGCAGAAAAGCCAAACATCCAGTAGAAATTTTGTGGGACGCTAAACGTTAAAAAACAAACGTAAATATCGCTTTTTTTTTGAAGCAAAAGGCTTGGTCTTTATCTATAAACGCCATTCCCATCTTCCGCTATACACCCCCAGCTCAAAGCCAAGTTTTGCTATAAGCATTCTTCCAGCTTCTATGGTCGCTGTCAAATGCTTGCAAAACTAAGTCTTTGAGCTGGCGGCGGTACCGCTTCAGCTGGGGCTAAGGAGCCATCTTTTTTCTTTATCTATAGTCTATTTATCTGCTTTTGATGGTTTTCCTTAAAGAACAGCGATCTTTTAGTTGATATAGGACCACACCTAATCAAATATATTTTTACCCTATAAAATAGTTCGACTTTTCTAAATGTAACGGATAACCTTGATTAAAATCGAACTTTAATATTTTATTGCTTATTAAAAAGTCTTGAAATACCCCTTGTTCGTGGTTATATTTTCTCAGCTATAGATGAGAAAAGTGTAACGTCAAACCTTATCTCAATGCCTTTTCAAGTCGCCTTCATCACGAAGCCTTGTCTCGAAGCCTTTGCAACTCCCCCTTCGGGGGCTGCTGTGTCTCGGCATCAAGACGAGAGGGGGCTCTATCGCTTCATCGAAAAATGCGCTTTAAAAGTTTGTTCTATGCCATCTTGGTCTAAATAGTCTATGCTAAACCAATAATCTGTTGACGGCAATGGTAAATTGTTATAAGTACCATCCCAACCTCTGTCGATAGCTCCAGCTGGTATTTGAGCCACCAATTTACCATAGCGGTCAAAAATGCTGATGAGTTCACCATTTAAACCAACAATGTTCCAGCGGTCATTATAACCATCGCCATTTGGCGTGAAGAATGGTGGGAAG